>JBMZWX010000021.1:0-26924 GCA_049627085.1 Flavobacteriales bacterium | reverse complement strand
TCTGGCACGACAGGGCTGGCTTCGATGTGTCCGGCGGAGGCTGTGGCGCCCAACACCAGGAAGATGTTCAAGATGTTGGATCCGACGAGGTTGCCCATGCTCAACGGGCCGTTGCCCCGCAGCGCCGCTGTCAGGGAAGCGACGATTTCAGGGACACTTGTCCCAAACGCCACGACGGTGACCCCGACGACGTGGGTGCTGATTCCCCAGCTCAGGGCAATGTCTTGCGCCCCCCGGATGAACGCTTCCGACCCGAAGTAGAGCCCCACACATCCGAGGGCCAAGAGGCCGGCCAACACGCCGTAAGATTTGCCTGCGTCGCCCATGTCCTCCATCATGCCTTCCACAGTTTCTTGGGTTTGAGGGGAATCGGCGTGGCGACGCGCACGAAGGAGTTGCCCTCCCAAGTAAAGCAGGGCTCCGGCAAACAACACGACCCCTTCGCGTGGAGAAATGACGAGGTCCCACACCGAGGCCAAGAACACCAACGACGCGCCAATCATCACCCACCAGTGCATCTTCAAGTCGGCCCATTTCACGGCCACTGGACTCACAATGGCGGTCAGCCCCAGGGCCAAGCCCAAGTTGGCCACATTGGACCCCAACACGTTGCCGATGGCAATGGAGCCGTCCCCTGCCGCCATGGCTTGCAGGGAGGCGAACAACTCAGGTGTGCTGGTGCCGAACGCCACCACGGTCAGTCCCACAAGCAGGGGAGGGATGTTGGCTTTGAGTGCCAAAGCAGAAGCTCCTTGCACGAGGAATTCTCCCCCTACGACAAGGATCACGAGTCCTCCCAAAAACCACAGCCACATCATGAGGCGACCGGATTGTTCATGGGGCCGTCACCCATGTTGGCTTGAGGCTCGTCGTCTGCCTTTCCCTTGGATTGCTGAACGTTGGAGAAGCCTCGGGGATCTCGATTGGGGCTGTCCTCCGCGAGGATTTCGCGTTGGATGTCTTCTGTGGCGTTGCGGAACGTGCGCACGGCTTCCCCCATGGTTTTGGCCAAAGAGGGGATGCCTTTTGCCCCGAAGAGCAAGAGGTACACCACGAAAATGAAGACGAGTTCTGTCGCGCCCATGAAGGGCAAAAGTACGTCAGTCTGACCGGTGTCAGTTCGTCGATCCCCACAGGAGGAGGAAGTTCATGAGGTCGACAATCTGGACCAAGCCGTCGCCGTTGAAGTCCGGGCAAGGCGTGTAAGTGCACGTGCCGTTGTCCACCGTGGCAATGGCGTCGTAGTTCAACGCAGCTTCGTCCATGCAGCCAGGGAAGAGACACAAGCCTTCGTCGCGCGTGGCCGCAGGGTCGTAGTTGATCGCCGTCGGATACTTGCAGCCTTCCACGCCACAACAATCTTCTCCTTCACACGGGGTGACCGTGGCCAACAAGATGTCGTTGGCGATGGGCTCCACCTCGCAACCGAAGGGTTGGCCTGTGGCGTCCATGAATGGCGCGAATGTGTTGTAGACGTTCAAGAAGATGATGAGGTCTTCCAATTGCACAATGCCATCTCCGTTGAAGTCAGCGCTCGCAGGCACGTTGGTGCACAAGTCGTCGAAGTTGCTGTTGGCGGAGGGGTTGTAGTTGGGGTAGCTCGGGTCCAAGCAACCTTCAAACAAGCAGAGGCCATTGTCTTGGGTGGCCGCTGCGTTGAAGTTGAGCGCTCCTGGGTAGATGCATCCCAAGCATGACTCGAAGTCGCACGTGCCGTTGTCGTAGGTCGCCGTGGCGTCGTAGTTGCACGCACACGCGTCGGTGCAGCCCGCACACGTCACGAAATCACATTCTCCAGGGTAGGTGGCGTCGGGGTCGTAGTTGCACGCCCCTGGGGTCAAACATCCTGTGCACGACGCAAAGTCACAACTTCCGTCGTTCAGGTTGGCGAGGGGGTCGTAGTTGCACGCCCCTTCAATTGTACAGCCAGGCACCGCTTCAATGCAGGAGCCGTCGTCGTCGGTCGCATCGTCGTTGAAGTTGATGGCGTCGGGGTCGGTGCACCCGGAGACTTCGTCGAAGTTGCACACGCCGTCTTCATCGTCGTCCAAGCAGATGCCGTCGCAATCGAATCCGTCGTTGGGGAACTCACAGAATCCGCTGTAGATGGCGTCTTCGTCGTAGTTGCACGCGTCCTCGTTCAAACAGCCCACGCACGATTCATATTCGCATGAATCGTCGTCGACGTTGGCCCCGGCGTCGTAGTTGCAGGCCAAGGGAGAGGTGCAACCGAGGTATTCACATCCCGAGTCGACGGTCGCATCCGGGTCGTAGTTGTCGGCATCTGGGTCCGTGCAGCCCACACAGCTCACGAAATCACACGCTCCAGCGATGGTGGCCTCGGGGTCGAAGTTGCACGCATCTGGGAGCATGCAGCCCTGACAAGTCGTGAATTCACATGAGCCGTCGTCAAAGTTCACCTCTTCGTCGTAGTTGCATGCCACAGGGTTGGAGCAGCCAAACACCAGGCAGGACAGGTAGTCGCACGACCCATCGTCGATGGTGAAGAAGGGGTCGTAGTTGCACGCATTGGCGTCGGTGCAGCCCACGCAGCTGAAGTCACAGCTTCCGTCGTCCACCGTCACAAACGGGTTGTAGTTGCACGCGTAAGCGAGGGTGCAGCCTTCTGTTTCATAGAGGTCGCACACGCCGTCTCCGTCCACGTCGCTCAGGCACACCCCGTCGCAGTCGTAGCCTTCTTCAGGGTAGATGCATTCCGCGGCATAGACGGCTTCAGGATCGTAGTTGCATGCCGAGTCGGACAGGCATCCCGAGCAAGACTCAAATTCACAGCTTCCGTCGTCCACATTGGCCTCGTCGTCGTAGTTGCAGGCCCCCTGAAGGGTGCAACCTTCCATGACGGCTTCACAAGACCCGTCGTCATCGGTGGCGAGGGGGTCGTAGTTGAAGGCCTCTGCGTCCGTGCAGCCTTCCACCTCGTCGAAGTTGCACACCCCATCGTCGTCGTCGTCCAAACACACGCCGTCGCAGTCGTAGCCGGGCACCACGAAGACACAGCCGCCGTTGTACAGCGCGGTGGGGTCGTAGTTGCACGCCTCCTCGTTCAAGCAACCCACACACGAGAAGAACTCGCAGCTTCCGTCGTCGGTGTTGGCTTGAGGATCGTAGTTGCACGCCGACAGGGTGGTGCAACCCGTGAACACACACGCCCCGTCGATGGTTGCCGTGGGGTCGTAGTTGTCCGCGCCTTCCTCGGTGCAACCCACGCAGCTTGTGTAGTCACAGAACGTGGAGATGGTGGCTTCAGGGTCGTAGTTGCAGGCGCCTTCCAAGGTGCATCCAGCACAGGACTCAAAGTCGCAGCTTCCGTCGTCGAAGTCGGCGAGCGGGTTGTAGTTGCACGCCTGTTCGTTCGCACAGTCGAACACCAAACAGGTGAGGTAATCGCATGTCCCGTCGTTCGCGTTGGCGCCAGGCAAGTAGTTGCATGCGTTGATGTCCGTGCAGCCGAAGCTCAAGAATTCCTCGCAAATCACCTCGCCTGCATTGTCCCCGTCAAGGTAGGTGTACGTCGAGGGGTTGATGCAGGTGCCGTCGCAGTTGTACCCAGCTTCTGGGAACACACAAGGGGCGACATATAGCGCAGTGGCGTCGTAGTTGCACCCCACAGGGTTGAGGCAGCCCGCGCACGAGGTGTACTCGCAGGAGTCGTCGTCGGCCGTGGCCATGTCGTCGAAGTTGCAGGCTGTCAAGTCGGTGCAGCCAAACACCGGATAGGCACAGGAGCCGTCGTTTTCCGTGGCACCCACGTCAAAGTTCAAGGCTGCTTCATCGTCGCATCCTTCCACTTCAAATGCATCGCATACGCCGTCCATGTCGGAGTCCACCAGGCAGTTGCCTTCGCAATCGTACCCTTCCGCAGCAAAGGTGCAGTCTCCGGAAAGGGTGGCTTCAGGGTCGTAGTTGCATGCCTCCTCGATTTGGCATCCTGCGCAAGACTCCAGGTCGCAGCTTCCGTCGTTCACGGTGGCGGCGGGGTCGTAGTTGCACGCCCAGTAGAATGTGCATCCAGCGTAAACGCAGGCGTCCACCGCTGTGCCATCAGACTGAACATTGAAGGCTGGGATGGTGGCGTCTTCGTCGTAGTTGAAGGCGTCGGGATCCATGCACCCTGCGCACGAGTCGAAGTCACAAGGGCCCACCAAGGTGGCTGTGGCGTCGTAGTTGCAGGCACCTTCCGTCTGGCAGCCTTGGCACGATTCAAATTCACAACTGCCGTCGTTCACCAGGGCGTCTTCGTCAAAGTTGCACGCGCCTTCCACAGTGCAGCCAAAGCCCAAGCAGGACAAGAACTCACACGAGCCGTCGTCCTGTGTGGCCTCGGCGTCGAAGTTGCACGCAGTGGAGATGGTGCAACCCAGGCAGGACACATATTCGCATGACCCGTCGTCCACGTTCACTGCAGGGTCATAGTTGCAGGCTCCTGGGGTGTTGCAGCCCATGACGATCGCCACACAAGACCCGTTGTCTTCGGTGGCCTCCGGGTCGTAGTTCAACGCGGTTTCGTCCGTGCATCCGTTCACCTCGAACTGGTTGCAGACGCCGTCGCCGTCCGAGTCAACCAAGCATTCGCCGGCACAGTTGTATCCGAATACGGCAAACTCACACTCACCGCTGGACACGGTGGCGTCGGGGTCGTAGTTGCACGCGAAGAATTGGGTGCACCCCACGCAAGACTCGTAGTCGCAAGACCCGTCGTCTGTGTTGGCCAAAGGCAAGAAGTTGCACGCTGTGGCGTCCAAACATCCCAAACTGACCGCCACGCACGATCCGTTGTTCTCGGTGGCGTTGGGGTCGTAGTTGAACGCATCAGGATCGTCGCACCCAGGCACCTCAAAGGGGTTGCACACGCCGTCACCATCGGTGTCGTTCAGGCAGTTGCCGTCGCAGTCGTAACCGTTTTCTGGGAAAATGCATTCGCCACCGGCCACAAGGGCGGTGGGGTCGTAGTTGCAGGCCGCAGTCAAGAGGCATCCTGAAGGCAGGCAGCTCAAGAAGTCACAACTTCCGTCGTTGACGGTGGCGTTGATGTCGAAGTTGCAGGCGCCTGAGTTGGTGCACCCCAAAATCTCACAAGACCCATCGTCAATCAACGCGTCAGGATCGTAGTTGGAAGCTTCAGGGTCGGTGCAGCCGCGACATGAAATGAAGTCGCACGAGCCGTTGTTCAGTGTGGCCTCGGGGTCGTAGTTGCACGCAGAGGGCAGGGTGCAACCTGCGCACGACAAGAAATCGCACGAGCCGTTGTTGTACACAGCGTTGGGGTTGAAGTTGCATGCGAAGGGGCTGGTGCATCCAAACACAAAACAGCTCGAATAATCACACAGGACGTTGTTGTCGCCATACGTGGCGCTCGCGTCGTAGTTGCATGCGCTGGAATCGGTGCACCCCTCCACCTCCAAAGCATCGCAAATGCCGTTGTCGTTGTCGTCGGCCAAACAGTTGCCGTCGCAGTCGTAACCGTCCTCAGCAAACACGCAAGGACCTTCGTTCCATTCCAACTCAGGGTCGAAGTTGCACGCCGTTTGGTTGAAGCACGGATTGTACACACAAGAGCCGTCGTCCTCTGTGGCCGCCGGATCGTAGTTGAACGCGCTGTCGTCGGTGCACCCTGGGGTCACTTGCCCAAAGGCCGCGCTGGGTGTCATCCACGTGAACCCTGCAACCAGCAGAAGCACGGCCAGCGCAGGGGTGCGCAGAAGACCAGCCAGGCGTGCTGTGGCAGTGTTCGTTTGGCAGTTGTGAATTGTCATATGACGAGCTGTTAAGCTGAGTTACATAATAAATTTACGACATTTTGTCGACGAAGGTTTCATTATGCCTGATAATTCTGTCTAAAGATAGGATGAATCTACCCAAACCCAAGACCTAAGTTGTTGAAAATCAGGGCACATTTTGGCACAAAAAAAACCAACCCCGAAGGGCTGGTTTTTGAATTTCAATCGGAGCGTGTCCTCAGCTGGTGGCGCGCTTGCTGAAGTCCAGCACACTTGGTGTCGCGATGAAGATGGAAGAGTAAGTTCCCACCACAACACCCACCATGAGGGCGAAGACAAAGCCTTTGATGTTGTCGCCTCCGAAGAGGAAGATGGTCAACAACACCACGAACGTGGAGAGCGAGGTGTTGATGGTCCGGCTCAAAGTGCTGTTGAGGGCGCTGTTCATGAGCTCCTCTTCGCCTTTTTTGCTTCCGTACAACCCCATGTACTCACGGATGCGGTCAAACACCACCACCGTGTCGTTGATGGAGTAACCGATGACCGTCAAAATGGCGGCGATGAACGCCTGGTCGATTTCCATGGTGAAGGGAAGGATGCCCCAGAAGATGGAGAACACCGACAGCACCACAACCACATCGTGCACCATGGCGATGAGTGCGCCGAGGCCATACTGCCACTTCCGGAATCGGAAGAAGATGTACAAGAAGATGATGATCAAAGAGAAGATGGTCGCGTTCTGGGCACCGCTTCGGAAGTCGTCCGAAATGGTGCTGTCCACTTTGTTGTACATGTCCACGCTGTACCCCGTGCCGAGCGAGCCCAGGCCTGAGGCCAACGCGGCGTTGATTTGCTCGTCCACGTCTTCTGCCTCGCTGTCAATCATGAAGTTGGTCATGATGCGAAGCTTCTCGGGGGAGTCTTTGGTTTGGACGAGGGGGTTGCCAGGCACGCCGTCCTCAGTGAAGGCGGCGGACAAGGCGCCGCGCACAGCCTCAGCGTCGACGGCCTCGTCGAAGCTCACGTCGAAGGTGGTGCCTCCAGAGAACTCCACGCCGTAGTTGAGGCCCTTGGTGGTCAACGAGCCGATGCCCGCCAAGACCACAATGGCGCTCAGCACGTAGAAACGGCGACGGTTGCCAATGAAGTTCACCGCAGTGTTGGTGAACCAGTCCTTGGTGGCCTCCGTGTAGAAGCTGATGCCCTTCTTGTTCTCAAGGCGAGAGAAGAAGATGAGGCGGGTCAACACAATCGCGCTGAAGAGCGACGTGAAGATGCCGATGATCAAGGTGGTCGCGAATCCGCGAATGGCGCCGCTGCCGAAGCTGTACAACACAAACGCGGTGAGCAACGTGGTGATGTTCGCGTCGATGATGGCGCTGTACGCCTTCGCGTAGCCTTCTTTCAGGGCGACCATCAACCCTTTCCCACCGCGCATCTCCTCGCGGATGCGCTCGTAAATGAGCACGTTGGCGTCGACCGCCATGCCGATGGTCAAGACGATGCCTGCGATGCCTGGAAGGGTCAGTGCAGCCCCCAAAGAGGCCAACGCTCCGATCAAGAAGAAGAGGTTGGCGATCAAGGCCACGTTGGACACCAAACCGGCGCCGCGGTAGTAGAAGATCATGTAGGCCAACACCACGAGAAGGGCAATGACGAACGAGCTCAAACCGGCGTTGATGTTCTCTTCACCGAGCTGCGGTCCCACGCTCACCTCGTCCACAATGCGGGCAGGGGCGGGGAGAGAGCCAGCTTTCAAAAGACCAGCGAGGTCCTCCGCTTCAGCCAACTTGTCTTCTGCAGACTGGCCAGAACCAAAGCTGATTTGGGAACGGCCGTTGGTGATGGCGGTTTGCACGTTGGGGGCGCTGAACACGAGGTTGTCCAACACGACGGCCACAGCGCGGTTGTTTTCGTTGGCGCAGCGCTCGGTCATTTGACCCCATGCCACAGCGCCTTCGCTGTTCATGGTCATGCTGACCACCACATCTCCAATTTCGTCGTAGCTGACGCGGGCGTCCACGATGCTTTTGCCGCTCAACTCCGCTTTGCCTTTGCCGGATGGGTCCTTGATGGCGAAGAGTTGGGCCACGTTGGTGGCGGGCTTGGCTTCCCACAAGAGGCGCAGGTCGCTGCCCAAGGCCTCACGGGCTGCGGGCTGGCTCAACAAGTCGTTCACGCGGTTGGTGTCGCTGGCCAAGGTGTAACCGACCACGGCGGAACGACGTCCCAACTCGAGCTGGAAGACAGAGAAGAGTGGGTTTTTGGCGCGGAGTTGGTCTTGGGTCAACGTCGAATCTGCGGGCGCGTCCTCCCCGAAGAGTTCAGGGCTCTGCACCTGGGCCAACGCTTCGTTGGCGGCGCCGAGACGGCCGATGACTTCGTCGTTGAAGTAGGTTTCCCAGAATTCGAGGTTGGCTGTGCTCTTCAACTGCTTGCGTGCACGCTCGCGGTCGTCGATGCCAGGAAGTTCCACCAGGATGCGGCCGTTTTGGAGCTTCTGCACGTTGGGCTGGGCCACGCCGAGTTGGTCGATCCGCTTGCGGATGATGCTCTCGGTGTTGTCGATGGCGGTTTGGGCTTCCGCGCGAAGGATTTCAAAGATCTCGCCGTCCGAGCTCTTCGCAGGGAAGAGGTCTTTGTTCTCCATGTTGTGGAAGATGCGCCACAACTCCACCTCAGGGGCGCGCTCGGTCCAAGCACGCTCGAACAACGTCACGAAGTCGTCGCCGGTGGTTTTGCGCAGGGCCTTGGCGTCGGCCAGGGCGCCGCGGAAATCCGCGTTGTCGCTGTAGTCGGACAAGGCCACGATGAGGTCAGGCAAGCTGACTTCCAGGGTGACGCTCATGCCACCTTTCAGATCGAGGCCGAGGTTCAGCTCTTGCTCCTTGACGTGACGGTACGAGTGCCCAAACACCGGGTAGATCTCCGCGGTGGCGCTGTCGCGCAAGAACTCACGGGCTGCTTGGGCCGCGGCTTCGTCGAAGGTTTGGTCTCCGAGTGCGCCTGCACTTTCCAAGGAGTCGGCCACGTAGGCTCCGTATTCATCTGCCGTGGTTTCAAATCCACTCGCCACCCAGTTGAAGGACAGGGTGTACAACGTCGCAAAGGCCAACAGCACAGTGAAGACGACAAGAATGTTCTTATTCTGCATGATCGCTAGGGTTCATTTTCAGGTGCGCGAATATAATCAAAAAATCCAGGCGCAGCGCGCGAAAAGCATACCTTCGTGGCATGCAAAAGGTTACGCGGAGCCGAGGATTTTGGGTGCGGGTGATGGCCTTTGTGGTGCTGAGCGCCGGAGCCATGCAAGCGGCCTTGGCCCAAACCTCCGCAGACGTCCAATTGGCCGTGTTGCAGTACCGGGGTGGGGGCGATTGGTACGCCAACCCCACGGCGGTCCCCAACCTCGTGGACTTCTGCAACACCGAGATGGGCATGTCCCTCAGCGACGAAGTGCCCTACGTGGAGGTGGGGTCGCCTGACCTCTTCAACCACCCCTGGGTGCACATGACCGGTCACGGCAACGTGCTGTTTTCCAACCGAGAAGCGGAGCAGTTGCGCACGTACTTGCAAGCAGGAGGGTTCTTGCACATCAGCGACAATTACGGAATGGACGTGTACGTGCGCGCCGCAATGGCCAAGGTCTTTCCCGACGCGGAATGGGTGGAGGTGCCTTTCGACCATCCGGTCTACCACCAGCAGTTTGACTTCGCCCAAGGGTTGCCCAAAATCCACGAGCACGACGACTTGCCACCGCGCGGATTTGGCTTGTTCCACCAAGGAAGATTGGTCTGTTTCTACGACCACGAATGCGACCTCGGAGACGGATGGGAGGACTACCAAGTGCACCGCGACCCGGAAGAAGTGAGGCTGGAGGCCCTGCGCATGGGCGCCAACCTGATCCGTTACGCCATGGGCGGGGCGGGGGGATTCTGAGGGGTCAAGCTCACCCGCGTGAGGCCCTTGTCGTCCACGCGCTTCGACAATTCCAATCCTTGGGTCGCCATGGCGTCCACCAGTGGTTGCCACGTGTCCTTGGTGCCTTCGGCGTGGTCGCGTCGAAGGTCGTCCAGCGGTTCGCCCGCGACTTCCGCCAGGACGTCCCAATAGTCTGAGGCTGCGAGTCCCTTGCGAGGTCGTCCAAAGCGTTCCCACAGCAACCGCATCGCTGTGCTCAGCGAGGCTTGGCCGTCTGTGGCGGCCATGATTCGGCAATCGCACAGGAAAGCCAGGACGGCGCCTTCGACGTAGATGCTGCCCTTGCGTCCTGGCACGCCGAGGCGATACCCATCCAGCCAAGTGTCAAAGCTCGACGCGGCGACGCTCATGTTGAGCCTGCCAGGGTTGTTCAGGTGCCGTTCCAGGAGTTTTGTCATCAAGCCGCACCACCCTTCCAAGTCGACAACCCCTGCTTCAAACAAGAACAAGTCGCCCATGTAGGTGGTCACCCCTTCGGCGATGTACCCCAATTCAGAGGGACATGCTTGGGTGAAATCGTAGGGCGTCCACTCTGCAGGGCGGATGCGTTTGACGTTCCAAGCGTGGTACAATTCATGGCTGGCGATGCCGATGATTTCCATGTGGCCTTCTTCCGACTTGACGCGCTCGGCCGGCCCCAAGGCGATGACCGTGCTGTCTTCGTGTTCCACGCCGTGACGGACATCGCGGTCAGGAAACAGGTAGAGAAAATGGTACTCTTCGGTGGGGAAAGACCCGAAATAACTGAGCTGCGCACGGGAGAAGGCCACATGCTCCGACATGAACCGCGCGGGGTCGGCGGGCAGGGTGTCGTGCACCCACACGTGGAAATCCACGCCTTGCTCGCGGTAGCTGTCGTGCCAAAGTTTGGGGGAAGCCACCCATGGGGCGTCCATCACGTGCTGCACATCGCGTGCCCGCATCACAGGGATGCCCTCTTCCAGGGTCCAAGGCAACGCCGTCGCCAAGGCCCACCCTGACGCTTCGCCCTCCGCCAACGTCAAGTCGGCCAGCCGAATCTCATAGGGCAAGTCCGGCCGGCTGACGTCGTACATGAAGCAATTCACGGGGTTGACGTAGAACAGGTCGGACTCGACGCACGTCGATCCGGCGTTGAGGATGTCGGCGTGAAACAGCCACGACACCCTGTTCACACCAGCCGGCACGTTCCAGCTGTGCAGGTCCGACTTGGACAGCCGCGTTTCCGTGCCGTCCGCCGCAATGCCCTTGACCCACATCATGTATTGGGCGAAGTTGGCGAGCTCGTAGCGTCCTGGTCTCCAGGTTGGCAGTTGCAGCGTCCAAGGCGCCGACGAGGCTGGGAACGTGGCGTCGAAGTGGAGTTTTTGGGCTGCCACGTCGCGCGTCACTGTGACCTGAACGCTCATCGACCGGGGGAGTTGAGCAGGTCTGCGATTGGCGTGCCTGTGGTGCCGTTGGGGTAAGGCGTCTGCATGATTTGCGCCACCGTGGGGGCCAAATCCCGGATGTACGTCGTGTTGAACGTCTCGCCATGGGGCACACCGCACCCCAGGAACAACGCCGGCACATGGGTGTCGTGCGCGAAAGCCGATCCGTGCGTGGTGCCCGTGCGGCCGTAGTCGATCCAACCTGGCTGCGGCACAAGGAACACGTCTCCAGAATGGCCTGGGCGGTGTCCTCGAATGAGGCGCTCGACCACAGGGTCGGTGGCGGCCAACGCCGGGGCGTCGCACGCCGCGATGGCCTTGCTCAGGCCCGGATGGGGCGCGCAGCGCTCGGCCACAAACCGCGCCATGGTGTTTCTGTCCATGCCTCGCTGGTGCAACAAGTCGTGGTTCAGGAAGACTTGGTCGTTGCTCTGGCGCAAGATCCAAGGTTGGTCGCGGGGGGTGAATCCAAAACGGTCTTGCAGAAGCTCTTCCACCTCGTCCATCAGGTTGCCGGGCTTCCAGTAGTCGGCAGGCATGCCAAGGGAAGCCATGTGGGAAGGCACGTTGGCTCCGCCGTGGTCGGCGGACAAAAAGGCGGTCCATGCACCTGGACCGACCAAGTCGTCCAGCGCGTCAAACAACCGCGCCAATTCGGCGTCCAGCCGGAGGTACATGTCCATCGTTTCCTGCGCGTGCGGTCCCACACGGTGGCCCACGTAGTCGGTGGCGCTGAAGCTGAGCGCCAGCAAGTCGGTCACGTCGTCTTGGCCCAACTCAGCCCCTTGGACGGCCGCCAGCGCCACATCCACAATCAGCGTGTTGCCGCCAGGTGTGCCCTTGAGCACGTCGAACCCGCCGTTCTCCTCGGCCAGGGCATTCAGGTCGTAGGGGAAGGTGGGCTTGAGCTCCCCCTTGAACGCCCCTTCGTACGGGTTGTTGTCGGGCAAGCATTGGGCATACATGTCGTCGGGATGAAGCTTGTTCCAACCTTCGTCCATCAGCGCCTGGGCGCGCCCTTCGCTGTTGAAGTCTTGCAGCCAGTCGGGCAAGGCCTCGCCGTAGTGGTTGCTCGAAATGAACTGACCTCGGTCTTTGCCGAAAAACCAAAACGCGCCGTCCGCGGCATGGCCGGCCGGCAAGATGGCCCCACGGTCTTTCATGCTCATCCCGAAGACTTTGGCGGTTCCGCCTGTCGCCACCTTGAGCTCGTCGCCCAGCGTGGTGGAAAGAAGGCGGGCGGGGGACATTTTGCCAGACCCGCCAAGTGCAGAACCGTCTTCATCGAGGCCGTCGTTGCTCACCCCGCGCACGGACGTGTCTGACGCGCAGTACACGCTTTCCTTGGCGGCGCGGTCGTACCAATTGTTGCCGACAATGCCGTGCACGGCGGGGGTTGTTCCGGTGTAGATGGAGGCGTGGCCCGGCCCCGTGTAGGTGGGGGCGTAGCCAAAATGGTGGTCACGACACGCAAATCCTTCCTCGACCATGCGTCGGAAGCCGCCCTCTCCGAACGTCGCGGGCGAGTCAACGTCGTCCCACGCCCCGAAGCGGGTGAGGTAGTCGGCACGCATTTGGTCCACGGTGATTCCCACCACCAACTTGGGGCGGGCTTGGGTGTCTTGGGTTTGGATTCGGACGTCGGTCTGGACCGTGCATCCCGCCACGAGCAGGCATGCGGTGAGGAGGCGAATGTTCATCGTGCGCCCAAGATAACCTCGACCCGTCGGGCCCCGTCAAGATGCCGTCAGGAAGTCGCGCACGACTTGGCGACCCACCACGCGGTGAGGACGCACCCTCCCACAGAAATGGCCATGTTGAGCAAGGCCAGGCCCAAGCCGCCTTGTTGCATCAGGCGCAACGTGTCCCAAGCAAACGTGGAAAAGGTGCTGAACCCGCCGCAGACCCCCACCGTGAGGAAGAACCACATGGCCGAGGATTTGCCCCAGGCGTCGGCCCCCGCCACGGAGGTCCAGGCCAGAAGTCCCGTGGCCAAGACGTTGGCCGCCAGGACGGCCCATGGAAACGCCGTGTCAGAAGGTGACAGGATGGACGACAGCCCTTGGCCGACTGCGAAGCGAAGGACGCTCCCCAGCCCGCCGCCGAGGAACACCGCGATCCAGGTGGTGAGTGTGGGGGTCATGGGGTGGGGCAGAGGTGGAGGGTTCGACGAACGAAGGTCAGCGCTGCCGCACCCAGTCCCCAGCCCACAAGCCATCCGCACAAGACGTCGCCGGGGTAGTGCACGCCGAGGTGAATGCGGCTCCAACCAATCAACACAGCCCAAAGCACCAAGCCGCGGAGCCAGAAGCCCCCGAGCAGGGAGCCCATGAGGACCGCGATGCCCATGTGGTTGGCGGCGTGCGAGGACACGAAGCCGTAGCGTCCGCCGGTGTAGGTTTGGCCCGGCCGCTCCTCCAGGAGGTGGATGTCGGCCGCCAGGGCAGGTTCATGGGAGGGGCGCAGGCGCGCCACGGAGGGCTTGAGCACTTTGGCCGACACCATGTCCGTGGCGGTGACGCACAATGCGATGCCCACCACCATGGCGACCCGAGGCTGCCAGTTGGGATGGCGTTGGGCCAAACGCCAAAGCATGAAGAGGTACAAGGGCACCCAAACCCAGGGCACGCTGACCCACCACATGAGCCCGTCCAGCCAAGGGAGGGCGCCGTTCAGCGCCAAAAACAGCGCCGTGTCGATGTCGATGAGCCAGTCCAGCATCAAGCGTACATGCCCTCGATCGCCTCGGCGTACTTGGTCATGATGGGCTTGCGCTTGAGCTTCAAAGTGGGTGTCAATTCGCCGCCCTCAATGGACAGGGGCGCGGGCAAGAAGTGCACCTTTTTCACCTGTTCCCACTTGGCAAACGGCGCCATGAGCTCCGCCACTTCCTTTTCCAAACGCTCCCGAATCACCACGTCGTTGGCGATGCCGTCCAAACCAGGGAAGGTGTGGTCGTGGCGCTTGCACCATTCTTCCACCGTCACGGCGTCGGGCACGACCAAGGCTGCGGGGTGCTTGCGGTTCTCGCCCACCACCATGACCTGTTCGATGAACAGGGACGCCTTGAGCGCGTTCTCCAACAACGTCGGGGCGACGTACTTGCCGCCTGAAGTCTTGAAGATTTCTTTTTTGCGGTCGGTGATGCGCAGGAAGCCGTCCTCGATCACACCGATGTCGCCGGTGTGGAACCAACCGTCCTTGAGGACTTCAGCGGTTTTCTCGGGGTCCTTGTAGTAGCCCATCATCACGTTGGGCCCTTGGACGAGGATTTCCCCGTCGTCCGCAATCTTCACGCTCACGCCGTCGGCCAACTTGCCCACGCTTCCGATCCGAAGCATGTTGTCGCCGTTGGTGGTGTTCACGCTGACCACGGGCGAGGTCTCTGTGAGGCCGTAGCCTTCCAACACCGTGATCCCGGCCCCGTTGAAGAATCGTGCCAACCGAGGTTGCAAGGCCGCAGATCCGGACGCCACGGCTTCAATGCCACTGAGTCCGAGGGCCTCTTTCACCTTGCCGAAGACCAGCTTGCGCGCCAAGTTCAACTTCACTTGGTAGAGACCTCCTTTGTCGGGCTCCCATTCCAACGCCACGTTCACGGCCCAGTTGAAGATGGCAGCTTTCACGCCGCCGGCTGAACGGCCCTTGGCCACGATGCCGTCGTAGAATTTCTCGAGCAAGCGGGGCACCGCCGTGAACATGATGGGCTGGGTGTGGTTCAGGTCGTCCTTGATGGTTTCCAAGCTTTCGCCGAAGTGGATTTGGGCCCCCATGTACATGTACAAGTAGTGGAGCATCCGCTCGAAGATGTGGCACACTGGCAGGAAGCTCAACACGCGGTAATCCATGTTGGGGTCGACGGCGGGCACGCGTGGCTCCGCCACCAAGACGTTGCTTGCCACGTTGTTGTGCGACAGCATCACGCCTTTGGGAAGGCCCGTGGTGCCGGAGGTGTAGATGATGGTGGCGAGCTGGGCAGGGTCGACGGCGTCGCGTCGGGCATCGAGCTCGGCTTGTTGGGCGTCGGAGCCGGCCTTGGCCACTTCAGACCAATGGCGTGCGCCTTTCACGTCTTCAAACGTGAACACCTCTTCCAGGGCGGGGCATTCTGCCTTGACCGCCATGACCTTGTTGTAGAGTTCCTCGTTGCTGACGAAGCAGTACTTGGACTCGCTGTGGGTAAGGATGTACTTGTAATCCTCCTCCGTCATGGTGGGGTAAATCGGCACGTCGATGCCGCCGGCTTGCATGATGCCGTGGTCCATGATGTTCCACTCGCAGCGGTTGTTGTGGCTGATGAGGGCCACCTTGTCCTCGGCTTGCATGCCCAAGGCGATGAGGCCTCGAGACACGGCGTCCATCTCCTCCACAAATTGGGCGGTGGAATACGTGACGCGGTTGCCGGAATTGGGCATGGTCATCATCACGTCCAAAGGCTTGGTGGCCAATTGGTAACGTGGGAAATCGAAAAGGCGTGTGGGCTTGTTCATGGTCTTGGAATCGAACGCCGGCGCGTGGACCGCGCGGCGGGTTTGGGGTCCAAAATACACACCACCCGCCAATCCCGCCGCTCAAAGTCGCTCGCCGCAGTGCTTGCAGTGCATTGCGTCGTCGTCGTGGCCCTCGCGTCCGCATGATGGACAGGCCTGGGTGTTGATGGAAGGCGCAGAGGTTTTGGCCAGCTCTGCCCCCACAATGCCCGTGGGCACCGCGAGGATGGCGTACCCCAGAATCATCATCATGGAGGCGATGATTTGGCCCGTGACGGTCTGGGGCGCAATGTCTCCGTACCCCACGGTAGTGACGGTCACAATCGCCCAGTAGATGGACCGTGGGATGCTTGTGAATCCAGCCTCCGCGTCTTCCACCATGTAGACCAGCGTGCCAAGCAATGTGACAAGCACGAGCACCGTGGACAAGAACACGGCGATTTTGCGTCGGCTGGCAAGGAGGGCTTCGCGCAGGATTTGGGCTTCGCGCAGGAACCCCACCAGCTTCAGGACGCGGAAAACGCGCAACAAGCGCAGCATGCGGACCACCCGCAAGCTGGCGGCGCCGGGCACCAGCAACTCCACAAACGTGGGCAGGATGCTCAGCAAGTCCACCCAACCGTAAAAGCTGAAGATGTACTTCCAGGGGCGCCGGACCGACGCGACGCGAAGCACGTACTCCACGGTGAAGAGCCCGGTGAAGACCAACTCCAAGACATGGAGGGCGGCCCCGAATTCAGCACGAACCGACGCGACGCTTTCCACCAGCACCGCGGCCACGCTCAGGACGATGGCCCAAAGCAAGGCGACGTCGAACCACTTCCCAGCAGGGGTGTCCGCCTCAAAAATGACGGTGTGCAACCGTTGTCGCCAAGGGACGATCGGATCAGGAGCAGCCATAGGGCAAGATAGCGGAACCTGGGGTCAGTCCTCCCGCTTACTTCGCAAAGGTGGGCGCCACCACGAGCTCCTTGGAGCCGCGTGTGTGGACGTAGAAGCCTTCTCCCGACTTCACGCCGAGCTTGCCCGCAGTCACCATGTTGACGAGCAGGGGGCAGGGGGCGTACTTGTCCAGCCCAAGGCCGTCGTGCAGCACGCGCAAGATGCTCAGACACACATCAAGGCCGATGAAGTCCGCAAGCTGGAGCGGTCCCATCGGATGGGCCATCCCAAGTTTCATGACGGTGTCGATCTCTTCCACGCCAGCCACGCCTTCATGCAGGGTGAGGATGGCTTCGTTGATCATGGGCATCAAGATGCGGTTGGCCACAAAGCCGGGGTAGTCGTTCACTTCCACCGGAACCTTGCCCAACTGGGCGCTCAGCTCCATCACCTCTTGGCACGTGGCGTCGCTGGTGGCGTAGCCACGGATGACTTCCACCAACTTCATCACCGGGACGGGATTCATGAAGTGCATGCCAATCACGCGTTCCGGACGTCCAGTCGCCGCGGCAATCTTGGTGATGGAAATGGAACTGGTGTTGGTCGCCAGGATGCATCCCTCAGGCGCAGCGGCGTCGAGGTCGGCGAATATCTTCAGCTTCAGGTCGGTGTTCTCGGTGGCCGCTTCCACCACAAGCTCCGCCTGTCCTACGGCCGAAGCCAAATCGGTGGAGGTGGTCAGCCGCCCAAGGGCCGCGTCCTTGTCGACGGCGGAGATTTTCTCCTTGGCCACCATGCGGTCCATGTTCTTGCCAATGGTGGCCAGCGCCCGGTCCAGGGCGTCGGCCGAGCGATCCATCATGACCACCTGGTGGCCAGCTTGGGCAAACACGTGGGCAATCCCGTTGCCCATGGTGCCCGCGCCGATGACGGTCACACGCTTGCTCATGACTTGGCCTCTTTCTTCTTGGCCGCAGGCTTCTTCTTGGCTGCGGCTTTCTTCTTGGGTGCTTTTTTCTCTGGGGCGGGTTCATCGGCCGCCTCTTCAGCTGCTGGGGCTTCTTCTGCGCCTTCGGGGGCCTCAAGTGGGAACGCACTTTGGCCCACGAGCAGGTTGTACCACTGGACCAACTTCTTCAAGTCACTCTGGTACACGCGTTCGTGGTCGAGCTCAGGCACAATGCCGTCCACAAAGTCGCGGATCACTTGCGCCCCGTCCTTGTGGGAAGGGCCAGCTTCACCTTTTTGCGCGTCGTGGATGCGGTTCAAGATGTCGCGCAAGGGCACGTCTTCGCTGGCCGTGTACATGGTGATGTCGGCCAAATTGCTGACCCGAGCGGTGCCGGGCACGCTGGAGCGCTTTTGGTCAATCATGCTTTCCACAACGATGCTGGCGCTGCCAGAGGCCAACACTTTGAACAGGCCGGGCTTGCCGGCGACGGCGAGAATTTCAGAGATCTTCATTGGTTGCGAAAGTACGCAAGGGGAGGTCCACCTCCTCGGTCACCCGGCCGGACACAGAGGCAGGGTCTCCAAAGGGGTGGCGGTGCCGTCTGGGCCGATCTGGTACGCCACATGTTCCAGGCCGTTGGTCACAAGCATGGCCGGCACTTTGAGCACCATGTTGTAGCGGGCGACTTGGGACACGGCGTCTTGACTCAGCTTGACCTCCGGCGCCTTGCATTCCACCAACAGCTGGGCCTGACCGTCCGTCGTGTGGCACACGATGTCCGCCCGGCGGTTCATGCCGTTCAGAACCAACGGCCGCTCCACGGCAATGCATCCTGCGGGGTAGTTCAACACGTCGATGCAGTGGTGGATGACATGCTGGCGCACCCACTCTTCCGGTTCCAACGCCACCCACTTCCGTCGGGCCAAACACATCACCTCGAACTTGCCCGAAGCCCCGCGTTGGATCTTCAACGGGGCGGGGGGCCACTGTAGGGAAGGCGTGCCGAGGTCCATGGCACGAAGCTACTTCCGAAAGGGGCGCAGGCCTACCTTCGCGGCCATGCCGCATCGCCAAATCGTTCGGAACATCGCCTCGGAACAATTGTCTCCGGTGTACGTGCTGCACGGCGAAGAACCCTTCTTCATTGCGGAGATCGTCAAGACCTTGCTTGGCACGGTGGTCGACGAGAGCCTGAAGGACTTCAACGAGACGGTGCTGTACGGGCGCGATACGGACGTGGACGAGGTGCTCGCCGCGGCGCGTCGCTTCCCCATGATGTCCGACCGGCAGCTCGTCATGGTCAAGGAAGCCCAAGACATGCGCATGTGGAAACGCAAGGACGACATGGCGAAGTTGGAGGCCTACGCCAGCGACCCGGTGCCCACGACCGTGTTGGTGTTTGCGCATCCGCACAAGAAGGTCGACAGCCGCTTGAAGGCCGTCAAGACCATGTCCCGCATGGGCACGCTCTTTTTGAGCGACAAGGTCCGCGACTACAAACTTCCCCAGTGGATCTCAGGCCACGCCTCGTCCCAAGGCTTGGAGATGGGGAACCAAGTGGCGCAGTTGCTGGCGGAGAGTTTGGGCAACAACCTGCAAAAGGTGGCCAACGAGCTGGCCAAGCTTCAGATTTTGCTGCCCAAAGGCACCCAAGTCACGGTGGACCATGTGGAGCAGCACATCGGCATCAGCAAGGATTACAACGTGTTCGAGTTGCAGCGCGCCCTGGGCCAAAAGGACGTCGAACGCGCGAACCGCATCGTGAACTACTTCGAGGCCAACCCCAAGAACGCCCCGCTCGCCATGGTCGTTCCTGTGCTGCACGCCTACTTCGCCCGCGTGTTGGTGTACCAAACGCTGGCCGACAAGCACGACTCGGCCGCGGCCAAGGCCATGAAGTGCAGCCCCTACGCGGTCAAGGATTACGCCCGCGCCGCCCAGTCGTACAGCCCAGCGAAGGTGGAGCGCATCTTCGGCTACCTGCGGGAAGCAGACAAGAAGGCGAAGGGCCGAGGGAACGCCACCACCACCGACGGCATGTTGCTGCGCGAGGCGGTCTTCAAAATCTTGCACTGAGCGCAGGCCGTTGGCTTTGGCACGGTTCCTGATTCAAGGCGCTTGACCCGTTGGGCATCCAAGGGAAGCGCACTAACTTTCGCCGACGTTGGACTGCCAACCAAACCTGCATTCGCATGAACATCAAGCACATTTCCCTCTTTGCGGCACCCCTGGCCGTGTTGTCGTTGACCTTGTCCGTGAGCGGCCGAGCCCAAAACCTCGTCCCCAACCCCAGCTTCGAGCAAGTCTCGGAAGACGCGAAGGAGAAGGACATCAAATCGTTCGGATTGATCAACGTGTTCAGCGAAGAATGGGGCGGGGCCACCGAAGTGGCGCCAGACCTGTTCATGGAGCGTGAAAAGGAGAGCAAGGTGACCATCCCTTGCAACGACTACGGCTACCAGGATCCGGCTGACGGCGTCTTCTACGCGGGCTTCCGAGCCTACAGCAAGAGCCCCAAGCTCAAGCGTTCCTACTTGCAGGTGCAGCTGACCGAGAAGTTGGAAGAAAACCAGATGTACTGCGTGTCGTTTGACCTGAGCTTGGCGGACTTGAGCCGCTACGCGGTGCCAGACATTGGCGCGGTCCTCAGCGACCGCAAAATCGAGCGCGGCGGCACAGCCCCGATCGTGCAGAAGCCGGACGTTCAGCACAAGAGCAACAAATCCATGGTGTACATGGACGGTTGGGAAACGGTGTGTGGCACCTTCACCGGCACCGGGGAGGAGGAGTACCTCATCATCGGATGCTTCGGCGGCGACGCGAGCATTGAGGAGGAAAAGGTGGCCCGTTCCACCGCCCACCGTGACTGCTTCACTGGCAAGCCTCAGCAGCCCCAAGCCTACTACTACGTGGAGAACGTCAAGGTGGAAGCCATCGAGGCGTTGAGCCAATGCAAGTGTGGGGCGGCCGACGAGCGCGACATGGATTTGGTCTACGGCAGCACCAGCAACTTGCCTGAAGACGCCTCCGCCCAAGAAATCATTCGTGACGCGGCCATCTACTACGCCTTCTTGAAGCGCATGCCCACCACCCCAGGCAAGAACACCATCGCCCAAATCGCCAAGCTGATGAAGGAGGACGCCTCCCTGAACTTGGAGATTGTGGGACACTGCGACGACGACGAATTCAACGAAGGCAAGATCAACGTGCGCTACAAAGGCGTCGGCAAGAAGCGCGCCGGTCAGGTGAAGCGTTTGCTCGAGGCGGAAGGCATCTCGGCCGACCGCATCACGGTCACCGGCCGCGAGAACAGCGACCCGGCCAGCACACGTGACTCCGAGATCGCGCGGGCCCAGAACCGCCGCGTGACGTTCTCCGTGAACTGAGTTTCACAGCTTGGAGATGAAAAAAGGCACGCCCCCGAGGCGTGCCTTTTTTGTGTTCAGTTGTGGGGTGTGCCCAGACTCGAGTCAAGCTGCGGAGAGGTGGCCGCGGTGCGATTTGGGCACCAACATCAGCACCAGGAACGCCAAGCCGAAGAGGCCCACAAGCGCCAGGATGCTGTTGCGCATGGATCCGGTCAGACCCTCAATGTAGCCCCATCCGAACATGCCGATGACGAGTCCGCCTTTTTCCAGGACTTCGTAGAAGCTGAAGTACGAGGCATTGTCCTCTGTCTTGGGCAAGAGCTTGCTGTAGGTCGAGCGGTTGAGGCTTTGGGTGCCGCCCATGAGCCAGCCGATGGCTGCGGCCGCCACGTAGAAGCCTTCCTTGGTGCTTGCGAACCAGTAGGCGTAGGCGCACACGGCGCACCACGAGAGGATGCAGCAGCTGAGCGCTTTGATGTTGCCGATTTTGCCGCTCAACCAAGCCACGAAGAAGGCGCCGGGGATGGCCACAAATTGGACGAGCAACGTGGCCACGATGAGCTCCGCGCTTGACAGCTGGACCTCCTTGATGCCAAAGCTGGTGGCCATGAGCATGATGGTTTGGATGGCCATGCTCATCACAAAGAACGAGCTGAGGTAGCGCGTGAGGTGGAGTTGGCCTTTGAGGTCCTTGGCCACGCCGCGCAATTCCTTGAAACCTTGCGTCAAGAGGTTGCCCTCTGGTCGGTGGTCCTGGGGAGTGGAGGGCAAGCGGCGGAAGGCGGGCTGGGCCCAACTGACCCACCACACGGCCACCAAGACGAACGCCCACTTGGTGAGGTGGTTGCCCACGCCCATGATCATGCCCAGGCACACCACGAGTAAGAGCACCGAACCGATGTAGCCCATGACGTAGCCTCGCGCGCCGAGTTTGTCTTGTTCCTCTTTGGGGGCGATCTCAGGCAGGTAGGCGTTGTAAAAGCCCAGACTTCCCCAGAACCCCAGGTTGGCCAAGAACAACGCGGCCATGCTCCATTCCAGATGCTCGGGGTTGAACCAAAACAGGCTCACGCACCCCAACGCCCCGCCGTAGCAGAACACCTTCATGAAGTCGAGCTTTTTGCCGGCGTAATCGGCCATGCCGCTGAGCAACGGACTCATCACGATGATGACGACGAAGCTCGTGGCCAACACGTAGCTGTAGAGCTGCGTGTTCAGAAACTCCATGCCCCAAAACGTCACCACGTCGCTCACCAAATTCCCATCGTCGTCCCGCACCGTGGTCACGGCGTTGTAGAAGATGGGGAAGATGGCTGTGGTGATGACCAAGGAGTACACGCTGTTCGCCCAATCGTAGAGGGCCCAGGCGTTTTGGACCTTTTTGTTGGCGTGCGTGCCGCTTGTCGTCTCTGCCATGTCGCCCAAGATAGCCCAAGGCCTTGGCATGGCCGGAGGGTCGTACCTTCGACGGCGATGCACAACGACGGTTCTTTTGACGTGGTGGTGGTGGGCGGCGGCATTGTCGGCGCAGCCACGTTTTACAAACTCCAAAAGCGCTTTCCCGAGCGCACCATGCTGCTCATCGACAAGATGCCTCGGCTGGCCGACCACCAAACCGGCAACAACTCCGGGGTGATCCATTCAGGCCTGTATTACAAGCCAGGTTCCTTGAAAGCCACGAACTGTGTGCAAGGCCGCCGGGAGCTCGTGCAGTTCTGCAAGGAGCACGACGTCCCCCACGACGTGTGCGGCAAGGTGGTTGTGGCGGCGGACGATTCTGAGCTGCCCATGCTGGAAAAAATCCACGGCATCGGCCAACAGAACGGCATCGAGGGCCTCGAGCGCATCGACGCCCACCAGCTCGCCGAAATTGAGCCTCACTGCAAAGGGGTGGCCGCCCTGTTTGTGGGCTGCACCGGCATTGTGGATTTCCGCAACGCCACCGAAAAAATGGCCGCTGCCGCCCTGAAGATCCAGCCCAAAAGCGAGGTGCGGCTGGGCGAGGAAGTGGTGGACCTCGGCCCCGAAGGGGCGGGCTCAGTGGTGCGCACCACCGTCGCAGGCGAGTCTCGGACGTACGCCGCCGACAAGGTGGTTGTGTGCGCGGGCTTGCAGGCCGACCGCTTGGCAAGGAAAGACGGCGTGAAGCTGAAAGAGCGCGTCGTCGGATTCCGCGGCGATTACTACGAATTGGAAGACCACGCCAAGCACAAGGTCAAGAACCTCATTTACCCGGTGCCCAACCCCGATTTCCCCTTCTTGGGCGTGCACTTCACCCGCATGACCAACGGCGAGATCGAGTGCGGCCCCAACGCCGTGTTCACCTTCAAGCGGGAGGGCTACGGGAAGACCGACTTTGACTTGAAGGACACCATGGAAGCCTTGGGTTACGGGGGCACGTGGAAGCTGTTCTTCAACAACATGGCCTTTGGCATCAACGAGTACCGACGCGCCTTCTCCAAGCGGTTGTTTTTGAAGACCCTTCAGCGGTTGGTGCCTTCCTTGACCATGGACGACATCCGGCCTGGGCGCGCCGGCGTGCGGGCGCTGTTGCTGAGCCAAGACGGCGACACCCGAGACGATTTCCGCATCGAAACCACCGACCGTTCCATCCACGTCCTCAACGCCCCATCGCCAGCTGCGACCGCGTCGTTGGCCATTGGAGACTACGTGGCCGACCGTTTCCAGGAACAGTTCAGCTGAGCATTTGAACGTGGGGCGTCAGCCCACGAAAAAGGGCCGCATGTGCGGCCCTTTTTGCGTGCTTGAAAGTTGATCGCCGATCAAGTGTCACTCGCAGCTGTCGCCGAAGATGGCGAGGAACGAGATGACGTCTTGGACAATGACGTACCCGTCGCCGTCCATGTCGGGCTTGCCGCATTCCCCTTCGCACCCGAAGGCGGAGATGACGACGAGCAAGTCGCTTACGCCAATGACTGAGTCCTCGTCCATGTCGCCATGGCAGGTCTCAGGCTCTTCGTTGGTTTCGAAGTGGATGATTTCCACGAAGTCGTGGTTTTGGACGTTGTGGGCGCGGTCCATCAATTGCATGTGCGCCAACCCCCAGGTCCCAGGCACCGACCCGACGGGGAGCAGGCGCTGAAGCGTCACCGTCTTCCAGTCGTTGGTCACATCTGGCGCAAACGTGGAGTAGTAGTAGTTGGAGCCGCCGAGGTCGTCCCACGCGGAGTAGGTGAATTCCTCGCCGATGGGGTTGCGCAGGGTGTACGCGACGTATTTCAATCCGGCGGCGAATTCGTCGAAGTCGCTGGTGTCTTGGATGAGGCATTCGATGGTCACCAAGGTCTCGCCGTTGGGGGCGTCGGGGTTGGTTGGAGACGCCGAGATTGAAATGGAGTTCAAATCCACCATGGGCGGCAAGATGTCGGGGTGCGACGTCTCGATGTACACGGTTTCCCGGTCTTCCGCGAAGATGTCGAACCCGTTGGCGTTGGAGTTGGTGACGTCTTCTGTCAGGTAAAGAGAACTCGTGTTGAGCGCGATGTCGTCGGCGATCGCCCAATTCACCACGTACTCGCCTGTGGGGTAGAAGTGCGGGATCGGAAGGTTCATGTCGTGCTCCTTCACTTCGTCGTAGCCGTTGGAGGGGAAGGTGTTGGACTGGATGTCGATGGTGCGCTGCTCTCCCTCGGCGTTGGCGGGGAAGGTGACGCGACTCAACCCACGCGCCAGCGGGCTCTTGTCGAAGGTGTCGAACTGGACCCGGAGGGCCTGCATCTCGGATTCACCTGTGACCGGGTTCGCCATGTCCACCGTGGTCAGGCTCAAGGCGTAGCTGTCGTCGATGTAGAGCGGCGGGGCCAAATCCTCCAATGGGTTGTTCACGTACAACGCGCAACCCAAGGTGTTGGGGTTTTCGAAGCGCTCGTTGCCCACGGGGTCGGTGATGTCGACCGTGTTGAGGTTCCACCATCCTGAGGCGGCGTGCTTGCTCACCGAGCGCGTGCCGATCAAGACGTTGTCGACGCTGCCGTTCTCCGGGCTCAAGTACATGTCCAAGTAGGTCCCGGCAGGGCTGGTGAAGCGGGCGAACGCGCCAGAGGCGCCGTCGGTCTCGACGTTTTCAGAGTGAAGTTCAATCCGGAACGTCAGGAGCTTGTCTTCCTCAGGGGCGCCTGCACACGTGACCTCGGTGCCGATGACCTTGCCGGGGTACACGTAATCCGGGAACAGGTTGAGGACCTCAAACGTCAATTCCTCGGGAATGGATGCCACGTAGCGCGCACCGTGCATCACACGGTCGCGAATGAAATCGTATTTGGCCGGGGCGTGGGTCAAGAGGACTTGCGGGTTCTCGATGTAATACGCGATCGATTCCGCCATGTCTTCGTTGGGGTTGATGCCGTGGGCGTAGGCCGACACGAATTCGGTGGTTTGGGTGGTGGACCAACCGCTCTCAGAATCTGGGTCCACAAACCAGCCGCCCAGCTCAATCCAGTCGTCCTTCAATTCGTCGCTGAAGGTGTATTCCCACAAGAAGTGCGCCTTCTCATGCAAGACCAAACGGTGCACGTACGTCAGCAACGTGGCGTTGAACGCCGAGCCCATGAACTCGATGGTCTCCATGCCGACCCACGCAATGGCAGGGGCAAGGGGGTAGTAGGGGTTCTGCTGGCCTGCGATGCGGCGCACCAGGTAGGTCAGGCCTTCTTGCTTGTGCATGCCGCTGGGGTACTCCTCCATCATGGTGAGGATCTCCACTTTTTCCCATGGCTCGAAATCCTGGAAGTTGCTCGCCGTTTCGCTCATCAACGCCTCCAACTCAGGGCCGGGCTGCAGGAAGGTCAAGCCGTAGCGCTCGTGCGCCACTTGCGCCATGATGTTGGCGTTTTGGCCAAAGTCGGACACCACATTCAGCAAAGCGGTGTGCAAGCGGCGCGAGAAGTACCGGCCTTCCACGCCGTCGAAGTTGACCACCAGGGGAGAGGCGTAGGTGAACACGTCCTCGGTGAGCGTCACAAAGTCGACGCCCTCTTCAGTGATGATGGTGACGTCTTGCTCGAGCATGTCGGCCGTCTTGGTCCACACGGCGCGGACTTCGGGCTCTTCCCAAAGGCTGGTGGTTTCGAAGGGCAATTCCTTCAAGGATTGCCACAATTTGAAAGCGTCTTCTGGGGTCCAAACTTCGTCGTTGTCCTCCAACACAATCCCATATTCGAAGTACAGTTGACGCGCCGCGAAGTCGTCAGGCATGGGCACCGAATCGCTCAACACCACAATGACCGGTTGGTCGCCTGGCACAAACTCTGTGGCGTGGCCGGCGTAGCTCTCGTCGTCGTTCCACGTGAACGAGAAATCGTCTCCGCCATCCAGGGGCGTCATGTGCACGTCGATGGCGCCGCCACTTTCCCCAAACACGGTCCAAGGTCCGTTCACCGCGTAGCCCGGTACGTCGACCCCGGCGATCCACTCGCCCTCGGTCAAGTCAAAGGAAATGACCACCGCCTCGCCGGTTCCTGTCACTGACTTCTCCAAAAGGTGTTGCACGTTCTGTTGGACCGTGGCGTGTGCCACGTCGCCTTCGGCCAAGCCGAGGAGGTTGAGTTCGAGGGTGGACTGGGCAGACGCTGAGGTGGCCAGAACGGCGAACAACGCGGCCAGTCCGAGGGAATGGGAGAACAAGCGGAACATGAGGTTTGGTTTTGTTCCAAGGTACACGCAATCGGCTGGCTTCCAAGAAGAATGTGGACAAGTTGGGCCACAAAAAAGCCGCCCCGGGGGGCGGCTCTCCTGTTCTAAACCAAAAAACCAATTCTCTGCAGCGATGTGCTCGCTGCGAGCCTGAAACCATGTTCGTCCCTTTGAACGGGACCTGGGAAGAAAAGGTTACACCCGGCGTCAGAAAAAAATCCAACGGGCGAGTCAGGCGCACAACAAAAGAGCCGCCCCGGGGGGCAGCTCTCCTGTTCTAAACCAAAAAACCAATTCTCTGCAGCGATGCGCTCGCTGCGAGCCTGAAACCATGTTCAGCCCCCTTAACGGGACCGAATGAAAAAGGGTTTCGTTTTGGGTGAAAAAAAATGGGGGCACAAAAAAACCGCCCACAGATGTGAGCGGCTTTCGTAGTCGGGGCGGCAGGATTC
>JBMZWX010000020.1:0-28072 GCA_049627085.1 Flavobacteriales bacterium | reverse complement strand
GTGGCCTTGCTGCCCCACTTGGCTTGGTGCTCAGCTTGAAGGGCAGGGGCGTGGTCCTTTTGGTAGGCCTCGAACGCCTCCACGCTGCGCGCCATGTATTGCACGGCAAACGTGACGCCGCCTTGCGCTTCCCCTTGCACGTGGCACAGGCGGAAATCGCGGAAATGCCCAGTGGCCAGCACGTCGGGGATGTGCTCTTCCATCATGTACTTGACCCAATCGTTGGCGCTCTCCTCAGAGACGCTGACGGTGACGTTGTAGAGAACCATGCGGCGAAGTTATTCGAGTTCGTCCCCCCGCAAGTCCCTGAACCGTTTGCGGGCTTCCACGGCGTGCAGGGATCCAGGGAAGTCGAAGAGCAGTTGTTCGTAGAGGTCCTGGGCGGTGGCCAGGTCCCCCAAGGCGTGGTGGGTCAGGTCGGCGAGCTTGAACAGCGCGTCGTCCCCGGTGATGTCGTCGAAGTGCAGGTCCACGACTTCGCGGTACAACGCCATGGCCGTGTCCACGCGTCCTTGCTCGAGGAACATGTCCGCGGACATCATCAGGATTTCGTCTTCCAGGGCGTGCCCAGGGTGGTCGGCCTGGAGAGAATCCAACGTGGCGTGGGCCTCGTCGAACCGACGCTGCATGTTCAGCAGGTCGGCCCGCGCGAACATCTCCATAGGCGTGGTCAACGTGTCGAGGTTGAAGTTGTCGGTGATGAGCAAGCTCAGGTCGATGGCGTCGTTGGAAATCAGCTTGGACGTGGAGGCCTTGAGGGCGTTGAGTTGGCTTTGGGCCCAGTTGAAGTCGCCGCCGTAGTAGCTGACGCGGGCGTTGCGGAATTTGGCCTCGTGCCCCAAGGGGTCGTCCTTGAAGTCCAGCACGATTTGCGAAAACAGCAAAGAAGCGTCCCAAATCAGCCCTTCAAACACGTAGATGTCTCCCAGCGTGAGCTTGCAGGCGGCCGCCACGCGGTCGTTCAAATCTTGCTCGGCGAGCAAGGCCTCCAGGTCCTCGATGCCTTCGGCGGCGCGGTTGAGGTAAAACGCGAGCAAGTGCGCCCGGTCCTTCACCATCATGGCCGTTTCTGACCGAATGCCGAGGTCGCGCAAGCTCGAGGCGTACGACTCTGCGAGCACGGCCATCGCGTCCAGGTCGGCCGGCACCTCTTCGGTCAAATTGTCGAATTGGACTTGCAACACTTCGTTCCGCGCCGTGAAGAAGTAGGGGTTGTTGGGCCCTTGACCCGCCACGTATTCGTAGCACTTCAGGGCGGTGGCCCGGTCGCCGTTGGCTTGGGCGGTGTGCCCCAATTCCATCATGCGTGTGCCGCCTTCGTCCAAGCGAAGGTCCAAGGACTTGGCGTGGATGAACGCCGAGGCGAAATCCTGAATCTGGTTGAAATGCCAAACCAGCAGCTCGGGGTAGATGACGTTGTCCGGATTGGCTTGGATGGCGCGGAGCAAGGCGGTGCGCACCAATTCCCGGTTGTCTTCCACCAGCGTCAGCCGGAGGTTGCGGTTGAGGCTGTTTTGGACCGTCCGCAGGTAGTTGGGTTTGGTGGCAAGCAAGGACATGTAGGCGCCGACCATCCCTTCAAAATCGCCCCGCATGCCCTGCAGGTTGGCGAGTTCGTAGTCGAAGCCCACCGTGCCCAATTCTTCGGCGCGTTGGTAGGTGGCGAGCGCCATGTCGAGCTCGTCCAGTTTGATGAAGGCGTTGGCCAGGGCCACCGCCGCGGGCCGCCCTTTGGGAAGCAACTCCAGGGCCTCTTCAAAGGCCTCCATGGCATTGTCACGCATGCCAAAGTGCAGGTACAACGAGCCCAGGTCCACCAAAGCCGTGGATTTGGAATTCTTGTGCCTGCGCTTCAGCCGCCCCTTGACGAGTTTTTCGGCGGCGTCGAAATCGTCCAAGGCCAGCAAGGTGCCGTAGTACATCTGGTACACGGCGTTCGTCTTGTTCTTCTTCCAAAGTGGCTCGAGGTAGAGCCGGGCTTGCGGGTAGCTGCCTTCGTTGAAATAGTACTCGGCCAGTTCAAGGTCCGATTGCGCCTGACATGGCGCAGGGGCCATGAGCGTCATCAGCCCCACCAGAAGCCCAAATCCAAGCGCACGACACAGCGTTGTGACCATGGTGGTCATTCGGCGGCAATCTGTTGGGCCCACTCGGCGCGTTTGGCTTGGAGGAGGCTGTCCATTGGGGCCCGGGTGACGGCTTCGAGGTCCATGCCGGCGTCGATCAAGCGGCGGGTGTCTTCCACAAAGGCCAGCCATGTGGCCACGGCATTGAGCTCGTTTTGGGCTTGGCGTTGGAAATACACGTCGTCCATGGCCACCCCGTTGGCGTCCACCTCGGCGCCGTTGCGAATGGCCCCGATCAAATTGGCCAGTTGGGTGTTGCACAGCACCCCTTGCTCGTTCAAGGCCAGGATCCGTTGGGGGGCATCTTTCAGGTGACGCTTGACCCGCGCCCAGTCTCCGATAAGTTGTCCGTCTTCCACGGAAAAGGTCAACGTGGAATCGGCCATGAGCCAGGTGAGGTCGCGCACCCGCTCATCCACCCGGGCGCGGACAGCGGCGAGGGTGTCCACGTTCCAGGCGCCCACTTGGGCCATGCCCTCGTCCACTTGGGCGGCGGCCGCGCGCAACGGTGCGAGGTGGGGTTGCCCTGGACCTGCGCATTGGCTCAGCCCCAGGGCCAGCAACACGAGGCCAACGCAGATTGACCTTGTCATCCTCCGATGCGGTCGAATCCAACGAACGGCACCAGGGCCTTGGGGATGACGATGCCTTGGTCGTCTTGGTGGTTCTCAAGCAAGGCGGCCACGATGCGCGGCAATGCGAGGGCAGAGCCGTTGAGCGTGTGCACGAACTTGTTCTTGCCGTCTTCGTCCTTGAAGCGGCACTTCAAACGGTTCGCTTGGAACGTTTCGAAGTTGGACACGGAGCTGACCTCCAGCCAACGCTCCTGCGCGGCGGACCACACTTCAAAGTCGTACGTCATCGCGCTGGTGAAGCCCATGTCGCCTCCGCACAAGCGAAGCACGCGGTAGGGAAGCTCCAACCCTTCCAGCAACCCCTTCACATGGTCGACCATGGTGTCGAGGGTGGCGTAGCTCTGGTCTGGATGGGTCACTTGGACGATTTCCACCTTGTCGAATTGATGGAGTCGGTTCAGGCCGCGGACGTCTTTTCCGTAGCTGCCGGCCTCCCGACGAAAGCAGGGGGTGTACCCGCAGATCTTTTGGGGCAAATCCGCCGCTTGCAGCACCACGTCACGGTAGATGTTGGTCAAGGGGACCTCCGCCGTGGGGATCATGTACAGGTTGTCCTCCTGCATGTGGTACATCTGGCCTTCCTTGTCAGGGAGTTGCCCCGTGCCGTAGCCGGAGTCGGCGTTGACCATGTGAGGCGGGATGAACTCTGTGTACCCCGCGTCGTCGGCCTTCTCCAGGAAAAAGCGGATGAGGCCCCGCTGCAATTTGGCGCCTTTGCCTTTGTAGAAAGGGAACCCTGCGCCGGTGACCTTGGCCCCGAGGTCGAAGTCGATGAGGTCATGCTCCTTGGCCAGTTCCCAGTGGGGCTTGGCGGCCCCGCCTGCGGCTTGTGGCTCCGCGCTGCGGAACACCTCGACGTTGTCGTCGGGGGTCTTGCCTTGAGCCACGAGATCGCAGGGGGTGTTGGGGAGCGACACGAGGAGCGCCTGGAGCTCTTGTTCCGCGGCGTCCATGGCGTCCTTCAACTCACCGGTCTTGGCTTTCAGCCCAGCCGTCTTGGCTTTGACCTCCTCCGCCTCGGCCTTCTTTCCTTCACGCATCAAGCCGCCAATCTGCCGGGACAGCGAATTGCTCTCGGCGAGGACTTGGTCGAGCTCGGTCTGGGACGCACGTCGCTTGGCGTCCAAATCGAGGATTTGATCCACCGTGGCGGTGGCGTCAATGTGTCGCTTTGCCAAGGCGTCCAGCACTCGGTCTCTCTCTTCGCGAAGGCATTGAAGGGTCAGCATGGGGCGGGGTCTGTGAGGTCCAAAAATAAGAACTCCCGACCTGTTGGGGCCGGGAGTTCACAAGCTTTACGTTCTTGTCAATCAGGCGTCTCCTGCGGGAATCACAGAGACAAATGAACGGTTGTTCGCCTTCTTGCGGAACTCGACGGTTCCGTCCGTCAACGCGAACAAGGTGTGGTCCTTGCCGATGCCGACATTGTCACCTGGGTGGTGCTGGGTGCCGCGCTGGCGAACCAAAATGTTGCCTGCGATGCAGTGTTGACCACCGAAAATTTTCACGCCCAAGCGTTTGGACTGGGACTCACGTCCGTTCTTCGAACTCGCTGCCGCTTTTTTGTGTGCCATGGCTTCTGGGGTTTATTCTTCAGTCTTTTTGGGAGCAGCCTTCTTGGCTGCGGGCTTCTTGGCTGCGGGCTTCTTGGCTGCGGGCTTCTTCGCAGCCGTTTCCTTTGCAGGAGCCGCTTCCGCATCCTTCTTGGGCGCTGCCTTCTTGGCGGCGGCCTTCTTGATGTCGGTGATTTTGATTTCAGTCAAGGACGCACGGAAGCCGTTGAGCTTCTGGTATCCTTTGCGACGCTTCTTCTTGAAGACTAGAACCTTGTCTCCTTTCAGGTGCCGTTCTACGACGGCGTGGACGGCCATGCCGTCTACCGCGGGGGCGCCAACAGTCACGTCACCACCTTTGTCGACGAGGAGCACGCGGTCAAACTTGACCTTCTTGCCCTCCTCTGCGTCGAGGCGGTTGACGAACACCTGCTGGTCTTTCTCTACCTTGTACTGGTGCCCTGCGATCTCTACGATTGCATACATGAGGATTGAATTTTTTCCCACAAAGGGAGCGCGAAGATAGTGGGAAAGTCTGAAAAGCCCAAACCTTCAAAGGGCCTTTTCCGAGGCCTTCCGCCCGCCTCGATTCACCAACCAAACCCCCGCCAACACCACGGCCCCGCCCATGAGGTGCCAAAGCGTCAAAGGTTCTCGGTCGAGCCACCCCCACATCGTGGCGAAGAGGGGAATGATGTACGTGACGGTGCTGGCGAAGAGGGCGTTGGTGCGTTGGATGATGCGGTTGAAGGCCACCAAAGCCAGCCCCGTCCCGACCACGGCGAGCACCACCATGGCCCACAACCCGCGAAGGCCGTCGGGGTGGGTCAACGCCAAGGTGGGCAGCTCGCCCGTCAAGCCCAACGCCGCCGCGGGCAACCCCACCAACCCCAAGGCCAACGCCGCCACGCCGGCGGCGGGCACAGCGTGGAGTTTGTGCCGAATCACGTTCACGCTGACCCCGTAGCATGCTGTGGCCACGAGCACCCGTCCTGCCCCACCCAGGGCTTCCTGACCCAGTGCGGCGCCCATGCCGGGCTGGAATGCCAACACGGCAGCCCCCACCAGCCCGACGGCAATGCCGGCCACCTGAAGGGCGTGGACACGGCTTCGGAAGAGCATCACGCCGACGATCAGGGTGAACATGGGCGTCAGGGCGTTGAGCATGCCGGCGACCGAGGAGGGGATCAGGGTTTGGGCTGTGGTGAAGAAGTACGCGGGAAGCATGTTGCCCAATCCGCCCACAATGAGCAGCCAGGGCAAGTTCTGGCGCGTGAGGTGGCCCCGGTGGGTCCAAGCCAACGGGGCCATGGCCAAGCCGGCGATGGCAATGCGGCCCAGGGCCACGTCCAAGGCGGGGAAAAGGCGCCCTCCAGCGGTGTCGAACAACGCCATCTTCATGAGGATGAAGGAGCTGCCCCACACAAACCCAAGCGCCAACAGCGCCAGCCACATCTTGGAGTTGGAGGTCCCCATGAGGTTGCAAAATTAGCACAAGGCCCATGGCGCCGCCCGGAGACCCCGCTATCTTTGACTCATGCGAATCCCCTCTCTCCTGTGCACAATGCTGGCCTTCACATGGATGTCGTGTGGCGGTCCTTCCGCCGACATGGTCCCCACGGTCTACGAAGAGACCCATGTGGAAGGCGCGATGGAACGCACCGTCGCGGAGATGTCCGTTCAAGGCATGATGTGCGAGGTGGGTTGTGTGGCCAAGGTGCGCAAGGAGCTCCTTGAAATTCCAGGTGTGGCCACGGCCACGATCGACTTTGAGAAGGACCGGAGCGTCAATGTGGCGAAGGTGGAGTACGATCCAGAGGTGGTCGACGCGGAGGCGCTCGTGGCCAAAGTCACGGCCATCGGGGACGGCATGTACCCGGTGGAACGGATGGCGGTGACCCACTTTGGCGCGGTCGACGTCCAGCCATGACGCGACTCCTCTTGCCTCTTGCCCGGGCGTCGTTTTGGTTGGCCTTCCTGGTGGTGCTGGCGGGGAGTGTGGTGCGCATGACGGGAAGCGGCATGGGCTGCCCGGACTGGCCCAAGTGCTTTGGACTCCTTGTCCCACCCACCGACGTTGCGCAAGTGACCTACACTTTGGGAGAATCCTACGAGGCAGGTCGCATGTTGTTGGTCGAGGACCAATTCTGGGTCGCCCAAACCGACTTGATCGCCGCCGATTTCCAGGCAGAACAAGCCCAGGGTGCGTGGTCGCCCTACACCAAGCACGATTACGCCATCTTCAACCCGCTTCACACCTGGGTCGAATTCATCAACCGCCTGCTCGGGGCGTTGGCGGGCCTTCCGGCCCTGCTCCTGCTTGGGGCCGCGATGCTGGCACGCGACCTTCGGACCACCTTGTTGGCGTTGCTTGGCGTCCTGGCCCTCGGGTTTGTGGCGTGGCTTGGCAAGCTGGTGGTGGACGGCAACTTGATCCCCCACAGCATCACCATCCACATGCTCGGCGCCTTGGCCATTTTGGCCATCGACAGCGTCATCATCCAGCGCCTCAAAGGACTCACCGTCCGTTGGCACAGGTCGGCGCGTTGGGGCTTGATGTTGGCACTCGTGGTCACCCTGGCCCAAATCGTCACCGGCACCGAAGTCCGAGAGCTTGTCGATCTGTTGTTGAAGCAAGGGTTCGACCGGCCCGACCTGGCGGCGTCCCTGGCCTCCAGCGACGTGCTGTATCTCGTCCACCGTTCGGGGTACTGGGTGGTCATGGCCGCCCACCTGTTTTGGATTTGGCGCATGGGGCCGTTTGGCAAGCGCCACGTGCTGCGTGCCCGCAACGCCACCCTCCTGCTCCTCGTGGCCCAACTGTGCACGGGCTTGCTGTTCGCCTACGGGGCGTTCCCCGCCTGGGCCCAACCCATCCACCTCGTGATGGGGGTGGGCTTGTTTTTGACCACTTGGGGGCTGTTTTGGCGGACCACCGCGTCTTGACCCACGCCCCCAACCTCCACGAACCCTCATGGCTGCCACCGAAACCACCGACCTCGCTTTGGGCTTCACCGCCCCCGACTTTTCACTTCCCAACGCCACCGAGGAGGGCACCATCCACGCCAAGGACGTGTTTGCCGGTCGGCCCACCGTGGTTGTGTTCATGTGCAACCATTGCCCGTTTGTGATCCACTTGTTGGAGTCCTTTGTGGCCTTTGCGGCAGAATGCAAGGCACGAGGCGTGGATGTGGTGGCGATTTCCAGCAACGACGTGGTGAATTACCCCCATGACGGATTCGAGCACATGCAAGCGCTCGCCAAGCGCCATGGGTTCACCTTCCCCTATTTGTACGACGAGTCCCAGGAGGTGGCCCGCGCGTACGACGCGGCGTGCACCCCAGACTTCAGCGTGTTCGACCGCGATGCGACATGCGTTTACCGCGGCCAATACGACGGGTCCCGACCTGGCAACGACGTTCCTGTCACAGGCAACGACCTCCAGCGCGTGGTCGACTTGTTGCTCGCAGGAGAAGAGGTGCCGGCAGCAGGTCAAGCGCCTTCGCTCGGGTGCAACATCAAGTGGAAGGGATGAACACAAAAAAGGCCCCCGTCAGGAGGCCTTTTTCGTAGAAATCGTCGCTGGCATCAGCCGCTGCACATTTCGCAGTCGGGGCCGTTTTCGATGCTGCACGCTTGCACTTGCTGCTCGTAGGTCATCTCCTCAGGCTTGGCTGCCGCGGCGGCTTGCTCACCTTGAGGCTGCTCCTTGTACTTCTTGTCCACGGTGAATTTGATGGCGTCGGTGGCCGCCTTCGTGCGGAGGTAGTACATGCCGGTCTTCAGGCCTTTCTTCCACGCGTAGAAGTGCATGGACGTCAACTTGGAGTTGTTCACGTTCTCCATGAAGATGTTGAGCGACTGGCTCTGGCAGATGTACGCGCCTCGGTCGGCAGCCATCTCGAGGATGGACTTCTGGGAAATCTCCCAAGCCGTGCGGTACAACACCTTGAGGTTTTCAGGAATCTCAGGGATGTTCTGAATGGAGCCGTTGGCCGCGATGAGGCGGTTCTTCATGTCGTCGTCCCACAAGCCCAGCTTCGTCAAGTCGCGCAACAAGTGCTTGTTCACCACGATGAACTCTCCAGAGAGGGTGCGACGGGTGTAGATGTTGCTTGTGTACGGCTCGAAGCACTCGTTGTTGCCGAGGATTTGGGCTGTGGATGCGGTGGGCATGGGGGCCATGAGCAACGAGTTGCGCATGCCGTGCTCCTTGATCTCGTCCTTCAAGATGTCCCACTCCCAGCGGTCAGATGGCTTCACGCCCCAGAGGTCAAACTGGAGTTTGCCTTCGCTGGCGGGGGAGCCTTCAAACGTCTCGTACGCCCCTTCCTCCTTGGCCATGTCCTTGGACGCGGTGCAGGCGGCATAGTAGATGGTTTCGAAGACGTCTTTGTTCAGTTGGCGCGCTTCGTCGCTGTCGAAGGGGAAACGCATCAAGATGAACGCGTCGGCCAACCCTTGGACGCCCAACCCGATGGGGCGGTGGCGCATGTTGGAGTTGCGCGCCTCAGGGATGGGGTAGTAGTTCCGGTCGATGACGCGGTTGAGGTTGCGCGTCACACGGTACGTGACTTCGAAGAGTTTGTCGTGGTCGAACGTGCGGTCCTCCTTGACAAACTTCGGGATGGCGATGGAGGCCAAGTTGCACACCGCGACCTCGTCGGGCGAGGTGTACTCGATGATCTCCGTGCACAAGTTGGAGGAGCGGATGGTGCCCAAGTTCTGCTGGTTGGACTTGCCGTTGGCGGCGTCCTTGTACAGCATGTAGGGGGTGCCGGTCTCCACTTGGCTTTCCAAGATTTTGAACCACAAGTCTTGCGCCTTGATGGTCTTGCGTCCCTTGCCTTCTGCTTCGTACTTTGTGTACAGCGCTTCAAACTCAGGCCCCCAGCTGTCGGCCAGCCCTGGGCATTCGTTGGGGCACATGAGCGTCCAGTCGCCGTTCTCCTCAACGCGCTTCATGAACAGGTCGGGGGTCCACAGGGCGTAGAACAAGTCGCGTGCGCGCTGCTCTTCTTTGCCGTGGTTCTTGCGAAGCTCGAGGAAGTCGAAGATGTCGCTGTGCCATGGCTCGATGTAAATCGCGAAGGACCCCTTTCGCTTTCCACCTCCTTGGTCCACGTAACGTGCGGTGTCGTTGAAGACGCGCAGCATCGGAACGATGCCGTTGGACGTGCCGTTGGTGCCTTTGATGTACGAGCCGGTGCCACGGATGTCGTGGATGGCCAAGCCGATGCCTCCAGCGTTCTGCGAAATCTTCGCGCACTGCTTGAGGGTGTCGTAGATGCCAGAAATGCTGTCCTCCTTCATGGTCAGCAAGAAGCAGCTGGACATTTGGGGCTTGGGGGTGCCGGCGTTGAACAAGGTGGGCGTGGCGTGCGTGAACCAGCCTTCGCTCATCATGTTGTACGTCTCGATGGCGCTCTCCATGTCGTCCTTGTGGATGCCGACAGCCACACGCATGAGCATGTGTTGTGGACGCTCCGCGATCTCTCCCTTGATCTTGAGCAAGTACGAACGCTCGAGGGTCTTGAATCCGAAGAAGTCATAGTTGAAGTCCCGGTCGTAGATGATGCTCGAGTCGAGCAGCTCCGCGTTCTTCTGGATGATCTCCCACACGTCGTCGGCAATCAAGCTCGCGTTCTCTCCGGTGACAGGATCCACGTAGTTGTGGAGGTCCTCCATGGTTTCGGTGAACGACTTCTTGGTCGCCTTGTGCAAGTTGCTCACCGCGATGCGGCTGGCGAGTTGCGCGTAGTCCGGGTGGGTCACGGCGTTGGTCGCGGCGACCTCGGCGGCGAGGTTGTCAAGTTCAGTTGTCGTCACCCCGTCGTACACCCCTTCGATGACGCGCATGGCGACTTTGGCGGGGTCCACAGCGTCGTGCAAGCCGTAGCACAGCTTCTTGATGCGGGCCGTGATTTTGTCAAACTGGACTGGTTCACGTCGGCCGTCGCGCTTCAATACATACATGCGAAGAGGAAAGAGAGGGTTGAGGAGAGGTTCGGGTTAGAGGGACATCAGAAGTCCGCGTCGAGGCTGAAGCTATTGTCTTCCTCCGAAGAGCTGTTGAGGACACCCGCCTTCTGGTATTCGCCGACGCGCTTCTCGAAGAAGTTGGTCTTGCCCTGGAGGCTGATCATGTCCATGAAGTCGAAGGGGTTGGTCACGTTGAAGACCTTTTCGTTGCCGAGTTCGACCAACAAGCGGTCGGCCACAAACTCGATGTACTGGCTCATGAGGTCGGCGTTCATGCCGATCAAGCGCACGGGCAACGCTTCGCAAATGAATTCTTTTTCAATGGCCACCGCGTCGAGGATGATTTTCTCGATGGTCTTCTTGGGCAGCTTGTTCACGATGTGGTCGTTGTACAACAAGCAGGCGAAGTCGCAGTGCATGCCTTCGTCGCGGCTGATGAGCTCGTTGGAGAAGCTCAAACCTGGCATGAGGCCACGCTTCTTGAGCCAGAAGATCGAGCAGAAGCTGCCGGAGAAGAAGATGCCCTCCACGGCGGCGAAGGCCACGATGCGCTCGGCGAAGCTGCCGTTTTCAATCCACTCGAGGGCCCAGTTGGCCTTCTCCTTGACGCAGTCGAGGGTCTCGATGGCGTTGAACAGCTTGTCCTTCTCGGCCTTGTCCTTGATGTAGGTGTCGATCAACAACGAGTACGTCTCGCTGTGGATGTTCTCCATCATGATTTGGAAGCCGTAGAAGAACTTCGCTTCGGTGTACTGCACCTCGGCCACAAAGTTCTCTGCCAAATTTTCGTTCACGATGCCGTCTGAAGCGGCGAAAAAGGCGAGGATGTGCTTGACGAAGTAGCGCTCGTCGTCGTTGAGCTTGTCGTTCCAGTCCACAATGTCCGCCGCGAGGTCAATTTCTTCCGCAGTCCAGAAGCTCGCCTCGGACTTCTTGTAGAAGTTCCAGATGTCGTTGTGCTCGATGGGGAACAGGACGAAGCGGTTGGGGTTGTCCTCCAAGATGGGTTCCACGACCGCGGTGTTTTCAGGCAACACCTCCTCAATGGCGGTTTGCTTGTTGTCGATGACTTCTTCGTTGTGCTTGTCGATGTTGTCCATGGTCGTGGGTTTTCTGAAGGTTCCCTGTCCAAATGTTCAGGGGAGGGTGGGGCTGACTGCGAGGGTTGGGTTCGCAGGCAAATTGGGATTTGACTGTGTAGGATTCAGGGTTGCGTTCGAGCGGCAAATGGAATGCCCCTCAGCAGCCCTTCAAAGAAACTTCGCAACCCCATTTGGGGACAAACCAATTCCGTCCACAATCGCAAGGAGTTCTCAACATGCCGTGAATTGCGACCTTGTAAATCGCACAGAAACAGCAGACAAGGCCCCTTGGGGTATTGTTAAAATCCCTGTTGAGGGCCGTGGATGGGCACTTTTTTGGCACGGTTTTTCCGGCAACGATTTTTGGCCAACCCCCGGGTGGTTCACGTTGTACTTTTGTGTCATGCTTGCAAAGCTTTTCAAGGCCTTTGTCGGGGACAAATCGGCCAACGACATCAAAGAGGTTCAGCCGGTTGTGGACCGGGTGAAAGAGGCGGAAAAATCGTTGGGGAATTTGTCTGCGGACGACCTGCGCGGCCGCTCTGCCGACCTGCGTGAACGCATTCGGAAACACGTGGAGTCTGAACTGACCCAAATCGACCAATTGCATGCCCAAGCGGCAGAACTCCCATTGTCTCAACTGGACCAAAAGGAGGCGCTCTTCGAGCAAATCGACGCCCTGGAGCTTCAGGTGAACGAAGGGTTGGAAGAGGTGTTGGAGGAGGTGATGCCCGAGGCGTTTGCCTTGGTGAAGGAGACGGCACGCCGCTTCTCCGCGGAGGGCGACGTGGAGGTGACCGCCACCGAGTTGGACCGTGAGATCGCCGCATCGCGTGATTTGGTGCGGGTGGAAGGCGACAAGGCCTACTGGGCCAAGTCCTGGACCGCTGCCGGGTCAGAGGTGACGTGGGACATGGTCCACTACGACGTTCAGTTGATTGGTGGGGTGGCGCTTCACCGAGGCAAGGTGGCGGAAATGCAAACGGGGGAAGGCAAGACGCTGGTGGCGACGCTGCCGGTCTTCCTCAACGCCTTGGCCGGCCGCGGCGTGCACGTGGTCACCGTCAACGACTACCTCGCCCGACGCGACGCGGAGTGGATGGGTCCGCTTTACGAATTCCATGGATTGACGGTCGACTGCATCGACAAGCACCAGCCCAACAGCGAGGCGCGTCGCCAGGCGTACAAGTGCGACGTCACGTTTGGCACCAACAACGAGTTTGGCTTCGACTACTTGCGGGACAACATGGCCACACGGCCAGAGCAACTCGTGCAGCGCAAGCACCACTTCGCCATCGTGGACGAGGTCGACTCGGTGTTGATCGACGAAGCCCGGACCCCGCTCATCATCAGCGGGCCAACACCCAAGGGCGACGAACACGAATTCGACCAGCTCAAGCCCAAGGTGGTCAGCATCGTCAAGGTGCAGCAGCAGGCCGCCCAGGGGTTCTTGTCCGACGCCAAGAAGTTGTTGGTGGACGGCGCCTCGAAGGAAGATGTCGAGGCCGGCGGGTTGGCGTTGTATCGGGCGTACCGCGCCCTGCCCAAGAGCAAGCCGCTCATCAAGTTTTTGAGCCAAGACGGCATGCGCCAGCAACTCCTCAAGACGGAGGGGTACTACCTCGCGGACAACCAGCGCGAGATGCACAAGGCCGACGCGGAACTCTTCTTCGTGATCGACGAGAAGCAGAACCAAATCGAGCTCACTGAGAAAGGCATCGAGTACCTCGTCCGCAACATGGAGGACGAGCACTTCTTCACCATGCCGGATTTGGCCACGGAATTGGTCGGCATCGACAACAGCGAGTCCGGGGAAGAGGAAAAGCTCGAAAAGAAGCAACAGCTCATGCAGGATTACAGCGTCAAGAGCGCCCGCATCCACAGCATGAACCAGCTCCTGAAGGCGTACACCTTGTTCGAGAAGGACATCGAGTACGTGGTCATGGACAACAAGGTGAAAATCGTCGACGAGCAAACCGGCCGGATCATGGAAGGCCGACGTTACAGCGACGGGCTGCACCAGGCCATTGAATCCAAGGAAGGCGTGAAGGTGGAAGCGGCCACGCAGACGTACGCGACGGTCACGCTCCAGAACTACTTCCGGATGTACCACAAGCTTGCGGGCATGACCGGCACAGCCGAGACGGAGGCTGGAGAGTTTTGGGACATCTACGAGTTGGACGTGATGGTCATTCCGACCAACCGCCCCATTGCGCGGAAGGACCGGGACGATTTGGTCTACAAGACGAAGCGCGAGAAGTTGAACGCCGTCATCGACGACGTGGTGGAGTTGAGCAAGCAGGGACGTCCTGTGCTGGTGGGCACGACGACGGTCGAAATCAGCGAACTGCTTTCCAAGATGCTCGGCATGCGAAGCATCAAGCACCAAGTGCTCAACGCCAAGATGCACCAGCGCGAGGCAGAAGTGGTGTCGGAAGCCGGCAAGCCCGGCACGGTGACCATTGCCACCAACATGGCGGGCCGCGGCACGGACATCAAATTGTCCAAGGAGGTGAAGGACTCTGGTGGATTGGCCATCATCGGCACCGAGCGTCACGACAGCCGGCGGGTGGACCGCCAATTGCGCGGCCGCTCTGGCCGTCAAGGAGATCCCGGGTCGAGCCAATTCTACGTGAGCTTGGAGGACGACTTGATGCGGTTGTTTGGCTCGGAGCGCGTGAGCAAGATGATGGACCGGATGGGCCACAAAGAGGGAGAGGTCATCCAAGCCGGCATGATCACCAAGAGCATCGAGCGGGCCCAAAAGAAGGTGGAGGAGAACAACTTCGGCATCCGGAAGCGCCTCTTGGAATACGACGACGTGATGAACGCCCAGCGCGAGGTCATCTACAAGCGCCGCCGCAACGCCCTGCACGGCGACCGCATCCGCACCGACATCGCCAACATGTTCTACGAGCTCATCGAGGCCCATGTGCTGGCGACGCATCCGGAGAAGGATTACGAAGCGTTCCGCATGGCGTTGTTGAGCGACTTTGGCATCGAGCCCACGGTGGACTTCGACGGGTTTGCGTCGGGGAAGCCGGAGGAGTTGGCCTACCAGACCTACCTGCGTGCAGAGGAGTTGTACCAGTCCAAGTTGGTGGACCTCGCCCAGCGCGCGCACCCCGTGATTCAGCGCGTGCACGACGACGAGAAGAACGACTTCAAGAACATCTTGGTCCCGTTCACCGAAGGACGGAAGACCTTGCAGGTGGGTGCGGACATCGAGCAGAGTGTCCTGACCGAGGGCAAAAGCGTGCTCGACACCTTGGAGAAAGCGGTGGTGCTCGCCATCATCGACCAACACTGGAAAGAGCACCTTCGCGACATGGACGACTTGCGAAGCAACGTGCAACACGCGCGCTTCGAGCAAAAAGACCCGCTCCTCATTTACAAGTTTGAATCGTACGAGCTGTTCCAAAAGATGGTCCAAAAGGTCAACGCCCAAGTGGCGTCGTTCCTCATGAAGTGCACCATCCCGACCGGCGCGTCGGCCCAACAGCCCCGCCAAGCTCCACGCCCGTCTGCCGCGCCTCGCGTGCAGGAACAGAAGGCCGGGGTGCAGAACACCGCCGAGCAAGGTTCCGCAGCCCGTGCTGCGGCCGCGCAGGGTGGCATGCCTCGTCCCGGCGGCATCGCCCCAGGTCGCATGCCTCAGCAACGTCCGCAACGCCCTCAGCCCGTGCAACCCATTCGCACAGAAAAGAAGGTCTTGCCCAACGACCCGTGTCCCTGCGGTTCCGGCAAGAAGTACAAGAAGTGCCACGGGTGATGACGCTGCCTGAGGTGTCTCTGGACACCCCGTCTCTCCCCGACCTTCGAAGTGCGTTGACGTCGCTGACCCCTGGCACGACTCCTGCGTGGGGATCGATGAATGCAGCGCAGATGTTGCGGCATTGTTCCAGGTTCATGGACCTGTACCTCGGTCGGATTGCCGTTCCCGGGTGGGCGCGTCTGATCTCGCGGCTCATCGGCCCGCTGTTTTTGAGGTCGTTCCTCACCAAACCGATTGGCGCCACCCCGCGCAACTTGGGCACCATGCCGGCCATCAAGGCCCGACCCGGGGTTGATCTGGACTTTGACGCGGAAGTCGCCCGGTTTTTGAAGGCGCTCGCGGACGTCGAGGCACTGGACGGGGTTGTGCAGCACGCCATGTACGGGGCGATGAAGGCGGAGGACGCCAAGGCGTTGGTGCGCCACCACACGACGCACCACTTTCACCAGTTCCAGTTGATCTGAATCGCGGGGCGGTCAGCTTCGCGTTTTGGGCCCAAAGGCCAAATCGCCGGCGTCCCCCAACCCCGGCACGATGTACCCCCGCTCGTCCAAGGCGGGGTCCACGCCACCCACAAGGAAGACCGTTCCTTCTGGAAGCCAGGCTTGGGCGTTGCGCAATCCGTCTCGGCTGGCGATGGCGCTGACCACATGAAGTCGGTCCGGGGCGCCGTGTTCGCACAGGGCGTCGTACGCGGCTTGCAGGGAAGCTCCTGTGGCCAGCATCGGATCCACCAGCACAAGTTGCCTTCCGGCCACGCTTGGCGCGCCGAGGTATTCGACTTCAATGTCGAACCCCCGATCGTGGTGCTTCCGGTAGGCCGACACAAACGCCGAATCCGCCTTGTCCCATACGTCCAACATCCCCTGATGCAGGGGCATGGCGGCCCTGAGGATGCATGCCAGCACAGGCTGCTCGGCCGGGATGCGCTCGGCGGCTTCGCCCAAGGGGGTTTGGCATGAGGCTTCTGCCATCTCCCAGGATTGCGCCAGGGCGCTGCCCAGTTCTCGGCCCAGGCGCTGCATGTTCCACCGGAAGGCGGCCTTGTCCTGATGGGTGGACGCATCTCGGAGGTTCAACAGGAGTTGGCCGGCCATGCCGGGGTGTTCGTTCAGAATGCGCACAGAAGTTGCCATGCGTCCAAAGTACATCAAGCCCGAGGGTCAAAGCCCACTGAACAAGGTGGTGACGCCTGCGTCGTCGCCCACGTCGACCGGGGCTTGCACTTTCAACCCCGCGCGCGCCTGCACCAGTCGGGCGAATTGCCGGCTTGTTTCTGGGGTGTGCACGCTGTCGGGTTGGTGGACCAGGAGGTGAAATTCTTCCAACCCTTCTTCTTGCCAGGAGGCGATGCGTTGCGCCCACGCGTCCAGGCGGGCCTCGTCCGAGTTGTGGCCTTCGTACCCTCCGAACCGGACCAGCACAAACGGCGCCGTGACACGCATGTGCAATGCGTCACGTCGGCCCGCGGTGTCGCTGATGACCGCCCCAATGCCCAATTCCTTCATGAGCGCCCAAACCTCCTCGGCCTCGGAACCACCCTCAAACCACCCCGGATGCCGGAACTCCACGGCCACCTTCAGTTCGCGCGGCCATTTGGCCAGGTACGTCCGCATGGCCTCTGCGTGGTGCGGTGCAAAATGTGGCGGCAACTGAATGAAGGCGGGCCCGAGGTTGTCCCCCAAGGCCAACAACCCCTCAATAAAGTCGTCGGTGGGGCCTTCGCAACCCTTGAAACGTCTGAAGTGGGTGATGATCTGCGGAAACTTGGGGCAAAACCTGAACCCTTCGGGCATTGCACTCGCCCACTCCGCCATGCGCTCCGACGGGTGGATGCGGTAGTGTGTGGCGTTGAACTCCAAGGTGCCAAATTGACGTCCGTAATGCGCCGGCCAGGTCCGTTGCGGGTCTTTCGCAGGGTACACGGTTCCGCGCCAGGGACGGATGGTCCACATCGTGCCGCCCACCCGCACTTCTGGAGACAAGGGAGAGGTGGGCGCGCTCACCTCGGCCATGGTGAAGCTTCGGACGTCCTCAGGGAGCGTCCAGTCCATGCCTTCCGGGGCGATGTCGAGTTTCCCGAATTTCACACCTTGAAGGTACGGCCGACACGCAGGTGAGTCCCGCACCAACGGGCGTGAATTCACTGCGGCAACCCACTTGGCACGCGTTCAATTTGGGGGCATGTGGCGGGCATGGTTGGGCTTGGGACGGTGTTGGGGTTGCGGCACCTTGTTGTTGGCAAACGAAGTGGCAGGGACTTGTCCAGGATGCCGTTTGGCGTGGCCTGTGTTGCCCCCCGATGCCAGCAGCCTGGCCTTGGGGCAATTGCGCGCGGGCGCTCGTCCCTGGGCCTTGGGCTTCCGCTTGTGCGACGATCGGGGCACCTCGCAAGTCCTTCACCGCATGAAGTACGGCGGCCTGGCCGGCCCTGCCAAGCGGCTCGGTCGATGGATGGCCGCGACATGGCCACCCCCACCCCACGACACGGTGCTTGTGCCTGTGCCTTCGCATTGGCGCAGGTGGCTTCGGCGGGGGTTTAACCCCTCGGAATCGCTGGCGCGTGGCTTGTCCCACACGTGGGGATGTTCGGTGGAGCCTTCGTTGTTGGCGAGGTCCGGCCACAGGCGTTCGTTGACGGGGTCTTCGCGGGCGGTGCGCATGCGCGTGTTGCAGGCCTGCTATGTCTCAAAGCCGACTGCGACGCCGAGGAACGTGGTGTTGGTCGACGACGTGCTGACCACGGGGGCGACCTACAGAATCTGCGCACAGGCGTTGGCGGCGGAAGGCCACACCTGCTTGGGCGGCGTGTGGTTGGCCTTGGCTTGATCGCGGTCGTACTTTTGGGACGTGGCGCAAGACCTTCCCATCGATTCCTCTTTGCCCCGTGCTTCGAGGCTGCATCAGTTGCTCCCAGTCCTCGACGGGCTGTTGACTGGCGAATCCTCGGGCGTGGCCAATTTGGCCAACGTGGCCGCGGCACTTTGGTCTGCCACAGGATGGCATTGGGTGGGGTTCTACCTTGTCGACCAAGCCGCAGACAATTTGGTGCTGGGCCCCTTTCAAGGTCCTGTGGCATGCACCCGCCTGCACCGTGGGAAAGGGGTGTGCGCTGCAGCTTGGGAAACCAAAACCACGCAAGTGGTGCCCGACGTGCATGCGTTCCCTGGCCATGTGGCGTGCAGCAGCGCGAGCTTGAGCGAGGTGGTGCTTCCCATCTGCGCAGCCGACGGTGAAGTGGTGGCGGTGCTGGACATCGACAGCGCTGCGGCCGACGATTTTTCTCGGGAAGAGGTGGAGGGGTTGGAGGCGCTGAGGGCCTTGGTGGAACGCGCTTGGCCCACTTGGTCCTGGTCATGAAGTCGATACGCACATGGGGATGGATGTTGACATGCGCCGTGTTGGCCTCATGCGCCCAGGTCGGATCCCCGTCTGGCGGCCCCAAAGACAAGACGCCACCTGAACTGGTCGCAGCCTTTCCCGAATTGGGGGCCACCCAAGTTGACGACCGGCGCATGGTCCTCGAATTTGACGAGTACGTGAAGGCGTCCAATTGGAGGTCCCAATTGTTGGTGAGCCCACCCCTCGACGGGACGGTGGAGTTGGAGGTCCGGGGACGGGAAGTGTGGGTGAGTTGGGACGAGGCGTTGCGCCCCCAAACGACGTACGTGTTTCAATTCGGCGACGCCATTGCGGATGTGAACGAAGGCAATGCGGCCGCCAACTTGCGGCACGCCTTCTCCACGGGCCCTGTGTTGGACACCCTGTCCATTCAAGGTCGGGTGCTGGACGCCCTGACAGGAGACCCCCAACCTGGAATGAGGGTCATGCTGTTTCCTGGGGTTTGGGCCGTGGACAGCGTGCTGGCAGGGGCCACCCCGTCCTACGTGGCCACGACGCTGGAGGACGGAAGGTTCGATGTGTCGTTTTTGCCCAGCGCATCTTTTCACGTGGTGGCGGTCCGTGACGAGAACCGGAATTACGCGTGGGAGCCAGGCGAAGCGGTTGCGCTGTTGGAGCGGCAGGTTTCGTCGGTGGACACCGCGTCTTGGCTGCTGTGGTCTGGGGCCACTCCGGCACCTTCCACCCCGTACATGTCTGAGGCCGTGCGGGACAAGTGGGGCTGGGCGTCGTGGCGCTTGAGCGAGCCTTGGTCGAAGTCCGATTCGTTGGAATGGCTGATCCCCGGTGACAAGGCGTTGCAGCCTTCGGAATTGGCCCCTTTCGATGGAACGGTGCATGCACGGAGATGGGGCTCGGACATGGACAGTGCAGACGTTCAAGTGGTGTGGCACAAGGCGCCAGGGTGGGGTCAAAGGGAAGGACGCTCGGACACCATGGCGGTGCCCAGACCTCGGTTGATGGACACAGACTCTTTGAGGTTGCTGGCCAAACCCCAAGGGCGGCTCATGCCTGACGAAGGGCCGGTCTTTGGGTTTTCGGCCCCGCTGGACAGCTTGGACCCAACCCTGGTGACGGTGTGGGTGGACAGCGTGGAAGTGGAGGCGGAATGGGAGCTCACATGGTCTCAGTTGACGCTGAACAGCCCCCAAGTGCAGCGGTCGGGCAAGTCTGTTCAGGTCTCGTTCAGGCCAGGGGCTTTGTTTCGGGCAGATGCCCAAACCATGTGGCCCCAGGACACGGTGGACTTGGTGTGGAGCACCCTGCCTCAAGACGCCTTGTCCACGTGGCGTTTGACATTGGAAGACGTGGTTTGTTCAGGATGGCTTGAAGTGGCGTTGGGCCCAGACCAGTTCGATTTGGTCCGCATTCAGAAGGACACCACCCTCACGTGGTCAGGTCTGAAACCCAAGTCTTTGAACGCCACTTGGTGGGCTGACCCCAACGCCAATGGCGTGTGGGAGCAAGTGAGCTTGGCCCGATGGAAGGCGCCCGAACCGGTGGTGCACCTTGAGCCTGTGGCGCTGCGGGCCAACTGGGAGTTGGAGACCGTGTGGCGGCTGGATTCAGCGGCCTGTGCGCGTGGCGTCCTTATCCGTTGATGTCCAGGAACCGCTGAACCGCCCCGAGGGAGCCAAACACCACAAGGGTGTCCGTGGCCTCAATCGTCGTGTCGGGTTTGGGCACGCCCAAAATGTGTTCCCGAACGCAGGGAGCCCCGTCGTCGCCCGTTTCCTTGAATTCGCGTCGGATGGTGATCAACCGCAATTCGTAGCGGTTCGCCAGATCCATGTCCGCCAAGCGACGGCCGTGACACGCCTCGGGGGCTTTGATTTCCGCGATCTCGTAATCGTCCGGCAGCGACAAGAAGCCGCGAATGTTGGGGTTGATGAGTCGCTCGCTGACCACTTCCGCCACCTCGCTTTCCGGCCGCAGAATGTCGGTGACCCCAAGGCTTTGCAGGATGCGCTCCTGGTTGGCGTCGTTGGCCCGCACAATGACGCGAGGCAATCCGAGGTCCAAGAGGTTGAGGGTCGTCAGCACCGTGGCTTCAAAATTTTCGCCGATGGCCACCACCGCGGCGTCGAGGTCTTCCACGTGCTGGGCCATGAGCGCTTTCTTGTCCGTGGCGTCCAACGTGACCGCGAGCGCCACGTCTTCTTTCAGCAATTCGGCACGGCCAGGGTCCGCGTCAAATGTGAAGACTTCAGCTCCCCGTTGGGCCAGGGACAATGCAATTTGGGTGCCGTAACGGCCCGCGCCAAACACGGCGTAGCGTGATCTTGCCATGGTGCAAAGGACGAAAGAAAACCCTTTCCTCAGGCTTGTCCGACCGCCAGGATGCCTTCCTCAAGCACCTTGCCGAAGCGGGCGATGTCCTCGAAGCTGTTGTACAACGGCACAGGCGCCATGCGAATGACCGCTGGCTCTCGCCAGTCCACAACCACGCCGCGGGCCATGAGGTGGTCAAACAAGGACCGCCCTTGCCCGTGGGCCACGATGCTCAATTGGCATCCGCGTTGTGCCGGGTCGCTCGGCGTCAAGATTTCAAGGTGGGTGCCGGTGCGTTGCGCAACGCATTGGACGACCTGTTCGAGGTAGGCAGTCAGGCGCAAGGAACGCTCCCGGAGGGCATTCATGCCGGCTTCTTCAAACAGGTCCAGGGCGACTTTGTGCACGGCCATGTTCAACACCGGCGCGTTGCTGAGCTGCCATGCTTCGGCCGTCGGCATGGGGATGAATTCGGGGTCCATGTTGAAGCGGCTTCCCGCATCGTGGCCCCACCATCCCTCCAACCGAGGCATCAGGGTGCCTTGGCCCTCCTTGTCCCGAACGTGACGTTCATGCACAAACACGCCAGACACGGCGCCAGGGCCAGAGTTGACGTACTTGTACGAGCACCAGCATGCGAAATCGACGTTCCAGTCGTGCAGTTGGAGCGGCACGTTGCCCATGGCGTGGGCCAAGTCAAACCCGCAGGTTGCGCCCACCGCATGCGCGGCGTGGGTGATGGCCTTGAGGTTGTGCCATTGCCCGGTGTAGTAGTTCACCCCACCCACCATCACCGTGGCAAGTTCGTCGCCCGCTTGGTCGATCGCGGTCAGCCAATCTTCTTCGCGGATCAGGTGCTCACCTTCCCTTGGCGCCACCTCGATGAGGTCTTCCTCGGGATTGCCGCCGTGCATGCGGATTTGGCTGCACAAGGCGTAGCGGTCGCTGGGAAAGGCCTTGGCTTCGCACATCAACTTCGTTCGGCGTCCGGAGGGACGGTAGAAGCTGACGAGCAGGAGGTGGAGGTTGACCGTCAGGCCGTTCATGGCCACGACTTCGTGCGGCTTGGCGCCTGTCAGATGGCACAGCCCTGAAGTGAATCGCTCGTGGTAACTGACCCAGGGATTGCGCCCCTGAAAGTGCCCTTCCACGCCGTGCGTGGCCCAATCCTCCAGCTCGACTTGAAGCGCCTCGGCGGCGCGTTTGGGCTGCAGGCCCAAGCTGTTCCCGGTGAAATACATGGCGTCCTCCCCGTCGTGTTGGGGGATGTGAAACCGAGTCCGAAACGTGCTCAGCGGATCGGCTTGGTCGAGACGTCGCGCCTCGTCGCGGGTTGGAAGCTCTTGCATGGCTTCCAAAAGTACCATCAAAGGCAGGCTTCGCCGAAGGACGCCAAGATGCCGCCAAGGAGGTCCGCCACAGTCACCACGCCGTCGCCGTCCACGTCGCCCACGCACGCACTGGTGCAGCCGAAGTCGCCCAACAAGATGAGCACGTCGGCGATGGTCACGAAGCCGTCGTTGTCGAGGTCCCCGGGGCAGGTCTCAGGTTCTGGGGTGGATGTGCATGGCCCTTCGGTCGCGTCGCCGCCGTAAAACGAAGCGGCCCGCTGGAAGGCGTCCAATCCGATGTCGATGCCCATCAGGCGGCCCGGCACGTCGTCAAACGTGGGGTGAATCCCGCCGTAAATGCGAGACAAGCTGCATTCGTCGGAGGCGTCTCGGTAGGTGGCCCATTGCAATTCGACGTCGACGCTGGGGCCGTCTTCGAAGACCAAGAATTCGCCCGCCGGCGCGTTGAACGTCCCCATGCCACCCGGGAAATAGGCGTCGCCGGTGAAGGCGGTCAGGACCTCAGCGGCGGCGCGCGAGAAGGTGCTGTGCCCGCTCACGTAGCCTGCGAAGTTCGGGCTGACGAAGGAAGGACGTTGGTAGGGCTCCCATGCTTTGGCCAGGATCCAACCCACCCCAGCAAATTCGGTGTCCACGTTGTTGATGGCGTCGCTTCCCTTCCAAGCCCAAAGCTTGACTTCACCCACATGTTGGCCTCCCACACCAGCCAAGGGGTCTCCGGGTTCCACCAATTCAATGGCGCCTGGCACCAGCGGCAACCCTCCGGGGTGGTAGCTCGGCAAGGCGGGATCGGAACTTTGTCCAAGTTCGGCCATGCCTCGGATGGCGGTGATGGGGCGAGATGAATCGTACCAGCCTTTGACGCCCCACGCCGAGATGGCGCAATCGTGCATGGCGGATCCCAGGGCGAGGTAGGCTTTGACGTCCCATTCAAGGTCGTCCAGCACGGGCCCCTCGCCTTGGAACTGCTTCACCAGTTCAGGGTGGTCGCTCACGTAGTTCAGGATGGTGAACCAGTGGCCCGGGGGGGTCTCCGAATCTGGCCCGTCCGCCCAAAATTCGGCGAGCACACGTGCATAGTCCCCGCGGGGCACCATGTTGGGCGCATAAGGGACGCCTGTGGCCGGATTGACTTCGTGGCCCGGGCTGGGCGATCCGCCGTTGGTGGCGTCGTACAGCGTGCCGTACGTCTCAAGGGTGGTGGGGTAGGACGTGCGGTTGCCTATTGACGCAGGGCTGATGTCCCACATCACCCCGTCAGTGGGGTCCAACATGCCCGACCAAAGCGCGACCATGCTGTGCCCAGTTTGATAGATCTCCGAGGTCCCCGAGCCGTCCATGGCGTGCAAGGCAGGCTGTCCAGGGTCGTGGTAGACCAGGTAGTCGAAGCCGTCGCGGGTGTAGGTGTTGAGGCCTTCGTCGCCGAGCGCCCACGACGTCACTTGGCCCCATTCTGGCGACAGGAATGGCGGGGTTTCTCCGGGGATCACGTTGCCGCTTTGGTCGATGAACAAGTCCAGCGTGAGGGGCTGCCACCGGTTCAAGTCTTCCACGGTTTCGTTGCCATCCAAATCGACAATCAGGGAGGGGTTCACAGGCTCGTACACGGTGTTGGCGTACCCGTTCGCTTCGTTGGCGCCATCCTGAAGGCCAAACGCAATCAGCTGCGCTGCAAGGTGGTTGCCGAGCGCACGCCCGTCGCCGCTCGAGTAGTCCGTGCTTGTGAAGCCCGGGTCGTAGCCCAAGATGCCCATGTGGATGTCGTAGCCAACCAGGAGGTCGTCCACGCCTGGGGCGTTGGCGAAGCGGTGGCTCAAGAGCCGGTACATCCCGTAGGCGATGGCTTCATCCCGTGCCGTTTCCACATCCGTCGCCGGGGTGAATTCGTCGAACGCGGCCACAAACCCGCCCAAGTCCTGACCCAAGAATGCCGGGCACGCGGCGCTGTCCATCACCGCCCACACGTCCCACATCAACATGGAGCTGTGCCACAGGTTTCTGGCGTGCACCGTCGGCCGGGCAAAGTCGGCGCGGATGCTTTCCAGCAACATGTCGTTCCATTGCCGCGCCATGCTGTGGTCCGTGCTTACGGTGGGGTATGAACCTTGCACCTCGCAGTTGGGGTCGGGGTTGTTGGGACACACGTCGCAGGCGTCGGGCACGCCGTCCAAATCGTAGTCCGCCGAACTGGATGCCAGCGCGCAGTTGTCGGACATGATCACCTCGTATCCCGCGCATTTCCCGCTGAAGATGTCCACGAGCCCGTCGTTGTTGATGTCAAGCAAGGCCACGTCGTAGCTGTTCGTGACCCAGTCGAACGTCGTCGTGCCATACGGGTCGGACAACGTTCCGTCCACGTTCTCGTAAATCGCCATCCGCCGACCGCTGTTGCACGGGGGGATGTCGACGTCCACGTCAGAAACCACCACATCCAGGTCGCCGTCCAAGTCCAAATCGGCGGCGTGCACATTCCCCCCAAACCCATTGGAAGAGGGGAAGCCCAGGTTGACGGTGGTGAACCCAAGCTGGGTGTCGGCGACGTGCTCGGTGGCGGTGAGCAATTTGTCGCTTCCGTCGTCGACCACGTATAGGTCCAACAGGCCGTCGCCATTGAAATCGGCCACTTCAAACATGTATGGGGAGGCGTTGGGCACCAGGTTTTGCCAGTTGCTGAAGTGCCCTTCCCCGTCGTTGAACAGGACCAAGACCCCGCGGCTGTTCCACGGCGCCACGTTGTACAAGGTGGTGTTTTTGACGATGTCCAGGTCGCCGTCCCCGTCCATGTCGTGGATTTGGCCTGCTGTGCCGAACGCGCTGTGCAACAATTCGCCCACCCGAGCTTCGCCTTCGTCCGTGAAGTGTCCAGTGCCGTCGTTGATGAGCAGGAAGTCCTTGGCCGTGCCTCCCCCGCTGTTGACCCGGTAATTCACGAAGTACAAATCCTGGGCGCCGTTGCCCGTCAGGTCTCCGGCCCACACCGCGCACATCAACGGCTGGTCGCTGGTCAATTCAGGGAACCGCTCTGCCGATTCGTCCGCCAGACCCAGCCATGTCCCGTCTTCGCCGAGGCCGAGGTTCATGTACAGCATGGGCTGTTGGTTGAACGTGTTGATGATGACCACGTCGTCCCAGGTGTCGCCGTCGACGTCCACGGTGTAGACGTCCCTGGCGAAGCTCACGTTGGTCAAGAATTCAGGGGCCAGCTCCGCGGTCATGTCCACCAACGTGCCCTCTTGGTTCATGAGCAACAGGTCGGATTTGGCGGGCTCGGTCGCTGCAGAGAAGGGTTCTTTCCGGACGACAATCACGTCGGTCCATCCGTCTTTGTTCAGGTCTGCAGGCCAAATGTCCTTCTCCTCGTCGTCCGATTGGGCCACCGAAGAAAGCACCAGACGGCTGTCGGTTTGGAGGTCCCACTCAAGCCATTGTGCATGGGCGTTGGGAAGCCCTGCCAAGACGAGCGTCGCGAAGAATCCCAACACGTGGATTGCAGAGGAGAATCGGGTCAAAATCATAGCTTGTTGGTTGACTGTGAATGTATGACAAATCCCGAACGCCTCGGGTTCAGCCTCACATCGCGGGCGCCAGCATCAAGAGCACGACGTACAACGTCAGGGCCACGACGTAGGGCATCACAAGCACCCCGTCGAGCTCCCACCCGGTCTTGCGCTCGCGCGGCCATTCGTCGGGGCTCGCCAAGGCCTTCAGGGCCACTTTGGGCCGAAGCAACCACATGGCCCACGCGCTTTGCAAGGCGAGCAACAACGGTGCGGCGTCAATGGGACGGATGCCATGTTGGCCGAGTCGCCACCCCCACACGGCCAGGCTCAGAAGCCCTGCGCCGGCCAACAGTCGACGGGCCCAAACAAGCACTTGCTTCGGGGAGGTGACTTGAGGCAACGTCTCCATGTGGTGCCGGTCCACGTCGAGGTCTCGGATGTCGAAGGGCAGGGTCAACCCTGCGATGAACACAAACCGCTGGATCCACAGGACGCCGTCCCATCCCAGCTCCGGATGGTGTGTGGTGGCGGTTGCCCACACGGCGGCGATCAAGGGGGTCTTCACCCACACGACCTTCCGAAGTCCGCCGCCCAAGCCAGGCACCACGGCGTAGGCCAGCGAAGCCGCGGCCACCACGCCAAGCAGCGCCACGCGCCCAGGATCCTCCAAGCCCAAATCGCCCCAGTGCACCCACGTGCACCCCGACCATGCGAGGCCCCAGGCCGCAACCATGGGCCATTTGGCGACGTCCCAAAACCGCCGCCGACCCTCGGGCATGTTGTGGGGGTGGCGGGTGTGCTTGATGGCGCGCTGGACGGTGTACCCGAGCCCTGTGGCTGTGGCCACCCAAAAGGCGACTTCCACCCCGCCGCGCTCCATGGCCGCCCCTTCGGCCCACCACATCCAACTGAACATGGTGGTCACGAAGGCGCCGAGGGCAATCCAGAGGTGCGTGAATGACAGAAGTCGCCAAAGCATGGGGCAAAATTCGGTCGCCCACGGCCGCCGTTGGACCGTTGGTGGACGGGATGTTGACGGTTTGGACACCACCGGGAGAACCCCAAGCGTATTTTTGCGCTTCCTCTCAAGGAATTTCTCGCTAAAAACCCTGGTTCCATGAAGATTGGAAGCTTTGTGTCTCGCCATGTGGGTCCTCGCCTCGAAGACCAAAACAGCATGCTCCGCACCCTCGGAGCGCTTTCCCTCAACGAACTCATCGAACGCGTGGTGCCCGGAGGCATTCGCTTGCGCGAGCGATTGGACGTCACCACGGCGTTGACGGAGAGTGAATACCTCGAACACATCGACGGCTTGGCGTCGCAGAACACGTTGTTCCGCAACTACATCGGCATGGGGTACTACCCCACCGAGGTGCCCAGCGTGATTCGCCGCAACGTGCTCGAGAACCCAGGATGGTACACGGCGTACACCCCGTACCAGGCGGAAATTGCCCAAGGCCGTCTGGAGGCTTTGCTGAATTTCCAAACCATGGTCATGGATTTGACCGGCATGGAAGTGGCCAACGCGTCTTTGTTGGACGAGGGCACGTCGGCCGCAGAGGCCATGGCCATGTTGTTCGCCGCACGTCCCCGTCCCCAGGTGAAGGAAGGACGCACTCGGTTCTTGGTGGACGACGCGGTGTTCCCCCAAACCCTCAGTGTGCTGCGCACCCGCGCAGCGCACCTGGACATCAACCTCGAGCTCATGGCCCGGGATGACATGCAGGAAGAGGCAGAACAGGGTGGTGTGTTTGGATGCTTGGTGCAGTACCCCGACGCCAATGGGGAGGCACACGACTTGACCGACTTGATGGCCGGCCTTGCCGCTTTGGACGTCCGGAGCGTGTTCGCCACGGATTTGATGGCCTTGTTGGTCATGAAGAGCCCTGGCCAAATGGGCGCCGACGTCGTCGTCGGAAGCACCCAGCGCTTCGGCGTGCCCATGGGCTACGGCGGCCCTCACGCGGCCTTCTTCGCCGCCAAAGAGTCGTTCAAACGCCACTTTCCTGGGCGCATCATCGGGGTCTCAATCGATCGCCTCGGCAAGCAGGCCTTGCGCATGGCGCTTCAGACCCGGGAGCAGCACATTCGCCGGGACAAGGCGACGTCCAACATTTGCACAGCCCAAAGTCTGCTCGCGGTGATGGCCTCGATGTACGCCGTCTACCACGGCCCTCAGGGGCTCCGCGCCATTTCAGAACGCATCCACGCGTACGCCCGCACCTTGGCCATCTCGTTGGGGGCCAATGAGTCGCTTTCTGTGGTGAACACGTGCTACTTCGACACCCTCAAGGTGCACGTGGCAGGGGGCCAAGACGCCATGAAGGCGCTGCGCGCTCGCGCTGAGGCGAAGCGTGTCAACTTGCGTTACTACCCCGACGGCGAACACGTGGG
>JBMZWX010000019.1:0-29051 GCA_049627085.1 Flavobacteriales bacterium | reverse complement strand
CGCGGTCCCACTGCTCTTCGGTCATGCGCATGAGCAGGGTGTCGTCGGTGATGCCCGCGTTGTTGATGACAATGTCCACAGTGCCGAAGGCCTCCACGACCTCCTTCACCAAGCGTTCTGCGTCGGTCATGCTCGCGGCGTCCGATTGGAAGCCCTGCACGGTGCCACCTCCTGCGCTGAGCTCGTCTTCGAGGGCCTTGGCCGCCTCGGCCGAGCTCCGGTAGGTGAACGCCACTTTGGCGCCTTGGGCGATGAACTGTTGGGCAATGGCCTTGCCAATGCCGCGGGAAGCGCCTGTCACGATGGCGACTTTTCCTTCAAGAAGCATGAAATGAAATTAAGGTGTGTCTTGGGAGGTGGAAGAGGGGACCAAATCGGCCGCCTCGGCGATGAGTTCCGCGATGTCTTTCACGTCGATCGAGCTCTCGCGTTCGGCGTTTTTCACGCCGTCGGTCATCATGGTGTTGCAGAATGGGCATCCGGTCGCCACCACTTGGGGCTTGGCGTCCAGGACGTCGTCTGTGCGTTCGTGGTTCACTTCGCGGTTGCCTTTCTCGGCTTCCTTGAACATTTGGGCGCCGCCAGCTCCGCAACACAAGCCGTTCTGCTTGCAGCGACGCATCTCCACGAGTTCGGCGTCCAAGGTGCCCAACACCTCACGCGGCGCGGCGTACTCGCCGTTGCCCCTTCCGAGGTAGCAGGGGTCGTGGAACGTGATGCGACGTCCTTTGAAGGGGTTGCCGTCGGCAACCTTCAGTCGGCCTTGGTCAATCAAGTCGCGGATGAACTGCGTGTGGTGCATCACCTCGTAGTTCCCGCCGAGTTCTGGGTACTCGTTCTTGAGCACGTTGAAACAGTGGGGGCATCCGGTGACGATGCGCTTCACTTCGTAGCCGTTCAGGACCGCGATGTTTTGTGCGGCTTGCATTTGGAACAAAAACTCGTTCCCCGCCCGCTTGGCAGGGTCTCCCGTGCAGCTTTCTTCGGCGCCGAGCACCGCGAAGGAGACCTCGCAGTGGTGGAGGATGCGTGCAATGGCTTTGGTGATGCGCTTCGCCCGGTCGTCAAAACTTCCGGCGCATCCCACCCAAAAAAGCACTTCTGGGGTTTGGCCTTGGGCGGTCATGTCCGCCAACGTGGGAACTGAAAAGGTGCTCATGGTCAGGCTTCTTTCGTCCAATCTCCACGGTTCGCAGCGGGGAAGGCCCACGGCGCGCCGTTGTTTTCAATGTTGTTGAACATGCTCGTAATCGATTCAGGGGACTTGCTGTCCTCCATGATCAGGCTGCGACGCATGTCGAGCACGATGCCCATCGGGGAGATGTTCACGGGACAGGCTTGCACGCACGCTTGGCACGAGGTGCATGCCCAAAGTTCTTCCTCGGTGATGAAGTCGCCCAGCAAGGTCTTGCCGTCGCCTTCCCACGTCCCGCCGTTGGCGTCGCGCTGCTTGCCGATCTCTTCGATGCGGTCGCGCGTGTCCATCATGATTTTCCGTGGGGAGAGCAGTTTGCCGGTCTGGTTGGCGGGGCATTCGCTGGTGCAGCGTCCGCACTCGGTGCAGGTGTACGCTTCCATCAACTGTTTCCAGCTCAAATCAGGGGCGTCCTTCGCCCCAAACTTGACTGGTGCAGCATCTGGGTCGGGCGCCGGCGCCGCGAAGGGGTCGGCATTGGGGTCCATCATGAGGTCCACTTCCTTCTTCACGGCGGCCATGTTGTCCATCGCGCCTTGAGCCGTCAAGTCGCTGTAGTACGTGTTGGGGAAGGCCAGCAAAATGTGGAAGTGCTTGGAATAGGTCACGTACACCAAGAAGCACAGGATGCCTAGGATGTGGAACCACCACATGCCGCGCTCCACGGCCACGACCCCTGCGTCGGTCAAACCCTCGTAGAGAGGCACGAGCCATTGGCTGACAGGAAACGACCCTGCGACGATGTAGTGGTCCAAGCCGCGGGTTTGGGCAATGTGGTCTGCCGCATTCATGCTGAGGAAAGCGAACATCAACAGCACCTCGGCGACCAAAATCAAATTGGCGTCCAGCGAAGGCCAGCCTCCCATTTCAGGGCTTCGGAACCGGGCAATCGCCATGCCGTTGCGTCGCACAAAGAAGACCACGCAGGCCAGCACCACCAGGGCCGCCAGCACCTCAAACGTCCCGATGAGGACGTCGTACAGCGGGCCCAGGAAGGCGAAGATGCGGTGGGTGCCAAACAGGCCGTCGATCACAATCTCGAGCAATTCGATGTTGATGACCACAAAGCCCACGTAAATCAGGATGTGCATGACGCCGGCCACAGGACGGGCCACCATCTTGCCTTGGCCCAGGGCCACGCGGGCCATCACCTTCCAACGGTCCGCGGCCCGGTCCGAGCGGTCCACGTCCTGGCCTTGCAGGATGTTGCGTCGAATGAATCCGATGCGCTTGGCGAACAGGCCCACGCCTGCGGCCACACACAACGCAAAGAGGAGTTGGGCAATCATGGTGTCACAGGTTTGGAGAAGAACCGCCCTCTGCGGCTTCAAGTTCTTCCTGGATCAGGCCTTTCAAGCGCTGAAGGTCTTTTTTGCTGAGTTCAGACTTGGACCGTTTGCCGCCAAACACGCTGACCTGGACGTACTTCCAAGGGTTCAGCTGAAGATCGTCCAGCAGCAACTGCAACTCCAAGTTGGTGGCCACCAGCCCGTCGTGAAGGCTGTCGCTCTTGAGCAGTTTGCCCAGCGAACCTTCGCCTTGGGTGAGGTCCTTGGTGATTTGGCTGACGTGGGTGAGGGCCTCGTTGGCACGAGCCATGGTGGCTGCGAATTCGATGTTGGCCAACGAGTCGCTGACGTCCGAGAAGTTTTCGATGGCGTTGGTGAGGTCCCCGCTGCTCGCGCGCAACGTCCCGGTGAGGCTTTGCACGTTGGACATGACCAGCCTGAAGTTGGTGCGGTTCTCGGCCACAGTGCTGTCCAAGTTGGCGGCGGTCCGCTCCAAGGAGTTCACAGTGCGCTCCATGCTTTCCAGCGCCGCGGGCAGCTTGTCGGTCGCCTCGCTGTTGAAGATGCTTTCGATGTTCTCGATGATCTTCTCCACGCCTTTGATCAAGTCGGTCGTCTTGCGCTGAAGCGGCTCAATCTGCTTTTGGACTTGCGCGGCGATGTCGTCCTCGATGTTGTCGATGAGGGTGTCTCCGGGCATGGCCAATTCCTCCGAGTCGCCTTGCTCGATGCGGATGGCCTTGGTGCCAAAGAGGTCCGAGCTGTGGATCATGGCCACCGAGTTTTTGGCGAACGTGAGGTCCGGATGGCTGACAGAAAACTCCACGAGGAGGTGGCCGCTTCCGTCAGGCAAGAATTCGATGCGTCGAATTTGTCCGACTTGAAATCCATTGATGAGCACAGGGTTTCCTGTGGCCAAGCCCGACACGTTGTCGTAGACTGCGAAGAAGCTCTTGGACCGCGACAACGGGTTGAACCCCTTGAGGTAGTTCACCCCGAGAACGAGAAGGACAATGCCCGCCACGGCGAGCACCCCCACTTTGAATTCTGAACGCAAGGTGTTCAAGGCGTTTGGGGATTGGTCATGCCGCGGGCTTGCGACATGGGGATTTGGTCTTCTCCATCGAACGCCACCACGAAGGCCCCTTCAAAGCCATTGGCGCGCAAGGCGACCTTTGCCTCGTGGGCGGCTTCCGGGGTGGGGTGGTGGCCCAGGATGTACTTGTGCATGCCATGACGAATGTACGCCTTGGCGTCTGTGCGGCCACGCAATTCTGGAGAATCCGGCTTGAGGGGCTCGCCGACGGTGCAAATCTGAACACCAAACCACACGTTTTGCGTGGGCTCGATGGGCTTCGGAGTTTCCTCGGTCTCCTCGGTCTTCGCGTCCCCTTGAGGAGGAGCCGGAGCTGGGGTGTCTTCCATCCGGGCGGCGAGGTAGGTGTCTCGGAAAGCTCTGTAGACGGCTGAGGCCATGTAGGCTTTGCCGCTTTCTGAGCGAAGGAAGTCTTCCTCGTCTGGGTTGGTCAGGAAACCGAGTTCCACCAAGGCACTTGGCATGGTGGTGTAGGAGATGACGTAGAATCCCGCTTGCTTCACGCCGCGGTCTTTTCGGCCGACCCGCTCCCGAAATTGGGATTGGATGGCGGCGCCCAAAGTGAGGCTGGCGTCGAGGTTGACGTTCTGGCGCAGCGAAAGGGCGATGTACGTGTCGGGGTCGTTGGGGTCAAACCCGTCGTAGTTCCGCTCGTAGCCTTCCTCGCTGAACATGGAGGCGTTCTCGCGCATGGCCACCCGAAGGCTTTCTTCCGACTTGTGCATGCCCATCACGTACGTGCCAGCCCCTCGGGCCCCAGCGTTGTCAAACGCGTCGCAATGGATGGAGATGAAGAGGTCGGCTTGGGCGTCGTTGGCAATGCGCACGCGGTCGCGCAGCCCAGGAAAGCTGTCGTCCTTGCGGGTGTAGATCACTTCGACCTCGGGCAAGTTCTCTTCGATGTACTGTCCGATGCGGAGCGTGACGTCGAGGGTGATGTCCTTTTCCGTGGTGCTGTAGCGTCCTGTGCCGAGGTTGCCCGGGTCTCTGCCGCCGTGTCCAGCGTCCAGAACCACCGTGAGGGTGGGAGGGGCCGGTGCAAACGCCGCGCACAGGGTCACCAAGGCAATGCACCCTGCAATCACGCGTTGTTTGGCTACTTTTGGACGCTGCTTCATGCCAGTACTCAAACATACCTCAAGGCCCTGCAGACGCGCGATGCAGCGCGTCTGGATTGTTCTTTTTTGTGTGTTGATAAGTCCACTGGCATTGGGTCAGGACGATCCGGTCGATTACCGCGCCGACGACATCTATTTCCGGGTGGACAGCACGGTGGGGTACCTCACAGGAAACGCCTGGGTGAAGAGCGGCTCCATGACCCTGACCGCCCACCGCATCGTGCTGAGGTTGGACGACGACGAGGTGTGTGCCTACGGGACGCGCGACAGCCTTGGGGCCTGGGTCGGTCGGCCTGTGTTCGAAGACAACGGGCAGTCGTTCAGCCAGGATCAATTGTGCTACAACTTCAGCACGGGCAAAGGCCTGAGCAAGCACGCCATCACCCAAGAGCAGGGCACGGTGTTTCATGCGGAAAAGGCCAAACGGCAGCCCAACGAAACGGTTCATGTGCGCAGCGGAAAATTCACCACCTGCGACGCCGAGGATCCTCACTTCCATTTCCACCTGTCCAAGGCCATCATGGTGCCCAACGACAAGGTGGTCAGCGGCCCGCTCTACCTGAAGTTCCGCAAGATCCCAACGCCTTTGGCTTTGCCGTTTGGGTGGTTTCCGCTTCAGCAAGAAAAAAAGAGCCAAGGGGTGCTTTTGCCGAGTTACGGAGACGGGGGCAACCTGGGGTTCTTTTTGAAGGACCTTGGGTACTACGTGCCCATTGGAGAGCATTGGGACGCCAAGTTGCTGGCAGACATCTACACGGGCGGGAGCTGGGCGGTTCGCGTGGGCTCCAACTACAACCACAGGTACCGCAACAAGGGTGGATTCAACGTGAGCTTTCAGCGTCAGCGCCAAGGCTTCGCAGGCACGCCAGGATTTGCCCTCGCCAACAACTTCTTCGTGCGTTGGACCCACAACCAAGATCCGAGGGCCCGACCCAACAGCCGGTTTTCTGCGTCGGTCAATTTTGGCTCTTCGGGCAATTTCCAGCAGAACCTGAACAGCAGCCAAGAAGAGTACCTGAGCAACACGTTTCAATCAAGTGTGCAATGGAATTTGAAGGTGCCGCGCAGTCCGTTCTCGGCGACGGTCAGCGCGAGGCACAGCCAAAACTCCAACACAGGCAACGTGCAATTGACGGTGCCTTCGTTGTCCGTGAACATGCAGCGCACCACTTTGGCCAAGTTGGTCGGGTTGGATGCCGGCCGGGTGTCGTTGTTGGACAACGTGGCGGTGACGTACAGCAGCCAAATGGAGAATTCCATCGAGGCGCCGGACAGCGTCTTTGGCGCCTTGGATTTTGCGTCAATGAAAATACGCAATGGATTGAAGCACAAGGTAAAGGTGTCCTCTAGTTCAAGTTTGGGTTTTGTCTCTATTGCGCCGAGTTTCAGCTACAACCAATACGATTCCTTTGAGGTGCTGGACTATCGGGAAGCGGTGTTGGGGCCGGACAGCGTGGGGTTGGTGTCGGACACGCTCACGGGCTTTTCGTCGGCCAACGATTGGCGGTTTGGCGTGTCCGCGAGCACGAGGATTTACGGCACCTTCAACGCCCGTCGGTCGGGCAGGCTCCATGCGGTGCGGCACGTCCTGTCGCCCACGGTGGGCTTGAGTTACAACCCAGAACGCGTGCGAGATCGGACCATCACAACGTCCCAGGGCGAGGACTTTGGGTGGAACCCCTACGCGCTGGGTCGGTTTGTCCCCACGGATGCACGCGAGGCGGGGGCGTTGAATTTTGGGCTTTCTCAAAACCTGGAGGCCAAGGTGGCCGACCGTGAAACAGGGGAGCTTCGCAAGGTGAAGTTGGTGGACAACCTCAGCACCACAGGTTCATTTAATTTTGTAGCTGACTCAATGCAGATGTCTGATATTCAGACCCGTGTATTCACAAGTTTGTTCAATCGGGTCAACTTGAATCTCAACGCGACCCACTCGCCGTATGCCCGGGACAGCGTCTCCGGGCAAGCGATCGACACCTACCTGGCGTCGCAGGGGTTGGGCCTGGTCAGGTTGAAGCGGTTGACGGGTGCTGTGGGCACTTCACTCAAGTCTCAAGAAGGGGCGCCGGCCCCATGGAACATGAGGTTGGATTACAACGTGAACGTTTCTCGTCAATGGAATGCCTTGGCGATGCGCGACTCCAGTGTCGTGACCCATGCCGTGACTGCGCGAGGGGGCATCCAGGTCATGGGCAAGCACCGTGTGGATGTGCAGTCCGGGTACGATTTGGCCAGGCGGGAATTCACGCCCACCAACTTGAACTTCTACGTGGACTTGCATTGTTGGGAATTCAGTTTCAACTGGATTCCGTTCGGGGTGCGCAAGAGTTTCTCCCTGCGGCTCAACGTGAAGTCGGCGTTGCTGCGTGACCTCAAGCTGGAGGCCAGGGGCCAGAACGGCCAATTCCTCTTCTGACGGAGCTCAGCTTCGCAAGAACCAGCGGTACAGCATCACCGTCAGGCACACCAAGAACGCGAAGAAGCTGATTTTGTTGATGCCGTGCATCATCCGAAGGTTCAACCCATCTCCTTCGCTTTTCTTGAAGAGGTTGAGGGGGTTGAGGTAGTGCAGAAACTTCTTGAAGAACATGGTGTGGGGATTCAGGAGTTGGCGGCGATCATGGAGATTTCGACGCGGGCGCCCTTGGGCAGGGCTTGGACAGCCACAGCTTCACGGGCTGGGTACGGGGCGGGCATTGCGTCGCGGTAGGCGGCGTCCATGTCGGCGTAGTCGTCCATGGTGGTCAGGAAGACGGAGGCTTTGACCACGTGGTTCAGCGTCAATCCTGCCTTGCGGAGGACGGCCTCGGCGTTGGCGATGCATTGGCGCGTCGCGCGTTGCATGTCGTCGTCCAGCAATTCTCCGGTGTCGGGCACCAAGGGGATTTGGCCGCTCACGAACACCAAGGGGCCTGCCTGGGTGGCTTGGCTGTAGGCGGCCACGGGTTGGGCGCCTTCGTCGGTGTGGATGCGTTGGCTCATGGTACTTTTGTTCAAGCCCAAAGCTAACCCATGCGCATCACCCTCTTCGACTGCCTCGACTCCTTCACGTGGAATTTGGTCCACGACTTGGAGCGTTGTGGGGCCCATGTTCGTGTCGTGGAAGAAGGGCAGTGGCAGCCTTCGGATTGGGCCCAAACCGACGCCCTTGTGCTTTCGCCTGGCCCGGGATTGCCAGAAGAACATCCCCAGCTGCTGGACGTGTTGAAGGAGGCGGTGGACCGCGGGGTGCCTGTGCTCGGGGTTTGTCTGGGCATGCAGGCCATCCATGTCTTGGACGGCGGGGCGTTGACCAACATGAACGAGCCACTGCACGGCCGGGTGACCTCGATGGACTGGGATCACGAACTGCCGCGCTGGGAGGGCTTGTGGAAGGACATGCCCGCGTCCATGGAAGTCGGGCATTACCACAGTTGGGTGGTGGACGAATCCACCGGAAGCGACGTGTACAACACAGTCGCCCGCAACGCGCAGGGATGGCCGATGGTGCGTGTCCACCGTTCCCTGCCCATTGCGGGCGTTCAGTTTCATCCTGAGTCTGTGCTGACCCCCGAAGGGCGTGCGCTGCTCAGAACGTGGCTTGACTCAGCTCAGCGCTGCTTGGCCATTTCGGCTTCAAAGGTCTCTTTGAAGCGCTCGTAGTTGTACTCGGCGCGGATGCGCTCGTCTTCCGAGAGGCGCTCGTTGTACTTGGACACCAAATCCGCCCCACTCAACTCGATCGCCAAGTAGCTCACGTAGTTGCCGTCGGGCTTTTGGGTCAATCGGCTGCACGCGGTGATGGCGCCAGAGAGCTGTTGGTCCACCACGGTGCGTGCGAGGTCGTTGAACGTCTCGGTGACCTCTTCCGCGTTGTTGTACTTGGAACTGCTCACGTAGTTGTCGGTGACGATTTCGATGGTGGACTTGATGGACCGTGCGAGCATCGCTTCGGCGTTGGAGCGTGCAATCTTCTTGGCGGCCTCACGGCTCATGCTTTCGCCTGTGGCGGTGGCGCGGAAGAAGTTCTTGTCACTGCGGTAGTCTTCGCTGGAACAGTATTCCAGGATTTCAACCTCCCCCGCTTGCTTGGGGGTCATGGTCTTGCTTCCGTTGCAGCTGGCGAGCAACAGGGTGCCTGCAGCCAAGGTCAGGGGGAGAATGTGGCGAAGGGTCATGCGTTGAAGTTTGGGGTAAAGTAATTCGCTTTCGTGGGAAGGAAGGTCAGAAACCGTGCCAAAGTCGAACCAACCCAGGGATGAATTCGTCTTGGAGCTGCTCGGTGGCTTTTTCGTACGCGGCGTCTGTGGCGCGCGGCAAGTCCATTTGGATGCCCTTGATGCGGGTCATGGTTTGGGTGTACACGATGTTGCCTTCGGCGTCGGTCACCGTCCCCACCATGTCCACGTACACCGTCCGCAGGCCTTGTCCGCCTCCGCCAGGACGCGCATCGGCCTCCAAGGTGAGCACCATGGCGTTGGGCGCCTGATCCGCCTGCACCAGGCGCACATCGGCTTGCTGAAGCGCTTGCCGCACGCTGGGGCCCAAGATGTCTTGGTCGCGCCGTTTGCCGAATGCACGCTCCTCCACCTGCAGCACCAAGTCGACAGGAGCGAGCTTCACGTCAATCCGAAGGGGGGCGCTGGTGAGTCCCCGTGCCGCCTGTCGGAAGGGATGGACCAAGGGCAGGCCTTCAACGAAGGCCATCGGGTCCACTTGAACCTCCAGCGTGGTTCCCGTCACGCCGGGCTCAAATTTCTCGAGCGTGATGGCGGCCACACCGCGCGCGTCGCTTGTGGCGGTGCCTCGCGTTGGCAGGTCGCCACGGTGGTAACGGTAATTGATGCGGACGTTGGATGCAGGTTGTCCGTCAAGCAGGACGGCGACGTCCAGTTGGGTTCGGAATTGATTTGCCACATGCAGGGTGACCGCGCTGTCAGGGGTGGCCAACGACAGGCCAGTCATGCTGCCGTCAAGCATCGAAATCAACGCCTGCGGCACGTTCACATCTTCGCCAGAGGGGCGCGTGGTGACAAGGGGTTTGTCCATGAAAGGCCGAACCGCATCCAGTCCTCGGATGGCGGCGTCGACCGCTTGCTGCACATTGGCTTGGGCGCGTGCCTGGGTGGCTGCGTCGAGGTGACCCAAGGCCAAGTCCATGACGGCGGCCCGCTTGGCGGCTTGGATTTGGGCGTGTTTGGCCTTGCTCAACCTGTAAAAAACCAGCACTTCCGTTTCCGTACTGTAAGTGTCGACCAATTCAAAGCCCTCAAGGTCTTCTTGGGTGGTGCTTGTCGATTGGGCCGAGAACGACTCCGAGAGCCAGCCGTTGATTTGAAGCGTGGAGACGGTCGAGGAGGATTGCACCTGAACCCGAATGTCCCGGGACATGTTGTCCAAGGCCTGTTGCTTGGCCACGGCGTCGGCGTCGAGGGGGTGAATCAGCTTGGACGCCGAGCCGATGCCCACGTAGTGTGCAGGCAGGACGGGAGAGTTGAATGTCCACTCGGGCGCAGAAGACGCCACGTTCTTGCCGCCAGCGCAACCCGTCGCAGCGATGAGGCTTGCGACAGTGAGGGTCCAAAGGAGGTGGCGGAGTGTCATTCAGGGATGGTGGTCAGGGGATGAGTTTCAGCAATTCGCTTTCAATGTTGCCTTGGATCTGGCTCGCGAGTTGCAAGCAGGCTTCCTCGGTCAAGGCGTCTCCGCTTTTGATGGCGCGGCGCGCGTTCATCAAACGCTCGCGGTCGGAACGGCCTGTGCTTCCTGTGCGGGCGCCTGTGCTGCCTCCGAGGTAGAAGGTGTTGCGGTTGCCGTCGTAATCGATGTAGCGGATGTTGTCCGACGCCCGGCCGTACACGGTTTGGGTGGACACCACCTCGCCAGTCACCGTGGAGATGAACTTGAACGTGCAAGCCACGTCCACAGAGGCGTCTTGGTAGTACTCGCGGTAAGACACCGTGCGGTATTTGGTCTCGTAGTATTTCTTGCCTTCGTCGTTCACACGTTCCACACGGTAGGATTCGTAGCCTGTTTTGTTGCTGCGGTTCAACCGGCTTTGACGTTGGTCGCAGGTGGTGATGGTGGCCTTCAAAAGGGCTTTTGCGCCCAGCAGGTTTCCAATTTCCACGTCGCCGCCCGAGGTCAATCCGTTCAAGCCCATGCTTTGCTCTTGCAAAATCATTGCCAAACTTTCCCGGTCCACCACTTTCAGGAAGGGGTCGCTGGATCCCATCAGCGCTTCCTCCACCAAGGACTGGAGCTTGACCTCCACGTTGATGCGGCTGGATCCGTTTTTGAATTCGGTCAGCGCCACGGTGAACCGGCCGTCTTCCAGGACCTGCGTGAGGCGGTCGGCGGCGTCGCGGTAGCCTGCGTCTGCGTCCACGATTTCCTTGAAGACCTTGTGTGCGCTGCGCAGTTGTTCGTTCTCCTGGGCAAGCACACCCTCGCGGTAACGAGGTTCGCAGTAAGCGGTGTTGCGCAGGGCGGCTGCGTCTTGGTACGCAGGGTCCAACCGAAGCACCTCGTCAAACTTCAACAGCGCTTGGGCGAAGTTTTCTTGCTCCAGCAGCACATTGGCGTCGCGGTAGGTCTCGTCGAGGTGGGCGTTTTTCACGCTCTCGTACGTGGCGCGCTTGGCTTCAGGGAAGGCCAACTCCGCCCCCACCGCGGACAATTTCTTGTCCCAAGCGACGGCCTTGTCCCAAGCGCGCAGGGCGATTTCGCGGTTGTTGTAGGCCACAGCCTCGTCGAACTCGGCGATGTGCTGGCCCAAAACCACCTGGCCCGAACGCTGAAGTCCCACCATGGCGTCGATGTTGGTGGGTTTTTTCATCACCGCGGTGTAGTACAGGTTGGCCGCTTGGGGCATCATGCCTGCGGCTTCCATTTTGGCCGCGCGTTTGACAAAAGCTTTGGAACCGTTGCAGCTAGGCAAGGTCAAGGACAACATGGCGAAGGCCAAGGCAAAAACGAAAGAGGAGGGGCGGCGCAAGATCATGGGTCAATTTATCTGGCCTCGAAGGTAGGCATTCCCTGAGCGAGCTGGGCCAGGTCCATCGTGCCCGCATTACCTTTCTGGCATGGATGCACAGAAGGTGATTTTGGTCCTCGGCGCAGGGCGAAGCAGCTCCTCGTTGATCGCCCATTTGTTGGGTCAATCCGAGGGCGAGGGGTGGGAGGTTCACGTCGGCGACTTGGACCTGGGGGCAGCGCAATCCAAAGTCCAAGGTCACCCCAATGGCCGTGCTTTTCAGATGTCGTCGTCAGACGCCACGGACCGCGACGCCCGCATCGCGTCGGCAGATTTGGTCATCAGTATGCTCCCGGCGTTCATGCATCCCGAGGTGGCAAGTGTGGCCATTGAGGCGGGGGTGCATGTGTTGACGCCCAGCTACGTGTCCGACGACATGCAAGCTTTGAATGCCCGGGCGAAGGAAAAGGGGGTTCTGGTGTTGAACGAGATGGGGTTGGACCCTGGCATCGACCACATGAGCGCGATGCAAGTCATCGACGAGATTCGGGAAGCGGGCGGCACCATGGTGTCTTTCGCATCCTACTGCGGCGGACTTGTGGCGCCTGCTTCTGACGACAACCCTTGGCATTACAAGCTCAGCTGGAACCCGCGCAACGTTGTGCTTGCGGGGCAGGGCGGCGCGGCCACGTTCTTGGACCGCGGTCGGGTGCGCATGGTGCCGCCGCACAAAACCTTCCAAGCGCTGACTCCGGTGGAGGTGGGAGGCCGTCGCTACGACGGGTACCCCAACCGAGATTCGCTCGGCTACCAAGAATTGTACGGCCTGCAAGGCATTCAGTCCCTCGTGCGGGGCACGCTCCGTGGGGAGGGCTACTGTCAAGCTTGGGACGTGCTTGTGCAACTGGGCATGGTTCGCGACGACGTCCGCTTGACGTGGCCTGCAGGCACGACCTGGGCTGGCTGGACGCGGACGTTCCTGCCCGCCCATCTGGATGCCGTTCAGGACGTGCGCGAGGCGGTGGCCCTTGCGACAGGGGCGGTGGACGAGGCGTTGGACAAGATGGCGTGGCTGGGTCTGTTCGACGACGACCAGGGACCAGAAGGCCTCGAAGGAACCCCAGCCCAAATCGTGGAAGCCTTGGTCACCGTCAAATGGGTCTTGGGTGCCAACGACCGGGACATGATCGTGATGTGGCACAAATTCGAGTACGACCTCCACGGCGAGCGCAAGGCCAAAACATCGAGCTTGTCCCTGGAGGGCAAGGACAGCACCTTCACCGCCATGAGCGACACGGTGGGCTTGCCCATGGCGTTGGCGGTCAAGCCGATGCTTGAAGGCGCCTTCGGCACCACCGGCGTGGACGTGCCCATGTCCAAAACGTACTACGAGCCGCTGCTCGCCGGACTGGCAGAGCTGGGCATTGTGTTTGAGGAACGCGAGATCGAGGCCTGAGATGTGGGCGTGGGTTTGGCCTTGGTGTTGGGCGTGCATGACGTGTTCAGGCGCCCCTGAATGGCCTGCGCAGGGACAGGTCCACGAGGCTTGGGTGCGTGAAGCCATCGCTTGGCGCATGCAGGTGGGGTTGAAAGGTTGTCCTGATGTGGTTCCCGCGCTGGACGCTTGGACCCTCGAGTGGTTGAGCCAATCTGAAGCGATTCACGTCGATGTGAATACGGCGGATTGGCCCTTCCTCGCCTACGCTCCTGAACTGCAGACGGTCTTGGTGCAGCGGCTGGCATTGGTCGAATTGACGAACGCCCCATCACGCCAAGTGGACGTGGTGAGGGACGTGCGGCGTGTGGCCAAGCGAAGCGAGGGGCTTTGGAATGCGGCGCTGGGGCGCGCGTTTGACAGCGCCGAGGGCCTGGCGAGACGGCGCGACCAGACGCAACAAAAGGAGGGCTGAGCCTCCTTTTGGGGTCCCGTGGCGGGCGGTCAGCCCGCCGGTCCATCCGGGAAAGTTGTTCAATGTCGTCGTTGGATTGAACGTGACTCCTTCCTGAATGGTTGCGATGGGGAGAGGTATTTTTGAGCCATGCGCAGTTTCGACATTCCCGACTTTTACCGGAGCCCCATCATTTCTCGGGTCAAAGCACGTCGCAAAGCGCTGGATCCCCGCAAACAAGACTTCACGCCAAGCGTGTTGGACTTCGGGTCGGTGCGGATCCAGTTGGCGCGCCACTTTGGGTTCTGCTTCGGGGTGGAGAACGCGATCGAGATCAGCTACAAGGCCATTGCAGAAAATCCCGGCAAGCGGATTTACCTGTTGAGCCAAATGATCCACAACCCGGAGGTGAATGCCGATTTGCAAAGCCGCGGCGTCCAATTCCTGCAGGACACCTTGGGCAAGTCTTTGGTGCCTTTGGAGACCTTGACGCCGGAAGACGTGGTGATCGTGCCGGCCTTCGGAACCACCACCGAGTTGGAAGCGAAGCTCACCGACCTCGGGGTGGACGTGCAGAAGTACAACACGACTTGTCCCTTCGTGGAGAAGGTGTGGAAGCGGTCGGCGCAGCTTGGAGGCAAGGACTATACGGTGGTCATCCATGGCAAGCCTCAGCACGAGGAAACCCGTGCCACGTTTTCCCACGCCGCGGAGACGGGGCACGCCTTGGTCGTGAAAGACGGCGACGAGGCCGAGTGGCTGGCGCAGTGGATGGAGGCGGGCCGCGTCGACGTGGCGGGGTTTTGGGCCAAGTTTGAAGGCCGCACGACGCCGGGCTTCAAGCCTGAAGAGCACCTGCGCCGCGTGGGGGTCGTGAACCAAACCACCATGCTGGCGTCCGACACCCAGGCCATCGCGGACCGCATCAAGGTGGCCGTGGACGCCGACCAAGGGGGCGAATTCGCGAACACCCGAGACACCTTGTGCTACGCCACCAACGACAACCAAAGCGCCACCCGCGGTGCGCTGTTGGCAGGAGGGGCGGATTTGGCCCTGGTTGTGGGCGGATACAACAGTTCCAACACGTCGCATTTGGTGGAGTTGTGCGAAGAGACGCTGACGACCTTTTTCGTGCGCAACGAGCTGGAATGGAAGGAAGACGGCGTGCACCATTTCAACATCCACGACGGGTCGATTCAAGTCACGGCCGACCCGTTCCCCGAGCAGGGCACGGCGGGCGCGGTGCCCACGGTGTTGATCACGTCAGGCGCGTCGTGTCCCGACGCGAGCGTGGAGCGCGTCTTGCGCCGCGTTCTGGACCATTACGGTGGACGGGATGTGGATGCGGTGTTGACGGAATTTGAGCTTTCCCAGGCCTGAGACCCCGTACCTTCGAAAGGATGAAAGCGCCCAAACTTCGAGGCCCTTTTCGGAACGTGAGGACCGAGCCCCGATCGTTCAAATTCAAGTCCCGTCACCTGCCGGAAGCGCTCCCGGAATGGGAGGAGCGCAAGCGGCGTGTGGAAGAGGACGTTTTTGGCGCGTCCCAAGACGCCCCGCGTCCGATTCGGTTTCGTCAAGGCGGCAAGTCGTCTGAAGGCCGTGCGGCCAGGCGGGCCGCTTCGGTTCGGGCCAGCCGCATGGCCGCCCTGCGGGCCGCTGGGGTGGCGTTGGTGCTGGTGTATTTGACCTACCGGGCCATCCTTTGGATTGAATCCCAAGACTACGGAGGGTTTTTGCAATTCATGAAAGCCAACGGATGAGCCAAACGATTCACATCCTGCCGGACCACGTGGCCAACCAAATTGCCGCTGGCGAAGTCATCCAGCGTCCCGCCTCGGTGGTCAAGGAGTTGATGGAGAACGCCGTGGACGCCGGCGCCACCTCAATCGAGGTGCACGTGCTGGATGCAGGGCGGACGTCCATTCAGGTTGTGGACAACGGATCCGGGATGTCGGCCGAGGATGCGCGGCTGTGCTTCGTTCGTCACGCCACCAGCAAGCTGTCCACGGCGGACGACCTGTTCAACTTGGCCACCAAGGGCTTCCGCGGAGAAGCGCTGGCTTCGATTGCGGCGATCTCGCACGTGGAGGTCACCACCTGCCAGGAAGCCGCGGAAGTGGGGGTGAAGTTGACGTGCCTCGGCTCCGAAGTGACCGGCGAAGAACCCAAGGCGCGTGCCGTGGGCACCACCTTCCACGTGAAGAACCTGTTTTACAACGTGCCCGCCCGTCGGAATTTCCTGAAGTCCGACGCCGTGGAGTTGCGCCATGTGGTGGACGAATTTCAGCGCGTGGCCTTCGCCCATCCGGGGCTGTCGTTCTCGCTGACCCACCAGGGGAACAACCTGTTTTCCCTGAAGCCAGGGACGTTGCGTCAGCGGGTGGTGGGCATTTTGGGGCCCAAACACGACGAGCGCCTCGTGCCCGTCCAAGAAGACACCGACGTCGTCAAGGTCGAGGGGTTTGTGGGCAAGCCAGATTCGGCCCGACGCACGCGTGGCGAGCAGTTCTTGTTCGTCAACGGCCGGTTTGTCAAGCACGGGTTGTTGCACCGCGCCATTGTCCGCTCCTACGAGGAGCTCATCGCCGAAGGCAGCCACCCGTTGTACGCCTTGTACCTCACGGTGGACCCCGCCCGGCTCGACGTGAACATTCACCCGACGAAGATTGAAGTCAAATTCGACGAGGAGCAGCCCATCCTGGCCATCCTCAAGTCGGCCGTCAAGCGCGGGCTCGGGGCCCACAACGTGGCGCCGACGTTGGACTTCGACGCCGAGACCGGACTTCAGATTTCAGACCTGAAGCCCGGCACCACCGTGTCAGAGCCCCGCGTGCAGGTCAACCCGGATTACAACCCCTTTCGCGCCCCGACCCTCGGCCAGGCCCACGGCGGCTGGTCGACCGGCGCCTCGAAACCAGCCCGTCCCTCCGCGGACGGCTGGAAGGAGTTGTACCAAATCATGGACACCCGTGATCCCCAGGCGCAAGAGCCTGAGGCCCCTGTGGAGCTCGACATGCCGTCCCAAGATTCGGGGTTGGAGGTGTTGCAATGGCAGGGAACCCACTTGATGGTGCCCACGGCCGAGGGCTTGTGTGTGGTCCACATTCGCCGGGCGCACATGCGCGTGTTGTTTGAGCGTTACCTCGCCCAAGAGACTTCGGCCACCGTCAGCCAAACCCTCTTGGTCCCCGAGGAGATCTCCTTGAGCCAAGCTGAAGTGATGGCGCTCGTGGAGGTAGACACCGACTTGAAGCGCATGGGCCTGGACCTTCGTCAGGTGGACGCCGAGACGGTGGCCGTGCATGCCGTGCCCTCGGATTTGGCCAGCCACTTGCGCGAGGCCATCGACGGCATCTTGGAATCTTACCACGACGGACAATGGGATGGGGAGGAGGACCGTCGCGTGCTCTGGGCCAAACAATGGGCCAAGCGCACGGCCATGTCGGGCCAAGCGACCTTGCCATTGGAGGCCCGTCGCAACTTGGTGCAGGCCTTGTGGGCCTGCGACACGCCCTCGGTGGACCCCATGGGGCGCGTGACTCAGGCGATATGGTCTGGGTCGGACATTCAAAACCTGTTCAACTGATGCTTCAAAACACCCCTCAAGTCGTCAAGAACCTGATCATCCTCAACGTGCTGATGTACTTCGGCTCGGGGTTGCTCGGGGATGCGGCGGTGCCGTTGCTGGCCGGGACGTACCCGGGTTCCCCCTTTTTCCAGCCCTGGCAACTGGTGACCCACATGTTCATGCATGGGGACCTCGGACACATCTTCTTCAACATGTTCGCGTTGTACATGTTTGGCTCCCAATTGGAGCGTGTTTGGGGCCCACAGCGTTTCTTGACGTATTACATGGCCTGTGGCCTTGGGGCATTCGTGCTCCACGAGTTGGTGATTGGACTGCAGTTCTACGCCGAATTCGGAACCTTTTTCCCGGCGGCTGAGCAGTTCATTTCGTCCGAGGCGAGTCCGTTGATGCGGACGCGGGTGTTGGAGTCGGTCTTTGGACGTGTGGTGGGGGCGAGCGGCGCGGTGTTTGGCTTGTTGTTGGGCTTCGGCATGCTCTTTCCAAACACCCGACTGATGTTGCTCTTCCCGCCAATCCCCATCAAGGCGAAGTACTTTGTCTTGGGGTACGGCGCGATTGAGTTGATGCTCGCCTTGCAAAACAGCCCTGGCGACAACGTGGCGCACTTTGCCCACCTTGGAGGCATGGTGTTTGGGTATTTCTTGTTGAAGCGTTGGCAGCAGGACCGCGGACATTTCTATTGAGCCATGTTTGAACAGATCAAAGGGATTTTTGCGGCGAGCAGCATGTTGCGGCGCTTGGTCATGGTGAATGGCTTGGTCCTCCTTGTTGTGGTCACCTTGGGGGCCATGGACCGGCTGACGGGCGGGAGCGTGTCGGCGGTGTGGCCGGCGGACGGCGCTTGGTTGCTGGCGACTTCTTGGAAGTTGGACGTGTTGGCTTCACGGCCTTGGAGTGTGGTCACCCACATGTTCACCCACCAGGGGATTTGGCACTTCGCCATGAACATGTTGCTGCTCACGTGGATGGGGCGGCTGTACCTCGCAGAAGTGGGGTCGCGCAGGTTGTTGAGCACCTACCTGGCCGGAGGGCTTGCGGGCTTCTTGGCCTACTTCGTGCTCACCAACGGGTTCAAACCCCTGCAAGGAGAAAGCACCTTCGCCCTCGGGGCGTCGGCGTCGGTGATGGCCGTGTTTGGCGCGACCGCCACGTTGCGGCCTGAGTCGAGGTTCAACTTGATTCTGTTTGGTCCCGTTGCGTTGAAGCACCTTTTTTGGGGGTACGTGGTGTTGGACTACTTCGGATTGAGCCAAGGCGCCAATCCTGGAGGGAATGTGGCCCACCTTGGAGGGGCGTTGTTGGGGGTGTTGCTCGTGAAGCAGGACATGAAAGGGGTCAACCTGGTGGGGTGGCTGGAGTGGGTGCTGGACGCTGTGATGTCAGGAAGCATTCAAGTGCCGCGTCGCAAGCGCAACAAATTCCGTGCGTCGACCTCCAACCGATGGAAAGCCGAGGAGCGCGCCCAATCGCGTGCCCCGATGTCGGACGACGAATTCAACGCGGACAAGGTGGATCGCCAAGCGCGGTTGGACGCGATTTTGGACAAAATCTCCAAGCACGGTTACGACCACTTGTCTGCCGATGACAAGCGGTTCTTGTTTGAGCAAAGTCAGCGCTGACCATGGCGAAGAAACCCGCCTCCGCCACCAAGTCGAAGCCGAAAGCCAGGAAGCCGGCACCCAAGAAGCCAGCCAAGAAGGCTTCTCCTGAGAAGCCTGCCGTCAAGGCTCGCAAGTGGGACTCGGCCACCCTCTTGGTGTTGCCTGGGCTGGTGCTCGTAATTGTGGGTGAAGTGGCGGCGCGCGTGTCGCCCGCGTGGGTGCCTTGGCTGGCCCCCGCTGGTTACGTGTACGGGTTGGCGTACCCGTTGTTGGCGGTGGGGACGGTGTGGCGGTTGACGTCGTTCCGGTGGTTGCAGTCGCTGGCCCCCCTCGTGGTGTTGCTGCTGACCTGGCCGTCGTTCTCCCTTGTGTTTTCCGTGGGCTTGTCCAAGCCGGACGTGGCCTTGTCTGAGGACAGCTTTGAGGTCACCACCTTCAACGTGCGACGCTTGGACGAGTTCGAGTGGCTGGATGGAGACCAAACCCGCCAGGACATCGCGACCTGGTTGGCGGAGCAGCCCGACGGCATTTGGTGTTTCCAAGAATTCCCCAAGCGAGGGAAAGCCACGTTGCGGTCGGCCGGGTTTTCGTGGCTCAAGCCCCGGCGCCGGCTGTTCACTTGGCCTCGCGAGGCTGGGCCTGCGCTCGCCAGTTCGTACCCCGTGAAAGATTGGACCACGTACATGTTTGAAGACGAGGACGCGGGACAAGGCCGCGTGCTTCAAGCCGATGTGGAGACGCCGGCGGGATTGGTCCGGGTATTCAACGTTCACCTCCAAAGTTTGCACTTCGACCACGCCGACTACGACGCGGTGGAAGAGGGGCCAAGCCGGGAGCAAGGGGCCCGCTTGTGGGGCCTGATCACGTACGCTTCCAAGGCCCGGGCCCTGCAAGCTCAGGAATTGGTGCGTCGCATGGAGGAGAGCCCTTACCCTGTGATTGTGGCCGGCGACTTCAACGACACGCCCATGTCGTACGCCATGCACGCCCTTCGTGGAAGCCGTGCCGAGGACACCTTCGCCGCGGCCTCATTTGGGCCTGGCGGAACCCATTTGGGGGCCATCCCTGGGTTGCGCATCGACGGAATCTTGGCCGACACGACGCTGCAATGCGTTTCGCACCGCACCCATGGCGTCGTGATGAGCGACCACCGTCCTGTGACGGCGGTGTTGCAGGCCCAGAAGTGAATGAGCAGGTCTGTTTCAGACCATGGCGTTGCCAAGGTCCTTTCCACGGGACGCGAAGGCCTCGTACAAGCTGACGTTCATTCCAATCAGGAGCAGGCCGTACAGCAGGTCGTCGGCAGGCATGGAGAAGATGCGCCAGCCTGAGTTGTGGTCGTTGTTGTACCACACGATGTGGTCGGCAATGGCTTCAGGGTGGTTGTGAAGCATCGGGTACTTCCAGAACTCAATGCCCGTGAGCACCCCGTTGCTGAGGATGAACGGCACGAGCAACACGGTGTACGCAAACCAAAAGTGCCCCATCCAGGGACGCCATTTCGCCAGCACGCCAATCAGCCACACCGCGCAGAGTGCGCTGGTCAGTCCGAGGTACGCCTGGTCCCAAAACCTGAAGGCCAAGCCAATGCACAGGAAGGCCACGGCGGTGGTGACACTGCGGTGCCCAAACCCCAGAGGCGGCGCGGGAAAGTACTTCTTGAAGCAGGCGTAGGTGAAGACACACGCGTACGGAATGGTGATGAAGAACAGCCATTCTTCCAACGGCAGACCCCAAAGCCCGAGTCCCGAGAGGTGGGCGTCGTTGAAACCCCAAATGCCTTGGGCGGTGAACGCGATGTCCCATGCGATGAAGCCGGCCATGGTCAGCAGACAGGCCGGCCAGAAGTGCTTCCACTCCTTCACGAACCCCACCCGACGGTCAAAGCTGGCGACGAGAGGCACGGCCATCACCGCCACGTTCACCCAGAGGTAGGTCCAGTCGTTCATGCACGTTGTCGTTGGTTGCGCAGGGCTTTCCGCGCTTCACGAAGGTAACGAGGCGGGACAAAGAGCATCCCGAAGCATTCGCCGTCCTCCTTGCCCAAGTGTTTGTGGTGAACCTTGTGGGCCTTCCGAATCGCCATAAGGTAGGCGTTGTTGGTGCGCTTGAACCAGTTGAACCGGCGGTGGATGAAAACGTCGTGCACCAGAAAATAGGCCAACCCATACAACGCGATGCCCGCCCCAATCCAAAACCTGAAGTCGGTGTAGATGCTGCCTGTGACGAAGCAGTAGGCGCTGGGGATGGCGAAAATCAAGAAGAAGGCGTCGTTCTTTTCGAAGAAGCCCGGGCCGTTGCTGTGGTGGTCTTCGTGGAAGAACCACATGGCGCCGTGCATCAAATACTTGTGGGCCAGCCAAGCCACACCTTCCATGGCAAAAAACGTGGCCAACACAATGGAGATGGAGGAGATGGTCATGGTCAGAGGGTCCAGGGGAGCAGATTCAACGCAACGAAAAAGGCCGCAAACACCATCAACAACAAGCCAGAAAGTCGGTTTGTTTTCAAATCTTCCACGTCGCGCCACAGGAGTCCCAGCCCAAACGCCGCCACCCACCAAGTCAGGTAGTTCGTCCAAGGGATGTCGCCTTGGTGCCAGGTCCACCAGCCCGCCCGAATCGCCACCGGCTCGATCAACCCATCCAGGGTGGTCATCAGGGTGGCGGCCAATGCGGCCCGCGTCCATGGGGAGACCTCCTTGCCTTTCCTGCCCAAGAGCCGTTCAGACATGTGGTGGCTGCCCAACAGCAAAAGCCACCACAGCACGCCCATGAGGAGCGGCACGTCGAGCACTTTGGGACCCAGGCCTTTGCCGTAGCTGTAGTCGCCAAAAAGCAGCCCCGTGGCCACCCCCAGCACTTCCACCCCAAAGCCCAGGAACATCGTCAACGACCACCGCCAGGGGCTCTCGTCACCTGTGAAGGCCATCACCACGCCGGCGCACACCACCAGGTTGAGCGGGGTCAAGGGAAGCAAGAGGTCGGCATGTCCCAGCGCCACGCCCGTGGCCCCCACGATGTGGAGGATGACCAGGACGGCCCCCCAGGTGCGGGGTTCTTTCAGCCATGATGTGGGTGCAACGTTCATGAGGTGTGTGCAAGGTCGTCCACGATTTTGGCTCCAAGCAAACACAACGGAATCCCGCCGCCGGGATGCACGCTTCCCCCACAGAAGTACAGCCCTTCCAGTTGTGAGGATTGGTTGCGGTGCCGCAGGAAGGCGGCCGCGGCGGAATTGCTCGAGGCGCCGTACAGGGCCCCTTTCCAAGAGCCCGTGAGCCCTTCGATGTCTTGGGGCCGGAGCACTTGCTCGCACACAATTTCCGGCCGGGATCCCAGCGTACGCTCCACCTTGTCCAGCACGTCCGCTTTCAGCGTCGCCACGGCCTCTTCCGTCCACTGGTCAGGGTCGGCCTTGACGTTCATCAGCACAAACCAGTTCTCGTGGCCCTCAGGGGCGTCCTTGGGGATTTCCTTGGAGGTGATGTTGATGTAGACGGTGGGGTCTGGCCCAGGCGTGCCGCGCTCTCGGATGTGTTGGAACTCGGCCTTGTAGTCCTTGCTGAACAGGATGTTGTGCAGTCCCAGCTTGGGATGGAGTCCTCGCACACCCCAGTAAAAGATGACGCCCGACGTCGAGCGCTCTTGGCCCAGGATGCGTTCCGGGGCATCCAGGTCAGGGAGCAGCTTGCGGTAGGTGGGGTGCAGATCGGCGTTGCTGACCACCAGGTCTGCCGTGTGTGTGCGGCCAAGGGCGTCCTTCACCCCGGTCACGCGTCGGCCGTCGTGCACGATGCGCTCTGCCGCGCATTCGGTGAGGATGGTCACGCCGAGGTGTTTGGCCAGCTTTTCCAAATGCAGCGGGATGGAGCGCATGCCACCTTCAGGCAAATAGGTCCCGATGCCATGTTCCAAATGGGGAATGACGTGCATCATGGCCGGCGCCTGGTACGGGTCGCTGCCGTTGTACGTCGCGTAGCGGTTGAACAGTTGCTGCAGCTTGGGCTCTTTGAACTGCCTGGCGTTGTGGGTGTGCAACGTGCCCAGCAGGGGCAGTTTCCAAACCCGCCCAAGGAGTTTCCATGCGGCGGCGCTCGCGTACGTTTTCAGGTCGTGGAGGCTTCGCTCCAGGAACACCCCGCGGGTCAGCTCGAAGGCGTCGCGGCTGGAGGCCAAATGACGCAGCAGCGCCTTGGTCGGCGACCCCCAGCGCGCTTCCACATCCTGGGCGAATTTGCGGTTGTCCGTCCACGCCACCAAGGGCTCAGGCTCTCCTTCCCAGAAATAGTGGGTGCTGCGGTCCAGGGTTCGGTATGCGAATGTGGGAGGCCGTCCAGGCCCCTCGGGGACCAGGCGGTCGAGCTCTTCCATCAGTTCTGGCATGGTGAAGAGGGATGGGCCACGGTCGAACCTGTGACCTGTGTCCCGATGCTCGGCCAGCTTGCCGCCCACGCTGGGACCCGCCTCCAGCATCGTCACCCGGTGACCGCGTGCGGCCATGCGCACCGCCGTGGCCAAACCGCCGACCCCGGCGCCAACGACCACCACGTCTTTCACCGCGTCGCGTGCAGCAAGGTGCCCACCACTTCGGGGAAGCAGATTTTGAACCAAGCCGTGTAGTTCTCTGGGTTCTCGGCAATGTCGGCCTCGAGGGCTTTCACGCCGATGTGCTTTACCTCACACACCTCCTCCGGATTGGGCTCGGCCGGCACATCGCTGTACCCGATGAGCACGTGGTCGAGCTCGTGCTCGATCATGCCGTGGTCCAAATCCGCCCGGTAGATGAAGGAAAACTTTGGTTCCAGCTGACACCGCATGCCCATCTCTTCCACCAAACGGCGTTGCGCCGCCTCCACCACGGTCTCGCCTTGACGGGGGTGGCTGCAGCACGTGTTGGTCCACAGGCCGCCGCTGTGGTACTTCTCCAGCGCCCTTCTGTGGATGAGCAATTCACCGCGGCTGTTGAACACGAACACGCTGAACGCCCGATGGAGCAACCCCTGACGGTGGGCTTCCATCTTTTCCATGGTGCCGAGCTCTCGGTCCTCTGGATCCACAAGAATCACATTTTCGACCACAGGATTCCTTTCAGAAGGTGCAAGTGTCATTTTTCAGTTTCAAGGTACGCGAAGAAATCTTGGACAAACGCCGCATGGTCAGGATCGTTGTCCCAATGGCCCGCCGTCAAGGCCTCCCGCACATGCTGGGCGTCGGCGGCCATGGCTTGGTTGTAGTCGAGAAAACTTGGGGTGTGCGACTGCACGCCCAGGCGCAACAGCGCCAGGTCTGGGTCGTGTGGCAAGGCTTCCAGGGCAGCGTCCAAGACAGGGCGCCAGGTCTGGAACGTGGTCAGTTTGTCGAGCGGGTTCCACAACTCCTGGGCTTTTTGAAGCTGGGCGGTGGCGTGAAACGCCGTGCAGACGGCGTTGTTGGGGTGGGCTTGCAATGCGGCCATCATCGGGACGATGGCGCTGTCTGCGGGACCGCCCTCCGACGTCTGGCGGTACAGGGTGCGCCAAGCAGACAGCTCGGAGTGGGTTTGGCCCAGCAGGAGGGAGGGCATACCCAGGACAAGCATCCAGGCAAGCGCGCGGGCCATGAAGGTCAGAGGAGGTTGAAGCTGTGACGGAGGTACGACCCCACAAAGAGGGTGGCCTTGCGGCGGTTGGGGATGCGCACGCGTTCCTCCATGATGCGGTTGGTGGGCAGCGCCGCGATTTTTTGGAAGAGCCTTTGGTAGTAGACGTATGCCACGTACACCCCGAGTCGGCTTTCCTTGGGCAGCTTCACGATGCCGAGATACGCATGCCTGAAATCGGTCGCGATTTCTTCTTCGATTTGGCGCTTGGCGCCGGCGTTGAACGCGGCCATGTCCACGCCTGGGAAGTACACCCGGCCCTTGTCTTCAAAGTCGTCCTTCAAGTCGCGTAAGAAGTTCACTTTCTGGAAGGCGGCCCCCAAGCTGCGGGCGTTGGGCAACAACCGCCCGTAGGCCTCACGGTCGCCGAACACGAAGACGTGCAAGCACATCAAGCCCACCACCTCCGCCGAGCCGACGATGTAGTCGTCGTAGCCCTCTCGGTCGTAAGCCGTCCGGTCCAGGTCCCACTCCATGGAACGCAGGAAGAGGTCGACGTGCTCACGGTCGATGTTGTATTTTTCGAAGGTTTGGGCAAAGGCGTGAAGAATGGGGTTGGCGCTGACGCCGTGGTCCAACGCCCAGTAGGTGTTCTCCTTGAACCGGGCGAACATTTCGGCTTGGTGTGGACCGTGCAAGGTGTCCACGATTTCATCCGCGTAGCGCACGAAGCCGTAGATGTTGTAGATCGCCTCGCGGAGCGAAGGCGCCAAGAAGCGAATGCCAAGCGAAAAGCTCGTGCTGTACGCCTTGGTGGTGCGCTTGGCGCACTCGGCGGCCACATCGTTGTACAAGCGAACGGCGTCCATGGTCAAATTAACCCGCGTGGGCGGTTGCATGTTCAACGGCTCCGTGGCGCTTCAGGAATTTGTCCGTTTCCTCGGCGGCGACCTCCCCAGAAATCAAGCTGGGCGGGACGCCCGGCCCCGGTGTGGTCAGTTGGCCGGCGAAGTGGAGGCCAGGCAATTTGCTGCGCATTTTGGGCTTCCAGAATGCGGTTTGGCGCAGGGTGTTGGCAAGCCCGTAGGCGTTCCCTTTGAAGCTCGAGTACTCTTGTTCAAACTCCTTGTGGGCGAAGCTTCGGGTGTAGACCACATGGGGCCTCAAGTCCCGGCCGAGGTGGCGCTCCAACCGCACCATGATTTCTTCGAAGTACCTGTCGCGCTCGCCGCCTTGCTCGTCCAGGCCTGGCGCCAGCGGAATCAAGAAGAAGAGGTTCTCGCATCCTTCGGGGGCCACGCCCTCGTCCGTGCGTGAAGGAGCGCTCACGTAGAAAAGCGGGTCGTCCGGCCACGAAATGCTGTCGTAGATGGTCTCCGCGTGCGGCCCAAACGGCGTGTCAAAAAACAGGTTGTGGTGCTGCAACTCGGGAACGCGTGTGTTGAGTCCGACGTAGTAGAGCAGCGAGCTCGGCGACATTGTTCGGTTTTCCCAATAAGACTGGTCGTACCGACGCCATTGGGGCGCCAACAACGTCTGTTCCACATGGTGGTAGTCGCCGGTGGCCACCACCGCCGAGGCGTGCACCTCGGTTCCGTCCGCCAGGCGAGCTCCGGTGGCGCGTCGGCCGTCGTCCAAGATGGCGGCGACTTCCGCGTTGCACTGAAATTCCACCCCCATGCGTTGCGCCACGCGCACCATGGCTTGCACGATTTCATTCATGCCACCCATGGGGTACCAGGTGCCGAGGCACGTGTCTGCGTAGTTCATGAGGCTGTACAGCGCCGGGGTGTCCTCGGGCTTGGCGCCCAGGAAGAGCACCGGAAACTCCATGATTTGGAGAAGCTTGGGGTGGGTGAAATGCTTTCTGGCAAAGGCGCTGAACGACGTGAACAGCGAGAGCCGTGTGGCGTCCACCAGGGTTTGCCATTCCGCAAACTCCAGCGCGTTGTGCGCAGGCTTGTTTACGAATTTGTTCATGCCGATGTTGTACTTGACTTCGGCCTCGGCCATGAATGCACGCAGCTTGTCGCCGGCGCCAGGCTCGATGGATTCGAAGACCGCCGCCAATGGGTCCAGTCCGGCAGGAATTTCAAGGGGGCCGTCGTCAAACCAGACGGTGTAAGAAGGGTCGAGGCGAACAAGGTTCATTTCCTTGTTCACCTCCGACCCGAAGTCTGCGAAGTACCGTTCAAACACGTCGGGCATCCAGTACCAACTGGGGCCCATGTCGAAGGTGAACCCTTCGGCTTCGAATTTCCTCGCCCTTCCTCCAAGCCGGTCGTGCCGCTCGAGCACTTTGACTTTGTGGCCTGCCTTGGAGAGGTAGGAGGCGGTCGCCAGTCCGGCGAATCCCGCGCCCAAAACCAACACGTCGTGGCCGGAAGAAGAATCGTGGTTCATTTCAATGCGTTTGGATGCATGGTACAACCACTTGCAGGGGCGCGATGTTCATTGATCGCACTCCCAAGGTAACGGGAACAAAGGGGTGAAAATTGGGAATGAGTCAAATATTTTTGAGAATGAATGCATTGAGGCGCTCCCTGTCTGTGAGAAGTACCTTTGCAGCATGGCGACACCGCAACATACTGTGGACGTGCTGGCCTTTGGGGCCCACCCTGACGACGTGGAATTGTCCGCAGGGGCCACCTTGGCCAAATTGGCCAGCGAGGGCAAGCGCTGCGCTGTGGTCGACCTGACCCGCGGCGAATTGGGAACCCGAGGCTCCGCGGAGCTTCGCGACCAGGAAGCGGCCAAATCTGCCGACATCCTTGGGCTGGTTCACCGTGAAAACCTCGGCCTCGCCGACGGGTTCTTCGAAGTGAACAACGCCTCCCTGCGGTTGGTGATTTCTGCCATCCGTCGGTTGCGTCCCGCCGTGGTGCTTGCCAACGCGCTGGACGATCGCCACCCCGACCACGGACGCGGGGCTGAGCTCGTGGCCCGGGCCGCTTTTTTGTCGGGCCTTCCCAAGATTGTCACAGGCACGGACCACGCCCCTGAAGAGGCGTGGCGGCCCAAGGCGGTGTACCATTACATCCAAGACGTGCACCGCACGCCCGACGTGGTGGTGGACGTCACCGGATTCTTGGACACCAAGTTCGAGGCCATCTTGGCGTTCAGCAGCCAATTCCACGACCCGAACTCCAAAGAGCCCGAAACGCCCATCAGTGGCCCCGGTTTTCTGGAACATGTGCGGGGCAAGGCCACGAGTTTTGGTCGCTCCGCAGGATTCACCCACGGAGAAGGCTACGAGGTGCGCCGTCCGGTGGGGGTGTCCTCGCTGTTGGGTTTGGATTGATTCAGCTGGCCGGCAGTTGCAAAAGTTGGCGGTAGACGGCGTCGTAGGCTTGGGCCACGGCCTCCACGCTGAAATGCGTGCAGGCGTAGGCGCGGATGGCGTCGGGGTCCCAGGCGGCGCTCTTGACTTTGTCAAAAGCCTCGGTCCACGAGGCGACGTCCGCTTGCGCGGGCAACAGAAATCCTCGGTCGCTGAGGCCGTGGGGGAGGTGTTCGCGGATGCCTCCGACGTCGGTGCTCATGACCGGGATGCCGCACGCCCAAGCTTCGGCGATGACGCACGGGAAATTTTCGCTTCGGCTGTTGAGTACGAGCACGTCGTGCGATTGCATGGCCTTCACCACGCCGTCGCGGTCCAAGGGCCCGGTGAGTTGGATGCGGTCGGCCAGGCCGCGGTCGTCGATCCAGGCTTCGTAGCCCTCCAAGTCCGCCTTTTCGCCACCCACCAAGGTGGCGCGCACGGAAGCGTCCCGGCCGCAGATGGAGGCAAGTGCTTCAAGCAGGCCGGAGATGTTCTTTTGGCCGTCGTGCATGGAGCTGACATGCAGAATGCGTTTCAAAGGGGCGCCTTCCAGCTTGCGGCGGGCGTCGCCGACGGGCACGCCGGCGAGGGTTTGGACTGCGGCGGGCCGGAATCGGTCCGTGTCCACCACGTTGGGCACAACGCGCATGGGGGCGGAGGTGCACCACGCGGCGATGGACGCGCCGAGGTCGGCCGTCACGGGGCAAATCACATCTACCCCTTTCAACGCATCCTTGATCGCGCGACGACGCCACCATGGGGTGGCCTTGGCGTCGTGGTAGCCCGTCCAATGTTCTGTGAGGACGACCGGCACGCCCCAGCGTCGGGCCCAGGCACCGGCTGCCGCACCGGCGGGGTGGGCGACGTGCACGTGGACCAAGTCGGGTTTCCAATCCATGCGACGCGCTTCTGCGGCCACCGAGCGGGCGACGCCCAGCAACTGAGGTCGCGTGGCGGCGTGGTACAGCCGTTTCACCGGAAGTCCAGAGGCCAAGTGGCCTTCGCCGTCGGCGGTCCGCATCTTTTGAAGGCTGCCCATGGAGCCTTTGACCGGCACCGGCGCCCAAACCTCTCCGCCATGCACGCTTGAAATGGCGTCAATGTGCCGAAGAATGAAGTTGCCCAAACTCGCGTGCACTTGCGAGGGAAACCAGCTCGCCACGTGCAGGATTTGGAGTTTGTCCGCCATGGGTCAAAGGTGGCAAAGAAGTCGCAATGGGAAGGGCTTGACATTGGAAGGAGTGTAATATCTTTGCGCTCCCTTCCAGACCAAAAGTGGCCTCGAAAGGAACCATGGTGGCTATAGCTCAGTTGGTTAGAGCATCGGTTTGTGGTGCCGAGGGTCGTGGGTTCGAATCCCATTAGCCACCCACCTCAGAAGCCCTGCACAGACGTGCGGGGCTTTTTTGTGCGT
>JBMZWX010000018.1:0-30556 GCA_049627085.1 Flavobacteriales bacterium | reverse complement strand
GGGATGGTCGCCACAGGCATCAACCCTGACAACGATTTGGTCGAGATCGTGGAGATTCCGTCACACCCGTATTTCGTGGCGTCGCAATTCCACCCGGAATACGCCAGCACGGTGCTCAACCCACACCCCCTTTTCGTGTCCTTCGTCGAAGCCGCCATGGTTCACTCGGCCTCGCAAAACGTCGCGGCAACTTCAGCCCAAGGCTGAGGGTTCAACTCCGCGCCGGCCTCAACATCTCCACATGGGGAATGCCGTCTTCGAGGTACGTCTCCCCACTAGGCACAAAACCGAGGTCGCGGTAAAACCGCTCCAGGTAACATTGGGCTGAAATCCGGACGTCGTGTCCAGGCCAGTGTTCTTCGCAGACTTCCAGGCTGCGGTGCATCAAGACCTTGCCCAAACCCGTGCCACGCAGGTCGCTGCGCGTCGCCACGCGGCCGATGCTGGGTTCCTTGTAGCTCACCCCTGGCGCAACGACACGTGTGCAACACGCCGCCGCGGCTCCCTTGGCTTCGTCCTCGTCTGATGCCCACACATGAATGCTTCTCAAGTCCTTGCCATCGAGTTCGCTGTATGGACAGTCTTGCTCCAACACAAAGACATCGATCCGCAAGCGCAGCAGTGCGTGAAGTTCATCGCGGTCAAGCTTCGACCACGGTTTGGCGTTCCAAGTCAGGCCAGTCTCCATGGACCAAAGGTACGGGCATGAAAAAAGGGGCCGTAGCCCCTTTTCAAGTCACTGTCATTGAGTGATCAGAAGCGTGCTCCGAAACCAATTCCAATCGAGAGGTTGTCGGAAGATCCGTCGGGCAGACCAAAGCTGTATTGAACGTTTGGAGTCAAAAAGAGACAATCCTTGAAGTCAATGTAACGTCCTGCTGCGATGCCAGCATCCAAATCTCCGGTGACATCAGTAGCCTGGAGGCCCACCCAATAGTCATCCATGAAGTAGGCCGCGCCAAGGCTCAAGCCCATGTTGTCGGTTGGACCGTTTGCGGATGCTTGGATGACAATGTCATCTGCAACGGCATAGCCGACAGTTGGTGCTATGGCCACGCCAGTTGAAAACACATTCAACAAGGTGGTGGCATCACCAGTGCCCAAGTACCAAGAGCCCTGAGGCTGGCTTGCATCTTGACCAAAGCTCACGAACGCAACCGCAGCTGCGAAGAATGAAAGAACAACTTTTTTCATAAGAACTGTTTTAAAGGTTCGATGCAAACAACGGACACATCGTGTGGCAGGGACACGACATGCCCGAATTGTCGCAAACAGACATATGTGTATAACCAGCTCAACACACTCTTTTTCAACATTTTGAAAACAACCTCCCGACGGCCGTTTCGTGCGAAAATGTCCACGAATTCCACTGGTCGGCAGGGTATCTTTGGTCCGGCCATGGAAAAACGAAACATGCTGTCCGTCGAGGACCTGACCAAGACGTACGGAGAGCGAACGCTGTTTGAAGGGCTCACCTTTGGCGTGCAAGAGGGCGAGCGCGTGGCGCTGGTGGCGAGGAACGGGTCTGGAAAGTCCACCCTGCTCAGGGCCATTTCAGGACAGGAGCCTGCCGACGAAGGCAGGGTGGTGTTTTCGTCCGGGGTGCGACACGCCCATTTGCGCCAAGACCTGGAACTGGAAGCGGGTGCCACGATTTTGGACACCCTGTACATTGGAGACAGCCCCACGGTACAAGCGATGCGCGCCTACAACCGGGCGCTCGCGGAAGGACATGAGGGAGACGACTTGCAACGGGCCTACGACGCGATGGACGCCCACGAAGGGTGGAACTTTGAGGCTAGGGCGCGAGAAATCTTGGGCAAACTCAACCTGCACGACCTCCAACGGCCGGTGGGCCAATTGAGCGGTGGAGAGAAACGAAGGGTGGCGTTGGCTCAGGTGTTGTTGGAATCGCCGGACTTCTTGATCCTCGACGAGCCGACCAACCACCTGGACCTTGACATGATTGCCTGGCTGGAGCAACGGCTCGCCTCGATGGGTACGACGCTCCTGATGGTCACGCACGACCGTTACTTCCTGGAAAACGTGTGCGACCGCATCCTGGAACTGGAAGACCACGTCCTGCACAGCTACCACGGCAACTTCAGTTATTTCTTGGAAAAGCGCGCCGAACGCAGGGCCAACGCACAAGCCGTGCAGGAGCGCGCTCGCTCCCACATGAAACGGGAGCTTGAATGGGTGCGCGCCACACCTTCTGCCCGAACCACCAAGAGCAAGAGCCGGCTCGACCGCTTCCAAGATTTGAAGAAGGCCGCAGCCAAGCGGCTGCAAGAAGACCCCCTCCACCTCACGGTCATTCCCGAGCGACTGGGCGGAAAAGTGGTGGAATTGCACAAGGTGAAACGCGCCTTCGACGAACGCGTGTTGTTCGAGGGCCTCACCCACCATTTCAAACGGGGAGAGCGCATCGGGCTGGTGGGCCAAAACGGCTCCGGCAAATCCAGCTTGCTTCAACTCATCTTGGGGTTGGCGGAACCGGACGCAGGAAAGGTGGTGGTCGGAGAAACGGTGGTGTTTGGGCACTACAACCAAGAGGGTGGACAATTCAACCCTGACTGGAAAGTGATCGACGCAGTGCGGGACATCGCCGATTGGATCCCGCTGAAAGGCGGCGCCAAACTCACGGCAGCCCAATTGCTGGAGCGGTTCCTCTTCCCCCATGCCATGCACCACCAGCACATTTGGTTGCTGAGCGGCGGCGAGCGCAAGCGCCTGCACTTGCTCAGGGTGCTCATGCGCAACCCCAATTTCTTGGTGATGGACGAGCCCACCAACGACTTGGACATTTTCACGCTGTCCGTGCTGGAGGAATTCCTGATGGACTTCTCAGGTTGTCTGGTGGTTGTGTCGCACGACAGGTACTTCATGGACAAGCTCGTGGACCACGTCTGGGTGGTGGGCGAAGATGGGGCCACCTCCATTCGAGACTACCCCGGCAACTACAGCCAATACCGCGCGGCACGTGCCGAGTCGCAGAAACGTGCCCAAGCAGAAAAAGCGGCCGTCGCCGCGGCGGCCAAAGCGGCCGACGCCCCTGTCGAAGTGCGTGGCGACTATTCCCAGCGGCTCAGTTACAAGGAGAAGCTGGAGTTTGAGGCGCTCGACAAGGCCATCCCCAAGTTGGAAGCCCGGCGCAACGAGCTTTCCACAGCCCTCCAGGGTGAGCAAGACTTGGACACCTTGACCCGCCTTGGGGAAGAACTCGGACAAGTTGCCGAGGAATTGGAGGAAGCAGAAATGAGGTGGTTGGAACTTTCGGAGCGCAGTTGATTCCCTGAGGCAACCTTCTGGGCCTTGAGGTGTTCTAGATTCGAACGCCAAAACTCAACCTCAAGGTCTGTCATGAAACCCACATTCCTTTCTTCTCTTCTGGCCATCGCCATGCTTGCATGGGGATCCACTTCCCAAGCCCAAGATTGCAGCACGGAAGTCTTGGCCATCCTCACCACCCAGATGTGGGGCGGTGAAATCTCCTACACCATTTCTGACGACAACGGCGTGTTGGTCTCCGGACAAGATTTCGGGGACTTCAGCACCTACACCGAGCTCTTCTGCGTCGACAACGTGGAAGGTTGTCTCGTGCTGGAAATGACCGACAGCTTCGGCGACGGTTGGAACGGCGCGATGGCCGAGCTGTTTGTGGACGGAGAGTCTGCAGGCACCATGGCCCTGGAAGAAGGCGACTACGAACTTCGTGTGGTGGGCGTCGGCATGGATTGCGAAACCCCGGACAACGGAGGTGACGGCGACGGCACCGCAAGCCTCGGCGACCCGTCCGCAAGCGAATGGTCCTTGGAGCTCTTCCCCAACCCAGGGCAAGACCAGTTGACCATCCGAAGCCAACAAAGTGGCACCGAAGCGGCGCCAACCGTGGTGGTGTTCAACGCCGACGGCCGGATGGTGATGGATGCGACAAACGACGCACGCGGTGTGGACGGCGATTGGATTATCGACGCCACGTCGTGGACGCCTGGCATGTACATCGTGCATGTGACGCAGCTCGGCACCACACGTCAACTCCCTTGGATCAAGGTCCGCTGAGGATCTTGACTTGACACGCATGAAAAAGGGCTGCCTCGAAAGGCAGCCCTTTTTGCATGTCCGCAGTCGGCAAGCTTATTGCTGGTCGAAGTCCAGCACCACGTCCTCGTCTCCTTCTACGTGGGCTTGGCAGGTCAAGACGTAGCCACGCTCCACCTCCGAAGGCTCCAACGCGAAGTTCACGTTCATCGTGGCCTTTCCCTTGACCAGCTTCGCGCGGCAGGTGCAGCACACGCCTCCAAGGCAGCTGTACGGAGCGTCGAGGCCCGCGTCCAACGCGGCATCAAGCATGTTTTTCGCCTTGTCGAGAGACACGCTGGTGGTGACGCCGTCCAAGACAATTTGCATCGGGACGCCGTCCCCGGCGACCACCTCGGCGCGCGGGGCGGCAGGTTTGGCCTCGCCTGCAGAGGTGAACAACTCAAACTTGATTTGGTCTTCTGTCAACCCAAAAGCGAGCAGGGCCTCCTTGCACCCCAGAATCATCGACTCGGGGCCGCAGAGGTACGCCGCGTCCACAGCGGTGCCGCTGCAGAACTCCTTCATCAGGTCGGCGCAGCGCGCCTGGTCCAAGCGCCCGGACAACAACGTGGCGTCCACAGGCTCGCGCGTCAGGAGGTAAAACACCCGCAAACGGTCGAGGTGACGGTCCTTGAGGTCTTGAATCGCTTCGCGGAACATGGTGCTCACGGCGGTCTTGTTGGCGTAGAACAGCGTGTAGCTGGAGGCGGGGTCAGTGCTCAGAACGTCCTTGATTTGGCTGAGAATCGGCGTGATGCCGGAGCCCGCCGCGAAGCCCACGTGGTGCTTGCCGGCGCCCTCGGCCAACACGAAGCGGCCTTGGGGGTCCATCACTTGCAAGGTGTCCCCTGCTTTGAGCACGTCGTTCGCGTAGGTCGAGAACTTGCCTCCGGGCACCTTCTTGATGCCCACGTGCCACGCCCCGTCACCGGGCGACGAACAAAGCGAATAACTGCGGCGGATGTCCTCCCCGTCGATGGTCGTGCGCAGGGTCAAATACTGGCCCGCCGCAAACTGAAAGTCGGCACGCAATGCGTCGGGGATGTCCAGGGCCACCACCACCGATTCGGCGGTCTCGCGGTGCACGCTTTGGACTTGGATGTCGTGAAACGTCGGCATGAAGGCGAAAGTAGTCCACACCATGGTTTGGGCACATTGTGATTGTCACCAAACGACGCACACACGACTCAGCGTAACTTTGAGGAAAATCGCGCGCATGAGTCCTGTAGAAATGAACCTGGAAGCACGCTTTGACGCCTACGTTGCGGAAGAGAAAAAGATCGAGCCCAAAGACTGGATGCCCGACGCTTATCGCAAGACGTTGATCCGTCAAATCAGCCAACACGCCCACAGCGAAATTGTCGGGATGCTGCCTGAAGGAAACTGGATTTCCCGGGCGCCGTCCCTGAAGCGCAAGGCCATCTTGCTGGCCAAGGTGCAGGACGAAGCAGGCCATGGACTCTACCTCTACTCGGCTGCGGAAACTCTTGGGGTCACCCGGGACCAAATGCTGCGGGACCTCCACGCCGGAAAGGCGAAGTACAGCTCCATCTTCAACTACCCCACCCTCACCTGGGCCGACATGGGCGCTGTGGGTTGGCTGGTGGACGGGGCCGCGATCATGAACCAAGTGCCCCTGTGCAAGTGCAGCTACGGCCCGTATGCCCGCGCCATGGTGCGTGTGTGCAAAGAGGAGAGCTTCCACCAGCGTCAAGGGTTCCAGGTCATGTTGAACCTCGCCCAGGGCACGCCCGAGCAGAAGGCCATGGCGCAAGACGCGTTGAATCGGTGGTGGTGGCCGTCGTTGATGATGTTTGGTCCGAGCGACGCAGATTCTCCGCATTCGGCCCAAAGCATGAAGTGGAACATCAAGCGGTTCTCCAACGACGAGCTGCGTCAGCGGTTTGTGGACATGACTGTCCCGCAGGCGGAGCTGCTGGGCTTGACCTTGCCAGACCCCGACTTGAAGTGGAACGAGGAACGCGGACACTACGACTTCGGTGCGATCAACTGGGACGAGTTCTACAACGTGATCAAGGGCAACGGCCCATGCAACAAGGAGCGCCTCGGCGCGCGGGTGAAAGCCTACGAAGACGGCGCTTGGGTGCGTGACGCGGCGAACGCCTACGCCACCAAGGAAGCCGCCCGCCAGAAGAACGACAACGCCTCCACCCACGCGGCATGAGTGAATCCAAGCACGAGTGGCCCCTCTGGGAAGTGTTCATTCGGAGCCGTCAAGGCCTCGGTCACAAACATGCCGGTTCGCTTCACGCGGCCGACGCCCAAATGGCCATCCAGAACGCGCGTGACGTTTATACCCGCCGTCAGGAAGGCGTGAGCATTTGGGTGGTGCCGGCAGAAGCCATCACCGCTTCGAGCCCGGACGACAAGGACGTCTTGTTTGATCCGGCCAACGACAAAGTGTACCGTCACCCCACCTTCTACAAGTTGCCCGACGAGGTCGACAACATGTGAGCCATGACGGAAGCGCAACACTTCGCAGCCGTTTTGCGGTTGGGCGACGACGCCCTGGTGCTGGGTCAACGTTTGTCCGCATGGTGCGGCCATGGCCCCATCTTGGAGGAAGACATCGCGTTGTCGAACATCGCGTTGGACTTGATTGGCCAAGCGCGGAATTTCTTCACCCTGGCCGGCCAGCTGGAAAACCAAGGACGCGACGAAGACGCTTTGGCGTACTTCCGCTCCGACCGCGAGTTCCAAAACCACCTGCTTGTGGAGCAGCCCAACGGGCACTTCGGCGACACTGTGGTGCGCCAAATGTTCTTCAGCGCTTTCGCGCTGGACCGCTACGCTTTCTTGGCGCGCCAAACCGTGAATGCGGACGTGGCAGGCATCGCCGCCAAAGCAGTGAAGGAGCTGCATTACCACTGGGAGCACGCCGCGCAATGGGTCATTCGACTCGGCGACGGCACCCCTGAAAGTCACCAAAAGGTGCAAGACAGCGTGGACCAGCTCTGGGCCTTCACCGGAGAACTGTTCACACCCGACGACGTCGACACAGCCTGCGCCGAGGCCGGCCTGATGCCTGACCTTCACGAGCTCCAAAGCACGTGGCGCGACAAGGTGGTCGCGTGCTTGGAACGGGCCACCCTGCGGGTGCCCGAGGATGGATGGGCGCACCGTGGTGGCAAGCAAGGCGTGCATAGCGAACACCTGAGCTACATGCTCGCCGAGATGCAAGTGCTGCCCCGGACGTATCCCGACGCCACGTGGTGACCGACCAGGAGCGCATCGCCCAAGCCTGGGTGCAAGTCCGGTCCGTCAACGACCCAGAGCTCCCCTACTTGACCGTGGAAGAAATGGGCATGGTCCGAGGCGTGCGTGTGGAGGATGGACAACTCGTGGTGACCATCACCCCCACGTATTCTGGGTGCCCCGCCACCGACGTCATCGCCGAAGACATCACCACCGCCGTGCAGGCCTTGGAAAACGACGCCCGTGTCGAGGTGGTCTTGAGCCCTGCTTGGACCACCGACTGGTTGCTCCCCTCCGCCCACGAGAAAATGAAGGCCAACGGCATCGCCCCGCCCCAGGGCAAGAGCGCAGACCGGGCCTTCTTGACAGGACAAGGCAAGGTGGTCCCCTGCCCCTCGTGCAAGTCCGACCAAACGACCATGGTGTCCGCCTTCGGCAGCACCGCCTGCAAGGCGCACTTCAAGTGCAACGCGTGCCTGGAGCCGTTTGAGCATTTCAAGTGCATCTGACACGTACCTTCCGTCCATGAGCGACGCCGACATGCACCCCATTGTGGCCCAAATGATGGACCGTGACGCCTTCAGCCAATGGCTGGGCCTCGACGTGGTGGAAAGCGGACCAGGCGCGTGCCTTTGCCGCATGACGGTGCGCGACGACATGGTCAACGGGTTTGGCATCGCCCACGGCGCCATCACCTATGCCTTGGCCGACAGCACGCTTGCGTTTGCCGTGAATGCCCAAGGGCAGCACGCCGTCAGCGTGACGAGCACCATCCAGCATTTGGCCCCTGTGAAGGTGGACGACGTGTTGACCGCCAGGGCCATTCCCCGGGCGGATGGTGGCCGCATCGCCCACGTCGACGTCGAAGTCACCAACCAAGAGGGTGCGCGCGTGGCTTGGCTGACCGCCACCGGCTACAAGATGTCCAAGACCTGGTGAGCGCCAAGCTCACTTGAGGTTCATCGACTGAAACTGCTTTTCGAAGAGCCCGTGGTAGATCTCGCCTTGGGCCACCAACTCGTCGTGGGTGCCTTGTTCGGCGATGGCGCCGTCTTGGAGCACGACAATGCGGTCGGCGTCACGCACCGTGTTGAGCCTGTGGGCAACCAGCAGCGAAGTCCTGCCTTGGGTGAGCGTCTCAGTGGCGCGCTGGATCCATTGCTCGCTTTCGCTGTCGATGCTTGAGGTGGCTTCGTCCAAGATCAAAATGTGCGGGTTGCTCAGGTACGCACGCACGAAGGCAATCAATTGGCGTTGCCCCACACTCAACGTGGCGCCTCGTTCACGCACGTCGTGGTTGAGGCCCTCAGGCAACCGGTCCACCACACGCTTGGCCCCGACCGCCTCGATGGCTGCCCAAATGGCGTTGTCCCCTTTGGCCGAATCATGCAGTCGGATGTTCTCACGCAAGGATCCGCTGAACAAGAACACGTCCTGGAGCACGACGCCCACGCGGGCACGCAGCTCTTCGAGCGGGATCTCCCGAATGTCCACCCCGTCCATGGTGATTCGGCCCCGCTGGAATTCGTAGAGCCTAGAAATGAGGTTCACAATGGAACTCTTGCCTGCGCCGGTGGCGCCCACGAACGCCACGCGCTCTCCTGGGCGGATGTGGAGGTTCACGTCGCGAAGCACCCAATCGGGCTCCCCGTCCTCCTTGTCCACGTAGGCGAACCACACGCCTTCAAACCGGATCTCGCCGCGCCACGAAGGCGACTGGGGATGGGCCGGCGCCGCCAAACGCTCGTCCTTGGCCAACAGCTTGAACACACGGTCGGCGTTCACGATCCCCATCTGCAACACGTTGAAGCGGTCGGCCAACTGGCGGATTGGGCGGTACAACATGAAGACGTACAGGATGAACTGCAAGACCACGCCCAAGGTCAACGTGTCGCGCACAACCTGGCCCGTGCCCAACCAAAGCAGCAGGCCCACGCTCGTCGCGCTGAGCAATTCCACCACAGGAAAAAACACGCTGAACGCCCAAATCGACCGGATGTTGGCGTCGCGGTGGGCGGCGTTGATGTCGGCAAAGGCTTTGGCCTCAGATTCCTGGCGGTTGAAGGCCTGGACAATGTGCATGCCCGTCACGTGCTCTTGGACGAACTCGTTGATTTGGGCCACCCGGTTGCGCACATCCACAAAGGCGCTCTTGATGTGACGCTGAAACACCCGCGTGGCGGCAAGCAGCACCGGGATCGGGAGAAGCACAATCAAGGTCAAGGAGGCGTCGATGTACAACATGGCCCCCATCACAACCACCAAGGACAACAGGTCGCCCACCGCGTTGAGGATGCCGTTGCTGAACACGTTGGCCACGCCGTCGATGTCACTCACGTGGCGGGTCACCAGCGTTCCGACCGGCGTCTTGTCGAAGTACTTCAAAGGGAAGCGGGACACGTGGCGGTAGAGCTTGGCACGCAAGTCCAAACTCACGCTCTGCGCCACCCAATTCGCCAAAAACGTCACCCTGTATTGGACCAAGGCCTCGACCAGCAACACCCCCACCACCATGAGAAACACCCGCAAGAGGCCTTGCATGTCGCCGGCGGCGATGTGGACGTCCACGGCCTCGCGGATCAACGCAGGACGGATCCAAACCAGGCTCGACAAGAGCACCACCATGACGCCGGTCCAGGTGAAGCGGCGCCTGTACGGACGGACCTCGCCCAAGATTTGGCGGACCGTCTCCCAGTCAAACACCTTGCCCGCCTTGGAAGATTCCGCCATGGCTCAAAGATATCCCGTGGCCTTCGGGCTGAAGACGTCTGCGGGGTACGTCACGTGGTTGAGGTACAAGCCGCACCCCAACACGCTCTTGCCCGCAGCGCTTCGGTCCCCGGCCGCCAAGATGGCCGGCAGGTCGTCCGGAGACCGCTTGCCCTTCCCCACTTCAATCAGGGTGCCGACCGTGGCCCGGACCATGTTCCGAAGGAACCGGTCTGCCGTGATGTAAAACGCAAGCCGGTCGCGGCCGAGCACTTCCCACCTGGCTTCCCGAACGTCGCAGATGGTCGTGCCTTGGTCGGACCCGGCTTTGCAGAACGACGCGAAATCCCCTTTCTGAACCAAATGCGCGGCCCCGGCTTTCATGGCCTCCAGGTTCAGGCTGCCATGCACGCGGGTGGAACGCCCCTCCAAGAAGGGGTCCTTTTGCGTGTGGATCAAGTAGCAGTAGCCCCGCTCTGTCGCGTCGAAGCGGGCGTGGGCTTTGGGGGCGACGTCGTGGATGGCGAAGATCCCGATGTCGTGCGGCAACATGCCGTTGAGCTTCATCGCTGCTTCATCCCAATCGGCGACCCGACCGCCAAGGGCGCCGTCCGGGAGCTCTGCGTGGGCCACGAAGTAGCTCGCGTGCACGCCGGCGTCCGTGCGACCACACCCCATGGCAGGACAAGGCCCGCCAAAGAGGCGGGCCATGGTGTCCTCCAACACCGCTTGAACGGTGATGGACTGGGGCTGGCGCTGCCACCCGTGGTAGCGGGTGCCGTCGTAGGCCAGCTCAATGAAAACGCGCATGGGCGAACGCGGAGGTTACGCCCAAGAAGCGATCTTCTCGCTCTTGTATTCTCCAGCGAAGAGTTTGTCCTTGACCTTCTTGAACGTCTCAATGGTGTACTGAACGTCCTCCAACGTGTGGATGGCGGTGGGGATCAAACGCAACATGATGGTGTCCTTGGGAACCACAGGGTACACCACAATGGAGCAGAAGATGCCGTAGTTCTCCCGGAGGTCGAGGGTGAGGTTGGTCGCCTCGCCGAGGCCGCCGTGCAAGAACACAGGCGTCACGCACGAGTTGGTGACCCCGAGGTCGAAGCCCTCGGCGCGCAAGCCCTCCTGGAGGGCCGTGGCGATCTTCCACAGGTTCTCCTTGTGCTCTGGCTGGCTGCGCAACATCTCCAAACGCTTCCGCGCGCCCACCACGAGAGGCATGGGCAACGACTTGGCGAAGGTTTGCGAGCGCATGTTGTAGCGGAGGTACTCGATCACGTCCTCGTCGCCGGCGACGAACGCGCCGATGGTGGCCATCGCCTTGGCGAAGGTGCCGAAGTACACGTCGATTTGGTCGTGGCATCCTTGGTGGTCGCCCGCGCCGCGGCCGTTCTCACCCACAGTGCCGAAGCCGTGCGCGTCGTCCACAAACAAGCGGAACTGGTATTCCTCCTTGTACTTGCAGATCTCGGCAAGCTTGCCTTGGTCGCCTGCCATCCCAAAGACGCCTTCGGTCACCACGAGGATGCCGCCGCCGGTTTGGTCGGTGAGATTCTTGGCACGCACGAGTTGCTTCTCGAAGCTCTCCATGTCGTTGTGCTGGAACACAAAGCGCTTGCCTTGGTGCAAACGCACGCCGTCCACCATGCACGCGTGTGACTCGCTGTCGTACACGATCACATCATGACGGGAGACCAACGCCTCGATGGCGGACTGGCATCCCTGGTAACCGAAGTTGAGCAAGAATGCGTCTTCCTTCTGCATGAAATCGGCGAGCTCCTGCTCGAGGGCTTCGTGCTGGGACGTTTGGCCTGACATCATGCGGGCCCCCATGGGGTAGCCCATGCCCCACTCAGCGGCCGCGTCGGCGTCCACTTTGCGGATCTCAGGGTGGTTGGCAAGGCCGAGGTAGTTGTTGATGCTCCACACAAGAAGCTCTTTTCCTCGGAAGGTCATGCGGTTGCTGATTTCTCCTTCCAGCTTGGGGAAAGTGAAGTAACCGTGGCTGTCGCGGGCGTGTTGTCCCAGTGGGCCACGCTCCTGACGGATTCGATCAAAAATGTCCAAAAATCAGAGATTTAGAAGGTGCGAAAGTAAGCAGTCCAAACGTACTGCGTTCAACCAAGGGCATGAGAACTCGTTCACAATGTTTTCACCAATGCTCGGTGCACGCGTTGTACTTTCGCCGCCATGGCTCCCACACGGTTTGAACGCACCTTCTTGGCCACGCTGGCATGCGCGGCATGGATTGGGCTCACCCAATGCTCCGACTACAACCAAATCTTGAAGTCGGGCTCCGTGGAGGAGAAGTTGGCCTTTGCCCAAACGGCGCTCGACTCCGGCGATTGCTTCAAGGCCTTGCCCCTTTACGACGAGTTGATGCAACTCAGCCGAGGCACCGAGCGCGCCCCAGACATCCACTGGAACCGCGCGATGACCCACGATTGCGTCAACGACTTCTACCTGAGCCGCTACTACTTCCAGACGTTCGCCAAGACGTTCCCCAACGACCCGCGCGTCGAAGAGGGCATGTTCAGGGCGGCGCTGTGCTCCTTCTACTTGTCTCCGGACGCAAGCTTGGACCAAACCGACACCCGGAGCGCCATCGACGAGCTTCAACTCTTCATGGACCGCTACCCCTCGAGTGCGCTCCGCGACAGCAGCCAAGCCATGGTGGACAACCTGCGGTTGAAGCTGGAGCGCAAGGCCTTTGAGAACGCCCGCCTCTACCACACCACGGGGAATTACAAGAGCGCGACCATCGCCATGGAGCACGCCATGGCCGACTATCCCGGCTCGTCGTTCCAGGAGGAGTTGCAGTTTTTGATCATCGACAGCCACTACCAATACGCCGAGCTGAGCACGGAACGCAGAAAGCTCGAGCGCTACAACGACGCTATTCAAGCTTTTCATACCTTTGCGTCCCGCTTCCCGGAAAGCGAATGGATGCCCCGAGCGCAACGTCTCTACGACAACAGCGTGGCCGCCATCGCCAACTTGGACGTGAATTCACAGAACTCCGACTCGAATCGCTGACGCATGAGCACCAACTTCAAGAGCATCAAAGCTGAACGCACCACGGAAACCCGTGACATCCACAACTTGGAAACGTCCGGCACTGGCAACATTTTCGAAACGATCGTCGCCTTGTCGAAGCGCAGCAACCAAGTGGCACTCAGCTTGAAGAAAGAGTTGGCCGACAAGCTGGAAGAGTTCGTGATTCCCACCGACTCTTTGGAGGAGGTCTTCGAGAACCGCGAGCAAATCGAGATTTCGAAGTTTTACGAGCGTTTGCCCAAGCCCCACAGCATTGCGATCAAGGAACTCCAAGACGAGTCCCTCCACATCGCCAACGAAGAAGAGGCTGAATCAGGCACCAAGGAGCTCGACGCCTAAACAAGGACGGCCATGGAACTGGCCTCTCCTTCTCTCCCCCTTTCTGGAAGACGCATCGTCCTGGGCATCACCGGGAGCATTGCCGCGTACAAAAGCGCCATGCTGGCGCGTGAACTGAAGCGCCGTGGCGCGGAGGTGCGTGTGGTGATGACCGCAGGCGCCACCGAATTCATCACGCCGCTGACGCTCGCCACGTTGATCGACCGGCCCGTGCATTCCGACTTCACGGAAGACGAGCACGCCGGCGTGTGGACCAACCACGTGGAGTTGGGCATTTGGGGCGACCTCATCGTCGTGGCCCCCGCCACCGCCAACACCCTGGCGGCCATGGTTCATGGCCAGTGCGAGAACTTGTTGCAAGCCGTGCTCCTCAGCGCGCGCTGCCCCGTGGCCGTGGCCCCAGCCATGGACCTGGACATGTTCACACATGCTTCCACCCAAGAAAACCTTCGCGTCCTCGAATCGCGCGGGGTGGACATTGTCGACCCCGGCACCGGCCCGTTGGCCAGCGGCTTGGTCGGCAAGGGACGCATGGCGGAACCTGAGGACATCGCCGACCACGTCGAAGCGCATTTCCAAAAGACCCTTCCCTTGTCTGGCAAGCAGGTGCTCATCACCGCTGGCCCCACCCACGAGCCGCTCGACGCCGTGCGCTTTCTGGGCAACCGAAGCAGCGGGAAGATGGGCTTCGCTCTGGCCTCTGCCTTCGCCGACCAAGGTGCACTGGTGACGCTGGTCGCCGGCCCTGTGTCCTTGCCCACCCCGGAGCGGGTGCACCGGCGCATCGACGTGTCCACAGCCGTGGAAATGAACGAGGCGGTGCAATCGTGCTGGGCCAACATGGACTTGGGGGTCGCCTGTGCGGCGGTGTCCGACTTCCGGCCGGCCCACACCTCCGACAGCAAATGGCATCGGGCGGACATGCCTGAATCCATCGCCTTGGAGGAGAACCCGGACATCTTGCGCGGCATGGGCGCGTCGAAGACCGACGCGCAACGCCTCGTGGGATTTGCGTTGGAAACCGACGACGGCTTGGACAGCGCCAAGGCCAAGTTGGCGCGCAAAAACCTCGACGCCATCGTGCTCAACACCCTGCAAGACGACGGGGCTGGGTTTGCCGTCGACACCAACAAAGTGACCGTGCTCGATGCCAGTGGACAAACGGTGGGATTTGATTTGCAGGCGAAAGACGAACTTGCCCAAAAACTCGTTGACCTTTGGCGCACAACTTTGATTCCATGACCTCGACCTCTCACCTTCCGCTTCGTTCTTGGACCACCCAGGCCATGCGCCTCGCCGTGGCCTGCCTTGCTTGGGTGGTGGTGTCGACCACAGGACGCGCGCAAGAACTCAACTGCACGGTCACGGTGATCGCCCCGCAAATCAGCAACGTCGACGTCAGCAGGTTCGACGCATTGGAAGATGGCATCCGAGAATTCATGAATGGACGCCGGTGGACCAACGACAATTTTGAATTCGAAGAGCGCATCGAATGCACGCTTCAACTCACTGTCAGCGAAGCCATTGGATCAACTGTCTTCAAGGGAAGCATGCAAGTCCAGAGCAGCCGACCTGTCTTCAACTCGGACTACAACACGCCCGTTTTGCTCGTGAACGACGGCGACATTCAATTCGAGTGGTTGGACAACAGCACGATCCTCTTCAACCCAGGCCAGCACCGCGACAACCTCAGCTCCCTGCTCGCGTACTACGCCTACATGATTTTGGGGATGGACTACGACACCTTCAGCTTGGAAGGCGGGACCCCACACTTTTTGCAAGCGCAGGCCATTGTGGCCAACGCCCAAAACGCCGGCGAGCGCGGATGGAAGGCTTCCCAAGGCAAGCAAAACCGGTACTGGCTGGTTGAAAATCACTTGAGCCAGACCTTCCGCCCCGTGCGCATCTGCCTTTACAACTACCACCGCAAGGGATTGGACGTGTTGTTCCAGGACATCGAGGGAGGTCGGTTGACCATCGCCGAGTCGTTGATCGACATGCGCTCCACGAACCGGATTCGTCCTGGGTCGTACAACATCCAAGTGTTCTTCCTGTCCAAGAGCGACGAGATCATCAACATCTTCAGCCCTGCACCCGACGCTGAGCGCGGCCGCCTGCTTCCAATCCTGAAGCAGCTGGACCCTGGAAACATCCAGTCCTACGACCAGAACTTGGGCTGATGCTGCGGCGGATTCACATCCGAAACCACGCCCTCATCACGGAAGTGGAGCTCAACTTCGACGAAGGGTTCCACGTCTTCACCGGCGAAACCGGATCGGGCAAGAGCATCCTGCTTGGCGCACTGGGCTTGTTGCTTGGCAAGCGGGCCGACACCGCAAGTGTGGGATTGTCGTCCGACCGCGCCGTGGTGGAAGGCTGGTTCAGCGCTTCTCACCTTGAACCTTGGTTGCTGGCACAAGACTTGCCCGCCACCCCACGGTTGACCATCCGGCGCGAGGTGCTGAAAAACGGCCGGTCTCGGGTGTTTGTGAACGACGCCCAGGCCAGCGTGGCGCAGCTGAAAGCGCTCGGGGAACAGTTGGTGGACATTCACCAACAGCACGACCTCGGGGTCTCCTTGGAGCGCGAGGCGCTGTGCCATTTGCTCGATCAAGTGGGCGGACACCAAGGCGTGGTCCACACCTACCAAGCCGCGTACCGCGATTGGGTGGACAAGGCTGCGGCATGGAAGAAGCTCGACAACCTGTCCAAAGCGCCCCAAGGCGACGTCCCCTACCTCAAGCACCAACGCACGGAGTTGGAGGCGCTGAATTTGGTCGCGCTGGATTGGCCCGAGCTGGAAGCGTCGTTGAAAACGCTGAGCCGCGCGTCAGAACTGACCTCTGGGCTGGAAGGCGCCGCCCACGCCCTGGAGCGCGACGACGCCAGCGCCCTCGGCCAGCTGGACCGCGCCCTGAAAGCCCTGCGCGGGGTGGCCGGCGTGGACACCGAAATCGACGGGGCCTTGGAACGTGCAGAGAGTGCGCGCATCGAGTTGCAAGACTTGGCCGACACGCTCGACGACATGGGACGGCAAAAACAGCCGGACCCCTCGAAGCTTCGCATGCTCGAGGAGCGCCACGACGCGCTTTGGAGCGCCACGAAAAAACACAACGTCGCCTCCCCTGAAGACCTCTTGGCCAAGCAACATGAACTGGACGCGCAGATTCAGGGTTTGGAAGGGTTGGCCGACGGTTTGCAAGAAGCGGAAGCCGCCATGGCCAAGGCCCACAACACCATGCAGGCTGCGGGCCAGGATTTGCGGGAGGCACGCCTGTCCGCAGGGGCGACAGTGGCGGGACGTGTGTTGCCCTTGCTTGGCGATTTGAAGATGCCCCACGCCAACATGGATTGGGAGAGCGAAGACGTGCCTGCCGACGCCCTCGGCCTCGACAGCCCTGTCATCCAATTCTCGTCCAACCCCGGCTCGCCCCTGCAGCCCCTGACCAAGGTGGCCAGCGGAGGGGAGCGGGCAAGGTTTGCCCTGGCGTTGAAATCGGTGTTGGCCCAGGTCCAATCCACCCCCGTGGTGGTGCTCGATGAAATTGACACAGGCGTCAGCGGCGAAGTGGCGTCGTTCATGGGCGCCGCCATGCGCGCCATCGCCCACTCGGACCAAACCGCCCAAGTCCTCTCTGTCACCCACTTGCCACAGGTCGCGGCGCAAGCCGAACACCACTGGGAAGTGAGGAAGTCCACGGACGGCACAACCACGGAGGTCGACGTCACAGCACTGGATGAAGAAGGCAAGCTTCAGGCCATCGCAACCATGCTCAGCGCCTCGGAAGTCACGGCCGAGGCCCTCGGGCAGGCTTCACAATTGCTGTCGGCCGCGCAAGGACACTGACCCCGAGGATCAGAACGACCAGTCCAAGCCCACACTTGGCAGGAACGGCAACTGGTTCTTTCGCTGGCCGGTGATGCGGTTGATGTAGAACACGTTCTCGCGGCTGTACACGTTGGTGACGCCGGCAGACAGTTCCATCTCTCCCCCTCCCACGTCCTTCCAAAGGCGCTTGACATTCACGTCCAAACGGTGGTACGCCGGCAGGCGTCCCTCGTTCAACCCTGCGAGGTAGATGCTCACTTGGCTCGGGTTGCCGGTCAAGTAATCGCCGTCGATGCCTCCGCCGGAGGTGGGGGCTTGGTAATAGCCTTGGCTTTGGGTGAAGGGCAGGCCTGAGCCGAGGTTCCAACGGGCGGAGAGAAGCCACTTGCCCTGGTCGAAGCCTTGGCTGGCCACCAGGTTCACGTTGTGACGGCGGTCAAAGACCGGGTCGTACCAGCGCAGCCCGTCCCAACGATCCACGTCGCCCAGACCGTACACGAACCACAAGTAGGTCTCGCGCTCCTCGTACTTCACCACGAGGTCGGCTCCGATGGCTCGGCCGGTTTCCACGATGAAGTCCTTCTTGAAGGCGTCCGGCTCGTCCGCGTAAACGACGTTGTCCGGGAAGAGCTTGTTGCGGTTGAAGTTGCTCAGCTGCGTGAAGTCCTTCAGGTAGCCTTCGGCGTTGAGGTTGAGGCGCTCGGTGAGATCAAACTCGAAGCCCGCCACCACGTGGTTCGCCGTTTGCAAGCTGTGGACAATGTCGCGCTCGTCCCCGTTGGGCAAGCGGATGTCGTCTTGCAGGTTCTGGGGGCCGGCCAGGAAGCCGTAGAACAGGTTGACGATGTCGCGGTCGGAGTTGGCCGAGATGACGTTCTGGGAATACATCCCCGCCGCCGCTTTCAAGCGCAGGCGCTCGCTCGCCTTGTACTTCAACCCGATGCGCGGCTCTGGGCGGAACTTGGCCAGGGAGCTGTAGTACTGCATCCGCATGCTGGGCTGCACGATCCAATCGCCCCGGTTCATGGTGTAGTCGAAGTACCCGCCGAGTTCCGTGTTGTTCTCACGCTGCTCCACAGGGACTTGCAACGAGTTGTAGGTCTGGAAATCCGTCCGAAGGCCCACCACCTCCAGGCCGTACTCCACCTTGTCCTCGCCCATGATGTACTTGAAATCCAACCCGAAGTTGAAGCCCGCCACCTCGCTGTAGCGCGCCGGCGAGCCGACCTCGTCGAAGTTGATGCGGTAGTTGCTCATGGCGAAGTGCCCGTTGAGCAAGGTGGCGCTCCCCGGAGGCACCACGGTGAAGGTGCCGCCGCCGCCGATGTTGTTCCAACCGTAGTTGGCGAAGTCCACGCCGGTGCTGTCGTCCAACACGCTCGCGTTGTCGTTGAAGTTGAACCCAAAGAGGCTCAACTTCGAGCCATCGCCCCCGCCGAAGGTCAATTTCCCGTAGGCGTCCGTGAACCCAAACGGCAGGCGTCCGTCGTCGATGTAGGGGTAGAACAACTGGGAGGTTTGCTCGAGGTAACTGTGCTTGACGCTCAACAAGTAGCTGATGCCGCCGGTGCGGTCCTCCGACATGCGCTTGAGCGGGCCATGGACGAGCAACTTGGCGCCGAAGGGGCTCGCCCCCACCTTGCCTTCCGTCTCGCGCATGTTTCCGTCGCGGGTGCGGATGTCCATCACCGAGCTGATGCGTCCACCGTATTTGGCCGAGAAGGCGCCTGTGTAGACGTCGGCGTTGGCCAGGGCGTCCGAGTCGAACACACTGAACAGCCCAATGCTGTGGAAGGCGTTGTAGATCAACATGCCGTCGAGCAGGACCTTGTTCTGGATGGGCGACCCGCCACGGATGTAGAGTTGCCCGCCTTGGTCGCCGGTGGAGACGAAGCCAGGCAGGACTTGCAAGGCTTGGACGAGGTCCGGCGCGCCGCCGAAACTGGGGATGCGCTTGATGTCCGCCGGACGGATGGTCTCAACGGACGTGCGGACTTGGGTGGTTTGTTCTTCGCGGTCCGCGCGCACCTCGGCGCCCTCGAGCGTCACAACCTTGGAAGCCAGCAAGAGGTTCTTGGTGACCACCTTGTCGTCGCGCACCTCCACGGGCTCCCTCAGCGTCTCGTACTCCAGGCTTGAAACGACCATGGTGTAGGTGCCCGCCGGCACGCGGCTCAAGCTGTAGTACCCGTCGACGTTGGAGCTCACCCCGAAGGTGGTGCCTTCGAGCGTCACCGACGCAAACATCACGGCCTCTCCAGAGGATTCAGACTTCAAGAATCCCTTCACGGTGCCTTGCGCCCAGGTGGGGGCGGCACACATGAGCAACGCGGCCAAGATGAACCAGCGTGGGGTGGTCGATTTCAATGCTTGCATGGGGGGCAAAAATAGGTCATTCCCAGGCCATTCGCTTGAGCCGATCTTCCAGCGTCTCCGAGGTCAAACGCTCCCTGAGGCGGTCGACAAACAGCGGGAAAGCCAGCGGCGAGGGCTTGTCCAATTCGCAGTGCACGAGGTCCTTTTCTGGCAAGGCTTGAAGCCATTGCAAGAGGCGGCCAAACTCGAGTTGGTCCGCCAGCATCTCGTCCTGGGCTTGGCGCAGCAGGAGGTTGTCGGGGTCGTGGTCCTGGAAGACCTGAAGAAGAAGGTTGGTGGAGGTCAACAGGTGGCGCTCCTTGATTTGGGCGCCAGGGAACCCCTGGAAGACGAGGCCGGCGATGGTCGCGACGTCGCGGAATTTGCGTCGGACGAGCTCGGAGGCGTTGAATCCGGCGCTGAGGTCGTCCATGAGGTGAGACGGAGAGAGCAAGTTGTTGTCGACCACGTCTTCCCATCGGATGGGCTGGTCGGACAAGAGCTCGAAGCCGTCGTCGTTGCAGGCCCAATTGAAGGTTTGGGGGGAAAGCAGGCTGAGGCGGTAGGCCAGCAAAGAGGCCAAGGCTTCGTGAACCTTGCGCCCTTCGAAGGGGTACATGAACAGGTGGTGGCCGTCGTGGTCGACGAGGGTTTCCACCAGCACCTGGTGGGCGCGTGGGATGAGGCTGCGCTCGGCTTGGATGTGCACCATGGGCATGAGCCGCTGGAGCTCGGGCTCAAGCTCGGCGTGGTCGCGCGCCATTTGGTCCCACGCAAGCCGCAGGCGGTGGGACAGCTCGGAAGACAAGGACATCCTCCCTCCCATCCATGCGGGGGTGCGGCCGGTGGAGGACTTGGACTTGCGCACTTTGGCGACAAGGCCTTTGAAGGAAGTCAGGGCGACGGTTTGGCCGGCGAAGACGAAGGAGTCGCCTTCCTCGAGGGAGGCGATGAAGGTTTCCTCCACGTGGCCCAGCAGCCCGACGCCCTTGAGCTGAACAGAGACCATGGTGGCGCTGACGATGGCGCCCATGCTCATCCGGTGCCGGCGGACCTTGGTCCTTTCGCGCATGACCCAGCGACCTTCCTCGTCCTGGGTGACGCGCTGGTGCTCCGTGTAGGCGCGAAGGGCGGCGCCCCCGGTGGTGATGAGGTCCATGGCTTGGCGCCAATCGTCGCGCTCCAACTCGGTGTAGGCGTGGGTGGCCAGCACGGATGCACGGGCGTCGGCCTCGTGGAACCCGTCCCCCACAGCCAGGGTGCAGAGCCACTGGACGAGGACGTCCCAACACAGCATGAGGGGCACCTTGGGCTCGATGTCGCCGTGCTGGATGGCCTTGCGCAGGGCGGCCGCCTCGACGAGCTCGAGGCCGTGTGTGGGCACGAAGTGGACCTTGCTGTCGGCGCCGGGACGGTGGCCGCTTCGGCCGGCGCGTTGGATCATGCGGGAGACGCCCTTGGGGCCGCCGATTTGGACGACCGCATCCACGGGATGGAAGTCGACGCCCAGGTCGAGGGAAGCCGTGCACACCACCGCGCGCAGTCGGCCGTCATGCAAGGCATCCTCCACCCACTCGCGAAGCTCCTTGGCGATGGACCCGTGGTGCATGGCCAAGAGGCCAGCCCAATCCGGCTTGGCGGCCAGGAGCGCCTGGTACCACACCTCGGCTTGACGGCGCGTGTTGGTGAAGATGAGGGTGCTCTTGTGCCGCTCCACGACGTCCACCACGCCGTCGATGAGTTGGAGGCCGATGTGGCCCGCCCACGGCAACTTCTCGAACGCGCCAGGCATGGTGCTCTCGATGTGGATCTCCTTGGCGATGTCGGCCCGGACAATGTGGCCGCGGTCGTGGCCGATCAAGGCGCGCAGGGCTTCACTGGGCTGCGCCAAAGTGGCGCTGATGCCCCACACCATCGCTTCAGGACGACCTGCCTTGCGTTGCAAGCGCTTGATCCACGAAATGGCGAGCTCCATTTGAACGCCGCGCTTGGAGCCAATCAACTCGTGCCATTCATCGACCACGATAGCGTCGACGTCGGCAAGGCGGCCGCTGCCCCCTTTTTGAGCCATCAGGATGTGAACAGACTCTGGGGTGGTGATGAGCACCTCCGGCAGGGTCTTCTTTTGGCGGGCCTTGTCCTTTGCCGAGGTGTCGCCCGTCCGCCGGCCCACGTCCCAGTCCAACTCCAGCCCATCCACCATCGTCCTCGCGGCCTCTGCGATGTCGGAGGACAACGCCCGCAACGGGGCAATCCAAAGCAGCCGAAGCCGCCCTTTGCCACGAGGAGTGCCCGACGCCTTGGCTGCAGACAACACGTGGCCCATGGCCGCGTAGGTCTTGCCGCTGCCTGTGGGCGCTTGCAACAAACCGTCTTCTCCCTTTGCCATGCTCTCCCACACTTCCAACTGAAACGGCTGGGGCGTCCAACCCCGCGACGCAAACCACGACACGACCGGCGCGTGCATTTCCGCAGCGGAATCATTCTTGGTGTGCATGGCGTCAGGGGTCACGTCGAACAAAGGAACACCAGGTTCCCCCTGCGGTTCAAGCCCAACCGGGCGGCCGTTCTTATCTTCGGCACGGAATGTGCACTAGACGCGCACAAACTCAAACCCTGCACGCATGAACATCTCATTGAACCGCTTCTCCCTTTGGATTGCTTTGCTGGCGACTTGCGCCTTCACCTTGGGGGCGCCCCAGACGTCGTTTGGCCAAATCCGCGACGAGGAAGAAGAAGAGCCCATCCTGATTGAGGAAGACGACCTCAACGAGTTGCTCATGTGGATCGTGGACGAGAAGTACGAGAAGGTCCTGTACAAGGCGATCCGCTACACCGAGGACGACGAGCAGAAGAAGCACCCCATGCCGTATTTGTACATGTCCAAGGCGTACATGGGCATCCACAACAGCGACGACCCCGACTTGCGCGAGTCCTTTGAAGTGGACAAGCTGAAGGCCCTCAAGAACGGCTTGAAATACGCCAGCAAGTTTGTGAAGAAGGACAAGGAGATGGAGTACGTGCCGCAAGAGCAGGAGTTCATCGAAGAGATCCGCAAGGAGACCATCATCGCGGCAGAAACCGAGATGGACAACCAGAAGTACACCAAGGCCAAGTCCTACTACAAGTACCTCACGAGCCTCGACAAGGAGGACCCTGCGGCGTACATGATGTTTGGCACCGTGTACATGACTCTCAAGGCCCGCCGCGACGCCGACGTCCAGTGGGAGAAGGCGAAGAACCTGTTGCTCGACCAACAGGCCCGCGGCCTCACCGAGTCGCAGCTTGATTTGCTTCAGTACGCCTTCGTCAAGACCATCGAGACGCTCGATCAACTCGGTGACCGTGCCATCGCACAGTCCTGGGTGGCCCTCGGCGACGACTTCGTGGGTGGCGACCGCGAGTACGAAGCGGTGAAGCGTTCCCTCGGACTCTGAGTCCATGGCGCTGACCGGCTTCGCCTCCCCCGCATGGGCGGGGCAGAACGACGCCTCCATTCGATTGCCCCAAGGCCACTTGGCCCTGGCTGCTGGGCGCCTCAAAGGCGTCTTGCCCTTGCTGCACACGCCCGCCTGGGCGCTGCACGGCGACCTGCATGGCGACCTGGCCACGCAAAAAGCCCTCCTCGAGGAAGCGACCCTTCTCCCCCACACCACCAAGGTCCTCGACCTGGGTCCACGTGCCCATGTGGACCTCAAGTCACCCCATGGCTGGACGGAAGTGCGCCGGCACACCAGGCAAGTGACCTTGCCTTCTGAAGGCGCCCTGACCCTGCCCAAGACCCGGGAAAAGCAAGCCCGACGCTTCGAGCGGGAAGGCGGCACGGTGGATGTGGATACGGGACATGCACAGGTCGCTTGGTCCCACGTGGAGCGGCTGCACGCCGCCTCGCGCGACCGAAAGGGCCTCGCCAGCCACCAACGTCGCTTGGCGCCCTTGCTTCAGCGGCTCGCGACGGAACCGTGGACCTTCGCCGTCACGGCGGCCAACGCCCAGGGCAAGGTCATTGCGTCTGGAGGCTTCGTGCTGCTGCCATGCGGCACGTGCGTCTACGCCTTCGGGGGGCAAGAGCGCTCCAAGGACTCAGGCCGCGCCAGCGTGGCCATGCTGTGCGAAGCCATGCGAACCGCCCAGCGCATGGGCGCCACCACCTTCGACTTCGGGGGAAGCCAAGATGCCGGGGTCGACAAATTCTACGCGGAGTTTGGAGGCGTGCCTGTGGCCATGCGGCGCTGGGTGAACGCACCTGTCTGGTTCAAGTGGGTGTTTCCGTCGACTTGGAACGCGTGGACCACGCCGTCGCGCGTGTAGGACGCCGACAATTGAGCGTCGTCAAGGCCGGCCCAGCGCGTGGGCTTGGGCGATGACACGCACCACAGCCAACCCTTCCTCGATGGGCGTGGCCACCGTCGCCCCGTTCAGCAGGACGTCCACCACGTTGTCGTAGACGTGGTGGTGGCTGCTGGCCGAGCCCTTGTACCCGCCGTAGTCGTTGGGCGGCGCCACATTGGACATGTCCGGACGCGCCACCCCGGGCAGCTCGAATTCGTCCAACCGGTCCATGTATTGTCCGCCGATGCGCACCGTGCCGCGGTCGCCGACGACCGTCATGCTGCTCTCGAAGTTGCCGTGCGGGACGGCCGTGCTGAAGGTGAACGTCCCCCACCCTCCATCGGGCAGGTTGAATTGGAACGCTCCGCCATCTTCAAACTCCGTGGAGTCTTGGTGGGTTTGGTTGGTGAACCGTGCCGTCGTCACCTCCACCTCCCCGAACACCCACATCAGGATGTCCAAGAAATGCGAGAACTGGGTGAACAGCGGGCCGCCGTCCAACGCCATGGTCCCGCGCCACGATCCCGGCGTGTAGTAGCGCTCGTCCCGGTTCCAAAGGCATTGCACGTGAACTTGCCGCACGTCGCCAAACGCCCCGTCCTCCTTCGCCCGCTTCATCCATTGGGCCGCCGGGGCGTACCGGTTCTGCATCACCCCGAAGACCGTCACGCCCTGCGCCTCCGCTTCTGCTTTCAATGCCTCCACGCTTTCCGTCGTCAGGCCCATGGGCTTTTCCAACACCACGTGCTTGCCTGCCCGCACTGCCTCCAACGCCAACGCCACATGCGTCCCGTTGGGCGTGCACACCGACACCACGTCCACCTCCGCACCGCACCCGGCCAACAACGCCGTGAGGGTCTCGTGGGCCGCAGGCGCCTCGACCGCGGAGCGCGACGACGGGTCGGTATCTGCCACCGCCACGAGCTGGGCGTCCGGCCGCGCCTGAATCATCTGCACATGGCGCTTGCCAATGTGCCCACACCCCACCACCGCGAAACGTACCGGACCTGTCATGCGGCAAAGGTAGCGGACTACCTTCGTGCCATGCGCGTGGTGTCGTTGGTGCCGAGTTGGACTGAATTCCTGCATGACCTCCAAGCCGAGGTCGTGGGCCAAACCAAATTTTGCGTCCGCCCCAACGCCGCATACCGCAGCCTGCCCCGCGTGGGCGGGACCAAGACCGTCCACGTGGACCGCGTGGTGGAACTTCGTCCCGACCTCGTGGTCGCCAACAAAGAGGAAAACGCCCGCGAGGACCTCGAGCGCCTCGCCGAGCTCCTGCCCCCTTCGTGCGACATCCTTGTCACCGACGTCCGCACCGTCGACGAGGCCTTCGACACCATGTCCGACCTCGGAGCAAGACTGGAACGCGTCGCCCAAGCAGAATCCTGGGTGGCCCGCATCCGGGACGCGTGGGGCGACCCCAAGCCTGTGGCGGGCAGCGCCGCGTACGCCGTCTGGGCCAAGCCTTGGATGGCCGCAGGACCCGACACGTTCATCCACGACGTCATGCGCCATTGGGGCATCCACAACGCGGTGGCCGACCTCCCGTCGGAAGATCTGGCGGAGGCCGGACGCTACCCCAGCTTGGGCGACGACGAGACAGCGGGCGTTCAGCACGCCGGGCGGTGGCTTCTGCCCTCCGAGCCGTTTCCCTTCGCCGCCAAGCACCTCGAGGCGCTTGAAGCCGACAACCCCGACCGCCAGTTCATGCTCGTGGACGGCGAGGCCTTCAGTTGGTACGGCACACGCATGTGGCATGCGGCGGTCCATTTCGAAGAGGTGCGCCGCTGGATGACCGCGTCCTGAGCGCGGTCGGCAAGACTGGCCGGATTCGGACAACCTGTCAGCCAGTTTGGCAGGTCTGCGCGACTGCCGTTGTCAGGATGGCACACTTGGCACGGGGAAATGCGGTTGGCACCGGATTTGGTCTGGGGAGGTCAAAATCAACCATTCTAATTTCTCAACATGAGCAAAATCATTGGCATTGACCTCGGGACAACCAACAGCTGCGTGGCAGTGATGGAAGGCAACGAACCGGTGGTCATCAACAACAGTGAAGGCAAGCGCACCACCCCTTCTGTGGTGGCCTTCATCGACGGTGGTGAGCGCAAAGTGGGTGAACCTGCGAAGCGTCAAGCCATCACCAACCCCACCAAGACCATTTCCAGCATCAAGCGCTTCATGGGCTCGAGCTTCAGCGAAGTGGAGAAGGAAGCTGGCCGCGTGGCCTACCAGGTGGTCAAGGGCGACAACAACACCCCACGTGTGGCCATCGACGACCGCAAGTACACCCCGCAGGAGATCTCGGCCATGACCCTTCAGAAGATGAAGCGCACGGCAGAAGAGTACCTCGGCCAAGAGGTGACCGGCGCGGTCATCACTGTCCCTGCGTACTTCAACGACAGCCAGCGTCAAGCCACCAAGGAGGCGGGCGAGATCGCAGGCCTCGAGGTGAAGCGCATCATCAACGAGCCCACCGCGGCGGCGCTGGCGTACGGCCTCGACAAAAAGTCGAGAGACCAGAAGATTGTGGTGTTTGACCTCGGCGGTGGCACCCACGACGTGAGCATCCTCGAGTTGGGCGACGGCGTCTTCGAAGTGCTCTCCACCGACGGAGACACCCACCTCGGCGGCGACGACTTCGACCAGGCCATCATCGAGTGGCTCGTGGACGAGTTCAAAAGCGAAAACAGCGGCCTCGACTTGAGCAAGGACCCGATGGCACTCCAGCGCTTGAAGGAAGCGGCTGAGAAGGCGAAGATTGAGCTCTCCAGCACCACCAGCACCGAGATCAACCTCCCTTACATCATGCCCGTGGACGGCGTGCCCAAGCACTTGGTGCGCAGCCTGAGTCGTGCGAAGTTTGAGCAGTTGGTGGACTCCCTCGTCAAGCGCAGCATCGAGCCATGCATGAGCGCCTTGAAGGCCGCCGGCCTCGACAAGGGCGACATCGACGAAGTCATCCTCGTGGGCGGTTCCACCCGCATCCCTGCGGTGCAAGACGCGGTGAAGTCCTACTTCGGCAAGGAGCCCTCGAAGGGCGTGAACCCCGACGAAGTTGTGGCGGTGGGCGCGGCCATTCAGGGCGGCGTGTTGACCGGGGACGTGAAGGACGTGTTGCTCCTCGATGTGACCCCACTTTCTTTGGGCATCGAGACCATGGGCGGTGTGTTCACCAAGCTCATCGAGTCCAACACCACCATCCCCACCAAAAAGTCCGAGACCTTCTCCACGGCGAGCGACAACCAGCCCAGCGTGGAAATCCACGTGTTGCAAGGCGAGCGCTCCATGGCTGCCGACAACAAGACCATCGGTCGCTTCCACTTGGCGGACATCCCCCCTGCCCCACGCGGCGTGCCTCAGATCGAGGTGACCTTCGACATCGACGCGAACGGCATCATCAACGTGGGCGCCAAGGACAAGGCCACCGGCAAGGAGCAGAGCATCAAGATTGAAGCGTCAAGCGGCTTGAGCGACGACGAAATCGCACGCATGAAGGCAGACGCCGAGGCCAACGCCGACGCGGACGCCCAAGCCAAGGAGCGCGCAGACGTCCTCAACCAGGCGGACGGCATGGTGTTCCAAACCGAGAAGCAGCTCAAGGAATTTGGCGACAAGATTCCTGCTGAGAAGATGGAGCCCATCAACGAGGCCCTCGAGAACCTCAAGAAGGCGCACGCCGCCCAAGACGTGGACGCATGCAAAGCCGGCTTGGAGACCTTGAACACTGCGTTCCAGGCCGCCAGCCAGGAGATGTACGCGGCGCAGCAAGAGGCCGGAGGTGACGCCGCGGGCGCCCAAGGGCAACCTGCCGGCGAAGCCGCTGGCGACGACGCGGAAGTGACCGACGTCGACTTTGAAGAGGTGAAGGACAACTGATCCCTCTCCTGTGAACATGAAAAGGCCCCGCTTCGGCGGGGCTTTTTTATGCCCGCTTGAACCCTGGATGGACAAGCGTGTTTCACCTTTGCATCATGGACGTCCCCGCCCCTTGGAAACGCGCCGCACGCGCCGTCTTGGCCACCTTGGTTTTGGTCACCGCCTGGATGGGTTGGCAGGCGTCCCAGCTCGAGTTCAACTACGACTTTGAGCAGTTTTTTCCCGCCGACCACCCCGAGACGAAGTTCTACCGTGATTTCCGCGACCAGTTTGGGAGCGACAACGACTTCTTGATTGTCGGGTTCGAAGGCGACAGCCTTTCGCAGGCGCTCCTGGCCGAGGTCGATGGCCATGTGCAAGCCCTGCGCGACCTCCCGGCCGTGGAAAGCGTGCAGTCCCCGACCCGTCTCAACTTGCCGGTCCGGGACCCGCTGAGCGGAATGGCCTTCCAGCGGCCGTTGCTGGATTGGGCGGACGCCGAGCAACTGAGCAAGGACTTGGCGAGGCTCCGGGCGCGCGACGACGTCATGGGCAACCTCGTCAGTCCCAGCGGCCGCGCCGTCGCCTTGACCCTGCAGCACGCCCAAGGGTTGAGCAAAGACGGGTGCGACAGCCTGGCCGCCGCGGTGCTCGCCTGGAAAGCCGAGGCCGAGCAAGGCAGCGTGCATGTGAAAGGCGTCCACGTCGCCGGCCGGGCCGTGGCCCAGGACTACTACGTCGGCGTCATGGAGCGCGAAGTCACGTGGTTTGTGGGCGTGGGCGTTGTGCTGCTGATCGCCTTCCTGTGGTTCGCCTTCCGCACGGCATGGGGCGTCATGGTGCCCTTGGCCGTGGTGCTCGTCAGTGGGCTGTGGACGTTGGGCATCATGGTGGCGACGGGCAAAGCTGTCGACGTCATGACGGTGGTGTTGCCGACCATCCTCTTTGTGGTGGGCATCTCGGATGTGGTGCACGTGCTGACGCGGTATTACGACGAGCGACGCAGCGACGTTTCCCACCGCGACGCCATGCTCAAGGCCTTCCGGGAGGTCGGTCTGGCCACCTTCTTGACGTCTGTCACCACGGCGCTCGGGTTCTTGACGCTGTTGACGAGCTCCATTGGGCCCATCCACGACTTCGGGTTGTACGCCGCCGTGGGTGTGGGCGTCGCCTACGTCTTGGCCTTCACCTTGCTCCCTGCCGTGATGGTGCTGGCCCCGCCGCCTGCCGTGTCGCGCCAAGGCACCGGGGTGTTCTGGAACCACACCTTGTTGCGGCTGTTGCGGTGGACGCTTCGGCACAAATTGGCCCTGGCCGGGCTGTGGGTGTTGGTGGCTGGCGTCTCCACGGCCTTGTCCACCCAACTGCGCGTGGACAACAAGCTCATCGAGGACTTGCGCGAGGACGACCCCTTCCGGCAAGAGTTCGTGTTCTTCGAGCGGGAATTTGCCGGGGTGCGGCCGTTTGAGTTGTCGGTGACCATGCCCGAGGACGTGCAGCAGGCCGACATGCTCATGGCGCTGGACGCCCTGGAGGGGCACTTGCGGGAGGACTACGGCGTGGGGGCCATCTTGGGCCCTGCCACCGCCGTCAAAATGGCCCACCGTGGGTACATGGGCGACCGCGAAGACCAATACAAGGTGCCGCAATCCCCAGGCACGCTCAAGCGCATCCTGAAATTGATGGAGCGCTCTGGGCAGTGGTCCGCCATGGTGGCTCAGGACGGCAAACAGGTTCGCATCCTGGGCAAGGTGGAAGACGTGGGGTCCCAGGCCTTGGCCCTTCGCAACGACGCCATTGATGCCTGGTGCGAGGAGAACATGCCCAAAGGCACCGAATGGCACGTCACCGGCACGGCCCACTTGGTGGACGTGAACAACGCCTCCCTGGCCTCGGACATGGTGGGCGGCTTGGGCCTGGCCCTGGCCGCGGTGGCCCTCCTCGCAGGGTTGCTGTTCCGCAGCGGGGTCATGGTGTTGATTTGCCTGGTGACCAACGTGCTGCCGCTTGCCATGATTGGGGCGATCATGGTGATGTTGGGGCTTGACTTGAAGGTCACCTCAGGCATCATCTTCACGGTGGCGTTTGGCATTGCGGTGGACGACACGATCCACTTCCTCAGCAAGCTTCGCCTTCAACTGGCGCAGGGCAAATCGCTGGCGTGGGCGGTCAAGCGCAGCTTCCTGTCCACGGGCAAAGCCATCATCGTGACCAGCTTGATCCTGTGCGGCGGTTTCTTGACGTTGACCTCGTCGTCGTTCCTGGGCACGTTCCACATCGGGTTGCTCATCAGCCTGACGCTGCTTTTCGCGGTGCTGGCCGACCTGACCTTCTTGCCATGGCTGGTCTTGCGTTGGTTTAAGCCTCAGAAGTGACGAACTTCCGGGCATGAGCCATGCCTCCCGCAGATCCTTCCTGAAGAAGCTCGGTGCTACCGCCGCCGCATTGGGCCTTTCCCCTTGGAGTTTGGAATCCATGCTTCAAGCCCAAACCACCTCCCCCACCCAACCCGCACGCCCCGCCTCTGGACAAGCGAAAATGATCGCCACCTGGAACCACGGCATCGAGTGCAACGCAGCCGGCTTCCTGGCTTTGCAGCAAGGCGGCGGCGCCATGGACATGGTCGAGGCCGGCGCCAGGATCGTGGAAGCGGACGGAACAGGACTGAGTGTGGGCATCGGCGGCCTGCCCGACCGCGACGGACACGTCACCCTGGACGCGTGCTGCATGGACGAAACGGGCAACGCCGGCTCGGTGTGCTTCGTCCAAAAC
>JBMZWX010000017.1:0-32319 GCA_049627085.1 Flavobacteriales bacterium | reverse complement strand
GCAACTTGTTGAGCACCTCCTTGGCGTAGCCGTTGACGATCAGGCTGATGGCCTGTTCCTCGTCGATGCCGCGTTGGAGGCAGTAAAAAATTTGATCCTCACCAATCTTGCTGGTTGTCGCTTCGTGCTCAACCTGCGCGGTGGGGTTCTTGGTTTCGATGTACGGGAAGGTGTGCGCCCCACATTGGTCGGTCATCAGCAAGCTGTCGCACTGGCTGAAGTTCCGCGCCTTGTCCGCATTGGGCATGATTTGCACCAACCCACGGTAGCTGTTCTGGGACTTCCCGGCAGAGATGCCCTTCGAGATGATGGTGGAACGCGTGCGCTTGCCGAGGTGCACCATTTTGGTTCCCGTGTCGGCTTGCTGGAAATTGTTGGTCACCGCCACGCTGTAGAATTCCCCCACGCTGTCGTCCCCCTTGAGGATGCAGCTGGGATACTTCCACGTCACGGCGCTGCCTGTCTCCACCTGGGTCCAGCTGATCTTGGAACGCGTGTGGCAAATGCCGCGCTTGGTCACGAAGTTGAACACCCCGCCCTTGCCTTCCTCGTCTCCAGGGTACCAGTTTTGGACGGTGCTGTACTTGATTTCTGCGTGGTCGAGCGCCACAAGCTCCACCACGGCGGCGTGCAATTGGTTCTCGTCGCGTTGGGGCGCCGTGCAACCTTCGAGGTAGCTGACGTAGCTCGACTCGTCCGCCACCACCAGGGTGCGCTCGAACTGGCCGGTCCCCGATTCGTTGATTCGGAAATAGGTGCTGAGCTCCATGGGGCACTTCACCCCCTTGGGGATGTAGCAAAACGACCCGTCGGTGAACACCGCGGAATTGAGGGCCGCGTAGAAGTTGTCCCGCACGGGAACCACGGTGCCCAGGTGCTTCCGAACCAGCTCAGGGTGCTCCTGAACCGCCTCGCTCATGCTGCAGAAGATGATGCCGAGCTCGGCGAGTTTGTCCTTGAAGGACGTGGCCACGCTCACGCTGTCCATCACGAAGTCCACCGCCACGCCGCTGAGGCGCTTTTGTTCTTCCAAGGAAATCCCCAGCTTGTCCATGGTCTTCCGAAGCTCAGGGTCCACGTCGTCCATCGACGCCAACTCCTTCTTCTGCTTGGGGGCCGCGTAGTAGCTGATGGCCTGGAAGTCGGGCTTCTCGTATTGAAGGTGCGGCCATTCAGGCTCGACCATGTCGGACCACACCTTGAAGGCGTTCAAGCGCCACTCCAGGAGCCAGTCCGGCTCGTTCTTCTTCGCACTGATGAGCCGAATGATGTCTTCATTCAGCCCTGCCGGTGCCTTGTCTGAATCGATGTCCGTGGTGAAGCCAAACTCGTAGGCTTTCCCGGTGACTTCCTCCAGAATCTTGTCTTCTCCGTCGTACGCCATGTGTGTGTCGTGTCAGAGTGAAAAACTCTCGCCGCAGCCGCAGGTTCGGTTTGCGTTCGGATTGTGGAACTCAAACCCCTTGCCGTTGAGGCCTCCGCTGTAGCGCAGCTCGGTTCCCACGAGGTAGAGGAAGCTCTTCTTGTCCACCACCACTTTGACACCGTTGTCTTCAAACACCTGATCGTCGTCCTTCATGTCGTGGTCGAAATCCAGTTGGTACATCAACCCACTGCATCCGCCTCCCTTGACACCCACGCGGACGAAGCTGCCTTCTGGGCAACCGTCCTCTGCGAGCAGTTTCTGTACTTGGTCTCGGGCGTTGTCGTTGACTTTGATCATGGCATGCTTGAAAGCTGCAGCAAAAATACCCTTTTTGGGGGATGCAAAGGTACGTTCTCTAGATTCATTCCAAATAAACTTGCGGCCTCGATTCCGCGTTCTGCGTCGCATCTTTGACGCATGGCTGCCTCCTCCCAGCGTCCCAAACCACGGGCGTCTCGCGCCCAACTGACCACCCAATTCACCACGGTCGTCGGCATGTCGTTGACCCTGTTCATGGTGGGCATGCTTGGGATGGCCGCGTTGTTTGGACAGTGGGCGTCGCTGAAACTTCAACAACACGTGCACGTCCAAGTGCACCTTCAGCGGGAATTGAGCCAAGCCCAAATCGACGGCGCCCGCCTGGCCGTCACAGCCGATTCAGCCGTGGCGCAAGCGTCGTACCTGGACCCCGCAGCAGCGGCGGCCCAACTGGAACAAGAGCTCGGCGAGTCTTTCGTCGAATTCCTCGGATACGTGCCGCTCCCTCCCGTCATCGACGTGGTGGTCCGGCCAGACCATGCCCAACCGGCCGCCTTGGCCCAAGCTGCATCGAGGTTTGAGGTCGTCCCCGGGGTGGCGGAAGTGGTGTGGAATGAAGGGCTCTTGCAGAGCATCCACGACACCTTGGACGCTTGGTTCCCAGCGCTTGCCGCGGTTTGCGTGGTGTGCCTGCTGGTGGCTTTGGCGCTGCTCAACAACACCATCCGTCTGACCGTGTTTGCCCGTCGCTTCTTGATCCGAAACATGCAATTGGTCGGGGCCAAGCCCGGCATGATTCGGCGTCCCTTCATTGTGCAAGGGCTGGTCCTCGGGCTGGGTTCTGGATTGCTGGCGTTCGCCGCCATGGTGGGCACGTTGACGTTGCTCAAAGCCCAAATGGGGGCCCTCGACCCCACCATCCTGGGGCTGCTCGCCGGCGGGCTGCTGACCCTTGGAGGCGTGCTCGGGGCAGGGTTCAGCGGGGTGGCCGTCAACCGATACCTCCACGCCGACCTCTCCAAACTTCACTGAATGGCGTCTGTCAAAGCGCCTTAATTTCGAACCATGAACGCGTCAGAACAAACCACCCCCAACTTCGCCTTTGGCCGCAGCAACTACGTGTGGCTCGGCGTGGGCATTGCGACTTTGATTTTGGGCTACGCACTCATGAGCGGAGGCGGGTCCGACGACCCCAACGTCTTCGACGAAAGCATCTTCAGCTTCCGCCGCATCACCCTGGCCCCCACCGTGGTGTTGGCAGGCTACGGGTTGATTTTCTACGCCATCCTGAAGAAGCGATAACAACGTGGAAGTCCTGTCCTACCTCTTGTTGGGATTGGTTCAAGGCCTCACGGAATTCCTGCCGGTGTCCAGCTCTGGACACTTGACGCTGGGCCAGGCCATCCTCGGTCTCGGAGAAGAAGACCTCACCTTCACTGTGCTCGTCCACGCGGCCACAGCCTTGAGCACGGTCGTCGTGTTCCGGGAAGACATCCTGGGACTCGTGCGCGACGTGTTCACATCTGGAGACTCGGGCGCCACCGCGAGAAGCTACACGGGCCTGTTGCTGCTCAGCGCGGTCCCTGCAGCGGTCCTCGGGCTCGGATTCAAAGACGCCATCGAAACCCTGGCCACCCCCAAGTTTGTGGGTGCCATGCTTTGTGTCACCGCTTTGGTGCTTCTGCTCTCGCAACGCGCCAGTGGGGGGAACCGACCCCTGGGGGCGGGACGCGCGTTGGGCATCGGATTGGCCCAAGCCTGCGCCATCCTTCCAGGGATTTCCCGCTCTGGGTCCACCATCGGGGCGGCCCTCATGCTTGGGGTTTCGCGCGAAGAAGCCGCCAAGTTTTCCTTCCTGATGGCCCTGATTCCCATTGGAGGTGCGACCCTGCTGACCTTGAAAGAACTGATGGAACAACCGGCCGCCGAGGCTGCCGGACCCTGGGTGGGTTACGCCGTGGGCACCCTCGCCGCGTTTGCCAGCGGATGGGCGGCGTGCACATGGATGATTCGGCTGGTGAAGCGCAGCAATTTGGCAGGATTTGGCGCCTACTGTTTGGTCGCTGGCATCCTCGCCCTCATTTTTGGCTGATGTCGTTGTTGAAATCCACTTCTCTGGTTCTTGGGGCGTTGTGCATGTTGGCCACGGGCTGCATCTCGGTCACGTTCCCTGAGCCCATGCCGTACAACCGGAAAGACCTCACGTCGTTCCCCAACGCATGGCACGGCATTTGGTCTTCCCACGCCACAGGCACCGACGACACCGGTGAAGACGAATTGCTGGTCATTTTTCCTGACCGGCTTCAAGGCCACGAGGGCGACGACCTCATTTTGGGCAAGAACTGTGTTCTGCGCAAGTGGGGCCGACGGCATGTGCTCAGCATCGACTTGGACGACAGCAACCGGAAGATGATCATGGTGGCCCAGCGCCGGGGCAACCACCTCGACGTGTTGTCCTTCGACGCTTCTCAAGAAGGGGCCTTGACGAGCTGGGAAGACGTGTTGGGCAGCAAGCGCGTGACCACGTTGCACAAGAACGACGACCCCACAGACAACGTGCGTGAGGTGCAGCTCAACCCTCGCTCCAACTGCCAGTTCAGAAAACTGGTCAAGCACGGGTCATCCGACCTCGTGACGTACACCCGGGTGGCTTCCGAATGAGCCCGCCTGAGAGCTTGTCTTACTGCACCTGGGCCATTGCGCCCTCCAAACGGGAAGAGACCGACTCCCAATTGACCAAGCCCAAGAACGCTTGGATGTAGTCCTTGCGGCGGTTTTGGTAGTTCAAGTAGTACGCGTGCTCCCACACGTCCATGCCCAAAATGGGGGTTCCGGTGCGTTCCACGCACTGCTCCATGAGCGGGTTGTCTTGGTTGGGCGTGCTCGTGACCTCCAACTTGCCGGCGCCGTTGACCATCAACCAAGCCCATCCGCTGCCAAATTGGGTGGCGCCTGCTTGGGCAAACGCCGCCGCAAACGCCTCCACGCCGCCCAAGTCGCGGCCGATCAATTCCGCCAAATCGCCTTCCGGCGTGGCTGGACCTCCTGGACGAAGCACTTCCCAGTACAAGGTGTGGTTGAAGTGCCCGCCGCCGTTATTGCGCAGGGCCGCGTTTTGAGGCGCCACCTCGGCCAAGAGGGCTTCCAAGCTTCCATCCGTCGAGGTCAACGTTCCGTCCAGCGCCGCGTTCAATTTCCGCACGTAACCCGCGTGGTGCTTGCCGTGGTGAATGTCCATGGTGTCAGCGTCGATCCCAGGGGCGAGTGCATCCTTGGCAAACCCCAAGTCGGGAAGCTTGAACGTCTCTGGACCAAACGTGGTCCCGCCCGTGCCCGTCGAGGGGTCCGTGGCTTCGCCGGGGGCGCACCCCAACCAGGGGCTCAACACAAGTCCTGCGCCCGCGGCGCCGGTGAGTTTCAGAAACGTTCGCTTGTCCATGACACAAAGATGGTTTGGGATTGCGTTGGGGAAGAGGCTCTCCACCGTTTCATGTGAACACTTGAAATCCAGACGTGTTCAAGCCCAAGTCCCGCCTGCGAACTTTCGTCCTCCCATGTCTGCCACTGCCCCATCCAAAATGATCCGTGTTGTGTGGATTGTGGTGGCCCTGATGGCGGGATGCGCGGGCATGGTCGCTGCGCTGACCCAGATCTATGGGGACGCATGGAAGCAACAAGGCGTGGCCTTGCTCAACGACCAAATCAAGGGGGAGCTCGTCGTCCAAGACGTCGACCTGTCTTGGTGGAACGGCTTTCCCAACATCAGCGTGGACCTCTGGGAAGCCACACTCACCTTGCCCGCCTCTTCGGACACCTTGCTCTCCGCCACGCGCATTGGGGTTGAAATGGACGTGTGGACCCTGTGGAACAATCGCCCAGAATTGTCCTCCTTGACTTGGTCGGGCGGCCACCTCGAGGTCGTGGAAATGCCGGATGGCTCTTGGAACTTCTCGTCTTTGTTGAACGTGACCCCCGAAGACAGCGCGGCGGACCTGCGCTTGGACAAGGTCGTGGTGGAAGACATCCAGGTGGAAGCCACGTTCCGCGACGGCCGATTGTGGCAAGGGCAACTTCGCGAAGTGGACGCCTCCCAGCAAGGGCGCGGACATTGGTCTTGGGACCTGCGTGCCTCCAAGGTCCAACTCCCGCACCCAGACGCCCCTGCCTTGCACCCCCTCGAAGTCGAGGCGGAAGGTCAGATGACGTGGGTCGACGGCACCGGTTGGGCGTCCCGCGGCACAGGCTCCCTGTCCGGCTTGGGGGTCGTCTGGAACGCGGCCCAACGGCCCAACCAACCCCCTGAGGTCGACGTGGCCAGCACCCTGACCCAATCGACGCTTGAAGGCATCCTGGTCGAGGCCCCTTGGCGCGACATGGGGAGTTTTGGGCATGCCGTCAAGCTGGACGCCACGTTCCGGAACGGCGCTTGGCAGGCGTCATGGAACGCGGCCCAAGCAGATGTTCAGTTGGCTCCAGGCTTCACAGGACTGACCATGGCGCTTCAGGGCGAATGCGAAGGCCGGGGCACCCTTCGCCAGACCCGAGACGGACTGACATGGGAAGTGACCCAAGGCACGGTTCAAGGGCCGGGATGGAAGCTTGCCGGAAGCGTCTCGCCCCAAGGCACTGAGGGCTTGGCCTTCCAAGGCACAGGCGACCTTGACATGTCGACGCCCCTGCTGGCGTGGTGGCCCGAGGTGCCCGCATGGTTGAATTCCGCTTGGCCCGCCACAGGAACTGCGCATGCCGAGGGCACCGTGCGATGGGCTCCGGGCATGGTCCTGCCTGAATTGGAGGGCGTCGCCTCGTTGGACGCATGGATGGGCACGTTTGAAGGCGCGCCCTACCAGATGTCGTGTCCGGATCTCCAGGCCCAAAATGGCATCCTGACCGCCGAAACCCTCGAGCTGCAGTGGTCGGGAAACGACGCCACCCTGGGCTTCCGCAACTTCGACTTCGTCCTAGCCCTTCGGGGCGGGGCGTTGGAAGGCGAGTTGGACATCGCCGCCCGCGCGTTGCATGCCGATCCGTGGATCACTTGGCTGAGCTCGGGCGAGCCAGGCGACGAGGCGGTTCTGCTGCCTCCGGGGTCCGCGTTGGCCGTCAGCCTGGCCTCCGACCGGCTGTTGTGGGGGGCGCTGGAATGCACGGACGTTCGAACCCAAGCCCGGGTGCAACACGACCGGTGCAAACTCCTCAGCGTGGGCCTTCGCGGGCTTGAAGGGGAGGCCCAGGTCGAGGGTTCTTTGAAGCCCGGCCGCGCAGGGTGGGCCTTGACGCTGCGTGGCGCGGCGGAGGACGTGTCTTTGCCCTTGTTGTTTGAGACATACGGAAATTTTGACCAAACCTTGCTGCGGCATGAGCACCTGGGCGGGGCCGTTTCTTTGGCCGGCAACCTGGGCATGTCGTGGACGTTGGACGGCTCCTGGCGGCCCGACCAATTCACCGCCAGCATCGAGACCTCCATCGATCATGGAAGGTTGCGCGGCCTGGAGGTGTTTGACGACGTCGCCGACTACCTGGACGCACACCGTCTGATGGCCCCCTTGGTCGACCCAGAAGACCTGCGGTCTCGCCTCGCCGACGTTGCGTTCAACCCGGTGAGTCAGCGGTTGGACATCTCCCAAAACGTCGTCCGCTTGCCCAAAACCACCATCCAGTCTTCGGCCATGAATGTGTCCATCGAAGGCGATTACCACTTCGACGAAGTGATGGACTACACCCTCGGCTTTGCGCTGCGCGACCTCCGCGCATCCGCCTCCGACGACGTGGGGGTGATGGAGGACGACGGCTTGGGCAACCAGTTCTTCCTCAACATGTCAGGCCCGCTCGACGCCCCTGTGTACAGGTACGACAGAGAAGCTGCAAAAGAGCACCGCCGGAATGCCATTGACGAGGAAAAGGCCCGGCTGCTGAACGCCTTGAAAGGAGATTCCGACGGCCCCACAGGTGGCACAGGAACGTCCGACCCTGACATCGAACCTGAGGAGAGGGCGCCCCTTTTGGGCCGCAAAAACCGAGGGGAACGGCGCAACCAGAACAAGCAAGACAACTTGCTGAACCCCGACGACGAAGACTACCTTTAAGCCATGGAGCCGCTTGACATTCAAGACGTTCAAAAGCAACTCATTCGCTGCCAACACGCCCTGGATCAGGCGCGTCAACACGGATGGGACACGGACCTGATTCGGGAATTTGAGGAAGCGACCCGGCACCTTCACGAAGGCGCGATCATGCGCCGGCACCTCAACGCGTTGGTGGAACAACAAAAGGCTGTCCAAGCGCAATCGGAGCTGGACGAGCCACAAACTCAAGCGCCACCCACCCCTCCCGTCAACCGCCTCCTCACCGCCGAAGAACGTGGCGAACCCGACACCCCCCCAGAACAACAAGTGGACTTGTTGTCAAGCATCGGAGAAATGACGTTGGCGGAGAAGCTGGCGTTGCAACCGCTGTCGAGCGTCGCAGAAGGCATGAGCATTCTGGACCGCGCCCAATTCACCAGCGTCCTGTTCTCTGGAGAGGAAGAAATCTTCAGCGCGTTGCTTGCCAAGCTCGAGCGCGCGGCCACCCAAGAAGAGGCCATGGCCATGTTCCAGGAAACCCTGTCTCCGAGGGGCGAAGACGCCGAAGTGGAACAACTTCAAGAAGCGTTCGCCAAACGCATCGTCCGCACCTTCGTGTCATGAGTGGCGGCAAGCTCATTGTGGTGCCCACCCCTGTGGGCAATCTGGGCGACATGACGCCCCGCGCCTTGGAGGTGCTGAAGGAGGCCCATGCCGTCCTGGCAGAAGACACCCGCACCACAGGAAAACTGCTGCGGCACTTTGGCGTCGACACCCCACTTCGGGCGTTTCACCAACACAACGAGCACCGTGCTTTGACAGGCGTGGTCCAACAGTTGGAAGGTGGGGTGACCTTGGCGCTGTGCTCCGACGCCGGAACGCCTGGCATTTCCGACCCAGGGTTCCTGTTGGTTCGCGCCTGCGTGGAGGCCGGCATCGACGTCGAGTGCCTGCCCGGCGCCACCGCCTTTGTGCCCGCACTGGTGACCTCTGGCTTGCCGTGCGACCGGTTCCTGTTCGAGGGGTTCCTGCCCCACAAGAAAGGCCGCCAAAAGCGGTTGATGGCTTTGCTCGCGGCGCCTTGCACCGTCGTGCTTTACGAGAGTCCCCACCGGGTGGCCAAACTGCTTGCCCAGCTTCAAGACCTCGGCGCGGGCGCCCGTCCTGTGGCCCTGTGCCGAGAAATCTCCAAACTGCATGAGGAGACGCTTCGGGGAACGGTCGACGAACTTGCCGTCCACTTGGAAACCCACCCTCCTCGGGGCGAGTACGTGGTGGTCTTGGGCGAGGCAGATTAAAAGATCACGCGGTGCACCTCAGACACGCGTTTCACGGGCACCACAGTCAGTCCCTTGGGCGCCTTGGGATGTGAGCCGTGGCCCGACACCAACATCCGCTCCATCCCCAACCTTGCGGCCTCCATCATGCGTTGTTCCAACCGAGGCACAGGTCTAATTTCCCCGCTCAAGCCCACTTCGCCTGCGAAGCAGGTCCGGTTGTCCAACGGCACGTTGAGTTTGGAGCTGAGGATGGCCGCCACAACCGCCAAGTCGTTGGCCGGATCTTGGATCTTCAATCCGCCCGCCAAATTCAGGAACACATCGAACTGTCCGAGCTTGAACTCGCAGCGCTTCTCGAGCACGGCCAACAACATGTTGAGGCGACGCAAGTCAAACCCCGTGCCCGAACGTTGTGGGGTGCCGTACACCGCGGTGCTCACCAGCGCTTGCGTTTCCACGAGCATGGGGCGCACGCCTTGCAGAGACACAGCAACGGCAGAACCGCTCTCCGCGCTTCCACGTTCGCCCAACAGGACCTCGCTCGGGTGGTCCACAGAAGCCAAGCCCTTCCCAGTCATTTCATAAATACCCAGCTCGGCCGTGGTGCCAAATCGGTTCTTGGCCGCGCGAAGCATGCGGTACGCGTGGTGACGGTCGCCTTCGAATTGCAGAACGACGTCCACCATGTGCTCGAGGACCTTGGGGCCCGCCAAGGAGCCTTCTTTTGTGATGTGACCCACCATGAAAAGTGGCGTGCCTGAAGCCTTGGCGTACGTGGTCAAGGCGGCTGCGGATTCGCGGATTTGCCCCACCGAGCCTGGCACGCCGTCCTGGTCTGGCAGGTCCAAGGTTTGGATCGAGTCGACCACCACAAGGGCGGGCTTCTCCCGGCGCAATGCGTCCAGCACAGCCGGAACCTGGGTCTGTGGGTAAATCAACACCGAAGGCGCGATGGCCCCCAACCGGTTGGCCCGCATCCTCACTTGTTCTGCGCTTTCCTCGCCGCTGATGTACAACACCTTGGCGCCTGAAGCACCCACACCCAACGCGACTTGAAGCATCAAGGTGGACTTGCCAATGCCAGGCTCACCGCCCAGCAGGACAACGCCGCCCGGCACCGAGCCGCCGCCCAACACGCGGTTGAGCTCCTTCTCACCCATGTCCAGCCTCGGCAACTCGGCGACGTCCACTTCGTGGAGGGGACGAACCTTGGGCGCTTGAAGCTCCGCCATGCCCGAGCGCTTCTCGCGCTTGGTGGCGGGCACCACCAATTCCTCCTCAAGGGTGTTCCAAGCTTTGCACTGGCCACATTGACCCACCCATTGGGGGTGGGCATGGCCGCACTCCGAGCAAATGAACTGCTTCTTGGCCTTCGCCACGTCAGTTCTGACGGAAGAGGTTCACCGTGCCTGTGTACTCTTCGCCGTTGGGAAGCAGAATGGTGTAGAAGTACACCCCCTCCGCTGAGCCTGTTCCGCGCCATCCAGTGGCGTTCGTGTACTGCTCGTTCTCGTAAACCTTGTTGCCCCAGCGGTCGAAGATGCGCACCAGCACACCGTCGCTCTCCCATGGTTCCAAACCTTGGATCCAGAAGCTGCCGTTCGGGTCGGTTGGCGGCGTGAACACGTTGACCGGTTCGATTTGGCATTGCGACAAGATGACGTCGTATTCGTGCGCCAAACCACCCGGCAAGCACGGGGTCGAGAACGAGCCCGTCAGCGTGCCGAAGATGCCCGTGTAGAAGGGGTCGTTGGCAGGGTCCACGCCAGGCGTGGGTTGCGATGGCGGGAAGAACTCGGCGGGGATGTCGTCGCCGCTGACCACCAACACGCCTGGGTTGGACTGCTGGTTGCTCAAGTCGAGCTCCATGCCGTTGGCTTCAAGCACCCACGAGAAGTTGAAGTAATCTGGGCCGTTGATGTTCGCGTTCAAGTCGAAGATGACCAGTTCACTCTCCACGCAAATAGTTTCCATCGTGGTGGGCTGCGGGTCGTTCACAGGGTCGTCGCCGATGAACACCAAACCGCATGTCTCCAACGAGTAGCAATCGTAGATGTCCTCCACTGTGACGCAGATCTGCTGCCCGTTGAACAGGGTGTCTTCCGGCACATCCCAGGTGGCGCCCAAGAAGGGGGTGCCGTCGCCGTTGTCCGCCGTGGTCACCGTGCCGTCGGGCCACGTCACCACGTATTCCGCGTTGCTGGCCCAGAACCCGTTGTCGACGCCCAAGTCCGCCAATTCGCCCACCTCAATGCCAGGCAAGCCGCCATCGCAGTCGGTGATGGCGTTTCCAGGGAAGATCAAGTCGAGGTCTGGCTCGGCGACAAAATCAACGAAGGCACAGTCGCTCTCGCCGTCGGGGAAGCAGCCGTCTGTGATGGTCACACAGTACGATCCGGTTTCCGACACTTCCCATTCGTTGTCGTTGACGTCGTCCACCTCGTTGCCGTTGTACGTCCACTCGTACTCCAGGTCCGTGTTTTGGTCGCCCGCCACGGGGTCCAACTCCACCGTGCCTCCGGCACACAGGAACGCGTTTTCCAGCACAGGCTCAAACGACGCGGTGATTTCCACCTGGTCCGACGCGCTGCCGCACCCGTTTTGGACGTTCACCACCAAAGTGGTTTCCGTGTATTGGGTCCAAGAGTATTCGTTCTCCAGCACGTTGTCGTTGCCCGGAAACGGCCAGTTGATGGTGGCCGCGTCTCCTGGATCAAACACAAACGCTTGGATGTCGTATCCGTCTCCGTCGCAAGCAAACGCGATGCTGTCCCCGCTCAATTCAATGGTCGGTGGCAGGTTCACTTCCACCTCGTAGCACGTGGTGACGCCGCAGTCGGCGTCCTCGAAGCAGAGGTCGTACAGCCCGTGCGCTTCAGGCACCCACGTGGTGTTGAACTCGTCGGTCACGCTGAACCCATCGCTGGGGTCGCCGTCCACCGTCCAAGTGCCCAAGGCTGGCTCCACGTTGCACAGCGCCGGACCGTAGAACAAGACGCCGGTGGTCAACTCCGTGAACGAGTTGCAAGCGTCCGGGTTGCTGATGCAGTTTTGGACGCAGTTGAACATGTCGAACGCGAAGTATTGGTCGTTGTCGGGGTTGTCGCTGACGAACGTGATGGAAATGCTGTCGCCATAAGCCAAGGCCAAGTCAGGCTCGTCCTGGATGTTTTGGAACCCTCCAGAGCTCAACGTGACAATGGAGTTCGTCACGGTGCTGTCCGGGTGGATGATGTCGATGCTCAAGAAGGAGCCTTGCCATCCGCTCAACGAACTGAACAGCTGAAGCTGCAAGTACCCCTCTGCAGGGCTTGAGTATCCCCCGCTGAAGGTCACCGTGTCAAACGGCGCGTCCCCGCAAATTGGATCGATCGTCAAGTCGGGAATGGTGGAAGACGTGCCAGAGATGACAAACGTCCGCTTGCCCTCGCAGCCTCCTTCGTCCACCACTGTCACCTGGTACACCCCTGCAGTCACTTCCGCGGAGATGCCGTTGTCCGAGATCACTTCTCCACCGCCGCCATTCCAGTCGGCCACCCAGATGTAATCCACGAAATTCTCGTCTTCGTCGGGCACGACTGTCACCACGGCAGATTCGCCTGGACACACCGCTTGGAGCGTGCCCTCCACGTCTGGGAGGTAGTACGGCGTCTGAAACACCTCGAAGGGGTGCTTCACCACGCAACCTGAAGCTGTGGTGCCGGTCACGACGAAGGTCCCCCCAAATGGGATGGTCGCCTCGTTCGCCGTCCAATACTGCTCGTTCAAGTTCCATCCCCAATCCAACACAGGCTCGTCTCCGCCGTTGGAGTTGGCGGTGACCTCCAGCTCTGCACCAGCGCAGATGCCAAACTCTCCACCGGGCGTGGTGGTCGAGATGCTGGGGGGCGTCACGTTCAACACCTCGATCACAATGTCCAAGGTGGTCAGCGCGCCTTCGCTGTCTTCCGCCACCATGGTGACGGTCTCGATGCCCGCCGCGTTGGCCACGAACGTGCCTGTGAACGTGGCTGTGGCGCCGCTGGTCACGTCAAACCCTTGGATCTCGTTTTCCCCTGTCAAATTGTCCACATTCAACGTGACGGTTTGCGTGGGCTCTGGTCCCAAGAACTCCACGTCCAACGAGAACTCCTGGCCCAAACACAGGGTGATTGTGTCGCAACCCAAGTTGGCCGTCGGCACGGGATTCAAGTTGTTGTTGGTCTCGGCGGTGTTGATGTTGAAGAACTTGTAGTCCAGCCAGTTGATGCCGTCCACTTCGGTTTCACCGGTGCCGTAGGGTCCGTTGTAGGTGTCGTCCAACAGGTTGAATCGGCCAAACTGCACGTGCGGGCTTGCCGTGACGTCCGGGTTGGTGGACTCCCCATCTGCACCCGTCACCCCGGGGTCGGTGCCGCAACATCCACCTGAACCACCCACATCGCCGTGGGCCCAGTTCATGTCGAGGTAGCACACCTGGGCGTTGTTGCCGTCGGGCAGCACGCCGCTTTCAGGGTAGGTGATGATGATCTGGAAGCTGTTCTTGAGGTCGCCTTGGTTGTTGTAGTAGCCGACGTCGATGAAGTTCACATAGACCGCGTCGTTCGTGCGCTTCCATTTGATCTCCCCCACCGAGCGGATGTCCGTGTCCTGCCAGTAGCCTGCAATTTGGTTGTACTCGGCCGCTGGGAACCCTGTAGGAGTCCAATCGATGACGTCGCCACCGAAGGAGATTTGGCCTTTGGAGTTGACGTAGAAGTAGCTGTAGGTGTCGCCGTAAAGCTCAAACTGCCATGGGTTCGTGTTGGGGCTGACTGGAATCGGTTCCGACGAACAGTCCACATTCCATCCTGCCCCGCCTTGATTGGCCCAAGCCATTTCGTCGGGCTCCAATCCGCCGATGCCGGTGGCCGGCGGCACCATCGTGGTGTACGTCTCGTCGGGCTCCACCCAACATCCACAGGCGTCGTTTTCCAACACCTTCTGCACACGCATTTCCTTGCGGGCAGCTCGTTCTCCTTCGAAGCTGTCATGGTAGTCGTGCAGGAATTGCAGGTATCGCTCGTTGTCAAAGCCTTCCCATGCACGCACCACCTCCCATTCCGGACGGGTCATTCCGAGCACCGCCTTCTCGAACGATCCGTAGCTGTCCAAAATGCTTTTGGCGTCGGCAGGAGCGTCAAAGACGGGGGCGTCCTGGGCCGTGGCCACGCAAGTCGTGGCGAAGACGAGGGCACACAGGCCAAACAGGCGAGAGAGGGGTGGGTGAGTTGTCATGAATGCAGGCGTCGATTGTTACAGAAACGCAAGGGCATGCCTTGAACGTTGCAGGTAGGCGCGCGTAAATATAAGAAAGCCCCCCGGCCGAATTTCCCGGAGTACCTTTGCCGGTGCATTCGGTGCCGTGAACCATCCTTTGGGACGTGAGAACGCCGGAATTTTAACCCATGAAGAACATCCGCAACTTCTGCATCATCGCCCACATCGACCACGGAAAAAGCACCCTGGCCGATCGGCTCCTCCAAACCACGGGAACCATTTCCGACCGCGAATTGCAGGAGCAAATGCTGGACGACATGGATTTGGAGCGGGAGCGAGGCATCACCATCAAAAGCCACGCCATCCAAATGCAGTACCGCGGCCAGGACGGCGAGGACTACGTGTTGAACCTGATCGACACCCCAGGCCACGTCGACTTCAGCTACGAAGTGTCCCGGTCCATTGCAGCATGTGAAGGCGCCCTGTTGATTGTGGACGCAACCCAAGGCATTGAGGCACAAACCATAAGCAACCTGTACCTGGCGTTGGAGCACGACCTGGAGATCATTCCCGTGCTCAACAAAATGGATTTGGATTCTGCAGATCCGGAAGTGGTGGGCGAGCAAATCGTTGACCTCATCGGATGCGACATGGAGGACATCTTGCCCGCCAGCGGAAAAACAGGCCTGGGCGTCGAAGCCATCCTTGAAGCGGTGGTTGAACGCGTCCCCGCGCCCAAGGGCAACGTGGAGGAACCGCTCCAAGCCATGATCTTCGACTCGGTGTTCAACCCGTTCCGCGGCATCATCGCGTACTTCCGCATCCTCAACGGCGCCATTCACAAAGGCGACCTCGTGAAATTCATGGCCACCGGGCGCGAATACGGGGCCGACGAAATCGGCGTGCTTGGCCTCGACCTCCAGCCGCGAAAGACCCTCTCCGCTGGAGACGTCGGCTACATCATCTCTGGCATCAAAAACGCCAAAGAGGTCAAGGTCGGGGACACCTTGACGACCAAGGCCGACCCCTGCGGCGAGGCTGTGCAAGGTTTTGAAGACGTCAAGCCCATGGTGTTCGCAGGCATCTACCCTGTGGACACAGAAGACTACGAAGAGTTGAGGGCCTCGATGGAAAAACTCCAGCTCAACGACGCGTCGTTGGTGTTTGAGCCCGAGAGCTCCGCGGCCCTCGGATTCGGATTCCGGTGTGGTTTCCTCGGCATGCTCCACATGGAAATCATCCAGGAGCGTCTCGAGCGTGAGTTCAACATGACGGTGATCACGACCGTCCCCAACGTGGGATACAAGGCCTACACGAAGAAAGGCGAGCAGCTGGACATCATGAACCCCAGCGACCTGCCTGACGCCAACCACCTCGACTACGTGGAGGAGCCCTTCATCAAGGCGCAAATCATCACCAAATCCGAATACGTCGGGCCTGTCATGAGCTTGTGCATTGAAAAGCGCGGCAACCTGACCAACCAGGTCTACTTGACCTCCGACCGCGTCGAGTTGACCTTCAGCATGCCCCTCGGGGAAATCGTCTTCGACTTCTACGACAAACTGAAGACCATCTCACGCGGCTACGCGTCCTTCGACTACTTCCCCGACGGCTACAAGCAAAGCAACCTGGTGAAAATGGACATCCTGCTCAACGGCGACCAAGTGGACGCGTTGAGCGCCCTCATCCACCGGGACCATGCCCATTCCCTGGGCAAGAAGATTTGCATCAAGCTCAAGGAGCTCATCCCGCGGCAGCAATTCATGATTGCCCTTCAAGCTGCCATTGGCGCCAAAATCATTGCCCGCGAGACCATTTCAGCCGTGCGCAAAGACGTGACCGCCAAGTGCTACGGCGGGGACATCACCCGGAAGCGGAAGCTGCTGGAAAAGCAGAAAAAGGGCAAGAAGCGCATGCGCCAGATCGGCTCCGTCGAAGTGCCTCAATCGGCCTTCTTGGCGGTCCTCAAGCTGGACTGATCACTTGCGCGGCGCCTGTTCGCCCGCGGCGTTTTTGTTGGCAAGCTGACCGCAGGCCGCGTCAATGTCCTTGCCCCGAGAGCGGCGCACGTTGACGATCAAATTCCGGTCCTCCAACAACGCCACAAAGTCGTCCAACCTCTGGGGCGTGGTCTGCTGGAACTCACCCCCATCAATGGGGTTGTACTCGATCAGGTTGATTTTGCAAGGGACGTTTCTGCAGAAGTCTGCCAGTTCCCGCGCGTCTTGCAAGCCGTCGTTGAAGTCCTTGAACACGATGAATTCAAACGTGGGCCGCGTCCCTGTCTTGCCGTGGAAATGCTGCAAGGCCTCGGCCAACACCGCAAGGTTGTTGGTTTCGTTGATGGCCATGATGTGGTTGCGCTTGTCGTCGTTGGCGGCGTGCAAGCTCAAGGCCAAATTGAACTTCACCTCGTCGTCGCCCAGCCTCTTGATGGCCTTGGCAATGCCCGCCGTGGACAACGTGATCCGCTTCGGAGACATGGCCAATCCCGGCGTGCCCGTGATGCGTTCCACCGACTCCAACACGTTGCGGTAGTTCAAGAGAGGCTCGCCCATCCCCATGTACACGATGTTGGACAAGCCCTTGCCCTGACGCTCATGGGCCATGGCGTTCAACATCTGCACCTGGTCAAACATCTCTCCAGCCGTTAGGTTTTTCAGGAGCTTGAGCTTGCCCGTGGCGCAAAACTTGCACGCCAAGCTGCACCCCACCTGCGAACTGATGCACGCCGTCAACCTCTTGGTGGTGGGAATCAACACGCCTTCCACCACCCGGTGGGCGTCGCCGTCAATTTGAAACGCGCACTTCACCGTGCCGTCTCTGGATTGTTGGGCCTCCACCTGGTCGATGCGGCCAAGGGAGAATGAGGCATCAAGCTTCTCCCGCAGCCCTTTCCCCAAGGAGGTCATTTCCTCGAAAGACCCCGCGGCATGGGTCCAAAGCCACTCCGACACCTGCTTGGCCCTGAAGGGCTTCTCCCCAAGGTCGACCAAGGCTTGCTTCAGGTCTTCGTCGCTCAGACTGCGGATGTCAGGTTGCGCGGACATGCCGCAAAGATACAGGGCTCAGGCAGGCATCAACAAGCTCAGTTTCCGCTTGAGCGCCTCCCGCTTTCGCACGGCCATGGGCACCTCACTCCCGTTGTCCAACGTCACGCAGTTCTCCCGGTAGTTGCACGCCACGATGCGGTCCAATTGCACGAGGTGGCTGTTGTGCGTTCGGAAGAACATCTCATTGTCAAGCATCTCCTCCACCTTCTTCAGGTTCTTGCTCATGGTGATGCGCTTGCCCGTGCCCAAATGAAGGGTCGTGTAGCTCCCCTCCGCCTCGAGGTGCACAATGTCCTTGTGGCGCACAAAGTGGCGTTTGCCTGACGTGTGGATTTCCAAACGGCGGGTGGTGGGCGACAGCGAACCGGTCCCAGGCTTGCGCTGGTGGTAGAAGTGCATGATCATCCGCCTCGTGCACGCCACCAGGTCGTCCCTGTCGATGGGCTTCAACAAGTAGTCGTGGGCCTTCTGACGCAATGCGTCCACCGCGTACTCGTGGTGCGCCGTCGTGTACACCAAGAAAAAGTCTCGATGTTCCAGGCTGTTGGTCAACTCGATGCCCGATCGGTGTGGCATGTGGATGTCCATGAACACCACATCCGGGGCCAATTCATGGATCAACCGCTCCGCTTCCCGCGCCGACGTCGCCGTCTGCAGGATGTTCAGCGAAGGGCAAAGCCGTTCAATTTGACGGCAGAGAAAATCACGGCAATGGGGTTCGTCGTCCACGACGAGGGCATGAAGTTGTCTGAGCATCGAAAGGGTTTTGACCCAAGAAAGGGGCTCAACTTCCGAGATGCGCGGCGCTGTTCACAACCGTCGGCCCGGCGTTTGTAAACGTCAAATCAGGCCGGGGCCCACCCAAAGAGGTCCTGCAAATGCCACTGCAATTGGCCTTGAACCTGCTTTTGGTCCAACGTGTGGCCCACCTCCGCCGAAAGCGAGGTGACCCCGCGATCCGAGATGCCACAGGGCACAATCAAATTGAAGAAGGACAAATCCGTGTTGACGTTGAAGGCCAACCCATGCATGGTCACCCACCGGCTGCACTTCACGCCGAAGGCACAAATTTTCCGCGCCGCCAGCCCCGCCTCGTGGTCCACCCACACCCCTGTGAGGCCCTCAATGCGGCCTGCACTCACGCCGTACTCCGCGCACGTGCGAATCACAGCCTCCTCCAGAAAGCGCAGGTATTTGTGAATGTCCGTGAAAAATTGGTCCAGGTCCAAAATGGGGTACCCCACGATTTGGCCAGGCCCGTGGTAGGTGATGTCCCCCCCTCGGTTGATGGAGTAGTACTGCACGCCCAACTCCTTGAGCCGGGCTTCTGGCACCACCACGTTGGAAGCTTCTCCGCTCTTTCCCAAGGTCAGCACGTGCGGGTGCTCCACCCAAAACAAGTGCGACTCGGGCAACGCCAAAGAAGGATCGCCCTCAGGGCCTTGGTCCCGCGGGTCTAAACCGGCGTTTCGCCGTGCAATCTTGGACTGCACGATGCCTTTGAACACCTCTTCTTGCAGGTCCCAAGTAGCTTTGTAGTCGTTCCGGCCGAGGTCTCGGATGTGGACCTTGGGGGTCATGGCAACGAGGCCAAGGTGGTTTTCAAGCGGTCGATGAACCGGATGTCCACCGGACAAACGCCCGAGCGCTCCGCGAGGACCAACGACATCCAATCTCCGACCCACACCGCATCCAACAACTCTGCCCAAGGGGTGTCGCCGTCGGGCTCCACGACCAACACGTCGGCGCCTTGCTCTTGGAAAATTTCCGCCGTGATGTCCATGCGGTGACGGGTCCTGGGGTGGTCCATCGCCGTGCGGAGCATCACCGCCACGTGGCGCTCGTCGGCGCTCTCCCAACCCACCAATTCGTTGTGGTTCATCTCAGGCAAGACCTCCACGTTCGCCAACAACTTGCTGTTCTCGTTCAACTGCTGCCTCCAACGGGTCAACAACGATCGCCACTGGGTGTCCGCGTACAAGCAAATCCGCTTGCCTTCCAAGGCCTGCGCCAAACTCTCGCCCCTTGCCTCGCACGAGGTCAAGTCCATGGCTTCCACGGCGCGGCCCAAGGCCTGCCAGTCCGAAGCAGGCAACACCCCCAAATGCTGGAGGAGGTTGGCCAAGCCCAAAAACGACTGTCCAAATTGCGACCTCGGCGGGTGCCCGCCGTCCATCACCACCGTCGGCCAGCGTCCAGATTCGGCTTTCGTCCAAAGCGTTCCGCCCGAAGTGACGGCTGCCATGTGGCAACCTCGTTCCTCGGCCAACGCCACCGCCGTCAAGGTCTCTTCGGTGTTCCCGGAATAGCTGGAAGCCACCACCAAGCACCCTTCGTCCACCCAACCAGGGAGCCCCTGGTCTGCGTGGGCCACAAAGGGCACGGAAGACGTCCCTCGCAACATGTCTGCCATCACCGCGCCGCCAATGCCGCTGCCTCCCATGCCAAGCACCAGGATGCCTGAATAGGGGCGAGGAGACGTCACAGGGAAGCGCACCTCCGTCGCCAAGGCCAAACGCATTTGGTCTTGCAGCCCCGCAATCAGGGCCCGCATGTCTGCAGGATTGGCCATCTCCATCAAAACGTGAAGGTCCGAAGAATCACTTCATGTTGTACGCGAAGCCCAAGCGCAGCCACCGTCCCGGTTGCTGAACGTTGCCCAAGTCGACGTATTCGCGATCCAGGGCGTTGTCCACGCGGAGGTAGGTGCGGAACTGGTCGGAAGCGAACGTCTTGCTCAAGGTGAAAGACACCAAGGAGAATGGCGCGAACTCCACTTCCTGGCCTCCAGGGACCACGTAGCCACCGAGGCGGTCTTGGTGGCTCCAACGCGCGTCAAAGCGCACGGCACCGGGGCCTTGCACGCCCACAGACGCGTCGACCTTGGTCTTGAGCCCATCCAACACGTAGTTGCTCTCAAATCCTGCGCTGGTCTCGCTTGCTTCCATGGTGGTGAAGCCCAAACGTGCGTAACGCAATTGCCAATCGCCCGTCAACGCCTGGTTGGGCGTGATGTTCAACACGGTCTCAAGGCCCGTAAAGGTGACCTCGCGAAGGTTGATGGCAAAGGTGGTGTCGCTTCCGTTCGGACGGGCCCAGTCGATCAAGTCGTGGCCTTGACGTTGGAAAAGAGCCTGCTCAAACTGCACGCCGTACGTGGCGTCCTTGGCCAGCGACAGGCGCACCCCGGTTTCGAGGTGGTCCGCCCACTCCGAGGTCAAATCGCGGCTGCCGAAGGCGCCGCCCACGGTGTAGTAGAGGTCGGTGAACGAAGGATGGCGCACAGAACGGTTCGCCGAGGCGAACAAGATGGAAGACCCGTCGCCGGACATGTCGATGGACAACTCCGCCCCTGGCACGAAACGGGTGCCGAACATGGTGTTGTGGTTCCACGCAGCCGTGGCCGACAACGCGAAGACCCCCACCTCCGCACGGTGGCCCACCGCCACGTCGGTGTTGAATCGGAAATCGGCACGGCGGTACACGCTGTCTCCGTCGCCCAAGCTGTCCACGCCCAGCACGTTGCTCTTCACGAATTCGCGACGCGAATCCACGGACACGAAGGTCTCCCCCAAGTCCGATTGCAACCGCCACGCGACGCGACCGCCTGTGGTGTGGCTGACATGCTGGTTGGGGCCCGCGTACCAGCTGGCGCCTGGGGCGTACAAGCCTGCGGTGTCCCCGGCCATGACGTAAAACCCGTCGTCGGTCAAGGTGAAGAAGTCGTTGTGCTCGCGGAACAACTGGAACAAATCGGTGTGTGTGCGGTGGTGCAACGCCGCCTCCAGCGATGTGTTTCCCCAAGCCTTGGTGTACACGGCTTGCGCCTGAAGGGTTTGGGTCTCCTCATACTGGAAGGGGAAACTCGCGGTGTAGAAGTTCTGCGCTCCAAAGTTCTTGCCCACGTACCCTGCGCTGGTGCGCAACGAACCCCAATCTCCAGCCAACCAACCTGCGTAGCGGGCACGCAGCATGGAAGCGTCGGTGTTTTGGGCAAAGCCTGTGGTGCCAATGCGGCTCAACGACACGCGATGCCGTGCCACGGTCTTGGCGTTCAAGTCTGTGCCAAAGTCCACCCGCGCCTTGGCACGCATCCAAGCGTTCGAACCTGTTTCCGCCACGAGGAGCGCACCGTCCTGGGTCGACGGACCAGCCGTCAGCGCCACGGCGCCGGTCATGGCCCCTGTTCCGAGTGCGCTGGACGCGCCGCCGCGGAACACTTCGATGCGCGAGATGTCTTCAGGATCGACGGGGAGGTCCATCAGGTGGTGGCCAGTTTGGGGGGCGCTCCAACGCACGCCGTCCACCCACAACGCGGTTTGCTCAAACGTGCCGCCACGGACACTCAAATCGGTGGTGATGCCCACCGCGCCTCGTGAACGCACGTCGATGCCGGGCACCGTCTCCAACACGTCCGCCACAGATGGGGCGCCGGTCTCCGCAATTTCTTGGGCATCGAGCACGACCAAGGCCCGAGGCGCAGCCTCAGGGGTGACAGTGAAGCCGCCCGTCACGGCCGCAGGGCTCAACGCGGTGGTGTCCACGGCCATGTTGCCGGTTTCCGTTTGCGCGAACGCCGTGCCGTGGAGAGAGAACATGGCGATGAACGTCGCCAGGGAGAGGGAGAGATGTTTCATCAATTCTGAATCAAAGGCCGAGGATTTCCGGCGGATTTGGGGCCAAACCTAGGGCGCGAAACCGCCACTTTGCACCCCCGAGGTCCGTACATTTGAACACATGATTCGTAGCGAACAAGAGCGGCAGCGCATCGCCTCGGTGGAGGCGCTTCGTCAGCGTGGCATCGACCCCTATCCGGCGGCGGCGTTTCCCGTCACCCACCACTGTGCATCCCTGAAAGCCAACTTCCAAGAGGGCTTGAAGGTCAAACTCGCAGGGCGGATGATGGGCCGTCGCATCATGGGCAAGGCTTCGTTTGCCGAACTGCAAGACCACGAAGGTTCGCTCCAGATTTACCTCAACCGAGATGAGTTGTGTCCCGGAGAGGACAAGGGGCTGTACAACGACGTGTTCAAGAAGCTCTTGGACCGCGGGGACTTCATCGGCGTGGAAGGCGAGACGTTCAAGACCCAGGTCGGAGAGCCTTCGGTGAAGGTCACGTCGTTGACGGTGTTGAGCAAGGCCATCCGGCCCCTGCCCGCCGTGAAGACCGACGAAGACGGCCACGTGCACGACGCCTTCACCGACCCCGAGTTGCGGTACCGGATGCGCTACGTGGATTTGGTCGTCAACCCTCAGGTGAAAAAGACCTTCGAAGCGCGTTCCACCATCATCCGCAAAATCCGCGAATCGTTCGACGCCAAAGGATGGATGGAAGTGGACACCCCTGTGCTTCAGAGCATCCCCGGTGGCGCGGCGGCGCGGCCGTTCGTCACCCACCACAACGCCTTGGACATCCCGCTCTACCTGCGGATCGCCAACGAGCTTTACCTGAAGCGGTTGATCGTGGGCGGGTTCGACGGGGTGTACGAGTTCAGCCGAAACTTCCGCAACGAAGGGATGGACCGGACGCACAACCCCGAGTTCACCGTCATGGAGCTGTACGTCGCCTACCAGGACTACCACTGGATGATGGAGACCACCGAGAACCTCTTTGGGGAGCTGGCGCAAGCCGTGCACGGCACGACCGAAGTTCCTTTGGGGGAGCACGTGATCAACTTCGCCCCGCCCTACGCTCGGGTCACCATGCGCGACGCCATTCTTGAGCACACCGGGGTGGACATCGATGGGTTGGACGAGGCCGGGCTTCGCCAGGCGTGCTTGGGCCAAGGGTTGGACATCGACGACTCCATGGGACGGGGCAAGCTCATCGACGAATTGTTCGGCGAGAAGTGCGAGCACCACTACATCCAACCCACCTTCATCTGCGACTACCCCACCGACATGTCGCCCTTGACGAAGGCCCACCGGGACAAGCCAGGGTACACGGAGCGTTTCGAGCTCATGATCAACGGCACGGAAGTGGCCAACGCCTACTCCGAGCTCAATGACCCCTTGGACCAGCGGGAGCGGTTTGAAGACCAATTGAAGCTGTCTGAGCGCGGGGACGACGAAGCCATGTTCATCGACCACGACTTCCTTCGTGCCCTGGAATACGGCATGCCTCCGACCAGCGGAATTGGCATCGGCATCGACCGTTTGGTCATGATGATGACCAACCAAACGTCCATCCAGGAGGTTCTGTTCTTCCCCCAAATGCGGCCCGAAGCGTTCGACACGTCTGGCGGCGACGCGGATTTCAGCGCGCTCGGCGTGCCTGACGTCTGGGCGGAGCACCTCGTGGCGGCGGGGTTCAACACCCCAGATGAATTGCTGGCCTCCAAGCCCACACAAGTTCACCAACGCCTGAATGGCTTCCGCAAAAAGAACAAATTGGACGTTGCTGCACTTCAATTGGACGAAGTGACCGCGTGGTTCGACCACGCGGGAAACCCCGCCTCATGAGCGACACAGCCACCATCCCCACCGAGCAAGATGTCATCGACATCGTGAAGACCATCTTCGACCCGGAAATCCCCGTGGACATCTACGAGCTTGGGCTCATCTACGAAATCAACGTCAAGAAGACCGGCTTCATCCACATCGACATGACCTTGACCTCGCCCAACTGTCCAGTGGCGGAGAGCCTGCCCCAAGATGTGGAGAACAAGGTCGCCTCACTCGACGGGGCGAAGGGGTGCAAGGTCACCATCGTCTTCGAGCCGACTTGGACCCAGGACATGATGAGCGAAGAGGCCAAACTTGAACTCGGATTCCTGTGATGCGCCAACCTGAAAACGACGCGCCCACGCGGGGCATTGCCGTGTTGGGCTCCACGGGGTCCATCGGCACCCAAGCCTTGGACGTCATCCGCGAACAGCGCGACGCCTTGCACGTGGAAGTGTTGTCGGCGCACAACAACGCCGACTTGCTCGTGAAACAGGCGTTGGAGTTCAAGCCCAACGTCGTCGTCATCGGCAACGAGGACAAGTGGAAGGAGGTGAACGACGCGCTCTTTGACTTGGGCATCAAAGTCTACAGCGGCGCCGAGGCATTGGAGCAGGTTGTGGAGACCGACGGCATCGACATGGTCCTCACCGCGATGGTGGGGGCCGCAGGGTTGAAACCCACGATGCGGGCCATCCAGGCCGGCAAGCACATCGCGCTGGCGAACAAAGAGACCTTGGTCGTGGCCGGGGAACTCGTCATGGCCGCCGCCCGGAAACGCGGCGTAGACATCCACCCGGTCGATTCGGAGCACAGCGCGATCTACCAATGCCTCGCAGGCGAATTCCACAACCCCATCGAGAAGGTCATCTTGACGGCGTCAGGAGGGCCATTCCGCGGTCGTGATTTGGCCTCGTTGGAAGGGGTGACCAAGGCAGACGCCCTGAAGCATCCCAACTGGGACATGGGCGCGAAAATCACGATCGACAGCGCGTCGTTGATGAACAAGGGTCTCGAGGTGATTGAAGCCAAGTGGTTGTTCGACGTCGACCCAGACCAAATCGACGTGGTCGTGCACCCCCAGAGCATCGTCCACAGCTGCGTGCAATTCACCGACGGAAGCATCAAGGCACAGCTTGGTTTGCCGGACATGAAGCTCCCGATCCAATACGCCTTGACTTACCCTCGGCGTCTGACCAACACATTTCCGCGGTTCAGCTTCATGGATTACCCGGAGCTTACGTTCGAGCAACCCGACACGAAGACGTTCCGCAATTTGGCCCTGGCGTTTGACGCCCTGCGCACGGGTGGAAACGCCCCTGCCGTGCTCAACGCCGCCAACGAAATTGCGGTCGCACGCTTCCTGCGTGACGAGCTCACTTTCCTCGACCTGCCTCGTGTGGTGGAACACGCGCTGGAGCGCGTGACGTTGCTGTCCAAGCCTTCCCTGGACGATTTGGTGGCCTCCGACGCAGAAGCGCGGCGCGTGGCCACGGAATGGCGTTCTTGAAGGGCCAACTCGGCCCCACCCACTCCTCAGATGGTCATGATGTCGGCCTCCTTCGCCGACAACACCGACTCCACCTTGGACACGTAATTGTCCGTGAGCTCTTGGACCATTTGCTCGCCCTTCTTCAGGTCGTCTTCCGACATGCCATCTTTCTTCGCCTCCTTCAAGAAATCGTTGGCGTCTTTCCGGGCGTTGCGGATGCCCACGCGCGCACCCTCGCCTTCTGACCGTGCGCGCTTGCCCAATTCTCGGCGACGCTCCTCCGTCAAGGGCGGAATGTTGATGATCAAGACCTCCCCGTTGTTCATGGGGTTCAAGCCCAAATTCGCATTGATGATGCCCGTGGCGATCGGGTCAAGCATGCCCTTCTCCCAAGGCTGCACCACCAGCGTCCGCGCGTCGGTGCTGTTCACGTTCGCCACCTGGCTCACCGGCGTCTGAGACCCGTAGTAATCCACGCGCACCGACTCCAACATGGAGGGGTGGGCCTTGCCCGCACGAATCTTGCTCAACTCCCCTTCGAGGCGCGCAATGGCCTTGTCCATCTTGTCGCGCGCTTCCTCCAGCGCCATTTGAATTTCTTCGTTCATCTCGTTTGGGTTGCTCTCAAGTCTCCTGTCGTCCTGTCAAATCAAAATTCCACCACCGTGCCGATGGGCTCTCCCTCCACCAAGCGCTGCAAATTGCCTGGCTTGTTCATGTCGAACACCACAATGGGGAGGTTGTTTTCGTTGCACAACGTGAAGGCCGTCATGTCCATGACCTTCAATCCGCGCTCAAACACTTCGTTGAACGTGATGCGGTCGTAGCGTGTTGCCGTCGGGTCGCGCTCCGGGTCCGCCGTGTAAATGCCGTCCACGCGCGTGCCCTTCAAGATGACGTCCGCGTCGATCTCAATCGCACGAAGCGACGCCGCAGAGTCGGTGGTGAAGAACGGGTTGCCCGTGCCTGCCCCAAAGATGACCACGCGCCCTTTCTCAAGGTGGCGGACCGCCCGGCGGCGGATGAACGGCTCGGCAATCTGCTTCAACTCGATGGCGCTCTGCAACCGGGTGTCCAGTCCTGCCGCTTCGCACGCGCTCTGCAAGGCCATGGCGTTGATCACGGTGGCCAGCATGCCCATGTAGTCGCCCTGGGTCCGCTCCATGCCTCCTTCCTCTGCCTGAACACCTCGGAAAATGTTGCCTCCTCCAATGACAATGGCACACTCGATGCCCTTGTCCACAATGGACTTGACCTCTTGGGCGTACTGGGCCAACCGCCCGTTGTCAATGCCAAATTGCTTGTCGCCCATCAGGGCCTCACCACTCAATTTCAGGAGGACGCGCTTGTACTTCATGGTGCCGCGAATATCGCCCAAAATGCACGAAGGCCGCCCAGAGGGCAGCCTTCGAATGCTCGGTGTTGCGAAACGGGGCTCAGCCCAACGCCACGCGCGCAAAGCTGGTCACCTTGCCGCCGCCGTTGCCGGCCACGTACTGGCTCACCGTCTGCTTGTTGTCCTTGATGAACGCTTGGTTCACCAACGTCACCTCCTTGAACCACTTCTTCAAGCGGCCTTCGGCAATCTTCTCTGCCATTTCAGCAGGCTTGCCTTCTTGGATGGCGAGGTCCTTTCCGATCTCACGCTCCTTGGCGATGAGGTCTTCGGGGATGCTGGTTTCGTCCACGGCCACGGGTGCCATCGCAGCGGCCTGCATGGCCACGTCGCGGCCCACTTCGTCGCTCACATCACCTGAGAACGCCACAGCTGTCGCGAGGCGGTTGCCTGGGTGGATGTACGCCACAACCTTGTCGCCGTTCACCACGCGCATGTCGCCGATCTCGATGCGTTCGCCAATCTTGCCCACCTCCTCGGTGATCTTGTCGGCCACGGTGAGGGAGGTGCCTGGGAAGGTCTTGGTCAACAAGTCCTCCTTGGACGCCACGCCTTCGCTCAACGCGAGGTCCAACAACGTCTGGGCCACACCCACAAAGTCGCCGTTCTTCGCCACGAAGTCGGTTTCACAGTTCAAGCTGATGACCACGCCGCTGTTGCCAGCTGCGTTCACGCCTGAGAGAATTGCGCCTTCACCCGCTTCGCGGTCGCTGCGCTTGGCCGCCACTTTCTGGCCCTTCTTGCGAAGGATCTCGATGGCCGCTTCAAAATCGCCGTTGGCTTCGGTCAAAGCCTTCTTGCAATCCATCATCCCCGCGCCAGTTTGCTTGCGGAGCTTGTTGACTTCAGCTGCTGTGATGCTCATGATGTCAGTCTTGGTTGGTTCGAAAAATGTTCAATGTCAGGGGGCGAGAATCAGCCCTTGGCTTCTTCCTTGGCCTCAGCCGCGGGTGCCTCCTCAGCAGGAGCTTCCACCGCAGCGGCTTCTTCCTTCTCCTTGACGGCAGCCGCCTTGTCGCTCTTGCGCTCGTTGAGGCCCTCTGCCACAGCTCCGACCACCGCGTCCACCACAGTCACGATGGACTTGGTTGCGTCGTCGTTCGCTGGGATCACGAAGTCCACGTCGCGTGGGTCGCTGTTGGTGTCCACGATGGCGAACACAGGGATGCCCAACTTCTTGGCCTCGGCCAAAGCGATGTGCTCCTTCATCACGTCCACGATGAAGATCGCGGCTGGGATGCGGGTCAAGTCAGAAATGGAGCCCAAGTTCTTCTCGAGCTTGGCACGCTGACGGCTCACCTGCAAGCGCTCGCGCTTGGACATGGTGGACAACGTGCCGTCCTTTTCCATCTTGTCGATGGTGCTCATCTTGCGGACCGCTTTGCGAATGGTGGCGAAGTTGGTCAACATGCCGCCTGACCAACGCTCGGTCACGTAGGGCATGCCCACCGCCTTCACGCGCTCGGCCACGGCTTCTTTCGCCTGCTTCTTGGTGGCGACAAACAAAATTTTCTTGCCGCTCTTGGCAATCTGCTTCATGGCCGCAGCGGCCTCGTCCACCTTGATGACCGTCTTGTGAAGGTCGATGATGTGAATGCCCTTCTTCTCTGCGAAGATGTAGGGGGCCATGTGGGGGTTCCACTTGCGCTTGAGGTGTCCGTACTGGGCGCCTGACTCAAGCAACTGTTCGAAAGAAACTCGTGACATGATGTTTACGTTCCTGGGTTAAGCAACAACGGAGTAGCTGGCAAGCAGGTCTCCGCCGTTTGGATTCTAAACTGAGATAAAAAAGAGAGGAGCACCCTCCCAAGCGATCAACGCTTGGAGAACTGCTCCTTCTTGCGTGCTTTCTTTTGGCCAAACTTCTTGCGCTCCACCATACGTGGGTCACGCGTCGTCAAGCCTTCAGCCTTCAACGAAGACTTCCACTCTGGGTTGACTTCAATCAACGCCTTGGACATGGCCAAACGGACAGCCTCAGCCTGACCTGTGATGCCTCCGCCAAACACATTGACGTTCACGTCGTACTGGCCTTCGGTCTCGGTGATCGCGAAAGGCTGGTTGATCTTGTACTGGAGGGTGCCGGTGGTGAAGTACTCTGCGACGGGGCGCTTGTTGACAGTGACTTCGCCCTTGCCAGGCTTCATGTAGATGCGGGCCACAGAGGTCTTGCGGCGACCGGAAGTGTTGATGACGTCCATCAGGCGTTCAATTGAAATGGCGTGGGTTGTTGGGCCTCCTGCTTGTGGTCGGGACCGACGTACACGTGGAGGTTGCGGAAGAGCTCACGACCGAGACGGTTCTTGGGGAGCATGCCGCGAACGGCGTCTTCCACCAAAGCGTGAGGCTTGCGGCTCAACTGCTCCGCAGCGGTGCGGACGCGCTGGCCACCTGGGTAACCCGTGTGACGGATGTACTCTTTGGTTTCCATTTTGTTGCCGGTGAGCACAATCTTCTCCGCGTTCACAACCACCACGTAGTCGCCGCAATCGGCGTGGGGGGTGAAGTTGGGTTTGTGCTTGCCGCGCAACAACGTGGCAATCTGTGTGGAGAGACGACCCAAAGTCTGACCTTCGGCATCGACCAACCACCACTTCTTGTCTGCGTTCTCCTTGTTGATGGAACGCGTTTTGTAGCTCAAAGTATCCACAGCGTACGGGTTGCGTAGTTGAGTTTCCCCAAAATTTGGGGGTGCGAAGATAGGGAATCATGTGGACAACCCAAGCGCCTTCGTGGACAAAGTTTCACGAAGCGGCCGTTTTTCTCAGCGCGACCCTTCGTCTTTTATTTGGCGCTTCACTTTTTTCAAGGCCAAGTCCAGGGCCAAGATCACCGTGTGCTCGGTCACCTCTGGCTTTCCTTGAATGGGGGCTTGGGCCTGGTAGGCCAACACAAGGTGGCGACGTTTGGACAGTTTTTTGTCCGCCGACAAGCGCCCACGCCAAGCCTGGGGCGCCAACTCACCGCCTTCCCGACCGAGGAAGAGTTCGCCAGAGGGCACGAGCTTCCATCCGGACGGCAAGTCGTGCGTCCACTTCACAGCAGCGCGCCATCGCGCCCGATCCCATGGTCGCATCCATGCGCCTCCAAACTGATGTCGGATCCGCACCCCCAAGGCATGGTCGCCCACGTCCGTTTTCCAGCGCGCGGACGTCGCCCAGCGCCAGCCCATGGTCCAACCGCCCTCCTGAGGCCACTGCCAACCCGTCCGCCACTGCCCGGTGACCGCCAATCCAGGGACGGCGTCCAACGACTTGGTCAACCCAAGGTCCACCAGGCCCTCGTCCCAGCGCCACATGTTCTCCGCCGGGGTGCGCAGTTGGCTTTTCGCCGACCACGACCAATCGGCAGGCAGCTTTTGGCCCACATCGACCACCAGCCACGATTGGCCCAAGGCAGATCCTGCCAAGGCCCACAATGTGCACGCAACGAGGGTCAGCCTCATGCTTTTAAAGGTCCTTGTAGACGGTCAGGGTGTCCAGGACTACGGTTTCCGTGGTGCTTTCAATGGTCACGGTCCGAACCACCGCCATGTCTCTCGGAGGCACGGTGCCCGATGTGTCCTCGCTGTAAACGTACACCGTGTACTCGCCCGGACGAAGCCAAGGGAACACGAAATCCCCTTCGTGGTTCGTTTCCACATTGTCGTCGGGCCCCACGTTGTCGCCGTAGATCAAAAACACGTTGTGGTCCGCCGCAGGGTAGGGCGGCGCCGAGGAAGGTTGGGTCAACACCGTGCGGGCCTCCTCTTGCACGTGGCCCACAATGCTGGCGCGTCCGCCCTCGCCTGGAACCTGCTCGCACGCCACCAACGACATGCCCACAAGAAGTGCCAAGGCTGTTCGTGAATTCCTCTTCATGACGCCAAACATACACCCCACGAGAAGCTAACTTGCCCTCGACATGCACGCGACCGACCAATTCACCGCGCCCTCAGGGCTGCCTGCCGGAGAAGGACGACTTGAAGTTGTCTGTGGACCCATGTTTTCCGGCAAGACGGAAGAGTTGCTTCGCCGCATTCGCCGGGCCCAAATCGCCAACCTCCCGCTTGAATTGTTCAAGCCCGCCACCGACACGCGGTACGCGGACAAGGAAGTGGTGAGCCACGACCGCAACGCCATGCCTTCCACGGTGGTGGCCAGCAGCCAAGCCTTGCTGCAGCACGTCAATGCCGGTCCTCCTGTGGCCGTCGTGGGCGTGGACGAAGCCCAATTCTTCGACGACGGCCTGCCTGACGTGTGCAACGCACTGGCCGACCGCGGGATCCGTGTCATCGTCGCAGGCTTGGACCTCGACTACGAGGGGCGGCCATTTGGCCCCATGCCCCGCCTGTTGGCATTGGCTGAAGAGGTCACGAAACTCCACGCCGTGTGCGTCGAGACCGGCCGTGCCGCGCATTTCTCGCACCGCATCGCAGGAGGCGACAACCAAGTTGAACTCGGGGCCCAAGACCAGTACATCCCCTTGGCCCGTCATGCCTACGTGGCCGCCAGGGAGGGCGCAACCTCATGATCGGACCCGGTTGGACCCCTGAGGCTTGGCGCCTCCTTGCGGCCGACCATCCCGGATCGTCTTGCCACCTCCATGGCCCCGACGCCGGCCCCATCCTCGAATTGACCGCGGACACCCGGAGGATTCAAGCCCCAGACTGCGCCGTGTTCTTCGCCTTGCGCGGGCCCTGGCACGACGGACACGACCACCTCGAGGCCGCCCACGCACAAGGTGTCAGGAGGTTTGTGGTGAACCAATTGCCCCCTGACCACACAACATGGTCGTCCGACAGCGACGTGGTGGTGGTCGACGACGTGCTTGATTTCATGCAAGCCATGGCCCTGGCGCAACGCGCCAAATTCAACGGCCCTGTGGTGGCCCTGACCGGGAGCAACGGCAAAACCACGGTGAAAGAATGGGTCGCCCAATTGTTGCCGGCCTCCGTGGCCCTGCACCGAAGCCCCTTCAGCCACAACAGCCAACTTGGGGTGCCCACAAGCCTTTGGTCCCTGGGCACACACCACGACCTCTCCTTGGTCGAGGCGGGCATCAGCCTTCCTGAGGAGATGGCCAAACTTCAGCGCTGCATCGCCCCCACAGAAGGGGTGCTCACCCACCTTGGGGAGGCCCATCTCGGCAATTTCAACGACGCACGTCACCTGGCCCGAGAAAAGTGCGCCCTGTTCCGCGGTTGTCGCCGCGTGTTCATGCCGGCCTTCTTGCTTCCTCAGGTCCAGGATGTTTTGGCGTGTCCTGCCGTGACTTGGAGTCTGGATGGTCACGCTCCCGAGGCAGACCTCCAAGCCACCGCCACGGAACAGCCAGGTGTGTTCCACCTGACTTGGCAAGGTGCGTCCACGCAGGTGCAACTCGGCATGCATGACGAGGTGTCCGTGCACAACGCGTTGACCGCGTCCTTGGTCGCGCTGCACCATGGAGCAACCTTGGCAGATCTCGCCTCGCACTGGCCCACATTGAAGCCCGTGTCTGGAAGGTTGTCGAGCGTCAAACGGCCGCAAGGAGGCGTGTTGCTCCAGGACGACACCAGCCACGATTTTGGCGCGTTGGGCGTGGCCCTTCAACGGCTTGCCGGATTGGAAGACTACCTGCCGCGGGTTTCGATCGTCGGCGACGTCCCGCAATCTGGACTCGAGGACGGCGAACGTGCGGACAAGC
>JBMZWX010000016.1:0-33315 GCA_049627085.1 Flavobacteriales bacterium | reverse complement strand
AGCTGGAGCTGGAGCTGGAGCTGGAGCTGGAGCTGGAGCTGGAGCTGGAGCTGGAAGGTTGTCGCCGGCTGGCGCCATCAACCCCGCGTCAGGGCTTTTTTTTTTCAGCGCCTCGTGGGAGCAAACCTGCATCAAGGCGAGTTCCACCAGCAACCGTTGGTGTTGGGAGCCTCGGTACTGCACATCGGCCTTGTTGAGGATGTCCAATCCCCCGACCAAGAAGAACAAATCGGCGCGCAACGCTTGGGCTTGGAATTTGGCCTTCACATCGTCGGTGGCCTCCAGAAGCTTCAGCGTCTGGGGATCGCGGGCCACCATCAAATTCCGAAGGTGCCCTCCCCATCCCGTGATGAAGTGATGCGCGTCGAACCCGCGCGCCATGACGTCGTTGAACAACAACATGGCCCCGGGAATGTCACTGGCCAGCGCCTGGTCGGTGAGCGTGAAGTACGTGTCGTGGTCGAGCACGTGCAATTGCTCCGTCACGGCTTGGTAGGTCAAGTTCTTTCCTGCGAACGCCACGAGCTGGTCGAACATCGACAGCGCGTCACGCAGCGCCCCGTCGGCTTTCTGGGCGATGACGTGCAACGCTTCTTCCTCGGCCTGAACACCCTCTTGCGCCGCAATGTGCTGCAAGTGCGCCACGGCGTCTGGCACCGTGATGCGGTGGAAGTCGAAGATTTGACAACGCGACAAGATGGTGGGAAGGATCTTGTGCTTTTCTGTCGTGGCCAAGATGAAAACGGCGTGGGCCGGCGGTTCCTCCAGGGTCTTCAAAAACGCGTTGAACGCCGCCTGGCTCAACATGTGCACCTCGTCGATGATGTACACCTTGTATTTGCCCTGCTGAGGCGGGATCCGGACTTGGTCCACGATGCTGCGGATGTCCTCCACCTTGTTGTTGGAGGCCGCGTCGAGCTCAAACACGTTGAACGACATCGCCTCCTCCTGTCCGTCAAACCCATTGATCGCTTTGGCGAAGATGCGCGCCGAGGTGGTCTTTCCCACGCCACGCGGCCCGCAGAAGAGGTAAGCCTGGGCAATTTGGCCCGAGGCGATGCTTTGCTGCAGGGTTTGGGTGATGCCGGACTGCCCCACCACCGCATCCCAGGCCTGGGGACGGTATTTTCGTGCACTGACGAGGTAGGGCTGGTCGCTCATGATGCGAATATCGACCCACATTCCCTGGAAGGTCAAATTCGATTATTCACAACCCGTCCCCACTTCCGCCAAGCGGGGGTTGGTTTTCAGGGAGATTGACCGTACTTTTGCGCCCCATTAATTAACAACGTTCCATGAACCGTTACGAAACTGTTTTCATTATGACTCCCGTGCTATCTGCAGAGCAGGTGGCGGAAACAGTGTCGAAGTTCCGTGCATTCGTGACCGACAAGGGTGGCAAAATTGTCCACGAGGATGCATGGGGATTGCGGAAGTTGGCTTACCCCATCCAGAAGAAGTCCACGGGCTTCTACCACTTGATGGAGTTTGAAGCCGACGGCGCCGTGATCTTGCCTTTCGAGACTGAATTCCGTCGGGACGAACGCATCATCCGCTTCCTCACCACGAAGATGGACAAGCACCACATCGCGTACGCCGAAGGCCGCCGCGACAAGTCGAACCGCCAAGCCGCCCCTGCTGAAGCTGAGGGCACTGCTGAGGCTTAATCTCACTCGTTATGGCAGACAAGAAAGTACGCTACCTGAACCCCATCGACATTGAAACGAAAGCCGAGCGTTACTGCCGCTTTCGGAAGAAGGGCATCAAGTACATCGATTACAAGGACGCCGACTTCCTGTTGATGTTGTGCAACCCCCAGGGCAAGATTTTGCCCCGTCGGTTGACTGGCACCAGCTTGAAGTACCAGCGCAAGGCAGCCCAGGCCATCAAGAAGGCCCGCCACCTCGCGTTGATGCCTTACGTTGCTGACAACCTCCGTTAATCCCGAGCACCATGGACATCATTCTCAAGCAAGACGTCGACCTGCTCGGAAGCAAGTATGACGTGGTGACCGTCAAAGACGGCTACGCACGCAACTTCCTCATCCCACAAGGATTGGCCGTCGCGGCGACCAAGTCCAACGTGAAGGTGAACGACGAAGTGATCCGCCAGCAGGCGCACAAGGCCGCCAAAGCCAAAGAGGCTGCGGATGCCATCGCATCGAAGCTCGAAGGCCTCAGCCTCAAGCTCGGCGCCAAGGCTGGAGAGAGCGGCAAGATTTTCGGATCTGTCAACTCCATTCAGTTGGCCGACGCCATCCAAGGCGCGGGTTACGACATCGAACGCAAGCAGATTCAGCTTGCCGACGACACCATCAAGGAATTGGGCTCTTACGAGGCCACGGTGAAGCTCCACAAAGAAGTGACCGTCACGGTCAAATTCGAGGTGGTCGCCGAGTGACCTTGACTTCCCTTTGAATTCTCGAAAGCCCCGCCATGTGCGGGGCTTTTTTTGGCCTGAACATTTCCCCCTTCCACGTACTTTCACCTCCGCATGTCCACCTTCCGCATCGACAGCCCATTCACTCCCCAAGGGGACCAACCCGAAGCCATTCGCCAACTTGTGGAAGGGGTGCACGACGGCTCGGCGCACCAAGTGCTTCTCGGGGTGACGGGCTCGGGCAAGACCTTCACCATGGCCAACGTGATCGCAGAGACGCAGCGGCCCACGCTCATTCTGAGCCACAACAAAACCCTGGCTGCACAGCTCTACAGCGAATTCAAGGCCTTTTTCCCAGACAATTTGGTCGAGTACTTCGTGAGCTACTACGACTACTACCAACCGGAAGCGTTCATCCCATCGTCCAACACGTACATCGAAAAGGACCTGCAGATCAACGACGAAATCGAAAAGCTCAGGCTGTCTGCCACCTCTGCCCTGCTGAGCGGTCGACGCGACGTCATTGTGGTGGCCAGCATCAGTTGCATTTACGGCATCGGCAACCCCGTGGAGTTTCACAAAAACGTGGTCTCTCTGGAAGTGGGGCAGCGCCTGACCCGCAACGACCTCCTTCACCGGCTGGTCACCAGCTTGTACAGCCGAGCCGTGGCGGACTTCAAGCGTGGAAACTTCCGGGTCAAAGGCGACACCGTGGACGTCCACTTGGCGTACGCCGACCACGCCGTTCGAATTGAGTTTTGGGACGACGAAATTGAACGGCTGTCCTCCATCGACCCAGAATCGGGCCAGACCCTCCACACCTTCGAGCAATTCACCATCTATCCGGCCAACCTCTTTGTGAGCAGCAAGGAGACCACAAACACGGCGGTTTGGGAAATCCAACAAGACCTCGAAAAGCAAAAAGGCCACTTCAACGAGCAGTCCCGCTTTTTGGAATCCAAACGCCTGGAAGAAAGGACGCTGTACGACCTCGAAATGATCAAGGAATTGGGCTTTTGCTCAGGCATTGAGAACTACTCCCGGTATTTCGACCGAAGGCAACCGGGAGAACGCCCCTTCTGCCTGTTGGACTACTTCGCGAAAGACTTTTTGGTCATGATCGACGAGAGCCATGTCACGGTGCCGCAGATTGGCGCCATGTTCGGCGGCGACCGCGCGAGGAAGGTGACCCTGGTCGACCACGGATTCCGCTTGCCGTCCGCGCTGGACAACCGGCCGTTGACGCACGACGAGTTCAACAGCATCGTGAACCAAACCATCTATGTCAGCGCCACCCCGGCTGACTATGAATTGGAGCGCGCCGAGGGCGTCATTGTGGAGCAGGTGATTCGGCCCACGGGTCTTCTTGACCCGCCCATTGAAGTGAAGCCATGCGACAACCAGGTCGACGACCTGGTGGTGGAAATCCGGAAAACCATCGCGAATGAAGAACGCGTGTTGGTCACCACCCTCACCAAGCACATGGCGGAGGAACTCACAAAATACCTCGACCGGCTCAGCATCAAAACCCGGTACATCCACTCGGACGTCAAAACCCTGGACCGTGTGGAAATCCTGCGGGAACTGCGGGACGGCGCGTTCGATGTTCTGGTGGGGGTGAACCTCTTGCGTGAAGGGCTGGACCTGCCCGAAGTCAGCCTGGTCGCCATCATGGACGCCGACAAAGAAGGCTTCTTGCGGAGCAACCGAAGCTTGACCCAGACTGCAGGGCGGGCCGCGAGAAATGTCAACGGCCGGGTCATCATGTACGCCGACAAAATCACCGACAGCATGGCCGCCACCATCGAGGAGACATCCCGAAGACGCGAGAAGCAAATGGCGTTCAACGAAGCAAACGGCGTGGCCCCTGTTCAAGTCAAGAAGGAGAAGCGGACCCTGTTTGAACAGAGCGACGCCGTGACCAACCGCCCCAAGAACTACGCCGCGGAATCCGACCACGTGCCTTTGGCCGCCTCCGATCCGGTGGTGCAAAACATGGGCGCCGAGCAACTTGACAAGCTCATGGCCAAAACCAAAAAGGACATGGAGCGCGCCGCGAAAGCCATGGAGTTCATGGAAGCGGCCCGACTCCGGGATGAGCTGTTTGCCTTGGAAGCGCGTCGCAAGGAAGTGAAAGGGTAAATTTGACGCATGACGAAACGCGGTCGGTTTTGGGTTGCCCTCGGGATCGGGATGCTGGGATGCCGCACCACCGCACCCACCGCAGACGCCCCGACCTCAGTCGTGACCCTCGCCCCGTTCCAAGTGCTTGACGCGTGGGTGGATGGAGATTCGTTGAAAAGCGTGGTGCAACACAGCGGCGGCTGCGACGTGCACATGTTTTCGCTGCACACCACGTCCCCCCTGCTGAAAAGCCTCCCTCCCAAGCAACCTGTCGCCTGGGAACATCGTTCCAATGACCCGTGCCGTGCCATGGTGGTGGACACCATTTCCACGTCTGTGGCCCATTTGCGCGGCACACCCCGTGGCGTGACCATCTTGCTCCTGGACCAATGGGAACCTGAACTCTTCTACACCTACCCATGAATTTGAAACCATCCTTGCTTCTGGCGCTGGCCCTGTTGGGCTCTTCGGCCACCACCCAAGCCCAAATCACGTACGGCGGCACTCCTTTCCATACCCAGGATTTGCCTGCAGCGACTGTGCTTCCTGCGCTCGATCGGGCCGCCTTGGCGCAGGAAGACCAAATCACAGACCGTTTCAAGGAGGCGCCATGGCGGTTTGGCGTGGAGCACGACGTCGCATGGTCGTGCGATCTGGACGGTGCCTGGACCTTCGAGCAAGGCCACAAGGTGTGGCGCATGGTCGTCGACGCCCCAGGGGCCACATGCATGTCCGTCCGCTTCAGCGAGTACGACGTGCCCAAGGGAGGTCAGCTCTTTTTGTACGACGCCAACGGCGGGGACGTTTTGGGCGCCTTGGACCACCGCAACGAGAAGGCCTGGGGCGGTTTGGCGACGGGAGTCGTGCTCACGGAGAAGTTGGTCGTGGAATACCGGCAGCCTGCACACATCGACGCCATGCCCGTGTTGGTCCTCGACCAAGTTGTTCAAGGGTATCGACTGCTGAGCGGCTGGCCCCACGGCGACGACGTCGAGCGGGGCCCCTTTGGCAACAGCGGGGCGTGCAACATCAATGTCAACTGTCCTGAAGGTGCGACGTGGGCGACGGAAAAGCGCAGCGTGGCCCTCATCGTGCAAGGCGGTTTTGCGGCATGCACGGGCGGCATGGTGAACAACACCGCCAACGACGGAACGCCTTACTTCTTGACCGCCAACCACTGCCTCGGCAACCCGGGAAACTGGGTGTACTACTTCAACCACGAATCGGCCACATGCACCGGCAACACCGGCCCCACCAACCAAAGCGTCAGCGGAGGCACACTCCTCGTCAACAGCGGCCAATCGGACGTGGCCCTGATTGAATTGAGCCAAACCCCGCCCTCTGATTTCAACGTGCAGTACGCCGGTTGGGACGCTTCGGGCACGGTGCCCAGCAGCACAGTGGGCATCCACCACCCCTCGGGCGATTTGAAGAAAATTTGCTTTGACGACGACAGCCCTTCCCAGCAAAACCAGTTTGGGGCTGCGGTGTGGTACATCGACCAATGGGAACTCGGGGTGACGGAAGGAGGCTCCTCGGGCTCGCCTTTGTTTGACCAAAACCACCGCGTGATCGGACAACTTTACGGAGGGGGCGCCGCCTGCGCAGGGAGCGTGAACAACGGTCAACCCGACTGGTACGGCCGCTTCGACGTGAGCTGGGGCTTGGGGCTCTCGGAATACCTCGACCCTGCAGGCACGGGGTCGTTGGTGTGGGACGGGTACCCTGACGGCGCCATCAGCTTTCAAAACGACGCCAGCGTGAACCTGACAGGTGCGCCGGATGGGTTGGTGTGCGGCGTGCAACCCATCAACTTGGAGGTCACCCTGACCAACACAGGCACAAACACCCTGACGAGCTGCATGTTAGAATACGCCATCAACGGCGGGGCCACCCAAACCCAATCTTGGGCGGGGTCTTTGGCCCAATTCGAGACTGAAATCATCACACTCCCCACGTTTTGGAGCCAAGGCGGCACCAACACCGTCGAGGTCAACGTCACCTCCCCCAACGGCAACGACGACGACAACGTGCTGAACAACACCACCGCCGTGGAGTTCTCGGCCACCACAGGCCCCACGACCACCGTTCACTTCTCGTTGTTGCTGGACGAATACCCAGATGAAACCACCTGGGAGCTGGTTCGACTTGGGCAGGTGCTCTACGAAGGCGGTCCCTACAACGACGACCAAGCTGGAGAGACCCTCATGGAGTCCTTCTGCCTGGAGGAAGGCTGCTACATCTTCCGAATTTTTGACGACTACGAAGACGGCATCTGCTGCGAATACGGCGAAGGGAGTTGGTCGCTGATGGACATCGCAGGCGACATCGTGTGGAACGGATCCTCGCTTGGCACCGGCGGAGAGTTTGGCGCCTCCGAGCAATTCATCTTCTGCACCGACGACATCTCGACCATGGAAACGGTCGATGCCGTTCAGTTGCAAGTCTACCCAGTGCCCGCGCAGGATGAGGTGAACGTGAAGTGGCCCGCCGCACAGGGTCAGGCCACCGTTCGAGACGCGGTGGGGCGGTCGGTCCTCCACACCCGAATCGACGCCCCGCAAACGCGCTGGAACACATCCGCATGGCCAGCGGGGCCCTACACCGTGGAGTGGGTGGGCACGCAAGGCGCGCGGGAAGTGGTGTGTTTGGTCGTCACGCACTGACGCCAGGGGCCATGATGCTGTCTGTCTCTGGCCTGGCCCTTCACACGTGGTGGGCCCTGCGTTGGGACGGACTCGGCGTGCAAACGCGCTCTTCTCGCACTGGAGAAATCCTTCCAGACTCATGCACTGTGGTGGTGTGCTGCCACAACGAAGCCCCTCGGATTGCCAGCTTTCACCAAGCCTTGCAACCTGCTCTGAACCACGCCGAAGCGCGCGGGGTTCAGGTGAACGTGGTGGCCGTGAACCACGGCAGCACGGACGGCACCGCCGAAGCGTTGGACGCGTTGAAAGAACGCGCCGGATGGACCGTGGTGCACCAAGCCAGAACCCGCCCCTCGAAGAAGGAGGCGCTGGAAGCAGGCATGGCTGTTGTCGAGGGGCAGGTGGTGGTGGCCACCGACATCGACTGCACCCCGCTTGGGCCTGAATGGTTGACCATGATGCTCTCCGGAGCCGCCGCGCATTGGGATGTGCGTGTGGGCTTGAGCCTGCCCGGCCGAGGTTCTGGGTTCCTGCACGTCCTGCAACGGCTCGAAGCGGAACGTTCTGCGCAAAGGGCCGTGGGCGCTGTGGCAAGGGGACGTGCCTACCTCGGGTTTGGAAGAAACATGGCCTTCACCCATGACATGTGGACGCGTGTGGGCGGCATGTCCAACCATGCCCACGTCCGAAGTGGGGACGACGATTTGTGGTTGCAGGAAGCGGTCGCCTTGGGGGCCCGCGTCTCGACCAACCCCTCGCCTTCCGCCCAGACGGCCTCAACTTGGCCTTCCACGTGGGAAGGTTGGCGCAGGCAAAAAACAAGACATGTGTCCGCCAGTTCGGTGTACCCGGCGACCACGTTGGCACGCCTGGCCCTGCCCACCCTGGGCACCGGGCTTTTGGCCGCGGGGGTTGTCCACAATCCTTCGGGGACATCGGTGCTCTGCGCGGGGTCAGCGCTGCTCTTGCGGGCCGTTACTTTCGGGTTGTTCTTGCACAACGCAGGCAGACCTCCCCTTCGGGCGTGGACCCTCCTGCTGGAACCCGCCGTGGGATTGTTCCGCAGCTGGTCTTGGTGGAAGGGCGCAACCACTGATTCGACCGCATGGAAATGAACCCCAACCTCTCTGAAAAAGCGCAACACGACGTTGCGCTGGTGAAGCGTGCGTTGGAGGACAAGGACCAAAAAGCGTACGCTGAATTGATGGACCGCTACCAAGGCGCGATCTTCCACTTGGTCAATCGGATGGTGTTCAGCGAAGACGACGCAGAGGATTTGACCATCGAAACGTTCACGAAGGCGTTCAAGCGGTTGCACCAGTACACCCCTGCGTTTGCCTTTTCCACGTGGCTGTTCAAAATCGCCTCGAACCACACCATCGATTTCATTCGGAAGAAGCGCATCAACGCCCTCTCGCTGGACCGTGGGTTCAGCAACGCGGAGGGCGACCGCATGGAAATCAGCGTCAAAGACGACGGACTGGACCCCATGGAAGCCTTGCAAAAGCAAGAACGGATTGAACGCATGCGCGAGGTGGTGTCCCAACTCAAAGACCGTTACAGACAGTTGGTGGAATTGCGGTACTTCGAAGAAAAGAGCTACGAAGAAATTTCAGAGGAACTCAACCTGCCCTTGGGCACGGTGAAGGCCCAACTCTTCCGCGCCCGGGACATGATGGCCAAAGTCCTCGAATCCTCGCGGGAAACGATTTGATCCCCATGACGGCTTTTGACGTCATTGCCCCCCACTTCCCGGACCTGTCCGAGTCCCAACTTCTCCAACTCGACGCGTTGGCCGAAACCGTTTGGACCTGGAACGCCAAGATCAACGTGATCTCACGCAAGGACCCGCATGTCATGGAGCGGCATGTCCTGCACAGCCTGGGCATTGCCAAAGTGATGCGCTTCCAACCAGGGGCGCGCGTGCTGGACGTCGGCACAGGCGGCGGATTTCCAGGGTTGCCTCTTGCGGTGCTTCATCCGGAGACCGAGTTTGTCTTGTGCGACAGCATCGGCAAGAAAATCAAGGTGGTGGAGGCCGCAGCAAACGCTGCTGGGCTGACGAATGTGAAGGCCATCCACGCCCGAGCCGAGCAGGTTCCCGGTGAATTTGACTTTGTCGTCAGCCGGGCGGTGACCAGGATGGCGGGTTTCTTGGCTTGGATTGACGGCAAAATTGCCCCGACCCACAACCACGAATTGGCCAATGGGGTCTTGTACTTGAAAGGCGGTGATTTGACCGAGGAACTTGCCGAAGTGAACGCTCCGCACACCTCGCATCATCTGCGCACGTGGTTCACGGACCCGTTCTTTGAGACCAAGCAGGTCGTCCACGTGGACCTGTCCGGACGGACCGGCTGAACATGAAAGAAGGGAACCCTGGGGGCCCCCTTCTTAACCTGCAAGAAAATTGAAACCAACATGACCGCTGGCCATGTCACAGGAAAGACGGAGCCTTTTTTCAAGGGTTGCCTGGGCCGGTCATTTTTTTTCTTGACCTCGCCGAGAGTCCAAGGTCAGCGGGTGAATTTGTACCCCACACCCCGGACGGAGTGAAAGTGCTTGGGGGACTTGGGGTCGCGCTCGTAGGTCTTGCGGAACGCCAGGATGAAGTTGTCGATGGTGCGCGTGGAAGGGAGCACGTCGTAGCCCCACACCATTTGCAAAATGTCCTCCCGGCTGACCACCTCGCCTTCTTTGCCGATGAGCAACTTCAAAAGCATGCCTTCTCGCTTCGACAGCTTGCGCACCGTGCCGTCGTAGGACGTCGCCTCGAAGGCCAAAAAATCCGCACTGCCCTCGCCGATGGTCGCACGCTCGATTTGGGTCCAGGACTCGGAAGGGGTTTGGTCCATCAGCCGGTCCAGGCGGAGCAGCAACTCCTCCATCAAAAACGGTTTTCCGAGGTAATCGTTGGCCCCCAACCGAAGGCCCTCCACACGGTCCACCCCTTCGTTTCTGGCGGTCAAAAACAAGATCGGCGTGTCGATGCCTTCCAACCTGGCCGTGCGGCAAACGGCAAACCCGTCCATGCCCGGCATCATCACGTCCAAAATCGCCACGCCGAAGCGCTGCCCACGAAGGGCTTCCAAAGCGTCGGTCCCGTTGTTGACCTCCACCACCTTGTGCCCTTCGCTCTTCAAATTCAGCGCCAACATTTGCCGCAAGGACGCGGTGTCTTCTGCGAGCAGAATGCGAACAGGGCTGGGGTTTGATTGTAATTTTGTCATGATGGACGATGCAAAGATGAAGCGGCTGTCGGAAATCGGAAAAAACACCATCGCGGAGGCCCTCGGCATGGAGTTGACCGACCTGCAGGAAGGCGTGGTGAAAGGAAAGCTGCCCGTGGACTCACGAACACACCAACCCTACGGTTTGTTGCACGGCGGCGCGAGCGTGGTGCTCGCCGAAACGCTGGGCAGCGTGGGCTCGCACTTTCTCGTGGCGGACCAAGGCAAAGGCGCCGTGGGCGTGGAGGTGAACGCCAACCATGTGAAGGGCGTGCGCGACGGCTGGGTGCACGGCACCGCCACGTTGGCCCACAAAGGCGGACGAATCCACGTCTGGAACATCGACATCCGAAACGACGACGGCGACCTGGTGTGCACGTCCCGTCTGACCGTCATGATCGTCCCCAACCGTGGCTGACACCGCACCGCAATTGTGGTGGCGTCCGCCCGGAAGCCGCGACATCCACACCATGGTCCCTGCCTCAGACGGAACCACGACGTTCCACTTCGTGCCGTTTGACCGGAAGGGCTCCTCGCCTGCACTGTCCTGGACCGGCCACGTGGTCACGTGTGAATCCCCTGCCCCGGGAACCCTGGCTTTGGCCCGAAAGCCTCTTTCTCCTTCCACGTCCCAAGAAGAACACGGAGCCAACGTGGCCCGGGCGCTGGACGCCATCTCCCAAGGGATGTTGGCCAAAGTGGTGATCTCGCGCGGCCAACAGCGCACGTCGAGCGTGACGCCTGAAGAAGCCTTCGCCAACCTGTGCCAAATGCACCCCAACGCGTTGGTTTACTTGATGCACCACCCAGAAGAAGGCACGTGGTGCGGTGCCACACCCGAGCTCTTGTTGCGCGCCCAGCAACACGACGTCGACACAGTGTCTTTGGCGGGCACCCGCAGAACTCCGTCCGTGGCTTGGACAGACAAGGAACGTGTGGAACAACAACTCGTCACCGACCACATCCTCGAGGTGTTGGCCCAAAAAGGGGCCACCCACGTTGCACTTGACGGGCCTAAAGACAAGACCTACGGCGAACTCGTTCACCTCGAAACACGCATTTCGGCCACCTGCCGAGGCAACCTGCAAGAACTGGCACAAGCCTTGCACCCCACGCCCGCCGTGTGCGGACTCCCGGTCAAAGAGGCGGCCACATTCATTCGCGGTCAAGAATCCCACGACCGGATGTATTACGCCGGGTTCTTGGGGTGGTCCTCCCCACTTGGCTGCGCCTACTACGTGAATCTCAGGTGCGCCACTTGGGGCTTGGAAGGCGTGAATCTGTTTGCAGGCGGCGGCATCGTGGAGGGTTCCTCTGCGGAGGAAGAGTGGCAAGAAACGGAGGCCAAACTTCATTCCTTCGCCCCTGCATTCCTCCCTTGACCGCCCCTACCTTCGACTCATGGCCGACGTCCAACGACAAACCAGTTCACATCCCGCTGCGGCCATCGTCACGGAAGTGCTCGTCGAATTTGGCGTTCGCCACGTCGTGACAAGTCCAGGTTCCCGCAACGCACCTTTGGTCATGGCCATGCACCACCACCCTGATTTGGAGGTGCATGTCAGCGTGGACGAACGCGCGGCCGCGCATCATGCCTTGGGTTTGGCCTTGGCCACATTCACCCCTGTGCCCGCCGTGTGCACGTCTGGGACAGCCGCCCTGAACCACGGCCCGGCGCTGGCCGAGGCCACCCATGCTCGCATCCCGCTCTTGAGTTTGACTGCCGACCGCCCTGCCGACGTGGTCGGACGGGGACACGGGCAATGCATTCGTCAGCGTGAAGTTCACAGCTTGCACGCCGTCCATTCAGACGAGTTGGACGCCGCCACGTGCACTGAAGACGCGCTTTGGGCCAAAGCCCGCCACGCTTTGCACCAGGCCATGCACGGAGGACCAGGCGGCACACCGGGGGGCGTTCATTTGAATGTGCCGTTCCCTGAACCCCTTTACAATTTGGGACCGGTGCCCTCCGCTCCTGAGCTGGATGACACACTGGCGACGCCTGCACCTCGCGTGGTGCAAGCTTTGCCTGAGTCCTTCCAACGTGCATTGACCAGCGGAAAAGCCCTTGTGGTGGCCGGCCCCAACCCAGGACTGACCTACCGCGACGACCAAAAACGCCACACCAACCTGCCTTGCCTGGCCGAATGCGGGAGCGGCATGCACGGCCCCTTGACTGTGCATGGTGGAGAACGTCTTCTCGTGAGCGGCGCGCTCCCTGAAGCGCTCCGGCCAGAGGTGGTCCTCACGGTGGGCCTCCCTCCCATGTCCAAGGCCATCCGCCACGCCCTGGCAGGACTGCCGCACATGCATGTCGACGGCCAAGGCTGGGACGTGTGGGGCACGTTGCAAGGGTCGTGCGGCCCTGAGGCCCTTGAAGCGGCCTGCCCAAACGACGTCACTTCCACTTGGCGCGAAGCGCTGCACACCATGCAGGCCACGCACAACGCTCACGAGACTTTGTGGAGCGATTGGAAGGCTTGGGACGTGCTGACCGACACCCTGTTTTCATGGACCGACAGCCGTGGACCGCAAGGGATTCACCTTGCCAACAGCGCGTCCGCCAGGTATGCGCAATGGTTCAATTTGGAGGACGCCTCAGGGCCGGGGTGCCTCATCCACGCCAACCGCGGTGTGGCGGGCATCGACGGCTGCACTTCAACCGCGTTGGGATGGCATGCTGCCAAAACCCGCACGGACCGTGCACACACCACCTGGCTCATCACCGGAGACGTCGCCTTCCACTACGACGCCAACGCCATGTTGTGTTCCCCTTCGCTGAACCGGGAGGGGTTGAAGATTGTCGTCTTCAACAACGGCGGCGGCGGCATTTTCAGATGGCTGCCGGGCAAGACACACGCAGACATGTTTGAGCGCCATTTCGAAACGCCACCCACACGAACCGTGGCCCAGCTCGCAGCGGCCATGGGCGCGAGCCACCGAACAGCACACAACGACGCCCAACTGCGCGAAGAATTGAGGCTCTTGGCAAGCGATTCTGGCTTCGCGGTTTTGGAAATCGTCACACCCAATGAACCGAGTGGTCAGGTGGCGATGGACTACCTCGGCGCGTTCCAACCCAATCCGTCTTCCCTTTGACATGAGTGCATTCCGTTCATGGGCTGAAGCGGCCCGACCACGCACCCTGCCGCTGGCCGTCACATGCGTCCTTCTGGGCGGTGCTTTGGCCAAATCATCTGGGATCGACGCCGGCCAAGATGCGCGGTTTGTCGCCGTGATGATGGGTGCTGGGCTCACGGTCGTGCTCCTTCAGATCCTGGCCAATTTCGCCAACGATTTGGGCGACTTTCAAAAAGGCACGGACACCGCGGCCGAACGCACCGACCGGGCACTTGCGTCAGGGGCGCTGACCGAATCCGCCATGAAACGCGCCGTCAAAGGGACGGCCATCCTGGCCTTTCTGTGTGGCGTCTCGACCCTGGTCACGGCCTTCCTGGGATCCTCTTCTGCGGCCCTCCAAGCGTTCGGGTTGGGGGCCCTCGGCGTGTTTTCCATTGTTGCGGCAATGCGTTACACAATGGGTCGTAAATCATATGGATACAAAGGACTTGGAGATGTTTACGTGATGTTGTTTTTTGGCCCCGTCGGTGTGTTGGGTGTGGGGCTGTTGCTGACCAACGCTGTGGACACCGCTTGGCTGTGGGTCGCCCTCTTTTCTGGGTGCATGAGCGTCGCTGTCCTCAACCTCAACAACCTCCGCGACCACACTTCCGACGCCCTTGCTGGCAAACACACCCTTGTGGTCCGTCTGGGGTTTCGTCGGGCCAAACTGTACCACCTGGCCGTCCTTGGCCTCGGGTGGTCGGCACTGGCCGTGTTCTTCACAACCACGCAAACCGAAGGGGCTTGGCGAGGCACCATGTGGTACACCCTTTTGGCGTTGCTGCACGCCCGTCACGCCATCGACGTGTGGCGTTGCACAGACCCCTCCACGTTGGACCCCGAGTTGAAGCGAATCGCCCTGTCCACCTTCCTCGTCGCGCTGTTCATGTTCATGGACCAAACCTTGGGCGCATGAACGTGCGCGACCCATGGCCACCCGCCCCGGTCCTTCGCGGGCTCAAGATGGCGGTGCTGGAGCACCCCTTGGTGTTCAAAGTGCCCGCCCAAACTTCCAGGGACACCCTTCGAAACAAACCCACTTGGTTCCTGGTGGCTGAAGACGACCAAGGCCGTGTGGGTGTCGGAGAATGCAGCTTGATCCTGGGGCTGTCCCCTGAAACGGAGGACGTGGCGCGCACCATGCTCCACAGCATCGCAGCCAAGGGCGTTTTGGATGCCATGGCCGTGCCTGCCTCGTGCCCGGCAGTTCGGTTCGCCGTGGAAACGGCGGCGTGGGATTTGGCCCAAGGCGGTACTGGAACCCTGGCGACCTCGGCATTTGCTGAGGGAGCGCGGGGCATCGACATCAATGGATTGGTGTGGATGGGAGACGCCGAGTCCATGCGCACCCAATTCGACAGCCTTGTCCAACGCGGCTTCACCACGCTGAAATGCAAGGTGGGCGCTTTGGATTGGGCGCAAGAGCTCGGGGTGTTGCGGGCGTTTCGCGATCGCTGCCCCGCCTCGGACTTCACCTTGAGGGTGGACGCGAACGGGGCCTTCAGCACACTGTCGTCCGACGACACCTCGCGCAGGCTCGAGGCGTTGGCCGAACTCGAGGTTCACAGCATTGAGCAACCTCTCATGCCTGCAGACCGGGATGGGCTGGCCGACCTGGCTGACCGAGCCATTGTGCCCATCGCCTTGGACGAAAGTTTGATTGGGGTCACCTCCCTGGCCGACAAAATGAGGTTGCTGGACCACGTGCGGCCGCAGCACCTTGTCCTCAAGCCCTCGCTGGTTGGTGGGTTGGACGGGGCCACGGTGTGGTCCAAACTGGCCGAACAACGCGGCATGGGCTGGTGGGTCACTTCCGCCCTGGAATCCAATGTGGGCTTGTCGGCCATTGCGCAATGGGTGGCCGTGCAACCGGCAGTGTCCGACGCCGCGTCGCCACTGCCTCAAGGTTTGGGCACGGGAGGGCTGTTCACGAACAACATTCCTGGCCAACTCGACGTGCGAGGAGGCCAGCTGCACACCGTGTCCCAGTCGGCGAGGGACGAAACGCGCTGGCGCCGTGCCCTTGAGGGTGCGGTCCCGCATGAACCTGGATGCGCCTGCGGCGGCCACCACGACGCACCATGACTTCAGGCCGCATCGAGTGGAACCGACAATCTTGGCCCGCCACCAGCATGGGCGCCAAGGAATTTGGCCGCACCCAAGGCAGGCGGGCGGCGTGGCTTGGAGACGTGGCGGAGGTTTGGCGGCGCTGGTGCGCCGGGGAGGAACCCGGCCTCGCAGTGACCACCTCAGGGACCACAGGCACCCCCAAACGCGTCCAGCACTCCCGAAAAGCCACGGCCTTCAGCGTGGCCCAGACTGCCGAGGCTTTGGACCTGCACCAAGGGTGCCACGCGGTGTTGGCGCTGCCGACCACGTTTGTGGCCGGCCAGGCCATGCTCGTACGGGCCTTGGTTGGGCAGTGGCGACTGACGCTTGTGGAGCCGAGTGCCGCCCCTTCTTGGTCCGGTCCATGCGACTTCGCCGCCATGACGCCCCACCAAACGCAAGGGTGGCTGGAGCACGGCACAGGATCCGCCACCACCTTGCTGCTCGGCGGCGGGCCGGTGTCCCCTGCCCTGCTTCGGGCCTTGCTGGCGTCACAACGCGTGTCGCATGTGTGGGAGGGGTTTGGCATGAGTGAGACCCTCACCCACATTGCCCTGAGGCGCCTGGACGAAGTTCGAGACTTGGCCGCGCCGTTTGTCCCCTTGCCAGCCACGTGCGTGACGGCGGACGCCCATGGGTGTGCGCACATTGACGCCCCAGGCCGTGAGGTGCACGGGCTGTCCACGTCTGACCTCGTGGAGGTGAAGGACGACGGGGCTTTCGTGTGGCTCGGACGCCGCGACGACGTCATCAACTCTGGTGGGGTTTTGGTGCATCCCATGGAAGTGGAGCAAGCCTTCCACCCCATGTGCCCCGACTGGGTCCAGGACTTTGTGGTGTACGGTCGGCCCGACGACACCCTTGGGTTTGAAGTGGTCTTGCGCGTGCAAAGCGATGCGCCCATCGACGACTTCGAAGGTGCGTTTCTCGCGTGGCGCCGCCAGCTCAAAGACCTGCTTGGAACCGCCAAAACACCCCGTTCCGTGGAATTGGGGGAGGTGCCCCGTTCCGACCGTGGGAAAGTCCTGCGCCGCGCATTGCCGTGACGGGGTTTGGCCCAATTTTGCATCCATGTCTGCACCCACCCGCCCCGTGTTGGTTTTCGCCACACACAACCCCCACAAGGTTCGAGAAATCCAAGAAATGCTCGCCGACCGATACGAGGTCAAAAGCCTGACAGACATCGGCTGTCACGAAGACATCGTCGAAGACGCGGACACGCTTGAAGGCAATGCCCGCATCAAGGCGCTTCACGTCGTGAAGCACTACGGGTTGGATTGCTTTGCAGACGACACAGGGTTGGAAGTGGAAGCGTTGAACGGGGCCCCGGGCGTGCTCAGTGCGCGCTATGCGGGAACGCATGGGGATGCCGAGGCGAACATGGCCAAGTTGCTCCGTGAGCTTGAACGCGCTGAAGAGGCAGGAAATCCGTCGCGTCAAGCGCAGTTCCGAACGTCCATTTGCCTCGTCCAACAAGGCCAAGAGCGGCTGATTGAAGGGGTCTGTCGGGGCCGCATTGAACGACAACAATCCGGGGCCAAAGGCTTCGGGTACGACCCCTTGTTCACCCCTGAAGGCCACGAAGTGACCTTCGCCGAAATGGATGCCGCGCAGAAGAACGCCATCAGCCACCGCGGCAAAGCGGTGCGCGCCATGCTCGATCACTTGCTCGCCTGATTGTGGAAAAGCCCCTTGAATACTTGGGGTTTTTTGGTGGATTGGGCGGGCACCAGGTGCATTCGACGTCGCATCTTTAACCCGATGAATTACCTTGATTTTGAAGAGCCGATCAAGACGTTGCGCGAGCAGCTTGACCAGGCGAAAGAGATCCAAGACAAGAACGACCTCGACATGGCCACCACCGTCGAGGAGTTGGAGGTGAAGATCCAGGAAGTCATCCAGGAGATCTACAGCAAACTCACCCCTTGGCAGCGCGTCCAGGTGAGCCGCCATCCAGACCGCCCCTACACCCTGGACTACATCCAAGCCTTGACTGACGGGAACTTCCTCGAATTGCACGGGGACCGCACGGTGAAGGACGACAAGGCCATGGTCGGAGGATTGGGCGAGCTCGACGGCCGCCCCGTCATGTTCATTGGTCAGCAGAAAGGCGCCAACACCAAGATGCGCCAATACCGGAACTTCGGCATGGCCAACCCTGAAGGGTACCGCAAGGCCCTGCGCCTGATGAAACTCGCCGAGAAGTTCAACGTCCCTGTGGTGACCCTGATTGACACCCCTGGCGCGTACCCCGGTCTTGAAGCCGAGGAACGCGGACAAGGCGAAGCCATCGCACGCAACCTCCTTGAAATGTGCCAACTGCAAGTCCCCATCCTGTGCATGGTGATCGGCGAAGGGGCCTCTGGCGGTGCGCTCGGCATTGGCATTGGCGACAAGGTGTTCATGATGGAAAACACCTGGTACAGCGTCATCAGCCCCGAGTCGTGCTCCAGCATCTTGTGGCGCTCTTGGGACTTCAAAAAGCAAGCGGCTGAGGCCCTGAAACTCACGGGAGAAGACATGAAGGGCCTGGGGTTGGTGGACGACATCGTGCCGGAACCCCTCGGCGGTGCCCACGCCAACCGCGAGGAAACCTTCGCCACTGTGAAAAACCTGCTCATCACGGAACTCGACAAACTTCAAAAACTCAACGCCGACAAACGGGTCAACAGCCGCCTCCGCAAGTTCTCCAACATGGGGGTCGTGGCTGGCTGATTTCTGTCCTTGAGTTGGTTACTTTTGCACTGAATTCACAACACACATGCGCATTCTTTCTACCCTTTTGGCAGCCGTGCTTCTCGCGGGATGCAGCCTGCCCAAAATGATCAAAACGGTGGAGGAGATCAACCTCGAGGTGACTCCTTCTCCCGTCGTGCTTCAAGGCAACGACGTCACCATCGACATCACAGGAACTTTCCCTCCGAAGTACTTCGCGAAGAAGGTGACCGTGGAAGCCACCCCCTACCTCGTGTGGGAAGGCGGTGAAGTGGCGTTCGAGTCTGTCAACTTCCAAGGCGAAGACGCCGCCGGCAACGGCACCGTGGTCAGCTGGGAGAACGGCAAGTCGTTCAACTACACGTCCACCGTCATCTACGTCGGAGAGATGAAGGACAACGCCCGCTTGGAGTTGCGCATGTCTGGCGCCCAAGGCGACAAGACTGGCGAATTTGGCGCCATCACCCTCGCCAAAGGGGTCATGGCCACCCAAGACTTGATCCAACCTGACGAAGAGTTTGTGATCGCGTCCGACAACTTCCAACGTGTCATCACTTACGTGCAGGACTTGACCTTCAACTACGGCTACCAGAGCAGCGCCGTCAAGAGCGCCGAGTACCGCGACGAGGACTGGAAAGCGACCAAGGACTTGTTCGCACTCGCTGCGTCTGCAGACAGCGTCAACGTGATCGGCGTGACCACCACATCGTACGCGTCCCCTGAAGGTGAGATTTCGTTGAACGAGGACCTCGCCATGGACCGCGCCAAGTCCGCCAACAAGGCCGTGACCCGCGAATTGGGTCGTAAGAAGTTGAACCTCGAGGACGAGGCTGTTCGCGCCGAGCCCAAGGGTGAGGACTGGGAAGGATTCAAGAAGGCCATGCGCGCCTCGGACATCGCAGACAAGGATTTGATCTTGCGCGTCCTCGAGATGTACAGCGACAAGAACAAGCGTGAGGAGGAGATCAAGAACATCGCGAAGACCTACAAGGAAATCGAGAACAACATCCTCCCCGACCTCCGTCGCAGCCAGGTCGGCATCACATACACGGTGGAAGGATACACGGATGAAGAGTTGGTGGACCTCGCCAAAGGCAACGCCGACATCTTGACCGTGGAGGAGTTGCTCTTTGCAGCCACCTTGTTCGACGACTTGAACGACAAGTTGGAAGTGTACCAAAACACCGCCCGCGTGCACGCCGACGACTACCGCGGCCACAACAACGTGGGTGTCGTGTTGACCGACCTCGGCCGCATGAAGCAAGCTGAGGAGGCCTTCAACGCAGCCAAAGCCTTGGCCAGCGGCAACGGCGTGGTGAACACCAACCTCGGCGCCATGGCCCGCCAGAACGGCGACGTCGAAGCTGCGGCATCGTACTACGGCAAAGCCAGCGGCGGTGCTGAATTGAGCTACAACAAAGGCGTGTTGGCCATCGCGCAAGGCGATTACGGACGTGCCATCTCAAGCATGGGTGGCAGCGCCACCTTGAACTTGGCCTTGGCCAAGATCTTGAACGGCGACGCGAACGGCGCCCGCACCACCTTGCAAAACGGCGATTCTGACAGCGCCATCGCCGACTACCTGTTGGCCGTGTGTGCCGCCCGCCTCGACGACGCTGCCGGTGTGCGCAAGCACATTCGTGCCGCCATCGACAAAGACGCATCCTTGCGCAATCGTGCGTTGAGCGACCTCGAATTCCGCAACCACAAAGAGGCGCTCATCAATTGAGGCCCTTCCGGTTGACCCCATTGAAAAAGCCCGGCCAGTTGGCCGGGCTTTTTGTTGCCTCGCACTTTCGGGCTCAGGCGTGTCTCAGATGAAGGGCCGCTTGCCAAAGGACCACGCCGGCGCACACGCTGACGTTGATGCTCTGCTTCACGCCGTACTGGGGCATCTCCAACACGACATCACAGAGCTCCAACACTTCTGGCGACACGCCGCGCACTTCGTTGCCCAGCACCAAGGCCCATTTCTCGTTTGAAGCGGGCAGCCACTCGTGAAGCCACGTGCTGCCGTCAGCCTGCTCCACGGCGGCCACCTTCCACCCCTCTGCTCGAAGAGAGTGCACCGCATCCAAGGTGTTGTCCCATGGCCGCCACGGCACATGGCCGCTGGACCCCAGGGCGCTCTTTAAGATGTCGCGGTGCGGGGGATGGCACGTGATGCCACACAGGTCAAGTCCTTCGATTCGGAAGGCGTCGCCTGAACGGAAACAGGCGCCCACGTTTTGGCCGCTGCGGACGTTGTCCAGCACCAGCCGGATGGGCATGCAAGCCGCGCTCGCATACGACTCGGCGGCGATTCGCTCCCCTTTCCCAGAAGCCGTGGCCATCAGCGGATGTGCAACGAATAGGGCAAACGAGCCTGAATGGCGTCGCCCGTCTCGACCATGCGGCGCACCTGCCAGAGTTCGCGAAGCATGGCTTCGTCCACCCCGGTCAACCCCATGGCCTGGAGCCCCAACTCGGCCCCGGTCAAATCCTGGATGAAGGTTTCAAACGGATCGCCTGCCTCAGGAAGGGCGACGCGGTCGACATCTTCCAAGGCAATGTCTGCCAAGGCCGCGGCGTGCGCCACGGCGTCTTCCAAGTCGCCGAGTTCGTCCACCAGCCCCTTGGTCAAGGCGTCGGCCCCAGTCCAAACGCGGCCACGGGCCACCTCTTCCACTTCAGCTTGGGTCATTCCACGCCCCTCGGCCACCCTGGAGGTGAAGGTGTCGTAGACGTCGGTCACGCTCTCGTTGATGGCCGCCAACGTCACCGCATCCGGCGCGAACATGCCGTCGGGTTGACCGGCGTGGTCGTGAAGGGCCACTTCGTCGAACGTGATGCCGGCGTGCTTCTCCAACATGCCTCCCAGGTTCGGGATCATGCCAAACACCCCAATTGACCCTGTGATCGTGGTCGGGTTGGCGTAAATGCGGTCTGCTGCGCAACTGATGTAGTACCCGCCGGACGCCGCGAGGTCACTCATGCTGACGACAAAGGGCTTGCCGGCTTCTTTGAGCAACATGGTCTCGCGCCAGATCACGTCGCTGGCCAAGGCGCTGCCTCCTGGGGAATTCACCCGCAACACCACCGCTTTGACGTCGTCGGCCTCGCGCGCCTCACGCAACGCCTCGGCCGTGGTTTCTGACCCGATGGTCGCGTTGTCGCCTTGGCCGCTCTCAATCGCCCCGACCGCATAGATCACGGCCACGTTGCCTCCGAGGTTGTCGCTGTCCTCGTCCTCTTCTTTCGATTCCACTTCTTCCAGGACCTTAGCCAACGCGTCCATGCCACCCAAGAACCGCTCCTCCAGCGTGTACTCGCCGAGGGAGATGAAGGAAGGCTCTTCGCCGTCCAGCTTCTCTTCCAGAAGCGCGGTCAATTCGTCCTCGTACAGCAAGCCGTCCACCAACGCCGCGTCCACGGCGTCTTGCGGGCTTCGGATGGTCAAGTCGTTGGCGAGCGCGTCCAATGTGCCCGGCTCCAAACCCCGTGCCACTTCCACGTCCGAGGCCATGTCTTGCCAAAAGCCCGAGAGCAAAGCCCGGGTTTGTTCCTTGTTGGCGTCGCTGAAATCCTTGCGCAAGAAAGGTTCCACCGCGCTCTTGTATTTGTTTCCAGGGCCACGCACCACGGTGACGTCGATGCCCAGCTTTTCGAACATGCCTGGGTAGAACATGCTCTGGCTGCGGAGGCCATTGAGGGTCATCCCTCCTTGGGGGTGCAAGTACACCTCATCTGCCGCGGAATTGAAGTGAAGTGCACGCTGGCTCATGCTCTCGCTCCAGGCCACAATGAACTTGCCGCTGTCCTGAAGGACGGCCAATCCGGCGCGCAAGTCTTCCATCATGCTGGGCATCACGGCCACGTCGGCCACGTTGAGCAACACACCTTGGATTTGGTCGTCGCCCGCGGCGCGGTCAAACGCATCCAGGATTTGGTTCAACCCCAACTGCATGCTGGGCTCCAAGCCTCCTCCGAGGCTGAATGAAAACGGGGAATCTCCCCCGCCCCGCTCCACGATGGGCGCCTCCATGGTCACCCTGAGGACGTTGGCGTCGTCGAGGTCCAAATCTGGGCCGACAGATGCTTCCACATCGGCGAACGCACCCACGATGCCCCCCACCAAGACGCCGACAAAAATGAAGATCAACACGGTGCCTGCCACGAGCAAGCCCAACGTCGACCCGATGGCCGAACTCAAGATGTTTTTTCCAAATGACATGCCCCAAATTTAACACCTCAGGCCAGCCCCTGGCTACCTTCGAATGACAATGAATGTGAGAACAGTCTACTTGGGGTTGGGCACAAATTTGAGCGACCGGCATGCCTGGCTCGACCAAGGGTTGGCGGCGTTGGAAGAGGCCTTGGTGGCGCGGAAGTCCGTCCAAGCCATGTCCATGTCTCCACGCTACGAAACGGAGGCCTGGGGCATGGCGGAGGGCACGCCTGCGTTTCTGAACATGGTGGTTGGGGTGGACACAGACATGCCGCTGGACGGGTTGCTTCGCGTCCTCCTCGACATCGAACGCGAACACGGCCGCGTCCGAGACGCCAGCGCGGAGGGCTACCTCAACCGCACGTTGGACATGGACATCTTGTGCACCTCCGAGGGAGAAACTTCGTGCACGGACGACTTGGCGGTGCCCCATCCCAGGATGATGTCGCGACGCTTCGTGTTGCAGCCCTTGGCGGACCTCGCCCCCGACTTGAAGGTGGAAGGGCAAAGGGTGCGCATGGCCCTGGAGGCTTGCCCCGTCAAGCCGGAAGTCATGCCCGTCGCCACCCCATCTTAACCTACCTTCCAGACGTGTATTCAAGCATTGCAATCGAAGGAGGCATCGGCGCCGGCAAGACCACGTTTGCGACGTGGTTGGCGGAGGAGTTGGGGGCTGAACTGATGCTTGAGCGTTTCGAGGAGAACCCCTTTCTGGAAAAGTTTTACGACAACCCCGAAGCGCATGGCTTCAGTGTGGAGCTGTCGTTTTTGGCAGACCGCTACAAGCAAATGCAATCCGCCATCCGCGGTCGGAATTTGTTCAAGCAGCGAATCGTGTCGGATTACAGCTTTGTGAAGAGCTTGATTTTCGCCAAAGTCAACTTGCCCAAAGACGAATTCAACCTGTTCAAAACCATGTTCACCATGATGCACGCCCAGCTCCCTCAGCCGGAGGTGGTCGCCATCCTGGACCCAGGGAGGGTGCGGCAGGAAGCCCAGATTGTGAAACGTGGTCGGTCCTACGAGCAAGCCCTCCCCGAGGGTTATTTGGACCGCGTGGCGGCAGGCTACGCCTCCCATTACAAGCATGCGCGTGGCTCTCGAATCCTTTGGATTGACACGTCCGACTTGGACTTTGTGGCCCAACCCCAAGCCTTGTTCCAGTTGAAAGACGCCGTGCTGGCGCCACGCAAGCCTGGGGTGCACCGCTTCAAAGTGACGGCCTCATGAAAAGACCTGCGGTCGTCCAGCCCGACTTGAACCCCCTTGTCGACGTCGCCTCCCTCCCATCTTTCGAAGAGGATCGTCTGACGCCCCTGCCCCGGGCGTATGCCAAAGCCCGAGCCTTGGTGTACGGGGTGACGTTTGCGGTGACTGGTCTGGCCTGGGCGGCCCCGTGCCTTTGGGTTTCCATGTTGGAAGGCGAACAAGGTCCCCCGGCCGCGTTGTGGTGGGCCTTGGGCGGGGCCTGGACTGCCGTGATGGCACTTTGGGGGTTGGAAGAGCGCATGGGTTGGCCCCTGCGCGGGTTTTTGGTCCGTCAAGAAGATGTCGTGTACCGGTCAGGGTGGTGGACCACCCAGGTGGTGGCCGTGCCCTTTTCTCGGATTCAACACAGCGAAATTCAGCAAGGGCCTTTGGGGAAATGGCTGGGCTTCTGCTCGCTGAAATTGTTCACGGCCGGCGCCTCGGGGGCCAACCTCAACATCCCAGGACTGCCCCCCGAGACTGCGCGAAACATCCGACAACTGCTTGAAGCCAACCGAGGTGTTTGACCGTCCCCAAAGGCAGCACGCGCTCGGGTTGCTGATTCTGATTGGGTGGCAAGCCCAAGCCTTGGTGCGCTCCACGTGGCCTGTCTTCGTGGCCTTTTACTTCCAAGGCGACCAGGACGCCCGGTTTTTCATCTGGGCCATCGGGGCAGGGTGTGCCTTTACCTTTTTGGGCGCGGTGTTGCACTTCGCCCGCTTCACATTTCACTTGGAAGCCAACCAACTCCATGTCCGGAAGGGCGTGTTGGTCCGAGACAAGGTGAACATCCCTCTGGACCGCGTGCAAGCCGTCCACGTCGAACAAAACCTGTTGCAACGCCTGTTCAAGGTGTGCGGCTTGAAAATCGACACGGCGGGGTCCTCGGGAAGCGAACTGGTCATCCACGCCTTGCCGTGGGACGACGCCCATGCCCTGCGCAGCCGTTTGCTTCAATCCGCCCGGGACTCGCAAGCCGACGCCCCGGAGGAACCACAAGCCGCCCCCAACCTCGTCACAGCCCTGGACACCACCACCTTGTTGAAAGTGGGGCTCTCCCAAAACCACCTGTCTAAAATTGGGTTCGCCATTGGGGGCTTGTTGACGTTTCAGGGGGTGGCGTGGGACGTCGTGGCAGAACTGTGGCAACAGGTGCCGTCCCTCTACCGGACGGTGTTGCTGTTCCTCTCTCCGTTGCTCTTGGTGCTCTCCCCGGTGGTCATCGCCGCCTTGTCGGTGTTGATTTCGGTGGCCACCTCGGTGGTGAAGCACTGGAAACTGCGGGTTTGGGTGGAAGCGGACGAGGACCCCACGAAGCGTGCCCTTCACCTGACCCAGGGCCTGCTGAACCGCCAAAGCATGCAAGTTCCCTTGCACAAGGTGCAATGGGTGATGTGGGAAAACACGTGGATCCGCAGGCAATTCGGATTCGACACGTTGCATGTGCGTCAGGCGTCTGCCGGGGGCGCTGGCCCCGCCATCGGCGGGCTGAAGTTGACCATCCCTGCAGTGGACGGACCGCCCACCCGAGCGTTTGAAAGCTTGGTGTTTCCCTCTTGGCCTGAGCGTCCCATGGTCACACTGCGTCCCATGGCCTACGCCTTCTGGATGAGGTGGCTCAAACGCATGTTGCTGTGGTCCCCTCTCTGGGTGGCTGCGGACTGGCACCTTGGCTGGCCGACTGGCGCGGTCGTCCTGGGAGGGTGCGCGGCGTGGACGTGGTTTTGGGCACGTGCTTGGCACCGAGGCATGTGGGCCACCACCGACGGACGCCATGTGTCGGTGCACCGCGGGTGGCTGTTCCGCAAGCGCGTCATGGTCGATTGGACCAAACTTCAAGCCGTCCAATTCACCCAAAACCGCATCCAAGCTCGACGTGGTGTCGCGCACCTCACGTTCCACACAGCCTCCGGCGTGGCGATCTTGCCTTACCTCCCCACGTCCACGGCGTTGCAGATCCGGGACTTGGCCTGCGCCCAGGTGAACGGCCACCGCGGGGCATGGATGTGATTTGACAGGGCGTCGAAGGCATCGGCTTACCCATCCCCCTTCACGAACTTCTGCCGGGCCTCTGGCTCACGCGTTGACGCGAGGTTGGCCGTGTTGATCTGAAAAGTAACTTCGGAACGATGAAGAACTTGACCAGTTTTTGGATGCTGTCGTTTTGCCTGGGCACCCTGTGGGGCCAGGTGGACGACGGGTTTTGGTTCGTGGCGCCGGAGGTGACTTCCTCGCACGGGGACAGCCCGGTTCTGTTGCGCTTTGCGACGTTCGACAATCCTGCCCAAGTGGTGGTCGACATGCCAGCCAACACCAACTACAACACATACAATCTGAACATCCCCGCGAACAGCGCGTTGAGCTTGGACCTGACAGATTCTTTGTCGTGGTACGAAAATCAACCGTTTGACGAAGTGCTTGACAAAGGGATCCACATCACAAGCACCTCGGTGATCTCGGCGTACTACGAGGTGAACCGACACAACAATCCAGACATTTTTGCCCTGAAAGGCGACAATGCCTTGGGCACGTCGTTCCACTTGCCTTTTCAGAATTTCACCAACAACGGGTACACGTCCTCTCCGTCTGGCTTCGATGTGGTTGCAACCGAAGACAACACCACAATCACCATCACCCCCACCCAGGACCTGATTGGACACCCCGCAGGTGTGGCGTTTGACGTGGTTTTGCCATTTGCTGGCTCCACGTATTCCGCAAGGGCCGCGGGCACGTCCGCTGGAGCCCACCCCGTTGGAACAACCGTGACCTCAGACCGACCAGTCGCAGTCACCATGCACGACGACTCCGCCAGCGGGGCTGCGTTCGGAGGGTGCTCGGATTTGATGGGAGATCAAATCGTGCCTGACAACATTCTGGGAACCGAATATGTCGCGGTGCACGGCTATCTGGCCGGAGACGACAGGCTCCAAATTTTGGCCGTCGAAGACGGCACCGAGGTCACAGTCGACGGCGCCACGGTGGCGACCCTTCAAGCGGGGCAAGCCCACCAACATGTCCTGAACACGCCCTCGGCCTTCATCGAGGCGTCGGCCCCTGTAGCCGTGTGGCAATCGACGGGATTTGGATGCGAATTGGGAGGAGCTCAACTGCCCAGCGTCAAATGCACAGGATCCACCTCGACCGTCTTCGTGCGCTCCACAAGCGAGACCATGCGTTTGAACATTCTGGTGCCCAACGGAGGACAGGGCGATTTCCTTTTCAATGGCAACGCAGGTGTCATCAACGCCACCAACTTCGCCGTGGTGCCTGGCAACACCGACTGGATGTTCGCACAGGTGACCACACTCGAAGGCCAAATCGCCGTGGAAGCCGCCACCCGAATAGAGAACACCTCCACCCCATTTCACCTGGGCATCATCAACGGAGGAGCCTCTTCTGGCACCCGATTCGGCTACTTCTCGGACTACGGCGCGCTGAAGTACGAAACGTCTTACCAGCAACTGAACCCTTGCTTGGGGGACCCGCTCGAACTCGCCGTCAACCCCATCGAAAACGGATTGTACCAATGGACGGGGCCCAACAACTTCTCGGCCACAGGGCTGGAGGTCAACGTGGGCATCGCCAACACCAACACGGCCGGCATCTACGTGGTGCAGGGCTACACCGGGGAATGCGAGATTGAAAACGATTCGTTGGAGGTCGTGGTTCACCAGCCCTTGGCTCCGCCCGTGCTGAGTGGGGACATCGAAACTTGCGAAGGGTTGACCATTTCCATGGGGGCCGATTCCGAGGACGTCTTGTGGACGGGGCCCGATGGCTTTGAAGCCCAAGGTCAATTCGTCGTCATCGACAACGTCACGGTTGGGGACGCTGGGGTCTACACAGCCACGCTCAACGACCCGTACTGTCCCCCTGGCGCGGAGAATTCCTTGGTGGTGACCGTGGCCACGGACGAAGACCTTGCCTTTGTGTGGGAGGACGACCGCGAATTCTGCCAAGGAGAAGAAGTCGTCATCGGCTTGCCTTCGGAAGTCTTCGGCTCCCCTGAAATCAACTGGGTTTTCTACGAAGAGGGTGTGGACGAGCCTGTGGTTCTGGCCACGGGTCAAGACGCGACCGTCACGTCGGCGGGCATGCTTGTGGTGGAGGCGTTCTCGGAGCCCCCGTGCGTGGTGCGCTCGGAGGGCATCATCCACATCACGTACGCCGATTGCGATTTGGTCATTCCCAACGTGATCACCCCTGGCGACGACAACCTCAACAAGCGGTTCAAGGTGACCAACCTCAACCAGTTCCCCAACTCCACCATCCAGATCTTCAACCGGTGGGGCCAAGAGGTGTTCAGCCACGAAGACTTCGGAAGCACAAGCGGGTGGTTGCCTGAACAAGACCTCTCCGAAGGGGCCTACTACTTCGTGTTGCACGTGGCGCGCACAGACCAAGTCATTGGCGTGCAGACGGAGAATGGGGTGACGACCTACGACCAACCTGGGGCCATCGACCTCCACGGGTCATTCATGGTCTTCTGGTAAGTCGAGCAGGTTCCCGCTTTCCTTGGCATCGAGGGTGCCGACGTCTTTCAAGCGTCGCTGCATGACGCTCGTGCGCGTGCTCCTCAGGTCCTCCAACGATTTCTTGGCGGTGGTCAACTGTTTGTCCACCTTGTCCAATTGGTCGGAGAACTTGCCAAACTCGGTCTTGACGGCCTCCAAAATTTTCCAGACTTCGCTGCTCCGCTTGGTGACCGCCAGCGTGCGGAAGCCCATTTGAAGGCTGTTGAGGAGCGCCGACATCGTGGTGGGGCCTGTGACCGTGATGCGGTACTTGCGCTGCAGGGTTTCAAAAATCCCTGGATGGCGCAACACCTCGGCGTACAAACTCTCAATGGGCAAGAACATCACCCCAAAGTCGGTCGTGTACGGCGCCTCGACGTATTTCTCAGAAATGTCCTTGGCGAACTTCTCCAACGTCACGGCCAGGGCCTTCTCTGCCGCACGGATCGCGTCCAAATCGCCCCCCTCACGCGCCTCAAGCAACGTCTCGTAGCCCGTGAGCGGGAACTTCGAGTCGATGGGCAACCACACCGTGTCGTCTTCTGAATTGCCCGGCATCCGGATTGCAAACTCCACCCGCTCGCCCGACCCCGGCCGGGTGGCGATTTCCTGCTCGTATTGCTCTCGCGGAAGAAGTTGTTCGATGATGTTGCCCAATTGGTACTCCCCAAGGATGCCTTTGGTCTTGACGTTGGTCAGCACTTTTTTCAGGTCTCCCACCCCGCTAGCGATGGTCTGCATCTCCCCCAGCCCTTTGTGCACGAGCTCCAACCGTTCGCTCACAAGCTTGAAACTTTCGCCAAGGCGTTTCTCCAAGGTGTCCTGCAACTTCTCGTCCACCGTCTTGCGCATCTCCTCCAGGCGCTTTCCGTTGTCCTCACGGATCTCCTTCAACTGCTTCTCAATGGTGCTCCGAACGTCCTTCACCGCGTCCAAGCTGGCCTTGCCTTGGCCGTCGAGCTGCTTGAGCAAATCTGCAAACTGCTGACGAAGGGCCTCTTGTTGAGTTTTGGCGTCCTCGTCCAAGTGCTTCTCGAACGCGGCCAAGTTGTTCCTCAATTCTTCCCGCTGCGCCTGCGCAAGCTCCGCCGTTTCCTTTCGGTTCCTGGCGAATTCATCCCGCAATTGTGCGTCCTGCGCGTCGAGCTTGTCCTTCATCCTGTCCCACTCTTGGTCGCTCCCTTGGGAAGCCCCAATGGACGACGACATGCGCCAAACAAGCACACACGCCACGGCAGAACACAAGGCAGCAAGGATGGACAGGATTTCAGGCATGGACTTGGGTTTGGGGTGGAATCAAAACTACACCTTCAACGTCACCCACCAAGGAGATGTTTTTTCACGGCAACAAAAAAGCCAGACACATGGCCTGGCTTTTTTGAATGAAGGTGACGTGAAGGTCACTTTCCGAGGACCTCGGCCATCTTGGAGCCGATGTCCGCAGGGCTGTCCACCACGTCGATGCCGCACTCACGCATCACGCGCTTCTTCGCTTCGGCCGACTCGTCCTCGCCCGACACGATGGCCCCTGCGTGGCCCATGGTCCGGCCCTTGGGGGCCGTCACCCCTGCGATGAAGCCCACGACTGGCTTGGTGCCGTTCTCTTGAATCCAACGCGCAGCCTGAACCTCGAGGTCGCCGCCGATTTCCCCGATCATCACAATGCCCTTGGTCTCGTCGTCCGCCATGAGCAACTTGACCGCCTCAAGGGTGGTGGTGCCGATGATGGGATCACCGCCAATGCCGATGGCCGTGGTTTGACCAAGACCAGCTTTGGTGCACTGGTCCACCGCTTCGTAGGTGAGCGTGCCTGACTTGGACACGATGCCCACCACACCTGGCTCGAAGATGAAGCCGGGCATGATGCCGACTTTGGCCTGGCCTGCTGTGATGATGCCTGGGCAATTGGGGCCGATCAACGTGCAATCTCGGCCGTCGATGTACGCCTTCACTTTCACCATGTCCGCCACAGGGATGCCCTCGGTGATGGCCACGATGACCTTGATGCCCGCGTCAGCCGCCTCCATCAAAGCATCCGCTGCAAATGCAGGCGGCACGAACACGATGCTCACGTCCGCCCCCGTCTCGGCCACGGCCTCAGCCACGGTGTTGAATACAGGACGGTCCAAGTGCGTCTGTCCACCCTTGCCTGGGGTCACACCACCCACGACGTTGGTGCCGTACTCAATCATTTGGCCTGCGTGGAATGTGCCTTCACCTCCTGTGAAGCCTTGAACGATGATTTTGGAATCTCGGTTGACGAGTACGCTCATGTCGATGTGGTTGGGTTGCGGCGATTGGTCGCCTCTTGTTGTGAATGCGCGGCAAATTTAGGCCAAATTCGCGCCATGAACTCCCCCCTTCGCGACGCCGTGGACGGCGCCACCATTTGCGCCATTTCCACCGCCCCTGGGGCGGGTGGAATCGCGGTCATCCGGGTGTCTGGCGACCACGCCCTCGAGCTGGGTTCCAAGGTGTTCTCCAAGCTCCTGGCTGACGTCACCGACCGTTCTGTCGCATTTGGGAAATTCAAGAACGCCGCCGGCGACCCCCTGGATGAAGGGCTCGCCCTGGTCATGCGCGGCCCGAAGTCTTACACCGGGGAAGACACCATCGAGTTCAACATCCACGGCTCTCCCTTCATCCAACAGGAAGTCATGCGCGCCCTCATCGAGGCGGGCTGCCGGCAAGCTGGGCCGGGGGAATTCACCCAGCGCGCCTTCTTGAACGGACGCCTCGACCTCACCCAAGCGGAAGCCGTGGCCGACTTGATTGCCGCAGAGCACGCCGGCGCCCACAGGCTCGCGTTGGATCAACTCCGGGGCGGCTTCGCCAAAGAGATCAACGCCCTTCGAGAAGCGCTCATCGGCTTCGCAGGCCTCCTGGAACTGGAGCTCGATTTTGCCGAAGAAAACGTCGAGTTCGCCGACCGTGCTCGCTTCGACGCGCTGCTGGTCGACCTCTTGGGAAGGGTTGGACGTTTGGCCGACAGCTTCGCCACCGGAAATGCCCTCAAAGAAGGCATCCCCGTGGCCATCGTCGGCGCCCCCAACCGCGGCAAATCCACCCTGCTCAACGCCTTGTTGGGCGACGACCGCGCCATTGTGTCGGACATCCCTGGCACGACGCGCGACACGGTGGAAGACGCGTGCACCATTGAAGGCATGCGCTTCAGATTCATCGACACTGCAGGACTTCGAGACACGCAGGACGTGGTGGAGGCAGAAGGCATCCGTCGCGCCTTGGACAAAGCGGCCTCGGCCTCCACGGTCCTTCTCATGCTTGACGCCTCCACAGACACCCAGGACGACGCAGTCAGACAGCTGAACGACTTGCAGTTGACCTCGGACACCCATGTCGTGGTGGTCTGGAACAAATGCGACCTCGCCACGCCTGCCCAGGCCCATTGGAACCATCCTGTGGTTCACCTGAGCGCTTCCCAAGGACAAGGCATCGATGCACTCAAGAGCCTGCTCTCCGCGGCCTACCAAACCAACGACCAGGGGCATCAATTGGTCGTCACCAACCTTCGTCACTTTGAAGCGTTGACGGCTGCCCACGCAGCGCTTCAAGCGGTGCGCCAAGGTTTGGCCAACAACATGCCAGGCGACCTCGTCGCCGTGGACGCCCGCCAAGCCTTGCACCACCTCGGCGAAATCACAGGTGCGGTCCACGCCGACGACATCCTCGGCCACATCTTCTCCCACTTCTGCATCGGCAAATAAAAAGCCCGAGCCTTCCGGCCCGGGCTTTCAAGCATCGGGTTTCCCCGCATACGGTTCTTAGCGTTGGATCATGATTTGGTGACGCGCCATGGTTTGGGCGTTTGACACCTGCAAGTGGTACGTGCCTGCCGCCCAATCCGCAACATCGAGCACCAAGCGCGTGCCGTTGAATGGCAACTGAGTCACCACACGTCCCGTGTTGTCGAAGACTGTGATGTCTGCAGCCAGGGCGCCATTCTCCAATTCCACAGCCACCCAGTTCATCGCCGGGTTCGGGTAGGCGACAAACACGAGCTGGCCTGCCTCGTCCAATCCATACACATCGTCCACGGCGTAAGGACCTCCCTCGGCTTCACAGCCATTGGCGTCGGTCACGGTCACGCTGTAGAAGAACGGTGCTGGCAACTCGGAGATGTCTTCCTGATCAGAAGTGAAGCTGCCTGAGCTGGTCCAGTCGAATTCATATGGCCCGGTGCCTCCCTCCACAGTCAGATCGATGGCACCTGCCCCCTCCTCGGCGGCATCGGTGACGACCACATCCAGCGACAACGCCTCTGGCTCGGCCACGTCCACCACTTCCTCAAACGTGCAACCGTTGCCGTCCGTGGCGCTCAAGGTGTAGCTGCCTGCTGGCAAGTCGTCAAAGTTGCCCGTGTTGTTCGTTTCAGACACCGGTCCAGCCAATACATACTCGATGGGCAACACCCCGCTCAACGCTGAGGCGTCAATGGAGCCGTCGGCGTCCCCTGCACACGAGACATCTGAAGTCTGGATGTCCACCAACAAGGCCGTGCCATCCTCAAGCTCAAAGTCGACGGTGGCTTCGCAGTCAGAGCCCTGAGACACCAACACGGTGTAAGAGCCCGCACCCAAGCCTTCAAAGACAGTGGTGTCCTGAACCATGCCGTTCAATTCGATCGTGATGCTGTCTGGGTAGACCACGTTGCCGAGGGTCAATTCAACCACACCGGTCTCAGCGCCCTCACAAAGGATGGCTTGCAACACCTCGGTGCTCAACATCAAATCGCAGTACTCGCAGCCGCCGTCGTCGATGGTGGCTGTTTCGTCGTAGTTCAACGCCACGCTGTCCGTGCATCCTGCACAGGTGAGGTATTCACAGCTGCCATCTTCATCGGTGGCGGCCTCGTTGTAGTTGCATGCCAGCTCGTCCTGACAGCCAGCCACTTCGTCCGCGTCGCAGACTCCGTCGCCGTCAGCGTCGTTCAACACCACAGCGTCGCCCTCACAAACCTCGCAAGCGTCGTCGGCGAAGACACAAGAATCGTCAGAGTC
>JBMZWX010000015.1:0-33995 GCA_049627085.1 Flavobacteriales bacterium | reverse complement strand
TGGGGGCCACCAATGGGAGCATCGTCAGCTTGGTGGTCATGGAATCCACGGTGTTGATGCTGGTCAGCGGCAGCTTGGGGTTGATGCTGGCCGTGGGGCTGTTGACCACCGTGGCGCCGATGGCGGACCATGAGTATTTCCAGAATCCTCAAGTGGACCACCGCATTGCGTTGTTCGCGTTGGTGGTCTTGGTGTTGGTTGGATTGGCGAGTGGGTTGGGGCCGGCCTTGCGGGCGGTGGCCATCCGACCCGTTGAAGCGCTGCGGGACGAATGAGGTGGTGGGAACGAGATCCGTGGTTGGAGTTGGCGCAAGTGCTCTTGCGCAACCCGTTCCGCACGCTGCTGAGTTCGCTTGGCGTGGGCTGGGGGCTCTTCATGATCCTCATCACGGTGGGGGCGTCCAACGGCTTGGAGGAAGGCGTCAAAGCCGACATGGGCAACCGCGTCAAGAACAGCGCGTTCCTTTGGGGCGAGTCGACCAGCCTGCCTTACAAAGGATACGCCCGGGGACGTGGCATTGAATTGACCACCATGGACGTGGCCTTCTTGGAAGAAAACGCGACCACGTTGGAGGCCGTGGCGCCGAGGAACCAGCTCGGGGGCTGGCGGGGCGGCAACAACGTCACCCATGGGCTGAAGACCGCAGCATGCGGGGTCTACGGCGACATGCCTGTGTACAAGGACATCGATCCCATTGTCATCATGGAGGGGCGTTACATCAACGAGCGCGACCTGGAAGATCGCCGCAAGGTGGCCGTGATTGGCAAGCGCGTGCGGCAGCTCTTGTTTGACCGAGAGGAGCAAGTCTTGGGGAGCCACATCCAGATTCAAGGCGTGACGTTCACCGTGGTGGGCGTCTACCGGAGTCAGCAAACGGGCGAAGACGCGGAGGAGAGCGAGAACAGCATTTTCACGCCGTACACCACGTTCAACCACGCGTTCCACATGGGCGACCGGGTGGGGTGGTTGAGCCTGCTCATCCGTGAAGACGTCCCGGGCGACACCGCGGTGGCGGAAGTGCTCCGTCTTCTGAAAGCCCAAAAAAGCGTGCACCCCGACGACCCGCGTGGATTTGGGCACTGGAGCATGGCGGAAATGCACGAGGAAATGACCACCGTGTTCAGCGCGTTTCGATGGGTGTCGTTTGTGTTTGGGGGGCTTGCGCTGTTTGCAGGCGTCATCGGCATCATGAACATCATGCTCATCACCATCAAAGAGCGCACCCGCGAGCTTGGCGTGCGTCGTGCCCTTGGTGCCACCCCAGCCAACATCGTGGTCCAAATCATGGTCGAGACGTTGACCCTCACCGTGCTTGCGGGGCTTGTTGGCGGCATCCTCGGTGTGGCCACCTTGGAGGCGCTGGACGCGTTCTTGACCGCCTCCGAAGACAACGGCATCTTCAGGCATCCCCACGTGACGTTGGACGTGCTGTTGACCGCCTTGGGGACGATGACTGTGTTGGGCGCGTTCGCTGGGGTGCTCCCCGCCTTGCGAGCGTTGCGTGTGGAACCGGTGGAAGCGTTGCGAACCTAACTTGCCAATTCTTGAACATGAAGAACGGAAAACCCCTTGCATTGCTTGTCGGCGTGTTGGTCATTATGGCCGGCACGTTTTACACGGTCAAACACCTCCGAGACCAGGAATCCCAGGCCGTGGCTTCGTACAACACGGAATCCCCCAGGGTGACGGACATCGTCCTCAAGACACTGGCGTCTGGAAGCGTGCAGCCGCGCCAGGAGATTTTGATCAAGCCCCAGGTGTCGGGCATCGTGCGTCGGGTGCTCGTCGAGGCGGGAGACGAGGTGGAGGCCGGTGACGTCCTTGCGGAAGTGATGATCGTGCCCGACGTGGCCGCCTTGAGCAACGCGGAATCTCGTTTGGCCCGTGCCCAACTCAGTTTGGACGACGCCCAAACCAACCACGACCGGAATGCCGGGTTGCTCGAACGCGGTGCCCTGGCGCCGGCCGAAGCTCAGCGCACGGAGTTGGCGTTGAAGCAAGCGCGGGAAGAGGTCTTCGCGGCGGAAGACAACCTGCGCATTGTGCAGGAAGGGGTGACGGCCCGAGGGGGAGGCAACGCGTCCAACACCTTGGTCAAGGCCACCGTCTCCGGAATGGTGCTCGAAGTGCCCATCAAAAAAGGCAACAGCGTCATTGAGGCCAACAACTTCAACGAAGGCACGACCATCGCTTCGGTGGCCGACATGGCCGACCTACAGTTCGTGGGCAAAATTGACGAGAGCGAGGTCGAAAAGCTGCACGAAGGCATGCCCATTCGGTTGACCATCGGCGCCATTGAGGGGAGCCAAATTCCCGCCACCCTGGAGCACATCGCCCCCAAGGGCGTGGCGGAAGGCGGGGCCATCCAATTTGAGATCAAAGCGGCTGTCCTTTTGGAGGACGGGCAGTTTTTGCGGGCCGGGTACTCTGCCACTGCTGACGTGGTCTTGGACGAGCGGAAAGAGGTGTTGGCCTTGAGCGAGCGCTTGATCCAATACGACGGCCGTCAGCCTTACGTGGAGGTTCAATTGGAAGAGAACGTGTACGCGCGCCGCGACGTGGAAGTCGGGCTCAGCGACGGGTTGGTGACCGAGGTGTTGTCCGGCGTTTCCGAGTCGGACCTCATCAAGGTGTGGAATCAGCCCCGCTACGAATGACCTTTTCGGAAGACCGGCTGCGCACAGGGTTGCCGGCCACCGAGGCCAAGGCGTTTGCCAGGGACACGGTCCGCAACCCCGCTTGGGTGGATGAGTTGATTCGCATGGCTTCCAATCCCGAAGGCGGCACCGTGCCCCGCAAGGCGGCGTGGGTGCTCCGGCATGCGGCGCTGGGAGATCCTGCCGTGGTGAAGGGCAAGGCTGTGGACATTCTGGATGCGGTTGACGAATCCCAGGACCCGAGCGTACATCGTGAATTGCTCAAAGCCCTGTTGGAGGTCGATCCCGCGGAACTCGCCAGGCTCGGTGAGGACCTCTACGACCTGGGCTTGGGGCTGTGTGCCGATGAAGGCATGCCGGTCGCCATGGTCCACGTTGGGGTGCTGTTGATTCACGCGTCCCAAAAGCCGCTCTGCCAGGAAGTCGCAGAGGTTTGGGCCACACGAGGGGCGCATGCTGAGACAGCGCCCCTCGCCCGATTCCTCGGCAAGCAGCTCGCGGCACTGAAGCAGCAAGGGCGAGGCTGAGCTTCCTCAGCTGGCGCCGCCTTGGGGCTTGGGCCCTTTGAATTTGGGCTTCTTTGTTCCTCGCGCCCCTCCTCCATTCGAAGGACGGTCAGGTCCGCCGTTGCCTTGCGGTGGGCGGTTTCGGTTGCGGTTCTTGTTGCGGTTCTTGTTGCGGTTGCCCGAGCCGGAGCCTTCGCGATTTTGCTGGGGTTGGCCGCCTCCCGACTTCGCGGGGCGCTGTCCGCCTGCGTCGGCGAGGGTGATGGCCGGCAAGTCCAAATGCCATTGGTGTCCCTCTTCCAGGGGGATGTCGCGCTGAATCAATTTGACGATGTTCAGCATGTGCTTTCGTTCGTCGCCTTCGTTGACCATCGAGTACGCGACGCCGTCGTGGCCTGCACGTCCGGTGCGGCCAATGCGGTGCACGTACGTTTCGCTGATGTTGGGGATCTCGAAGTTGATGACGTGGCTTACTCCCTTGACGTCGATGCCTCGGGCGGCGATGTCGGTGGCCACAAGGACCTTGATTTTGCCGCTGCGGAACGCGTTCATCGCGCGGTCGCGCTGCGGCTGGCTCTTGTTTCCATGGATGGCTTCACCCCGGATGCCATTCTTCTTCAAATAGCGCACGACCTTGTCCGCCCCGTATTTCGTTCTCGTGAACACGAGCGATGTCTCCACCTCAGGCCTGTTGAGCACCTCGACCAACAAGTCGCGCTTGGCGCCTTGGCTCACGAACAACATGCGTTGGTCCACCGTCTCCGCCGCGCTGCTGACCCGGGCCACCTCGACCCGGATGGGGTCGGTGAGGATGGTCTTGGACAACTTGACAATGCTCTCTGGCATGGTGGCGCTGAAGAACAGGCTTTGACGCTGTTCCGGAAGCATGGCGATGACGCGTCGGATGTCGTGGATGAAGCCCATGTCCAGCATGGTGTCTGCCTCGTCCAAGACCAAAAACTCGATCCACTCCAACGAAAGAAGTCCCTGGTTGCACAGGTCGAGAAGTCGGCCAGGGGTGGCCACCAGGATGTCCACGCCTTTGCGGAGTTGGGCCACTTGCTTGTGCTGGCTGACGCCTCCGAAGATCAAGGCTGTCCGTGCCTTGATGTGCTTGGAGTAGGCCTTGACGTTGTCGTCGATTTGGGCGGCCAATTCACGGGTTGGGGTCAGGACCAACACCCGTGGCACGGCCTTGCCGTGCATCATGTTGTCCGCCAAGTGGTGAACGATGGGCAGCGAAAACGCCGCGGTCTTTCCTGTGCCCGTTTGGGCAATGCCCATCACATCACGGCCCTGAAGCACGTGGGGGATGGCTTGTTCTTGAATGGGGGTGGGCGTCTCGTAACCGAGAGGCACCAGGGCTTCCAGCACCCGCGGGTGCAAGCCCATGTCTGAAAATTTCATGGATGTTTGGGTGCCGCTTGGTCAACGTCAGCGGCTTACGCACCGGGTCTGTACAGCCTTCGTTCTGCCTCGTGCAAACTTCAAAGGGGGCGTGTCGACCTCGGTGAAACACGCACGCAACAATCTTGGTCGCGTGCTGCAAAGGTAGGCATAGACGGCGAAAAGGGCGGTTGACGGAAAAAAGCGTACCTTCAATGTGACGCGACATGGACAACGGCAAGACGAAATACAGCGACTTTTTGACTCGGCTCCAAGAAGAGTTGATGACGGCGGCCACCCAACATGCGGTGGCGTGGCGGTTCGGGAATTGGAGTGCGCGAGAACGGCTGTTGACGGTGCACGAGCGGTTGCTCCGCGACGTGCGCAAAACCCTGCAGCGGCTCAACACCATGGTGCTGAAAGAAAGCCCGGAATTCAGGCGCGCGTTCGGGGCCGAATTCCAACGGTGGGCGCACCAGCTCCCGCGTCCTGCGAAAGAACAACTCGAACTGTTGAAGGCTTACACTGAAGTGTTTGCCCCTCCCAAACCCAAGTCATGATGCCCATTTTCCAATTCCTGCGCACAAGCGCGACACTTGCCCTTGTTGTTGCCTTCAGCCTGCCTGCTTCGGCCCAACTGTCGTTCTGGTCGCCTGCCTCGCAAGAAGACCGAGCGATGGCCCCAGCAGTGGATGTGTTGACATTCGACGCCTACGACCTGGACGTGCTTCGTTTGGAGGCTTGGTTGTCTGCAGTGCCCCACGCGGCTGCGTTTGACGCCCGCACTTCGGAGGCTGTGTTGACGTTGCCCATGCCCAACGGTCAGGTGGAGCGTTTTCGCGTGGTCAACAGCCCCATCATGGCCCCCGAGCTTGCGGCCCGGTTCCCAGACATTCAGGTGTATGCCGGCCAGGGCTTGGACAAGCCTGAGGCCACGGTCCGATTTGACCTGACGCCACAGGGTTTTCATGCCATGGTCATGGGCGTCGGGCAAACGGTGTTCATCGACCCCCACACGCCTGGTGATCGGGAGCATGTCATTGTGTACACCCGTGCCAACTTCTACGCCAGCACCTCGAAGCGCGCCGAAGGGTGCATGGCGTTGGAACTTCCCCAAGCGGGCAAAGAGGTCAAGCCCACCGTGAGCCTTGCCCATCCTGCTGGCAAAGAAGTCCAGACCATGGGCCTCAAGCCTGTCTCGGCGGCAAGCCGCGTGGACAACGGCACGCAATTGAGGACCTACCGGTTGGCGTTGGCGTGCACAGGGGAATACGCCTCCTACCACGGCGGGAACGTGGGCAGCGTGCTCGCGGCGATGAACACTTCGATGGTCCGTGTGAACGGCATCTTTGAGCGGGACGCTTGTTTGACCATGGAAATTGTGGCCAACAACGACCAGCTGATCTTCTTGGACGGCGCGACCGACCCCTACGACAACGGGAGTGGGGGTGCCATGCTTGGACAGAACATCAACACCTGCAACAACGTGATCGGGTCAGCCAACTACGACATCGGCCACGTGTTCTCCACAGGCGGCGGCGGCGTTGCGTATTTGCAATCGCCATGCGGCGGCAACAAGGCGGGCGGCGTGACGGGCCAAGGTGCGCCCATCGGGGACCCGTTCGACGTGGACTACGTGGCGCATGAAATGGGGCACCAATACGGCGGCAACCACACCCAAAACAACAGCTGCAACCGGGCAAGTTCGGCCGCCTTCGAGCCAGGCTCGGCGTCCACCATCATGGGGTACGCCGGCATCTGTTCTCCCAACCTGCAGAGCAACTCCGACGACCATTTTCACAACCACAGCATCAACGAGATGATCGCGTTCACCGTGAATGGCAACGGCAACACGTGCGCGTCCATCACCAACACTGGCAACGGGGTGCCCACAGTCGACGCGGGGGCAGACGGGCTGGTGGTGCCCGTGTCCACGCCGCTGGAATTGACCGCGACAGGGTCGGATCCCGATGGCGATGCGGTGACCTACAACTGGGAGGAATACGATTTGGGTCCCGCCACCGCGTCTGGGGACAACAACCTCACCAACCCCTCAGGCAGCCAGCCGATCTTCAGGTCGTTCTCCTCCACGACGTCGCCCACACGGACCTTGCCTCGGGCGCAGGACCTCGTGAACAACTCGACCACCATTGGCGAGCACTTGCCGACCTACAGCCGTCAGTTGAATTTCAAATGCTCCATCCGCGACAACCGTGCGGGGGGTGGTGGATTCAGCGACGACCTGAAAACGATGAGCGTCACCGCCAATGCAGGTCCATTTTTGGTCCAATCTCCCAACGGGGGTGGCACGTTGGTTGGGAACACCAACCTCGAGGTGACTTGGGACGTGGCGGGCACCGACGGCAACGGGGTCGACTGCAGTTCTGTGGACATTTACTTGAGCGCCGACGGGGGGTACACGTTCCCCACGCTTCTCGTGGCTGGCACACCCAACGACGGCAGCGCGACCGTGTTGCTGCCCAACGTGTCCACGGGTCAAGCCCGAATCAAAGTCAAGGGGAGCAACCACGTATTCTTTGACATCAGCAACAACAATTTTGGCATCATTCCAGGGTCCGACATCGACCACGACTTGGGCATTTCCAACGTGTCCGGCCTGAATCCTGGGGCATGTGAAAGCGTCCTCGATCCAGTTGTCACCGTCTTCAACGTCGGCTTGCAACCTGCCAGCAGTTTCAACTTGTCGTTGACCGTGGACGGGGGAGACCCGTTGCTCGTGAGTTGGACTGGCAACCTGGCCAGTGGCGAGAGTGTCGAGGTGCCGTTCTGCGAAGGGGCAGCTTGCTTGGCCCTGGCGGATGGATTGCACGATGCTTCGGTGCAGTTGACCCTCACCAGCGCCGAGGACGAGAACGACTTGAACGACAGCTTCACCACGTCCTTTGAAACCAACAGTGGGGCCGACGTGACATGGACCATTTTGACGGACAACTACCCAGGGGAAACCACCTGGACGGTCTCGGATGCGTCCGGCGCGACGGTTTGGTCAGGAGGCCCATATGGCGCCTCGGGGACGTCGTATTCCGAGACAACCTGTCTGTCGACAGGCTGCTACACCTTGACCGTCAACGACAGCTACGGCGACGGCATTTGCTGTGGATACGGCCAGGGCAACTTTGAATTGTCTTCGGGGGGAGAAGTCCTTGCGGCAGGTGGCGAGTTTGGCACAACCGTGAGCCTCGATTTCTGCTTGGCGGCTTCTGAAATTGCCGGGTGCACCGATCCGACTGCCGCGAACTACAACCCGGCGGCCACGGTGGACGACGGGTCTTGCGTGGCGGCCGTGCCGGGGTGCACGACACCAGCTGCATGCAACTACAACCCTGCCGCGAACGTGGAGGACGGCTCGTGCGAATTCCCGGTGCAGTACTACACCTGCGACGAAGATTGCATCTCCGACGACGACGGCGACGGGGTGTGCAACCAATTGGAGGTGGCCGGTTGCCAAGACGACACAGCGTGCAACTACGACGAAGCGGCCACGGATCCTGGCACGTGCTTTTACCCCGACGAAGGGTACAACTGCGACGGCTCGCCGCTTTGCCTTGAAGACCTCAATGCGAACGGGGCGATAGACGTGGGCGACGTGCTGATGGTGCTCTCCGAATTTGGGTGCCAATCCGATTGCACGGCGGACGTGACTGGCGACGGCCTGGTGGTGGTCGACGACATCCTGGTCGTGCTCGCGGTCTTTGGAGTGGTTTGTCAATAAGCTTCCCAGAGACCTGCGTCGAGCTCGGCCGTTTCAGGCCTAGCTTTCTGGCATGTTGATGAGTGTTGTTGGCATGGCGGTCCTCTTGGGCTTGGCGTATGCCTTTTCCAGGAACCGAAGCGCCATCGCTTGGCGCACTGTCGCAGGGGCGTTTGCCTTGCAGTTTGGCCTTGGGGCCTTTGTGCTGCGCGTGCCGTGGGGACAGAGCTTGTTGTCCAGCCTGACCGAGGGTGTGAACGGCTTGTTGAACTACGCCAACGAAGGGATTTCCTTTTTGTTTGGAGAAATTGTGGGCGACAGCATCGGCTTCACGTTCGCCTTCAAGGTGCTGCCCATCATCGTCTTTTTCGCATCGCTCATTGCCGTATTGTACCACGTGGGCATCATGAAGTGGGTGATCCGCATCATCGGCGGTGCTTTGGAACGGGTCTTGGGGACCTCCAAGGCCGAGTCCATGAGCGCCACGGCCAACATCTTTGTGGGTCAGACTGAAGCGCCGTTGGTGGTCAAGCCCTACATCGCGTCCATGACGCAGTCTGAATTGTTCGCCGTGATGGTGGGCGGCTTGGCGTCCGTGGCGGGTTCCGCTTTGGGCGGGTATGCCATGATTGGGGTGCCCGTGGATTACTTGATTGCGGCGTGCTTCATGTCGGCCCCTGGCGGCTTGTTGTTTGCCAAAATGCTCATGCCCGAGACGGAGGAGCCCAAGACGGAGTTGCCAGACCAAGCCGACGACGAGGCGCCTGTGAACGTCATCGACGCTGCGGCAAGCGGGGCTTCGTCGGGCCTTCAATTGGCCTTGAACGTCGGGGCGATGTTGTTGGCCTTTGTGGCACTCATCGCCCTGCTCAACGGCGTGTTGGGCGGCATCGGGGAGTGGGTGGGTCGGCCTGACCTGACCTTGGAGTTGATGTTGGGCTGGGCGTTCAGTCCCTTGGCCTTCTTGTTGGGGGTGCCTTGGTCGGAAGCGGTCACTGCAGGGTCGTTCATCGGCCAAAAACTGGTCGTCAACGAATTCGTCGCCTACTTGAATTTGGCGCCTTACCTGGTGGAGGACGCAGTGGGGGCGTTGTCGCCCAAGACCGCGGCCATTGTGTCGTTTGCATTGTGCGGATTCGCCAACCTGAGCTCCATTGCCATTTTGTTGGGCGGCTTGGGCGGCATGGCGCCTTCTCGACGGAAGGACATCGCCAAGTTTGGCCTGCTCGCGGTGATGGCCGGCACCATGTCCAACCTGATGTCGGGCACCATCGCCGGCCTGTTCGTCGCGCTCGGATGAGCGGGCGCAACAATGGGGCGATGGGCTTGCCGCAAGAGTGGATTCGAAGGAAGCGCGATGGACACGAGCTCACCTCTGGGGAGCTTCATGCGTTCGTGGAAGGCGTGACCTCGGGCGTGGTCAGCGAAGCCCAAATTGCCGCCTTCGCCATGGCGGTGTACTTCCAAGACTTGTCCGTCCAGGAGCGCGTGGAGCTTACCCTCGCGGTCCGCGACTCAGGGCGGGTGTTGGTCTGGGATGCCCAATCGCTGGGTGGGCCGGTGTTGGACAAGCACAGCACTGGCGGCGTGGGGGACACGGTGTCTTTGATGCTCGCCCCCATGCTGGCGGCGTGCGGGGCCTACGTGCCCATGATTGCAGGCCGCGGTTTGGCCCACACGGGGGGAACCATCGACAAGTTGGAGGCCATCCCAGGCTATCAAACAGGCGTCAACGTGGCGCATTTCAAGCAGGTCGTCCGCGACTGTGGGTTTGCGATTGTGCGCCAGACGGACGATTTGGCCCCGGCGGACCGGAGGATGTACGCCACCCGTGACGTCACGGCGACCGTGGAGAATTTGGGCTTGATCACTGCGTCCATCGTGTCCAAAAAGTTGGCTGCAGGGTTGCAGCACCTCGTGCTCGATGTCAAATGCGGCAACGGCGCTGTCATGCAGGATCCAGCCGAGGCCAGGGCGCTGGCGGAGAGCATGGTGGCTGTGGGCAACGGGGCGGGGATGAACACGTCGGCGCTTCTGACAGACATGTCCGTTCCATTGGCTTGGTCCGCAGGCAATGCGGTCGAGGTGAAAGAGGCCGTGTCCTACCTCCGCAACGACGGTCCTCGGCACCCGCGCCTGGAAGAAGTGGTGATGTCCCTTGGGGCCAAGTTGTTGGTTCAAGCCGGCATGCACGCCACGCCGGACGACGCCCGGCGGCAGTTGAAGCACGTGTTGGAGAACGGAAGGGCCTTGGAATTGTTCGCCCAAAGCGTCGCGCATATGGGGGGAGATGCCGCTGTGGCCGAGCGGCCAGAGCAGGTGTTGCCCCAAGCGCCGGTGGTGCGTCCCGTCCTTGCACCTCATGCAGGTGTGCTGACTTCGTACGACGTGCGTCAGGTGGGCATGGCCGTGGTGGAGTTGGGTGGGGGAAGGACGCGTCCAGACGCCTCCATCGATCCCTCGGTGGGGTTGACGCAACTTCCGTTGGTGGGCCAGGCCTTTGCGCAAGGCGACCCGTTGGTGACTGTGCACGCCGCCAGCGAGGAAGCTTGGCAGGCCGCCCAGCATCGCCTGCTCGGCGCGATGGTGTTCGATGGAGACGAGCAGTTGCCCGACGTTGTGGTGGGGCATGTGGGGTGAAGCGCAATGAGTGGCGACCTTTGTCGCCATGGTCAAAGTGAAAATGTTCGATGCGGTGTCCCGAGAGGCGATGCCTGCCATGGAGATGCCGCCGCTGGATGCCGACGCGTTCCACGAGGTGGTGGACAGCCGTCGGAGCGTGAGGATTTATGCGGCCGACGGCGTGCCGGAAGAGGTGGTGGACCGCTGCGTGGACGCGGCACACAAGGCCCCCAACAGCTCCAACCTTCAATGCTGGGAATTGCATCGGGTCTCAAGCCCGGACAAGAAGAAGGCTTTGGTGGAGGCTTGTTTGGGCCAGCCCGCGGCGTCCACCGCCCCCGAACTTTTTGTGTTCGTGGCACGTCCTGATTTGTGGAGGCGCAACAACCGTTGGATGATTGAAGAGTTTGACCGTCGTGGAGACACCCCCGATCGGGCGTACCAGTACTTCCGGAAGATCACCAAGATTGCGTACACCCAGGGCGTGTTTGCTTGGGTCAAGCGCGTGTGGTTTCCGCTGAGGGCGTTGACAAAGCCCACACCCAGGGAACCCATTGGTTGGGCGGACATGCGCGTGTGGGCCCACAAGAGCACTGCCCTCTCCGCGGCCCATTTCATGCTGGCCATGCGTGCCGAAGGGTACGACACGTGTCCCATGGAGGGCATGGACAGCGTTCGGGTCAAGAAGATTTTGGGGTTGCCGAGTCGCAGCGAGGTGTGCATGGTGGTGTCGGCGGGGAAGCGAACAGAGAAAGGGGTCTACGGGCCGCGTTTTCGGTTTGAACGAAGCACGTTTTACCATGCGCACTGATTCAAAACAGTTCAAATGAGTTCATTTTGGTTTTTATCAAGCTCAAAAAGAGAGTTGATGTCACCTTCGCTTCTGTCCTTGGAGAGGGGCATTTAACCAAACGTTCGTTTGTAGAAAAAGGTCGACCACGGTCGGCCTTTTTTTATTCCCGCCCGGCGTAGATCGGCCCCATCAAATCCATGCTGATGCGCTTCACAAAGCCTTTGTAGCCTGTGAGCATCCCGGCGTGGTAAAACTCAGCCACCGCCAATTCCGACTCTTCCGGCACGAAGTACGCCCTCGCCGCCTGGTACCAGATGTTCAAAGCGCGGGTCTCCATGGTGTGGAAGGTGGTCCACTCCAACGCGTGAAAATACCGCTTGGCCGACGCGAAATCCCCCGACAACATGCCGTTCCACATCATACGCAGGTCAATGACAGCGTCGATGCGTTCGTCGCGGGAGTACATATCTTGGGTGGATCTGAATCGCTCGATGTTTTCTGTGCAGGCTTCAATGACTTCCAGGTCTTTGGCCAGGGTGGCCCAGTCGGCGAGGTTGAACGCGAAGTAGCAGCTTTGGTGGCTCCACTGAGGCCAAATCTGGATGTCATCGCGCAGCCCCCTCAAGCAAAGTTGCCGGACCCGCTCTTTTTCCTCCTGGGGCGTGTCCATTTCAGAATGCATGAGAAGTGCGATGCCCAACTGACGGGCTTGGACGAGGGGGTGGAGGGATGGCGACAAATCATCGATTGTCGAGAGGTAAGGGACGATTTGTGCCCACGATTTCCCCTTGGCCACCATGCCTGACGCGATGACGCCCCGCGCGAACAGTTTTTGCTCTGTGGTTTCTGCAATGGCCAAATACTCTTCCATCATATGGTGCCCAAACGAACTCATGAAGTCCAGAGGCGTGAATTGCTCCACCACAAACCGATGGATGTGTGGCAGTTTTTTGAATTCCCCCCAGAGCTCCATGTTGAATGTGCCGCGGCGGTACAACTCAAACCAAGAGTCCTTAAACGCGTTAAATTGCGTGGCGTTCAGGCGAAAGTGATCGGGGTCGGCATGGTCCTTCAAGAACCGACGCATCTCTTCTTTCATGGCCTCGTCCGACTTGGCCTGTGCGTGGTTATGCGCGGTTGCACGTGACGTTGGTGCGGACCTCACAGGTGGGGCGGAAGCCTTTTCTCCTCGAGCCCAGCCCTCGAACGACATGTGACCACAAAACCTGGCCAAAGTGTTGAGCGTCGTTTTGGAGAATTTGCCTTGGTTCTCCACCAAGCCAAAAAACCGCCTCAAGGTGGACACCGACACGGGGTACCTGTTGTCGAACGTCCTGAGCTGGTCGCTGAGCACCTGGCAGTCCTTGGTGCACGTGATGTCCATCCCGCAGGTGTGCCCCACGTCTTGGGCAAGTCGGTGAATTTGGTCTGCGTTGGGGGCCATGTCACTTCAACGGCCAATCCATGCGCGTCAACCGCTTGGCACCGGCCAACCACAAGGTACGGCCGTCCGGTGAAAAGCGCGCCACGTAGTGGCTGCTGTCAGAATGGTGGGCCCAAGACCGACCGCCGTCCAGGCTCACGTCCAAGCCCTCGAATCCCGTGGCCACCAAAGCCCCTGCTTGGGTGGGGTGATGCACGATGCTTGATCGGTAACCTGGGCCTTGACCGTCGGAAAGCAAGTCCCAAGTCGTGCCGCCATCTGCGGTGACGGCGAGGTTGCCTGTGTTGTCCTCGGGAACTTCCCAGTTGCCGCCCATCGCCCAGCCTTGGCGGGCGTTTTGAAAGGTCGCAGAAAACACGCCGGTCATGCTTGACCCCTGCGCGATGGGCAAATCGATGGACGTCCAAGATGCGCCTGCATCCAACGATCGAAGGCAGCGCGAGGTGAGTCCCCCCGTGAAGATCCACACGGTGTCGCCGTGGCAAGCCAAGTTGCCGTTGGATGCGGCAAACGCCGCTTCACCTTCCATCGCCTTGGGAAGCGAATCGCATAACACGCGTTCCCAATGGGCGCCTTCGTCGTGGGTGGACAACAGCGTGAAGCAGCCCTCGGTCGCGTCGCCAAACACCAACGCCCGAGCGCTGTCCAGCCAGACCATGGCGTCCAAAAACATCGCACTGTCGGCATTGTGGTAGGTCCATTCTGGCACCATGGAGGTCGTCGGACACCTCGCGACCCATGCGGGTGAGGCAATTCCCACGGCATGCCAATGTTGGGTGGACTGGCCTGAAGCCCTGAATGAGGGGTGGGTGCTGTCGGGTGCCATCCACTGCGCCATGTCCCAAGTGGCTCCGCCGTCCAAGGTTTGTCCGACCCAGCCGTTGGAGCCTGCAAAACGAACGTGCTCGGGCCCCAACACGTCCAGGGTTCGAACGGAACAAGGCAGGTCCTTGTGCAGCACGCCAGGGGGTGGGGATTGGCAGCCGGCCCAGGCCAGGGCCACCAGGATTGAAAGCAGGGAGGTTCGCATCGCGTGGGTGTGAAAGACTTCCTGCAAGGTCGTGGAGAAGTTCCAAGTGGATTTGGTTCGTGGAGGCTGAAGATGAAACACCTTGAGCATCATGAGTTTGACGCACATCCTGACCGCGGTGTTGGCTTCCCTGTTCGCGGGTGTCGCGGTGGGGCAGTCCAGCCCTGAGGCGGTGTGGACGGTGGTGACTTCCGAGGCGGGGCGAACGCTGCCCTTGCCGGGCGCCACCGTCAGTTGGTTGTGCGACGGCCAGTTGACCCACACGCTGACAGACCTGCAGGGCCGATTCTTGCGCCCGCAGGAGGCGTTGGATTGCGGGCAGACGTGTTCGGTGACGGTCCGCTTCGTCGGGTACGTGTCCCAGACCTTAGACTGCAGCGCACTGTTTGAGACAGGCAGGATGAATGTGGTGATGGTGCCGAACACGGAAGCCTTGTCCGAGGCGGTGGTCACCGCTAGCATTCGGGGGTCCACCGTGGCGGAGGAAACCGTCCCAGTTGCGGTGTTGAAGCCCTATTTGGCCCAAAGCGCAAACACCCTCGACCTCAAGGGGCTCGTGGCCAAAACACCGGGCGTGTCCATCTTGGACGGCCAAGTCAGCATTCGTGGAGGCAGCGGGTACAGCTACGGCGTGGGAAGCCGTGTCCAGATGTTGCTTGACGGCTTGCCCTTGCTCAGCGGTGATTTGGGGGAAATTTGGTGGTCCTACCTGCCCATGGAGCATGTGGATCAGGTGGAGGTCGTGAAATCCTCGGCCTCGGCGATGTACGGTTCAGGGGCGTCCAACGGGGTCATCCACATGCGGACGGCGTGGCCAGGGGACACCTCCGAAACCCGCGTGTCGGTCTTCAACGGTGTCTACCAAGCGCCGGATTCGGCCAATTGGCGTTGGTGGCACGACAGCTACACGCCTGTGTCCAATGGGATGGACGTGTCGCATCGCCAAGGGTTTGGGAAGGTGGATGTGGTGGCGGGGGGGAGTGTCTTCTCCGACAAAACCTACCTGTCCGTAGGCCACGAGCAGCGGCTTCGCGGGCACCTCAAGGCGAGGTGGAAGCCGTCCTCGACGTGGCAAATCGGCGGTGCAGTCCAAGCCCAATACCAGCAAATGGGGCGGTTCATCTTGTGGGACGACTTCGCCACAAGCGCGTACCTCCCCATGGAAGGCACGTCGAGCGAGGACCGGTGGATCAATTGGCATGCCGACGCGTGGGCGTCGTGCACCCCAGAAGAGGGAGGGAGCCACCACCTGCAATCCAGGGTGTACCAAACCTCGCGGTACGGCTCCGGCCCCGAGCCCTCCATGACCAGCACGTTGTCGATGCTGCAGTACCGCCATGTGCGGGAGGTGGGTGAACACGGCCTGGCCCAGGTCGGGACGTTCGCGTCGGCCCAGAGTTCTTTTTCCTCGTTGTACCCAGACATCGAGTTGCTGACGTTCAACCCTGCCGTGTTTGCCCAAATCGATTGGGAGCGAGACCTGTGGAAATGGACGGCCGGGGTGAGGGCCGAGGCCAACGAAAATCCAGGGTTCTACTCGGAGTCGTCGGGGCCGACGTTTCGGTTTGGGGTGAACCGCGGTCTGGGGGCGCGGACCCGTGTCAGGTTGTCGTACGGAGAGTCCCTTCGCTTCGCGTCCATTGCGGAGCGCTACGTCGAAGGCACGCTCACAGACGGCATCAACATTCGGGGCAACCTCGATCTGCAAAACGAATCGGGCAACAACTGGGAGCTGGGGCTGGTCCACGAGATCAAATCAGGCGACCAGTCTTGGGTGTTGGATGCGTCGGCGTTCGTGCTCAATTACGACGAGATGATCGAGTACACCCTCCAAGCCGAGACGGATTCGATGGGCAGCATTGTCATCGTCGATGGGGTGCCGCAGTTTTTTTTCCAGCCGCTCAACTTGGGCAGGACAAGGATCGCCGGGGTCGAGGGGAGCGTGGCTGGCCAGGGTCGGGTGGGGCGCGTGCCGTTGCGGGTGGTCGCAGGTGGAACGTTCAATTACGCCGGAGACCTGGTCAGCGACCCTGCCCAGGACAGCTTGCACATTTTTGTGCAAAACATGGTCCAAAGCATGGGCAGCTCCCGCGACAGCCTTGTGGCGGCGGGATCTCTGTTGAAGTACCGGAACAAGGGCTCGTTGAAGGTGGACGTGGAGTGGGACATGGGGCCGTGGACGGCAGGTGTGGCCCTGAATCACGAGAGCTTCATCGACGCGGTGGATTGGTACTTTGAAGAATTGGTGAGTGGGTTGGTCAATTACCGGGAGCAGTTCACCAACGGGGCCAGGCGCTGGGACGCCCGGTTGACCTACACGGCACCGAAAGGGCAACGGTTCAGTTTGGTCGTGAACAACCTAAACAACGCGGTGCTCAGCAACCGACCTGGAATCATGGCGCCGCCGCGTCACGTCATGCTGCGCTTCGACACGCGGTTCTGAGGACGCCAAGGTGCAACCTTTGAGATGGGGGGTGGGTTGTGCCTGCGGTGGCGTGTACTTTCACGCCACGAACCTTGACACCATGTTTTTGAAGTTGAACTGCGCCTGTTGGGCGCTTACCCTGGCGCTGTTGGGCGCAACAAATGTGAATGCCCAAGGGCACATCCCCGGGGAATTCATTGTGATGTTCCATGCGCAGCAGGACGCGCAGAAATTCGCTTCTGCCCACGGATTGGAATGGGCCCAAGCCCTTTCGCCACGCGCCCACATTCACCTGTTGCGAGCCCAAGATGAGACCACGTCTGCGCAGGACTGGGCGATGCTTCGGGCGTTGCAAAACGACCCTCTCTTGGAGGCGGCACAATTCAACCATGAAGTCCAAAACCGGGAAACCGAGCCCAACGACCCTCAGCTTCCTCAGCAGTGGCACCACGTCCAAAGCGGGGACCACGACATCGATTCTGATTTGGCTTGGGACATCACCACAGGCGGCGCTGCGGCGGACGGTTCACGCATTGTGGTGGCGGTTCTGGAGGGCGGCGGCTCCAATTACAACCACGTCGACTTGATCGACAACCACTGGGTGAACAACGCAGAGATTCCGGACAACGGCATCGACGACGACGACAACGGCTTTGTCGACGATTACAACGGATGGAACTCTGGTGCCAACAACGACAACATCGCCGCCGGTGGTCACGGCACCTCGGTGTCGGGCATGATTGGCGCCACGGGCGACAACGGCCTTGGCGGGGTCGGCGTCAACTGGGACGTGGACATCATGCAGGTGGACATGGGCAACGGGTTGTCGGAGGCCAACGTCATTGCGGCCTACAACTACCCGTACGAGATGCGTGCCATCTTCAACGAGAGCGACGGCGCCCGCGGTGCTTTTGTGGTGGCCACCAACGCGTCTTGGGGCATCGATTTGGCCAACCCAGCGAACTACCCTGTGTGGTGCGCGTACTACGACGACTTGGGCGCGCAGGGCATCTTGAACTGCGGTGCCACGGCGAACGCGCAATACAACATCGACACGCAAGGCGACATGCCCACAGGCTGCAGCTCTCCTTACATGGTCTCGGTCACGGCGACCGACGACAACGACGTGCGCACATTCTCTGGCTACGGAGCGACCACCATCGACCTGGGTGCGCCTGGCGACCAGGTGTACTTGCCCAGCGGGTCTTCAGGCTACAGCAACACGAGTGGCACCTCGTTCGCAAGCCCTTGTGTGGCCGGGGCCATTGCCTTGGTGTACAGCGCACCTTGCCCAGATTTGATGGGCCTTGCGTTGTCCAACCCTCAAGCGGCCGCGGATTTGGTCCGGGGTTACATCCTAGACGGCACCGACGAAGTGTCCAACTTGATTGGCGAGACCGTCACAGGAGGACGATTGAATGCGTTCAACTCCTTGAACCTGGCCATGGCGAACTGCGGCCCGCTCGAGTGCGCGCCCGATTCGATCTACGCCTCGACCTCTTGCGTCTACGACGCAGAATCGGCCCAAGTCATGACCCAAATTGAGTTGGGGGTGGGGTTGAGCTCGTTCCTGTGTTCAACGGCAACCGTGTGCATGAACAACACGTCTGACTCGTCCGCGGTGATGTGCGACTCGCTGGCGATCAACTCCGGAGACACCTACCTGTTTGACGCGGTCGAGCCGAATGCTGTGTACGAGTTCTACTACACGGTCGATTCGTTGGCGAGCGACGTGGTGGTCGTGGAGACCCCTGCGTGCGATGCCTTGATTCCAGGTTGCACCGGTTCAACCGCCTACAACTACAACCCTGAAGCAACGATCGACGACGGGTCATGCGATTTCCCTTGCGTCGACGTGCAGTTGACCATCCTGACCGACTGCTGGCCGGATGAAGTGGGGTGGGAGATTGTCTCTGCCGACACCGTGGTGGCCTCGTTGGCGCCAGGCACCTACACCGACGAAGAGTCGGAGTACGTGTTTGAGCAATGCTTGACCGAGGGGTGCTACACCTTTGTGTTGACCGACGAATACGGCGATGGACTGAACGGGGCCGCTTGGAACCAATGCGGCGTGGACGGCGACTACATGGCGGTTGACTCTTCAGGCATGGTGTTGTTCCAAATGGCCGAGGCCAACTACGGAGACCAAATCGAGCACAACTTCTGCCTGCCTGCCATCTTCGGGTGCACCGACGAGGAGGCCTGCAACTACGACGATGAAGCCAACACCGACAACGGCATGTGCGAAGTGCCTGGTGAGCCGTGCGACGACGGAGACGAGTCCACCATTTTTGACGTGGTCGGAGAGGACTGCATGTGTGCCGGTGTGCTTGCCGTGTCTGGCTGCATGGACGACGACGCCTGCAACTACAACATGGAGGCCAATGTCGACGACGAGTCTTGCATCTACATGGGCGAGGGTGCCATCTCCGGTCCCTTGTTTCCTGACGCGGGCGACGTGTCCACCTACACCTACAACGGGGCTGTAGGCACCATGTTCACTTGGAGTGTGGTGGGTGGCGAAGTCACGGCAGGCCAAGGCACCACGTCCATCGAAGTGACATGGGGTGCGGATGCCGGTTCAGGCAGCGTCACTGTGTTGGAAGGCGACGGCTCGGGGTGCGAAGGCGAAGTGGTCCGCACCGTGACCATCTTGGCCACGTCCAGCTTGGACGAAATCGCATCCGGGGCAATTTCCCTTTCTCCCAACCCCGTCCGGGAGGCCTTCGTGTTGACGTTCGACCAAACCCCTGCCGGACTGGTGGAGGTCGTGTTGTACGACGTGCTCGGCGCCTTGGTGAAGGTGGTTCAAACCCAAGGTGAGGTGTCTGTCCAGGACTTGGCCCCAGGTCGCTACACCGCCCAAGTGCGGACTGCACAAGGCGTCCAGAACCTGCCGGTGGTGGTCGAGTGATCCGTCTGACCTCAACGACGTTCCATGAAAAAGGGCCTGCATGTGCAGGCCCTTTTTTTGGGTCTCTTGGATTTGACCAGAGAGGAGAGGTCAGGCGTCCAGTCGGGCCCGCAGTTCGAGGCAGGCTTGGGCGGTCCAGTTGCGCACCTCTTCGCGAAGCTTCTCGGCGTCGTCCCCTTTCATCAGGGGGCCAAACCGAACCGCAACGTCCACGTGCTTGGGGCCAAAGTGCTTGAATGCGTGGGGCACGAACATCGTTTTGTCCACCCATGCGATGCCTTGGTCCTTGTACTCCAGCGCCACAGGCATGATGCTGAAGCCTTCTTGGGCGCAGGTGTAGAACATGCCTGGGCGGTATTCGAGCAGGTCGGGGCCGTAGTGGCACGTGCCTTCAGGAAAGATCACGAGCCCCATGCCGTCGGCGAGCCGCTCGCGCACGGTGGCCCGGGTGAGGCGGCGGCTGTCTTTGCTCTGGCGGTCGACCCAAATCGTGCCAAGCAAGCTTGCGCCCCAGCCGATGATGGGCCAGCTTTTGGTCTCCATGCGCGCCACATAAACCATAGGGAATTTGACGGGAAAGAGGATGGCGTCGAGGTAAGATCGGTGGTTGCCCATCATGACCGCGGGTTCCTGTGGCGGTTCACCTTCCCAATGGATGCGCAGTCCCATCAGGCGTTGCACCCGCTGGATGAAGCGCAAAAACCGCGTGTGAACCAATGCCCGCGATCGGGTCAAGTCGGCGCGCGTCGCCTTCAGCCACAAGGCGTCGAGCAACAACACGAGGATGGTCGCGATGCAGAGCGACAAAAAGCCAATCATCCTGGCCAGGGAGCGGAGGTGGCGCATGGCGCAAAGGTCGAACAAACCGCAGGCTTCAGCCCTCAAACAGTTCTGCGAATTTGCTACCGACGACCTTGTGAAAATCGCTTGGGATGGCACGCCTCATTTTTTTGGCCGGACGGACCTGAATCGACATGGCTTTTCCAGTGACGGGGTGGCGGTAGTCCAACTGGGTGCAGGTCAAGTGCAGTCCTGCGCCTGTGTACAGGGGAGGGGTGCCGTAGACGAGGTCGCCCACCACGGGGTGCCCCATGGCTGCGGCGTGTCGTCGGATTTGGTGGGTGCGTCCTGTCTCGATGGTCCATTCCACCAACGTGGCGCTGCCGTGCACAGCCCAGCTTCGGGTGCCCAACACGCTGAACGTCGAACGGCTTGGTTTGCCGTCGATGGGAAATCCGCAACGCCCCGCTGCCGGGAGTTGGCTTCCAACCACCCAGCTGTGGTACGTCTTGACCATGGTCGGCCATTGTGCCTGAAAGGCCGTCATCACTTCCGGGCGCCAAGCCACCAGCACGGGCCCTCGGGTTCCGTGGTCCAACCGATGCACCGGTTTGGCACCTTCTGGAAGTTCACGGCTGCGTGTCAAGAGTGCGGTGAGGTGCTGCCGTCCTCGCCCGTGGGTGGACAACCCGGCCTCTTTCAACACGACTGCATGGACGTCGTCTTGATGCAAGATGTTGAGCGCTTGGTCCATGGACAATTGGATTGTGCGAATTTGGAGATGAATCCAACGATTTAGGGGACAAGGCCGTATCTTTTCGCGATAAAACCAAAACCGAAATCATGAAGCAATTTCTTCATTCAGCCTTGAGTGCAGTGGTGCTGGCCCTTTTCGCCGTCACCGCCGTCGGCCAAGGTCCGGCGAAAGTCAAATCGCCGAAAGAGAAGCCTGTGCGCGTGTGTCACACCATGGGCAACCTGGGCCGTCTGATGCACGAGCATCCCAAGATGGAGCGGAACATGGCCTTGATTGAGCGCCACACCCAGGAGTTTGTGCGGGAACGCCAAACCTCCAGCGCCAACCGTGCACAGTCTCAGTTGATGGTCTCCATCCCTGTGGTGTTCCACGTCATTTACGCCAACGAGACTGAGAACATCAGCGACGCGCAGATCCAATCTCAGTTGGACATTTTGAATGAAGACTTCCGTCGCTTGAACGCCAACCAAGACGACGTGTGGGCCCAGGCGGCCGACACTCAGATTGAATTCTGCTTGGCTTCTCAAGACCCCGACGGAAACGAGTCCAATGGCATCCTTCGCGTGCCAACGACTGTGGGTTCGTTTGGCACCAACGACGGCATGAAGTTCACCTCGCAAGGTGGTTCTGACGCGTGGCCAGCCTCCGAGTACATGAACTTCTGGGTGTGCAACATTGGCGGTGGCATCCTCGGTTATGCGCAATTCCCGGGTGGACCTGACGCCACTGACGGCATTGTGTGCGATTACCGCTACACCGGCAACATGGGCACCGCCCAGGCGCCTTTCGATTTGGGTCGCACGGCCACCCACGAAGTGGGACACTGGTTGAATCTTCGCCACATCTGGGGCGACGGCGGTTGCGGCGCGTCTGACTTTGTGGACGACACCCCTGACTCGGACGGTCCCAACTACGGTTGTTCATTGGGCAGCGTGGCTTGCGGCACCGAGGACATGGTTCAGAACTACATGGACTACTCCGACGACGCTTGCATGAACTTGTTCACGCAAGGCCAGGCGGACCGCATGAATGCGTTGTTCGCGCCAGGCGGAACGCGTGCCTCGCTGTTGGACTCGGAGGGCTGCGTGCCTTCTGGATTCGGTTGCACGGACGAAACGGCCTGCAACTACAGCCCCACCGCCATCGAGGACAACGGCTCTTGCGAGTACGTGATCGACGAGTGCGGCGAATGCGGCGGCAACAACGAATCTTGCGGCGGTTGCACCAACCCTGAGGCTTGCAACTACGATCCTGAAGCGATTGTGGACGACAGTTCTTGCATTCTCGATGGAGAAGATTTGACCATCACCATCTTGACGGACAACTACCCAGGCGAGATTGCTTGGACGGTGACTTCGGCTGCGGGTGAAGTTGTGGCCGCTGGCGGTCCATACGGATCCGCTGCAACAGAATATGCGGAGCAGGTCTGCATTGACGCAGGGTGTTACACGTTCAACATCACCGACACCTTTGGCGACGGCATTTGCTGTGGCTTCGGTGAAGGCGGTTACACCATCACTTCGGAGGGCGTTGTGCTCGCATCCGGAGGCGATTACGGTTCAGGCGAGTCTGTGGACATCTGCCTCGGCTCTGGCTTCGGTTGCACCGACGCGACTGCTTGCAACTACGATCCTGAAGCGACGACCGACGACGGCACGTGCGACTTTGGAAGCTGCGCAGGTTGCACCGACCCTGAGGCGTGCAACTACGACGCGAACGCCACCACCGACGACGGTTCTTGTGCGGTGAACGACGACTGCGGCGTGTGCGGCGGAGACAACTCCTCTTGCACAGGTTGCACCGATGAGACCGCGTGCAACTACGACATGAACGCCACCATCGACGACGGTTCTTGCATCTTCGGAGGTTCTGGTGCGACGTTGTTCATGTACGACACTTACGGCGACGGATGGAACGCCAACACCCTCACCATTGGTGACGAGGAGTTCTGCTTCCCTGACGCCTTTGGCGATTGCACCACCACAGATGTGTGGGATGTCTACTCGAACGAAGTGTCCTTCGACTTGTGCTTGGACTTGACTCAGTGCTTGAACGTGGTGTACAACGGCAATGGCTTGTACCAAACCGAGAACTCTTGGGCCATTGTGGACGCGGACGGTGGGACCATCGCGTCTGGCGGTGCCGAGTCCGGTGTTGTGGGAGACTGCGGCCAAGGTTGCACCGACCCTGCTGCCTGCAACTATGATGCAGAAGCCATTTTGGAAGACGGCTCGTGCGACTTCAGCTGCTACGGTTGCACCGACGCTGAAGCTTGCAACTACGACGAGACCGCGACCATCGAAGATGGCTCGTGCTTGGTGAATGACGACTGCGGCGTGTGCGGTGGAGACAACAGCTCTTGCGGCGGTTGTACCGACGTGGAGGCTTGCAACTACGACGAGACCGCGACAATCGACGACGGCTCGTGCTTGTCCAACGACGACTGCGGCGTGTGCGGCGGCGACAACGGCTCTTGCGGGGGTTGCACCGACCCTGAAGCTTGCAACTACGACGCCGGCGCCACCGTGGACGACGGTTCTTGCATCTTGGAAGGCATGGCCTTGAACATCGCTGTGGGTGGTGGCACTTGGGACGGCGAGATTGGTTGGACCCTCGAGGCCGACGGCGTGGTCTACGCCTCAGGTGGGGCTGGTGAGTTCTCCCTGTGCATTGAGTCGGGCTGTTACGTGTTCAACATGACCGACAGCTACGGCGACGGTTGGAATGGCGCCACGTACACGTTGACAGACGCCGACGGCATGTTGGTGGCTTCCGGTGACTTGGATTCAGCCCAAACCGGCGACGGGTTCACCGTGGGTGCAGATTCCATCCAGTTCGGCGGCGCCGATTGTGGATTGGGTTGCACCGATCCCACAGCGTGCAACTACGACGAGTCTGCGACCTTGGACAACGGCACGTGCAACTACGATTGCATCGGTTGCACGGACCCCATGGCCTGCAACTACGACGCCGGCGCCACCGTGGACGACGGTTCTTGCATCCTGGAAGGCATGGCCTTGAACATTGCTGCGGGTGGTGGCACTTGGGACGGCGAGATTGGTTGGACCCTCGAGGCCGACGGCGTGGTCTACGCCTCAGGTGGGGCTGGTGAGTTCTCCCTGTGCATTGAGTCGGGCTGTTACGTGTTCAACATGACCGACAGCTACGGCGACGGTTGGAATGGCGCCACGTACACGTTGACAGACGCCGACGGCATGTTGGTGGCTTCCGGTGACTTGGATTCAGCCCAAACCGGCGACGGGTTCACCGTGGGTGCAGATTCCATCCAGTTCGGCGGCGCCGATTGTGGATTGGGTTGCACCGATCCCACAGCCTGCAACTACGACGAGTCTGCGACTCTGGACAACGGCACATGCAACTACGATTGCAACGGCTGCACCGATCCTGAGGCTTGCAACTACAACCCTGACGCCACCGAAGACGACGGTTCATGCTTGAGCCTCGACCAGTGTGGTGTGTGCGGTGGCGACAACAGCACATGTGGCGGTTGCACCGATCCTGAAGCCTGCAACTACGATGCGAATGCGGTGATTGACGACAACTCTTGCTTGAGCTTGGATGAGTGCGGTGTGTGCGGTGGCGACAACACCACGTGCGGAGGATGCACAGACCCTATGGCTTGCAACTACGACGACACCGCTGTGATTGACGATGGCTCTTGCATCATGGAGGGTCAAAACTTGGTGGTGTCCATCTTGACGGACAACTACCCAGGGGAGACCACATGGACGTTGACCGACCTCGACGGCGCCGTGGTGGCGTCTGGTGGTCCTTACGGCGACGCTGGCACCTTGTACGAAGAATCCATCTGTGTGGGTGATGGTTGCTACGCCTTCACCATCAACGACTCCTTCGGAGACGGCATCTGCTGTGCTTTCGGAGAAGGTTCTTACACGGTGTCCTCTGACGGCGCTGTGTTGGCTGCTGGCGGCGAATTTGCCAGCCAAGACGTGGTGGAGATTTGCCTCGGTTCTGGATTCGGTTGCACCGACCCAGAGGCCTGCAACTACGACCCAGAGGCGACCACGGAGAACGGCTCATGCAACTACGATTGCAACGGCTGCACCGACGCCATGGCTTGCAACTACGATCCATTCGCCACAGAAGACGACGGCTCTTGTGAGTACACAAGCTGTGTGGGATGCACCGACAGCAGTGCGTGCAACTACAACCCTGCAGCGACCATGGACGACGGATCATGTCTCCAGCTCGACGCGTGTGGCGTGTGTGGTGGCGACGGCAGCACATGCAGCGGTTGCACCGACCCTGAGGCGGAGAACTACGATCCCTCAGCCACGGTGGACGACGGCAGCTGCACGTACCCCAACGATTGCCCAGAAGACCTGAACAACGACGGTCAGATCTCGGTGGCAGACATCTTGTTGTTGTTGTCTGACTTCGGTTGCTCAAGCGACTGCGATGCCGACCTCAACGACGATGGGGCGACCAACGTGAACGACATCTTGCAAATCCTTGCCGCCTTCGGTCAGGAGTGCTGATGCCCATTTAAATTGACTTGAACGGCTCCAGGCTGCGCAGATTCGCGTAGCTTGGGGCCGTTCTATTTCTGGATTGATGAAATTGTTTGTGGCCAAACTCAACCGGGACGCGGTTGAATCTGATTTGCTCGAGTGGTTCGGTGCCATGGGGCCTGTCAAGAGTGTGAAAGTTGTGACCGACCGTGACACGGGTCAAAGCAAATGCTTTGGCTTTGTGGAGATGGAAAGCAGGGAAGGGGGGCAGCGCGCACTCGACGAGATGAACGGCAAAGAGTACATGGGCTTCCGCATGGTGGTCAAGGAGGCCGAGGAGCGCGGCAGCCGACCTCCTCGCCCTGGAGGCGGTCCAGGAGGCGGTCCAGGCGGCGGTTCAGGCCGCCCAGGAGGGCCTTCCTCAGGCCGTGGCGGGTTCACCCCCCGAAGTGGTGGTCCAGGCGCTCCTGGGGCCGGTTCAGGTGGCTTTTCTTCCCCGGACAAAAAGCCTGCCGCCAAGAAGAAGAAGGTGAGCCGAAATAAGCCCGACAAGTACTCAGACGGCCCTCGTCAGACCAAAATGAAGAAGCCAAAAGGCGGTGGAGGTGCCCAAAATTGGGCCGATTTCGACGACGATTATTGAGCCATTTTGTCCCAAAATGGCCCACAAAAACCTCGCCTCAGGCGGGGTTTTTTGTTGTCGGAAGGTGTCGTTTTGGAATTGGAAAGTGAACGGTTCAAATCGACGACTGAGAAATCTTCGTCGAAAAAGTGAAACCATTGGGCGAGGATTTGCGTTCATTCGGTACCAAAAAAAATGCATTGGTCGATGGAATCTCGGGTTTTGTCCCTATCTTTCAACGTTCCTTAAAAGTGACGACATGCGAATTATCCTCTCCGCAATCCTCTTGATCTTGGCCCAAAATGTTGGTGCTCAGACAGATATCGTTGGTTGTACCGCGTTAACGGCATGCAACTACAATCCTGAAGCCACCATTTCAGATCCGGGCAGCTGTGATTTCGAAAGCTGTCTGGTTTACGGTTGCACAGTTCCAATTGCGTGTAACTACAATCCCAACGCTACTGTGTCTGACGGAAGTTGTGACTTCGTTTCTTGCCAGGGGTGTACAGATTCTTGCGCATGCAACTACGACTCAGAGAACCCTGCGGTAATCGAAAATGGCACCTGCGAATATGATTCGTGCGGCGCGTTGGTTGGTTGCACCATCTCTGTGGCGTGCAACTACGACCCGTGTGCCGTCACCAACGACGGCAGCTGTGATTTCTTCAGCTGCATCGTGTTCGGTTGCAACAACCCTTCTGCTTGCAACTTCGATCCAGAAGCCACATTCAACGATGGGTCTTGTGATTTCGTGAGCTGTATTCCGGCTGGTTGTACGATTGAGGACGCGTGCAACTACGACCCAGAAGCGGAGCTCAACGACGGAACATGTGAATTTTCTTCTTGCGCAGGCTGCATCGACGAGTGCGCTCCGAACTACGACGCCACAGCAACCATTGACAATGGAAGCTGTGAGGCTGTTCTGGGTTGCACCATCCCAGAAGCGTGCAACTACGACGCCTGCGCAGATACGAACGACGACAGCTGTGAATTTGTCAGTTGCGGTGCGGATGGATGTATGGATGTGACCGCCTGCAACTTCAATCCGATGGCGACCATTCAGTCTGTAGGGATTGTGTGTGAGTACCCCGAGACCTATTACGACTGCGATGGGAACTGCTTGATGGACACCGACGGCGATGGCGTGTGTAATCAGCTGGAAGTGCTGGGTTGCACCAACCCCGTTGCGGTTAACTTCGACGCAGATGCCACAGAGGACAACGGTTCTTGTGTGGTTGTCGTGGAAGGTTGCACCGACATGGGAGCCTGCAACTTCTCGCCTGGAGCCACCATGGACGACGGGTCATGTGACTACATTTCTTGTGCCGGATGTCTCGTGTCGAGTGCATGCAACTTCGATCCGATGGCCCTCATCGCCAACAACGACCTGTGCGAATACCCAGTCCAGTACTACGACTGCGATGGCAACTGCTTGTTGGACGGGGACGGCGATGGCGTGTGCGATCAACTTGAAATTGTGGGGTGTCAGGACGAACTCGCTTGCAACTACAGTGCCGAGGCGACAGATCCTGGTTTCTGCAGCTACCCCATCGCCAACTTCGACTGCGACGGAAACTCTTTGCGCCCCATTTTCACGTCGTTCCCGGCAAATGCGGATGTGGACGCGTGCAACGTGCCAAGCGCCGACGAGGCGTTGGTGGAAGCCATGGTCTCTCCATATGCGCCCGCGTTCGAAGCCCAATTCAACGGCAACGATTGCTACGAGGATGTCGCGATGGACGTTGCGATTGCTTTCGTGGGTGAAGTTCGTTTGGACGGCGAGTGCGAAAACAACTACGTCTTGGTGCGCAGCTGGTCTGCCACAGATTGTGCCGGCTACACCCGCACCCGCGAACAAATTTTGAATGTGTCGGACACTACTGCGCCTTCGTTGGAGATTCCAGCAGATCAGACCATCTCATGTGACATGGTGGACGGTGCAGACTTCGGCATGGCATCCGCCACGGACGACTGCGGCGAAGCTTCTGTGAGCCTCGACACCGACATTTTGGACGGAGATTGTGAAGGTCAGTACACCATTGTCCGCACCTTCACCGCTACCGACTTGTGTGGCAACGAAACCGTGGCCTCACAAACCATCCAAGTGATCGATGAAACGGCTCCTGTGATGGAGGAGCTGGCCGATCTCGTGTTGGATTGCACCGATTCTCTTTCTGACGAATTGCCCGCCGCCACAGACAACTGCTCTGACGTGGTCGTGAGCGTGTCTGACGAGGTGATCGCTGGAGATTGCCCACAGGAATACACTGTGATTCGCACCTTCACTGCGGTGGACGAATGCGGCAACACTTCCACTATGGTCCAAAATGTGACCTTCGTGGACGACGAGGCTCCTTCGGTTGTGTCCGGATACGCAGACAACACCATCTACGTCAACAACCTCGTTGGCGAGTCTGTGCCTGCCGCCGATTTGGTGATTGAAGACAACTGCGACGCAGAAGCGACTTGGAGCTCTTCAGATGAGGTCGTGGCTGAATCTGCGGCTGCCCAAACCATCTTGCGCACCTACACCATCAGCGACGCCTGCGGCAACGAATTGGTGCTGGAAGAAACGATTGAGGTGACCTTGGTGAACCCAGGCTGTACTGACAGCGCGGCGTGCAACTACGACGCCGACGCCAACCTCGACGACGAGTCTTGTGAGTTCTGCTCATGCGGTCTGAATGCGTGCGGATGTACGGATTCTGAGGCGTGCAACTACGACGCCGGCAACGAGTACGAAGACGGTTCTTGTGAGTACGCCGAAGAGTGGTACGACTGCGACGGCAACTGCCTTGACACCAACATGAATGGCATTTGCGACATCGAGGAGTTGGGCTGTATGGACCCCACGGCGTGCAACTACGACGAGGAAGCGTTCGTGGAAGACGGTTCTTGTGACTACTGCTCTTGCGATTACACCGACCTCGATGGCTACGAAGCCAACACGTCCAGCGTGGACGGTTACAACGTGGTGGTTGAGCTCGCCCAAACCCACTTGGAGGGTGTGCTCGAGGGCATGCACACGTACCGCGTTTACATCGAAACTCCCTCCTCTGAAGACGTTGTGAGTGCGGTGTCAGGTGATGAGGAATTCGCCCTTGAAATCAGCACAACCACAAGCTTCTACCAAAGCCCATTCGGTGCTGCTGCCGGAGGCAACATCAGCCCTGCCATGATTGTCGTGGCTCCTGCCGCAGAGTGGGACTCGTACGTGACCATTGGCGCAACCACCAGCGCGGACAACGCCGGAGGGCTTGTGAGCACGATCGGCACGGATCCATGGGAGAGTGAATTCGAGGCTGGCAACAGCTTCTCGATTGAGGACAACATCGGCGGAGGTTGGTTCATGGCCCCTCCAGGCCAAACGAACGGAATTGCGGGTGACGACAGCCGTGTTTTGGTGGCCCAGTTGACCACAGACGGTGTAATCAGCGGTCAGTTTGCCGCCCAGATTTTCCCAGGAGGACACTTCCCAGGAGCGGACGACATCCGTCCTGAGTTCACCTTCATGCAGCGTCCTTTGGGGGCCTTCGCTTGCCCCACCATCGATGTGGCGCCTGAGGACGAGACCGTGTCTTGTGACACGGAGATTTACCTCCCCACAGGCGAGGACTTTGCCGTGAGCTACGACTTCAGCGCGGCCGACGCCATCGGTTGTGAGGGTCCACTGAGTGTGGTCGACGTAGTCGATGTGGTGGAAGCTGGCAACTGCACAGGCAACTACACCGTGACCCGGACCATGGAGGTCGAGAACTGCGCGGGTCAAAGCGCATTCCACACCTACGTGATCACGGTTCAGGACATCACTGCACCTGTCTTCACATCCTTCCCTGCAGACTACACTGTGGAATGTTCGGACGACATGCCAATGGAGGGTTCAGAAGCTTCAGACAACTGTGGGCCTGTGACCATCGATTTGGTCACGGATACAGCGTTCACCGAAGCGTTGGGCAACTACATCATCACGCGCACATTCACTGCGATGGACGATTGCGGCAACGCCACAACTCAGGTTCAGACCATCACGGTGCAGGACACCACGGCTCCTGAATTGGTCATTCCTGCGGATTACACCGTGGAGTGTTCTGACGAGATGCCCATGGAGGATGCTGTCATTGCCGACAACTGCGGTGACATGGTGTTGGTGCTCGACCAAGACACGATGTTGACGGACGCCTTGGGCAACTACACCATCACACGCACCTTCACGGTGACAGACGATGCGGGCCACAGCACCACCGCCACCCAGACCATCACGGTTCAGGACACCACGAACCCTGAGTTCACGTACGTGCCTGCCGATGTGACCATTGAATGTTCAGACGCGGACCTCGACGCTGTGTTGACCGAAGCCTCCATGGCTTCCGACAACTGCGGTGAATTCACCATCGTGGAAGAATCTGTGGTGGACGAAACCGACGCAGTGGGCAACTACACCGTCACCCGCACATTCACCGTGACCGACGACGCAGGCAACAGCTCTGTGGCTGTTCAGGTGATTGTGGTTCAAGACACCACCGCTCCCGTGTTGACCATCCCTGCGGATTACACCACGGAGTGCTCTGAAGAAATTGTGTACGACGAGGCGTCAGCCACCGACAACTGCGGGCCTGTGGTCGTGGAGGAGGTGAGCCGCGTGCGCGTCGACGGCGACTGCGTGGGCAGCTACCAGATGGTGCGCACGTTCACTGCCACCGACGACGCTGGCAACGCCACCACGTTGGTGCAGACCATCACTGTGGAAGACACCACGGCGCCAGAATTGACCATCCCTGAGAGCTACACCGTGGAGTGTTCTGACGAGTTGATCTTGGACGACGCCTTGGCGGTCGACAACTGCTCGTCTTGCGCGACGGAATTTGACTTCAGCTCTTCGGCTGAAGGCTACGGCATGAGCCTCGAATTGGTGGCCGAGCACCTCGACGGTGAATTGGCCGGCATGGAGACGTACCGCGTGTACCTCGACTTGGCCGCGGCCAGCGACGTGGTGACCAGCTTCTCCGGCAGCGAAGAATTCGCCCTGGAGTTGAACACCACCACCAGCTTCTACCAGCACCCACTCGGTGCGGCCACGCCTGCCATGTTGAGCGACATGGCGTTGGATGCCGTGCCTGCCTTGGCCTACGACTCGTACATCACCATTGGTGTGGACGGTCCTGCCGGCGCTGGTGAGCAAAACGCTTCCTTCATCCCGACCATCCCAGGTGGTCCAATCGGCTCATGGCCCGAGGAATTTGAAGCAGGCAACAACTTGGTCATCAACAGCGCCCTCGGCAGCGGTTGGTACGTGACGCCCGACGCCTCCAACGGTGTGGCCGGCGACGACCAGCGCATCTTGATCGCGCAGTTGACCACGGACGGAGATTTGAGCGGCCAGTTCCGCACGCAGATCTTCCCTGAAGGAGACCAAGACAACGACGTCCGTGCGGACATGAGCTTCGAGCACGAGCGCGACTGCTCTGACTTGCCCATCGTGTTGGTGGAAGAAGTCACCAACTTCGTGGACGACTGGAACTACACCCTCGAGCGCACGTTCACTGCGACTGACGATTGCGGCAACAGCACCACTGCAACCCAAATCATCGTGGTCGAAGACACCACCGCGCCTGAGCTGTGGACCCCTGCGGACTACACAGTGGAATGCTCAGACGACATTCCTCAAGTGGCAGCAGAGTACTCTGACAACTGCAGCGCGGTGGACTTCACAGAGACTGTAGAAATCATCGACGTGGAGTGTGCGGGAACCTACAAGATTCGCCGTTCGTTCTTGGCGGTGGACCAGTCTGGAAACAGCAGCTCTGCGGTGCAGATCATCACGGTTCAAGACACCACTGCCCCTGTGTTGACTTTGCCTGAGGATTACACTGTGGAATGTTCGGACGAGATGCCCATGGAGGATGCGTACGCCTACGACAACTGTCAAGTGTGCGACGACGCGTTCGACCACACTTCTACAGTGGAAGGCGTTGGCTTGAGCTTGGAATTCGTGCAAGCCCACCACGAGGGTGAGTTGGCTGGCATGGAGACCTACCGTGTGTACCTCGAGGCTTCTGAAGGCGACGTGTTGACCAGCTTGTCTGGCAACGATGAATTTGCCTTGGAGTTGAACACCACCACCAGCTTCTACCAGCACGCGCTGGGAGGAGCCACCCCAAGCGACATCAACGGCGCCATGCTCGACATGGTTCCTGAATTGGCCTTCGACAGCTACGTGACCGTGGGCTTGACCCAAGCTCCTGGCATGGGAGAGGAGGCTGCAGATTTGATGCCTGGCTCATGGGAGGCTGCCTTCGAAGCTGGATCCAGCATCTCTGTGAACGACGGTTTGGGCAGTGGCTGGTACACGTTGCCATTCGCTTCCAACGGAACCATCGACGAGAGCGGCCGCATTTTGGTGGCTCAGCTCACCACGGACGGTGACATCAGCGGTCAGTTCCGCGCCCAGTTGTTCCCAGGTGGAGACCAGGTGAACGACGTGCGTGCAGACTTGAGCTTCGAGCACGCCCGCACTTGCTCTGATTTGACCATCGACTTGGTGACTGAGATTGTGCCAGGCAACGCTGCCGGCAACTACACCATCGAGCGCACCTTCACTGCGACCGACGACTGTGGCAACGAAACCGTGGGCACGCAAGTGATCACCGTGGAAGACACCACAGCGCCAGAATTCACTGTGGTTCCTGAGGACTACACCGTGGAGTGCTCTGACTACTTTCCGATGGAGGACGCCTTCGCGGTGGACGCTTGTCAGGTGTGCGAGGATGCGTTCGACGTGGAGTCCAGTGTGGACGGCGTCGGCTTGAGCCTTGAATTGGTGCAGGCGCACGCTTACGGCGAATTGGCCGGCATGGAAACCTACCGCGTCTACTTGGACGTGGCCGAGGGAGACGTGTTGACCAGCTTGTCTGGCAACGACGAGTTTGCCTTGGAATTGAACACCACGACCAGCTTCTACCAGCACGCGTTGGGTGGAGCGACCCCGAGTGACATCAACGGCGCCATGCTCGACATGGTTCCTGAGTTGGCCTTCGACAGCTACGTGACTGTGGGCTTGACCCAAGCTCCTGAAATGGGCGAAGAGGCTGCTGATTTGATGCCAGGCTCTTGGGAGGACGCCTTCGAAGGAGGTTCGAGCATTTCTGTGAGCGACGGCCTTGGCAGCGGTTGGTACACCTTGCCTTACGCCGACAACGGCACGGCGGGAGCCAGCGGGCGCATCTTGGTGGCTCAGCTCACCACGGACGGGGACATCAGCGGTCAGTTCCGCGCCCAGATCTTCCCAGGTGGCGACCAGGTGAACGACGTTCGTGCGGATGTGAGCTTCGTGCACGCACGCACTTGCTCTGACTTGACCATCGACGTGGCCACGGTCATCACCCCAGGCAACGCCACGGGCAACTACACCATCACGCGCACGTTCACTGCGACCGACGACGCGAACAACAGTTCACAGGCGGTGCAGGTGATCACTGTGGAAGACACCACGGCGCCTGACTTCTTGACTGTTCCAGCAGACATCACCATTGAGTGCTCTTCTGCAGACTTGGAGGCCGTGTTGAGCGAAAACGCCACCGCTGGAGACCTTTGTGGTCCTGTGGTTGTGGAGTACGTGAATGAGTACAGCTTGACCGACGCGTTGGGCAACTACACCGTGACCCGCACGTTCACCGCGACCGACGACGCCGGCAACTTCAGCACCGTGGTTCAGGTTGTGACTGTGGAAGACACCACGTCACCAGACTTCACGTACGTGCCTGCTGACCTCACCATTGAGTGTTCTGCGGAGGAGTTGGAAGCTGTGTTGAGCGAGAACGCCACCGCCGGCGATCTCTGCGGCCCTGTGGTTGTGG
>JBMZWX010000014.1:0-34421 GCA_049627085.1 Flavobacteriales bacterium | reverse complement strand
CCAATGCCTGAACGCGGGCCGGAGCCCATCATGCGAATGTCGTTGGCGATTTTGTTCAGCGAGACGGCGAGTTGCTTCAAGGCGCCGTGCGTCTCCACAATGGCGTCGTGGGCCGCGAGGGCTTCAAATTTGTTCTCGGCGGTCACGAACGGATGGCCGGTGGACGCGGCGATGTGCGCGGCGACCCGGACGTCGTACCCCTCGGGGGTGTTGATTCCGGTGCCGACGGCCGTGCCGCCCAAGGCCAGCTGCTCCAAGTGGGGCAAGGTGTTGCGCAAGGCTTTCAACCCAAACTCCAACTGGGCCACGTACCCGCCGAACTCCTGACCCAGCGTCAGAGGCGTCGCGTCCATCAAGTGGGTGCGGCCAATCTTCACCACGTCGTGGAACGACTCGGCCTTGGCCTGCAGCGCGTCGCGCAACCGCTCCACCCCAGGGAGGGTGGTTTCCACCACAGCCTTGTAGGCTGCGATGTGCATGGCGGTGGGGAACGTGTCGTTGGAGCTTTGGCTCTTGTTCACGTCGTCGTTCGGGTGGACAGGACGGTCGCCTTGGCCCAAGACGCCACCCGCCAAGACGTGGGCGCGGTTCGCCACGACCTCGTTCACGTTCATGTTGCTTTGGGTGCCTGACCCCGTTTGCCACACCACCAAGGGAAACTGGTTGTCAAGCTTGCCGGCGAGGATTTCCTCGCACGCCGCCACAATCAAGTCCTTCTTGCCGACGTCCAACACCCCGAGTTCGGCATTGGTCAGGGCCGCGGCCCGCTTCAAGTGGGCGAAGGCACGCACCACCTCCATGGGCATCGACCCCACCGGGCCAATCTTGAAGTTGTTGCGTGAACGCTCGGTTTGGGCGCCCCAGTATTTGTCCGCGGGGACGTGAACTTCACCAAGGGTGTCTTTTTCGATGCGGGTCGACATGGTCTGTGGGATTATGAAGTGGTCGGGTCTGTCAATGAAAAGGCGGCGGTCACACGTCGTCGCTGTGGTCGGCTCCGGCGCCCTCTCCCATGAGGTAGGCACGGAGGAACCCGTCGATGTCGCCGTTCATCACGGCGTCGACGTTGGAGGTCTCGTGTCCGGTGCGGACGTCCTTGACCATTTTGTAAGGCTGCATCACGTAAGACCGAATCTGCGAGCCCCACTCGATTTTCTTTTTGCCAGCCTCAATCTCAGCACGGGCCTCGTTGCGCTTGGCGATCTCCATTTCGTACAGCTGCGATTTCAAGAGCTGCATGGCTTTTTCCTTGTTGCCGAGCTGGGAACGGGTTTCGGTGTTGTCGATGATGATGCCCGTCGGCGCGTGGCGCAAGCGAACACCTGTTTCCACCTTGTTCACGTTCTGTCCCCCTGCCCCACCGGAGCGGAAGGTTTCCCAAGTGATGTCGGCCGGGTTGACGTGGATGTCGATGGTGTCGTCCACCAAGGGGTAGACGTACACGGACACGAAGCTGGTGTGGCGTCGGGCGTTGCTGTCGAACGGGCTGATGCGCACGAGGCGGTGCACCCCGTTTTCCCCTTTCAACATGCCAAACGCAAAGTCCCCGGAGAATTCCATGGTCACCTGCTTGATGCCAGCCACGTCGCCGTCTTGAAGGTCGAGTTCCTTGACCTTGAAGCCGTTCTTGTCGCCGTACATCCGGTACATCCGCATGAGCATGGAGGCCCAATCGCAACTCTCAGTGCCGCCGGCGCCCGACGTGATTTGCATCACGGCATTCAGGCTGTCCTCTTCCGCGCTCAGCATGTTCTTGAACTCAAGCTCCTCCACGGCGGTTTGGGCCGATTCGAAGGCCGCGTTGACCTCAGATTCTTCCGCCTCACCGGCCTTCATGAATTCGTGAAGCACCGTGACGTCTTCCACGGCAGAGGCGCAGCTGTCGTACGATTCCACCCACCCCTTCTTGGTCCGCATGCGCTTCATGACCTTCTCCGCCTCCTTGGGATCGTTCCAAAACTCAGGGTCCTGGGTGAGCTTCTCGTCCTCGGCAATTTCCATCCTCTTCTGCTCCACGCCGAGGTAGCCTTTCAACTCGTCCACGCGCTTGCCCAAGGCTGCGATTTGGTCCATCGTCAACATGGGACAAAAGTACGTGCCCCGGCCCAAGCCTTGGAGCTCAGCCTTGCCCCGTGCGGTCGAGGGCGTTGAGCACCATGCGCTGGGGGAAGCCACGGCCCAACAACCACCGCACCACCCGCGGCCGGCGTGTCGCCAACTCGTCCGCCCTGCGGGCCACCAAGGCGTCCACTTCTCGCTGCCAGCGGTCCTCGTCGAATTGGGCCAACGCCCGGTCGATGTGGATGCGTGCCACCCCCCGCGCGGACAAGCCCGCCTTGATCTTCAGGGGTCCCCATGACTTGTGTTCCAAATGCACCCGCACGTACGAGTCCGCGCAGCGGGCGTCGTCCAGGCTTCCTTCCTCCACAAGGAGGTCCATCCAGTCGCACATCCATTTCGCCCTGAGTGTGGCCGCCGGCAGGGGTTCCATCTTCGCCAGCAGGCCCTTCAATTTCTCTTCCGCTTCCCGCTCCGACCGGTCCCTCATCCCGCACCACGCCCGCATGCGCTCGAGCACGGCTGCAGGGGGTTTGGGCTCCTTCAATTCACTTTCCACACACGGAAGGTGCATCAAAACCCCGTAAATTGCGGCCCTCAACAACCTCAACTTTACCGCCATGCGGTCAGAAATTTTGCAACGTATCCAAACCCTCTTGACCAACGAGGATTTGGAGGCCATCCGCAAGGATGTGCGCACCGAAATCGATTCCTTTCGCAGTCTGATTCAAGAAGACTTCCGCACCCAGCGAGACGCTTGGGAGAAAGAAGAACACGAAGCCGACGAGAAATTCGAATTCAAGCCCAGCCCTGAAGAATTGACGTTCAACGACTTGGTGACCCAATTCAAGGAACGTGAAAAGGCTTGGCGCCAGCGCATTGCAGAAGAGCAAAGGGCCAACCTCGAGGTGAAGACCGCACTCATCGACGAGCTGCGCAAGACCATCCAAGAGGAAGAAAACATCGGGGCGGCGTTCGCGAGGTTCAACGAGGTGCGCGAGAAATGGGAGGCCACAGGCGACGTGCCCGGCGACCGCTACAAGGAGGTCCACGACGAATACCACCGTCTCCGCGACGAGTTTTTCTACAACATCAACATCTACAAGCAGCTTCAAGAGCATGACTTGCAGAAGAATTTGGTGTTGAAGCAAGGGTTGATCGAGCAAGCCAAAACGCTCGCCACCATCGAGGACCTCAAGGAGCGCGAGACGCTGGCGCGAGGCCTTCAAAAGCAGTGGTTCGACGTGGGGCCCTCGCCGCGGGAGACCTACCAAGAGTTGGCGGACACGTTCTTTGGGCTGACGCGCGAAACCTTCGACGCCGTCAAATCCTACTACGATGGCATCCGCGCCCAGTTTGAGGTGCACAAAGCCCAAAAGGAAGCCCTCATCACCGCCCTCCAGGAAGTCTTGACGGAGGACGTCAACGACCACAAAGGCTGGCAAGCCGCCACCAAAAAAGTCGTCGACTTGCAAGGCCAGTGGAAAGCCGTGGGCTTTGCGGGCAAGGAGCACAACGAAGCCCTTTGGGGCCAATTCCGCGAGGCGGCCGACGTGTTCTTTGAGCGCAAGCAGGTGTTCTACGACCGCGTCAAGGCTTCGAGCAAAGTGGCCAAAGAGAAGAAGGTCAAGCTCATCGAAGACGCCGAAGCGCTTCAGTCCAGCACCGATTGGAAAGCCACGTCCGACGCCATGGTCCGATTGCAACAAGCTTGGAAGGCAGCAGGACCCTGCGCGCCAGGCGACGAACACAAGTTGTGGAAGCGCTTCCGCTCCGCCCAGGATGTGTTCTTCAAGGCCAAAAAGGCCCAGTTCGCAGACCGAAGCAAGGAGGAGAAGGCGAATTTGGCCTTGAAGCAGGCGTTGTTGGAGAAGATCGAGGCGTTCACCCTTTCCGACAACCGGAATGCGGACCTCGAGACGTTGAAGGCGTTCAGCACCGAATGGCGCGAGATTGGCTTCATCCCCAGAAAGAGCCTCGAAAGCATCATGGAACGGTTCCGCACCGCCATGGACAAGCACTACGACGCCCTGAGCGCGGCCCGCTCAGAACGCAGCGTGCAGACCTACTCCAAGCGCATCGAAAAGCTCGCCTCGGGCGATTCTCGTGACTTGCGTCGAGAGCAGAGCATCCTGCGCGACAAGATTGGCCGCCTTCAGCAGCGCATCACGTCGACTGAGGAGAACATGGAACGCTTCACAGGCAAGGGCGCGGAATCGATCCGCGAACAAGCACAGAAGACCATCCGCGGGTACCAGCGCGAGATCGACGAAATCAAGGCCAAGCTCAAGCTCCTTCGGGAAGCCGCCGCCTCGGAGAAGGGCTGATCGCCCTCATCGGGATGCCCTTCTGAGACAACCACGCGAGGTAGTCAGGCAGCAACGCCTGGAGCCCTGCCGCATGCTTGGCGCTGTCGTGAAACACGACCACGCTTCCTGGCTTGGTGCGCCGTCGGAGCCGGGCCTGGGCCGAGGCCACTTCCTGCGCATGTCCCACCTCCAGGGCATAATCTCCGCTCAGCACGTCCCACATGATGAGGTCTGCATGTGCCGCGATGCACCGTGCTTGGGCCGGGGTCATTTTCCCGTAGGGAGGGCGGAACAACGGCTGCAGTCCATCCATGGAATCCAGGGCCGACTGCACGTATGGGGTGGTGGGGGTGCGCCAACCCCGCTCGTGACGCATGGTGTGCCCTCCGACGGCGTGGCCCGCCGCCTTCACTGCCTCAAGGATGTCCGAATGCCTGGCCGCCTGGTCGCCCACCACAAAAAAGGTCGCCTTCGCCTCGTGTTGGGCCAGGACGTCCAACAGCCACGGGGTGACCGTCGGGTCCGGCCCGTCGTCGAAGGTCAAATGCACCGCATCCGACCCTTGAACGGACCACATCGTGCCCGGCCAAATGGCCCGGCCGAGCCCTTGCAACAGCGGCGGAACACGGCCTCCCACATCCAGTGATTTCAGGGGGTTCATCGCAAGCGAAGGTCGAGTTTGGGGCGTTAACTTTGCCGCATGGACTACGATTTTCGGGCGATTGAAGCCAAATGGCAACGCACGTGGAAAGATTCTGACGCCTACAAGGTGACCGAAGACACTTCCAAACCCAAATACTACGTGTTGGACATGTTCCCCTACCCTTCCGGGGCGGGCTTGCACGTGGGACACCCGCTCGGATACATCGCGTCCGATGTCTACGCCCGGTACAAGCGTCACAAGGGCTTCAACGTCCTTCACCCGATGGGGTACGACAGCTTTGGCCTTCCGGCGGAGCAATACGCCATCCAAACCGGCCAACATCCCGCCATCACCACCGAGCAGAACATCGCCCGGTACCGCGACCAATTGGAACAGCTCGGATTTTGCTTCGATTGGTCCCGGGAAGTCCGCACCAGCGACCCTTCGTACTACAAGTGGACCCAGTGGATTTTTGGGGAGCTGTTCGAAAGCTGGTACGACACTGAAGCCCAAAAGGCGCGCCCCATCGCTGAACTCGCCGAAGCCTTCGCGGAGAATGGCAACTTCAACGTCCACGCCGCGTGCGACGAGAACTGGTGGAAGGGCCTGAGCTTCCCGCATTTTGGGGCCCATTTCGACGGAACCTTCACGGCCACCGACTGGGACAGCATGTCCGAGCAGGAGCGCGCCGAGGTCCTCATGGCCTTCCGGATCGCGTACCTCGCGGACAGCGAAGTCAATTGGTGCCCTGCTCTCGGCACGGTGCTGGCCAACGACGAGGTCAAGGACGGCCTGTCCGAACGTGGCGGACACCCCGTGGTGAAGAAGACCATGCGCCAATGGATGATGCGCATCACCGCCTACGCAGACCGCTTGCTCCACAGCTTGGACGGCTTGGATTGGACCGACAGCGTGAAGGATGCGCAGCGCCACTGGATTGGACGCTCAGAGGGGGCTTCGGTTCGGTTTGCAGTCGCCGACGACCAAGGAAAACCGGACGCGTCGGGCGCCGAAGTTGAAGTCTTCACCACCCGCCCCGACACCCTGCACGGCGTGTCGTTCATGGTCCTCGCGCCAGAGCACGGCCTGGTGGCCCAGCTCACGACGGACGCGCAGCGCCAAGACGTGGACGCCTACGTCACCGCTGCAGGTCTCAAATCTGAGCGGGACCGGCAGGGCGACAAATCCATCTCTGGGGTCTTCACAGGGGGTCACGTCGTGCACCCGATTTCCGGCGCGTTGATTCCTGTGTGGATCGCCGATTACGTCTTGGCCGGGTACGGCACGGGCGCCATCATGGCGGTGCCGGCAGGGGACGAACGAGACTGGAAATTCGCCACGCACTTTGGGCTGGACATCCCGGCCATCTTCGAAGGGGTCGACACGCAAGAAGCCGTGTGCACCGACAAAGGGGCCATCCTCTGTGGCAGCGGCGAATGGGACGGCATGAAAGCCGCAGACGCCATCCCGTTGGCCATCGATTGGGTGGAAGAACAAGGCGTGGGCTCGCGGACCATCAACCACCGCATCCGAGACGCGGTCTTCAGCCGTCAGCGATACTGGGGTGAACCCTTCCCCATCAAGTACGAGCAAGGCGTGGCCAAACGCATCACCGACGCCACCGTGACGCTTCCCAAAGTGGACGCGTACCTGCCCACCGAAGACGGCGAACCGCCGCTGGCGCGCGCCGCAAAGGAGGACTGGCCGGTGTTCCAGGGCGACGCCATGGAGACCAACACGATGCCCGGTTGGGCGGGAAGCAGCTGGTACTTCCTGCGTTACATGGACCCCCACAACGAGACGGAGTTTTGCGCCCGCGACAAAAGCGATTACTGGGGCCAGGTGGACCTGTACGTCGGCGGGGCCGAGCACACCACCGGGCACTTGCTGTACGCACGTTTTTGGACCAAATTCCTGCACGACCTGGGACACATCGGCTTCGATGAACCGTTCAAAGGCATGATCAACCAAGGGATGATCTTGGGACGTTCCAGCTTCGTGTACCGCATCCAAGGCACCGACACGTTTGTGACGGCCAGCCAACGCAAGGCCCACGCCACCCAGCGGCTCCATGTGGACATCAACCTCGTGGACAACGACAAGCTGGACCTCGAAGGGTTCCGCGCCTGGAGGCCGGAATACGCCCAGGCAGAGTTCATCTTGGAAGACGACGGTTCCTACCTCTGCGGCCACGAGGTCGAGAAGATGTCCAAGTCGAAGTACAACGTGCAAACGCCGGACGATTTGGTCGAGCGCTACGGCGCCGACACCTTGCGCTGTTACGAAATGTTCTTGGGGCCACTCACCCAGCACAAACCCTGGGACACCCAAGGCATCAGCGGGGTCCACAACTTCTTGCGCAAGACGCAACGCCTGTACACCCAAGCCCTTGCCGAGGGCAACATGCCCGCCGACGCTTCAGAGGAGGCCCTTCGCATCGTCCACAAGGCCATTGCGAAAGTCACGGACGACCTCGACCGCCACGCCTTCAACACCGTGGTCAGCGCCCTGATGATTGCCGTCAATGAACTCTCTTCGGTTGAAGGTCGATTGGGGCAGAACGCCCTCCAGCCATTGGCCGTCTTGTTGAGCCCGTATGCCCCGCACTTGGCCGAAGAACTTTGGGCCTCCGCAGGCGGTGCAGCCTCGGTCCTCGACGCACCGTGGCCCGTGGCCGACAGCGCATTCTTGGTGGAAGACTCGGTGACCTACCCCGTGTCGTTCAACGGCAAGGTTCGCTTCAAAGTGGAGCTGGCCGCGTCCATGCCACCACCTGACGTCGAGGCCTTCATCCGGGCCCACGACAAGACGCTGGAACAGCTCGGAGACAAGTCCATTCGCAAGGTCATTGTGGTGCCTGGGCGGATCGTGAACGTGGTCGCGTAACACCTCCAAATCCTCCCTTCAAAAAGCCTCCTTTCCGGGGGCTTTTTCATGTGGACATGATGTCTAAAACTCTGGTTTTAAACGCGGTGTGGCTTTCGTAAATTTGGGAAACTGACCAAAAAGCATATTCACCCGACGAATCAAGATTTATGTTTGATTTGTTCAGGTTTATGTGTTATTTTCGCATGAGATGGACCATATGCCGTCGACACCCAACATGAACGACTCACTGAACTCCCTTCGGGACCGTGCCAAGCGAACCGCAACCCCTTGCACGCCCCGTGAATTGAAGTTGAATGCTTCGTTCGCACAACCTCACCAAGTCTTCTCGACAATGAAGAATTCCTTGACTTTCATCCTTTGCTTCGCGCTGTCTTGCTTGACACTCAGCGCCGCGCCGCAATTGTCGAATGTCGTGACCAGCTCCACCGACGCCCCCCTGGGCTACTGGCTGGAGGTGGAGGAAATTGCCATCCACGCGGAGGGCGAGCTGGCTGGCCAAACCACCTACCGCTTGTCGATGCACATGCTCAACGACGACGACTTCTTGAGCTCGTGCAGTGGAGATGCGGACAACCCCATGGTTTTGGAGTCCACGTCTGGCGGTTGGTACAACCACCCAGCAAACCTCGGCTGGAACGCCAGCGGCATCAACCCAACTGTGTTTGGGACCTTCCCTGAGTTGGCGTTTGACAGTTACCTCACGCTTGGCGCCACCACGGCCGAAGGCAACCACCCTGAAACGTCACCAGGCGAGGTGGATTACGAAAGCGAATTCGAAGGGGCCAATCCAATGGGGTCCAACATCAACACGGCGGGTGACGTGTTTGGTTTTGCCTGGTACAACCTGCCTGACGTGAATGGCGACGGAACGCACAGCGGAATTGCCGGCAACCACGCCGACCTCAAAGTCCCCGTGGCCCAAATCACCACCTCTGGAACGCTTTCGGGCCAATTGACGGTGCAGATTTTTGAAAACGGAGACCCCAACAGCGAGATCCGCATGACCTTCCCGCTTTGCTCGGGCAACGGCGAATGCGGCGCTTGCACCGACCCTGACGCCATCAACTACATGGCTTACGACCCGGCTTCTGTGTTCTACGACGACGGCTCTTGCATCGCCGCCGTCCCCGGTTGCAACGCCCCCACGGCCTGCAACTACGATCCTGAGGCCAACACCAACGACGGCAGCTGCATCTTCGAAGACGCCCTTGGCGTGTGCGGAGGCACTTGCTTGGCCGACGAGGACGAGGATGGCATCTGCGACGATTTGGACGACTGCGTTGGTGCATTCGACGAGTGCGGGGTGTGCAACGGCCCTGGTGCGGGCTACTTCTGCGGGACTGATTTCAACGACCTTCCCATCCGAATCACTTCGACTTGTGGGCAAGACGAATTCGCCCCTGGGTTGACCAACGACTTCCAAGTCGTGCTGTCCGCCAGCGGTTACATGAACGCGGTGGTCGACGGCTCCGAAGTCATCATGGGTGAGTGGGCCGAGGACCTTTGCAATTGCACAGCGTTGCTGCACTTCTACGACGGAGGTTGCGACACCCTCCAAATTGAAATGGACGCCTTCGGATACGCGGAGCAAATCAACGTGGACCCCACCTGCTGCTTCAGCGTCAACCACGACGTGGAGACCTTCTGCGCTTCCGACTTTTTGAATGGGTTGACCGACCAAACTGTGGAATGCGCCGAGGATTTGCCTTTGACATGCGACCCCGAGGCTGAGGCGCTCAACATTTGCGACCAAACCGACGTCTTCTGCAGCGTCAACGCCTTCACGGAGTTGGGCATGTCCACGCACACGCTGACCACCGCCGACGGGCCCGGACCCGACGCTGTGTTGCGCATCTACGGGCTGGCGGTTCAAACTGGTGCGCCCTCGGATTACTTCTTGGAAGACCCTGCCAACCCATTGACGTTGACCCGTTACCACGGCTCCGGCACGGCCCACCTGAAAGGCTCGGTGATCAACGCGGACGACCCTTCCATTTCTTTCGACGTGGACATCTACTTCGAATCGGAACAAAACGCCGCCGAATGGCTCGAAGCCCAAGCCGGCGCGAGCTTGTTGTCCCAGAACGATTGCGACATCGACGCCGCCCAAATGGAGGTGTACAGCTTGAAAAACACCATGTCCCGCCTCGTCGGAACAGGGTCCATGGCTGGTGAGCTTTACCTGAACCACATGCCTGCTTCGCAAACCAAGCGATTCCAGCTTGGCAACGGGGCCAACAACCACAACTGCGAATACGGGTTTGGTGGTTGGTTTGGCTGGCAGGGTGTCTTGAACGGCACGCCTGTGTCTGGATTGACTGGAGACATCATTGCCGACGCCACAGCGCCTGAAATTTCCGCGCCTGTTTGCGACGGAGAATACGTGGAATTGGTGTATGCCGCGGTCGACCCCGTGGCCGGCTTCTCACAGCAGGCCTCACAACTCTGGGAGCGCGTGGACACCACCGCGCCTGTCTTCTTGGGTGCCCCCGAGGACGTGACCTTGGAGTGGAGCGACATTGTCGGTGCGGACTGCGCCGATTGGTTCATCGAGGTGCCTTGCGTCGACGTGGACGACAACTGTTCCGACTGGAACCCCGATTACCCTGGCTGCAACACCTCCACCGACGACCTCTGTGGCTCGGTTCAATTCTTCGAGCAAGTCATCGACGGGGCGTGCAGCACGCAATTCCAAGTCAACCGCACCTGGACGGCCACAGACGCCGCTGGCAACGTGGCGCAGCACACGCAGATCATCACAGTGCAGGACACACAGGGTCCGTCCTTCGACAACGTTCCTGCCGACGTCAGCATCTCTTGCGGCGACTTGAATGCGGTGCCTGTGCAGCCTGTAGACTGTGCCGGTGTCGATTTGACCTTCACCCAAACCGTGGAGGAAGAAGGGTGCAGCCCCTACGGCTTGATCACCCGGACCTACACCGCCGTGGACGGATGCGGCAACCAAACCACTTTCGTGCAAACCCTTCACACCACCGACGACGAGGGACCGGTGCTTGAGCTCGACGACTCCTTGTTGGACATGTCCTGTGGAGCCTACAGCGAAGACGCCGCGTTCGGACTGACCGTGACCGACTGCAGCCTTGTGGATTGGAGCGAGACCGACGGGGTTTGGTCTGGTGTGGCCACCGACGCTTGGTCGTTGGCTGGCGACGACATCGACTCCGATGTGGAAGTTTCGTGGGTGGACACCGAGGTGGTCGTGAACGACGAAGGGCCTTGCTACACCATCAACCGCGAAATCACCGCAGTGGATCGCTGCGGCAACGTGACCATTGAAAACTTCACGTTGACGGTGTCCGACACCGAAGCGCCCAACCTGTGGGCCTCCTACGTCTTTGAGGTGGAGCACACCAACTACGGAGGCAACGGAAGCATGGTGGTCACTGCCGACATGCAAGACTCCATTGTGGGAGAAATCCAAGCCCAATTCTGGGTGTTGGACGCATGCCTCCTTGGCGAAGGCGCCAGCTTGACCGTGACTTGGGAAGACGTCGCCGTCACCCCGAACGTCGAGCCATGCTTGGGCATTTCTGGTGACTTGGTGTACGACCGTGTGTACACGGTGGTGGACCCCTGTGGCAACACCGCAACCGCAGAACAAAAGGTGGTCCTCGTGGACACGCAAGCCCCCGTGTGGGCCAACCCCAACGAGTCCTTGGACCCAATGGAGTGTTCGGCCGATTTGGCGGAGCTCATGGCCGACCCCGAATTCATGGTGAATGCCGGCGGAGCCGTGGACGAAACCAACGGCGACGTGACGTTTGACGTGCAGGCGGTGTTGTTGGGCGGCGGATGTGCCGGAACGTGGTACCGTCAATGGACCGCGACCGACGAATGTGGCAACGTGTCCTACGCCGAGCAGTTCATCCCTGTGGTGGACGAAACCGCCCCAGAATTCTTGTACTTCCCTGAGGACGTGACGCTCGAGTTGGACGACAGCGGCAACGCCGACTACGCCCCTGAAGCGGTGGGTGAGCTGCCCGTGGCTTCCGACAACTGCGCCAACTACACCTCGGATTTGACCCCCTCCTTCGTGGACAGTGAACCCATGTGGCTCTGCGGAATCGAAGGACAAGGTTCCTATGAAATCGAGCGGACATGGACCGTGTCGGACATCTGTGGCAACGTGCACAACCAGGTGCAGGTCATCACCTTGGAGGACAACACCGCACCGACCTTGGAAGGGGACGACGACATCGACGTGGCGTGCGACGCGTACGACGAATCCACCTCGTACATCACCGCAAGCCAAGCGTATGGCGATTTTGACTTGACTTGGGAAACCAACGAAACAGCCGGCGGATGCGTCGAACCTGTCGGACAGTTTGCACGGGTGTACACCGCCACCGACGCGTGTGGAAACGTGGAGACGTTCATTCAGTTCATCACTTTGGTGGACGAGGTGGCGCCAGAGTTTGTCAACTTCCCCGCCGACGTGACCGTGGAATGTGGGGAGGAAGTGTTCCCTGAGCCCACCGCCACGGACAACTGCTCTGACGCGGCGGACATTGCCATTGTGGAAGACCGTGTGGAGGTGCCAGGCGAGTGCCCCGGGTCGTACAGCATTGTGCGGACATTCACCGCCACGGACAATTGCGGCAACGCTGCAACGCAAGTCCATACCATCACCATCGTAGACACCACGCCCCCAAGCTGGGATTTCTTCCCTGAAGATTTGGTCTCCGAGTGCAGCGACACGCGTCCGTTGGACGACGCCACTGCCATGGACGGATGCAGCGGCCCAGCCGACATCACCATCACGGTGGACACCTTGGCGGGCGATTGCCCTCAGTCTTACACGTTGGTCCGCACTTTCACAGCCACCGACCAGTGTGGCAACGCCACCGACCCTCGCGTGCAAACCATCGACGTGGTCGACAACACAGCGCCTTTGTTTGTGGAAGATGTGGCTGCGCTCGCGGCCGACCTCACCGTGGAGTGCGACAACGTGCCAGAAGCTGAGGTCTTCACGGCCACCGACGATTGCCAAGACATTGTCATGCAATACAGCGAGACGGTGATCCCAGGGGTGTGCGACAACGAATACACCCTCCGCCGGGAATGGATCGCCGAGGACGATTGCGGAAACGCTTCCTCTCACGTCCAAACCATCGTCGTGGAAGACAACACCGCCCCTGTGGTGGTGAGCGAAGCCAATGACCTCCTCGTGGAATGCGACGGAGAAGGCAACGCCACTGAACTCGGCCCATGGCTCGCATCAGGAGGTGGCGCCGTGGTCACCGAAAACTGCGGAGACATCACGTGGTCCAACAACCTTGCGGGATACGCAGTCACGTGCGGCGGCAACGCAGCCATCACCGTGCGCTTCACCGCCACGGACGCATGTGGCCACACTGCAACCACCACCGCAACCTTCACCGTGGTCGACACCCTCGACCCTGAATGGAACGAGGAGTTGCCCCCAGAGTACATGGAAGTGGAGTGCGGGTTCGCCCCTGACGCTGCGGTGCTCACGGTGACTGACAATTGTGGTCAAATCCCTGTGGACTTCAACGAGACCATTGGGTATGCGGCCTGCCCAGGCAACTACACCATCACCCGGTCTTGGCATGCGGAGGACGCTTGCGGCAACTCGGTGTCACACACCCAAGTGATTCAGGTGACCGACACCCAAGCGCCGGTCTTGACCATTCCCGCCGATTACACGGCAGAATGCAGCGACGAGCATCCGTTCGAGGACGCCCTCGTGGTGGACAACTGCACGTCGGACCCCTACCTCGAGGTGCGCGTCGACACATTGCCAGGTTCATGCCCCAACAACTTTGTCATCCAGCGCAGGTTTGTGACGGCCGACGACTGTGGCAACGTGGAGCAAGCCAGCCAGTTCATCACCATTGTGGACACCACGCCACCAGCCTTCGTGGAAGAGATTCCAGAGGCTGAGATCACCGTGGAGTGCCAAGACCTGCAGCCCGCTGCCGTCTTGACGGCCGTGGACAACTGCGACCTCGGACCGGTGACGGTCAACTTCGAGGAAGTCCGCGTCGACGGTTCTTGCGACAACGAATTCACCCTGACCCGGACATGGGACATGGTGGACGAGTGTGGCAACACCAACGAACACGTGCAAGTCGTGCATGTCCAAGACACCACCCCTCCAGAGCATGTCGGGGTCACTGAAATTGTGATTCCAGCGCATGAATACGTGGTGGGCGGGGCTTACCCCCCTGACACCCCATGGGAGGAGTTGGGCGATTTGGGCGAAGTGCCTGCGTGGTACTCCGACAACTGCAGCGAATACGTGGAGCCGTACACGCTGTTCGACGCGCCCACCTCAGGAGGTTGCGCCTTGCAGTCTCACCCCAACTTCGACGAGGAAGCGGCCACGTTCATTCGGACGTACACCTTCACAGACGCTTGCGGGAACATCGGAACAGGTGAGGTCGTCATCCGATTGGAAGACGTCACGCCACCGGTCTTTGACTTTGTCCCGTTGAACGCCTTCTACAACTGTGCTTCCGAGATTGTGTTGGAAGACGCGACTGCCATCGACGAAACGGACAACAATGTCACCATCACGTTGGCTGTGGATTCTGTGGATTCGTTCTGCGACAACCAATTCGTGTTGTACCGCACCTGGACGGCGTCGGACGATTGCGACAACCAAACCACCGCGCAGCAAATCATCATTGTGTCGGACGAAGAGGCGCCAACCTTGATTGTTCCGGAGAGCTACACGGCAGAATGTGGTGCAGAGCACCCCATGGATGACGCCGAAGCGTTTGACAATTGCGGAGACGTGACCCTCGTCACCGAGACCGACACCACCCAATTTGATTGCCAGTACGTGGTGACACGGACGTTCACGGCGACCGACGCGTGCGACAACACCACCGTCGGCGTGCAGACCATCACGGTCAACTTCCTGCCGTTCATGGAGTTTGTGTCGTTCCCTGCCGACTACACGGCGGAATGCGACGCAGATCATCCTTTGGAGATGCCAGAAGTGAACGAGACCTGCAGCATCGTGACGATCACCGAAGTCACTGACACCATTGCCGGCGACTGCGAGAACGAGTACACCGTCACCCGCACCTTCACCGCCTCAGACAACTGCGGCAACAGCACGGGCCCACAAACCCAAACCATTCAAATCGTCGACACCACTGTCCCTGTCATCGAAATTGGCATGGACGCGACGGTGGAATGCGACGGGGCGGGCAACTTGGCGGAATACCAAGCTTGGTTGGACAACCACGCCGGCGCAACCGCTTCTGACGTGTGCAGCGTGCCTGTCTGGAGCCACGAGGAAGGCGAATTTGTGGCCACCTGCGCGTCCACCGGAAGCCGCTCTGTGGTCTTCACCGCCACCGACGCATGTGGCAACAGCGCCTCGTTCACAGGCAACTTCATCATCGAAGACACCACCCCTGCCAGCTTTGAAGGGGACCTCCAACTGGAGTTTGAATGCACCGAATTCGACATGGACGCGTCCTACGTCACGGTGGAAGACATCTGCGGCGACGTGACCCTGACGTGGGTGGACAACGAAATCAGTGGCGGATGTGTGAAGCCCACTGGACGCTACCTCCGACTCTACACGGCAGTCGATGAATGCGGCAACGTGTCCCAGTACGAGCAAAGCGTGTTGCTCGTGGACAACACCGCTCCTGAGCTGACCGTTCCAGCAGGCTTCACCATCGAATGCGACCAGGAAATTGTGTACGACAACGCGACAGCCACAGACGCTTGCGCCGATCCTGACATCTCCGTGGAGGTGGACACCATCCCCGGCTTTGACGCATGTCCCAACACCTTCACCATTGTTCGCACCTTCACGGCCACAGACGACTGTGGCAACGAAAGCTCCGCGCAGCAAGTCATTGAAGTGCAGGACAACACCGCACCAACGCTCAGCGTTCCTGCGAGCTACAGCGCAGAATGCAGCGACCCTCACCCATTGGCGGACGCGGTGTTCTCGGACAATTGTCCAGGTGCTGAATTGGTGGTGGTGACAGACACCATCCAAGGGGACCAGTCGTACGTGGTGCGCCGTGAATTCACAGCCGTGGATGCGTGCGGCAACAGCTCTTCGGGCGTCCAGACCATCACCGTCAGCGACACCGAGCCCCCTGTGTTTGTCGGCGACTTGCCGCTCGACGGCATGGCTGAATGTTCCGCCGTGCCCGCAGCCGACATGCTTGAGGCGGTCGACAACTGCGGTGTGGCCACCGTGGAGCTCGTGGAAACGGAAATCGCAGGAGATTGTGCAGGGCGTTACACTTTGGAGCGCACTTGGACCGCCACGGACAACGCTGGACACAGCGTCTCGCACACGCAAATCTTGACGGTTCAGGACTTGACCAGCCCTGAACTGGACATTCCGTCCGATTACAGCGCGTCCTGCTCGGATGTGTTGGTGTTCGAAGACGCCACGGCCACGGACAACTGCTCGGAAGTCACGATCACGCTGGAAGTGGACACCGTTCCAGGGGCTTGCCCCAACGCCTTCGTGCTGGAGCGAAAGTTCACCGCGATGGACGATTGCGGCAACACCAGCGTTCGCACCCAAACCGTCACCGTCAGCGACGAGGAAGCCCCCGTGTTCAACGGAGAGCTCCCCGCAGACGTCCTGGTTGAGTGCCACGAGGTGCCAGCGGCTGCCATCCTCACGGCCTCGGACAACTGCGCCGACGTGGTGGTGGTGTTCACCGAAGACACCCTCAGCACCGATTGCGACCACGTGTACACCCTGACACGCACTTGGGTGGCCGACGACGGATGCGGACACAGCATCAGCCACAGCCAAACGGTGGAAGTGACCGACACGTCGGTCCCCGAATTCACCGGGTTGGATGGCGTGGAGAACGGAGGCACTGTGACCGTGCCTTACAACAGCATCTTCGGTGAGGTGGTCTTGCCTGTGTTGCTCGACCCTGTCGCGAACGACTTGTGTGGAACCCCTGTGGCGTGTGACGAAGGGGCCAACGAAGCGCTCAACCTCGCGTTGGGTGCAGCGGTGGGCCAAGATTTGGATTTGACCTATCTCGTGGGCGTTGAAACCCAAGGCGACAACAACCCCTTCACCACTGAAGAAGGGGAGACCGAAGGCAACATCATGACCCCTGCAGTGATGGAGGATGGCATGACTTGCGACAACATTCCGGAGGCGTTTGGCCTGCAGTTGTTCAACTTCATGGCCGGCGAACACTTCGTGGTCGACAGCGGAAACGCAGAACGGCATGAGGACGGCACCGTGCATGTCACGATGGCCACCTCTCGGATCGACGACCCCGAGGCCAAGTTGCTGGTGGAAGCCGACTTTGAAGAGTTGATGACTTGGGAAGAGTGGCTCGCCACGCCTGGCGAAGAGACGTACAAGTCCGATTGCGGCTTGGGCAACCACGAAGACTGGTTCTACACGGTGATGACCGGAGGAACGGTGGTGGGTTCTGGTTCGTTGGAAGGCACCAACTTGACCCTGAGCCACCAGCCTGCGAACGAGTTGTTCGGGTTCCAGTTCGGATACGGTGCCAACAACAAGAACGCCAACTTCGGCTTCAGCGGGTGGTTCTATTACACCGGCGAAGTGGTGATGGACGGCGTGGCCAACGCCGCCAACGGTTCGGGTGACTTGTTCGGCGACCTCGACTTCATCGAGTCTTGGAGCACCACGCTCACCTACTGCGCCACCGACTGCGCCGGCAACGAAACGACGTTCGAGTACACCATCGAAAGCAGCGAAGAGCTCGTGAACCCACTCAGCGGCATGCCGTTGGCGGGGGTGCAGCCCGACCAGGGATTCGGCACGCCAGGCTCGACCATTTCTGTGGAGTCCTTGTTCCCCAACCCAACGCAAGGGCTGACCCTCCTCATCCTCGGCACGACGGAACGCGTGGACGTGGTTGTGGAACTGGTCGACATGCGTGGCGCCGTGGTGCAGGATGTGTTCCGAGGCGAGTTGATCCCCAACTGGCAGAACACCGTGGACATCGACGCACGCAGCCTGAGTGCAGGCATGTACCAAATCCGCATTTCGGCCCCAGGTTCTGTCACGACCAAGAAACTGCTCTTGACAGAGTGACCCTCCCACGAATGAAAACATGCCGAATCAGTGAAGGCCATCCTCCGGGGTGGCCTTCTCTTTTGGGGGCGTGCCTATCTTGGGGACATGAAGCAGTTGTTGACGCTGGCCCTTTGCCTGTTTTCCCTGGGTTCTTGGGCCCAAGGTTCGTTCCCCTACAACCCCGACGCCAACGAAAACGGGACCGTCGGATCTGAAGACCTTCTGGCATTCCTTTCCGTGTACGGTTCCGCATTCCTGCCTTCAGGCGTCCTGCCTGTCGCCGGCGGCGGGACCGGGGTCAGCACCCTGGACAGCGCGCGACTCGCCTTGGGGGTGAGCACATTTGCCGACGTGATTCCTCTCGGTCAATCGGGCCCTGAAGCCCAAGTCACCGGGGATTTGCGCATCACCCAAAACCTGAACCAAGGCCAAGGCAATGTGGCTTCTGGACTCTACGCCTCGGCGACAGGACGGGGGGGCACGGCCAGCGGCACCTACTCGTTCGTGGCCAACCAAAACAGCACCGCCACGGCCACCTGTTCCAGCGCCATTGGCGAAGGCACCACCGCCACATCGACTGCCGCCCACTCCCAAGGGTTTGGCTCTGAAGCTTCAGGGTTGGCTGCGCACGCAGAAGGGTACTACACCGTCGCTTCCAGCAGTTCCTCCCACGCGGAAGGGTACCAAACCGAAGCGTCCGCCAACTACGCACACGCCGAAGGGTACCAGTCGGACGCCACCGGAATCGCATCTCACGCCCAAGGGTACCGCTCCACCGCCTCGGGATTGTACAGCCACGCCTCAGGCCGCAACGCCACCGCATCTGCCAACAGCGCCAGCGCCATCGGGTACAACGTCACCGCCGACCAAACCAACAGCACGGTGGTCGGTCAATGGAACGCCTTGAACCAAGGCGGGTTGTTGTTTGCTGTGGGCAACGGGGAAGCGGAGGACGACCGCAGCGACGCGTTGCAAGTGGACACGGCAGGCAACGTCATTGCCGCGGGCCGTCTGTTTGCCGAAGGTTCAGACTTGCTCCAGTTGGTGCTCAACTTGCAGGCCCAAGTGGATTCGATGCAAACCCAGCTGAACCTTCTCCAAGGAGAGTGATCAGAGCTTGATGCAGATGTTTTGAGGCTCGGTGAAAAATTCGAACGCCTCGAAGCCACCCTCACGTCCAAGGCCTGACGCCTTGACGCCACCAAACGGCGTCCGAAGGTCTCGGAGCAACCATGTGTTCACCCACACGATGCCCGATTCAATGCCCGCAGCGACGCGGTGGGCGCGCTTCAAATCTGTGGTCCACACCGTCGAGGCCAATCCATAACGCGTGTCGTTGGCCAGCGCCAACGCCTCTTCTTCCGAGTCAAACGGCTGCAACGTGACGACTGGGCCAAAAATCTCTTCCTGGTTTGTGCGGCAATCCGGGCCCAAGCCCTCGATCACCGTCGGTGCCACGTAAAAGCCGGCCTCTCCCCCTTCCGGGTGTACACGTTGGCCGCCGCACAACACAGTGCCCCCTTCTTCCTTGGCCAACGCGATGTGGCCCAGAATCTTCTCCATGTGCGCCTCCGACACGACAGCCCCCATTTTGGTGGTGGGCTTCAAGGGCAAGTCGGCCACCATTTTCGACGCCTTGGCCACAAGGGCGTCCCTGAACTTGTCGTAGATCGTGCGTTCGACCAGGATTCGAGATCCGCACAAGCAGATTTGACCTTGGTTCGCAAACGAACTGCGCAACGTGGTTTTCAGCGCCTCGTCGAAGTCGGCATCTGCAAAGACGATGGCGGGGTTCTTCCCGCCCAACTCCAAACTCATTTTCTTGAATTTGGGGGCCACGTGGCCCGCGATGCGCGCGCCCGTTTGGGTCCCACCGGTGAAGGACACCGCCGCGATGTCGGGGTGGGTCACCATGGCCTCGCCGACCTCCGGGCCCAAGCCGTGAAGGACGTTGAACACCCCGGGAGGAAAGCCAGCTTCCTCAATCCACGTGCTGAGGAGGTAGGCCGTGACGGGGGTGAGCTCCGAGGGTTTGGCCACCACGCAGTTGCCGGCCGCCAAGGCTGGCGCCACCTTCCACGTGAACAAGTACAGAGGCAAGTTCCAAGGACTGATGCAGGCCACCACCCCCAACGGCTTGCGCAAGGTGTAGTTGATGGCTTCCCCGTCCATGGCGTGGCTCTGGCTCGCGTAGTGCTGGATGCCCGAGGCGTAAAACCGGAGGTTCTTTTCTGCGCGTGGAATGTCGACGTGGCTTGCGAGGGACACCGGCTTGCCGTTGTCCTTCGCCTCGGCCTCTGCAAGCGTGGCCGCGTGTCGCTGAACGGCGTCCGCCAACTTGTCCAAACACGCTGCCCGATCCGCCACAGGGGTGGAAGACCAACCGGGAAACGCGCCCTTGGCTGCCGCCATGGCGCGGGCCACTTCCGGGGCCCCAGACCGTGGAATGGTGCCGTACACTTCACCTGTGCCAGGCGCCACGTTGTCCAAGACTTGGGACGTGCCAGAGAAGGCCCCGTCGATGAAATTCTGAACTTGCATGTCCGACGAAGTTACCTAGGCTTGCATATATTAGCCCTTCCTAAACGGAATGCCCCATGGTGTAATGGTAACACACCGGTTTTTGGTACCGTTTTTCCAGGTTCGAGTCCTGGTGGGGCAACCACGAAAAAGCCACCTCATGAGGTGGCTTTTTTGGTTTCTGGGGCGTGCGCGAACGCCGCAGTCGGTCAATCTGAAATCAGCTCAAACAAACTGTCCAAGTTGGGGGCCAAAATGACCTCGATGCGGCGGTTCTTGGCCTTGTCTTCTGGATCCACGGGGTGGAATTCGCTCCGTCCTGAAGCGGCGAGCATGGACGGATCCACGCCTGGGTTGGCCAACAGGATGTTGACGACGGCCGTGGCGCGCAACACACTCAATTCCCAGTTGTTCTTGGGGGTGGTGGTTCGGCTCACCTTGTCGGTGTCGGTGTGGCCTTCGACCACAATTTCAAGGTCGCTCTGCTCGGCCACGACGGCCGCCAATTCGGTCAAGGCCGCTTGCCCTTCCACGTCCACTTCCGCGCTTCCAGAGGAGAACAACAGTTTGGCCTCCATGCTGACGTACACTTTGCCGTTGCGTTGCTCCACGTTGAGCCCCTTGCCCTGGAAGCCCAACAAGGCCTCAGACAGGCGGGCGCGCAAGGCTTCCGCCGCGCGCTCGCGGGCCTCCAGGAGCGACTCGAGTTCTTCCACCCGTTGGCTCCGTGCCTCCAACAACCGCGACTTCTCGTTGAGGTCCTTTTCCAGTTGATTCAAGGCGTCTTCGCGGCGTTGCAATTCCTCGCGAATGGCCATGACGTCCTCCAACAGCTGCCTGTTTTCCTCGGCGATGTCGCTCAAGCGGCCTGAGCTTTGGCTTGTCAAGGCTTCGTTCAAATCGGTCAAACGAGACACCTCGTCACGCAACCGCTGCAATTCGGTGCCCAACATGTTGGCCTCGTCGGCCAGCGCATCGTTTTCGCCAGTCAGCCGAGACAACTTGCCCTCCAATTCTCGGCTGCTGATTTCGGCGTCTTGACGCGCCAATCGCAACTCGGTGTTCTCCAATTCTGCCTCATCGAGTTGAACCTGAAGGGCTTCGTATTGCTTGGACGTCACGCAACCGGTCGACGACATCATCAGGGCTGCAGAGCAGGCCAACACTCCAAGACGGGCCCGCTGGACCCAAGGGGCAGAAAGAGAGACATTCATGTCCCACGAAGTTCAAACGAAGAACCCCCACAAGGGGGGCTCTCGGATGCGCCTTATTCACAGCGCAATGTCAGTGTGGTGCCGCTTCAGATCAGTTGATTGGAATGGCGTAGGATCCACCGCTCACCGTGGCGCTGCTGCCCAAGGCGTCCTGCATGGAGCCGTTGAACGTGCCCACGATGTACCCTCCTGAAACGGGGTCGATGTAGTTGATCTGGAAGGTGGTGTTGCCCCCCATCAACGTGGTGTAGTTCGTGCCGTCGGTCGACGTGTATGCGCCGGCTTGGGGCAACGACGAGGGGTTCAACGCCACCACGTATCCGTTGTACCATCCGTCCACGGGCTCGGCAATCACAAAGCCAATCTGCGCGCCGGTCAAGCTGGTGCCTTGGATCTGGAGGTTGGTGCCCACAATCTCAGCTGAAGCCGCGGCGTCGCCGAAGTATTGGATGCCGTAGGAGTTCCAAGTGATCTCCGCAGCACATGGCTCGCAGTTGGGGCCTCCACAATCGATGTAATCTTCCAACCCGTCTTGGATGCCGTTGGTGCAGTCGCACAAGCATTCGCAAGGGTCGCAATCGCTGCCTCCGCAGTCGATGCCGGTCTCGTCGCCGTTCAATTCCCCGTCGTCGCAGGTGGGGCAGACTTCACAGTCCACGCCGCCGCAATCCACGTCTTGCTCGTAGCCATTCAACAGGCCGTCTCCGCAGAGCTCTGGGCAAGCAGGGCAATCCTCGCAACCGCAATCGATGCCGGTTTCACCTTCGTCCAACACCCCGTTGAAGTTGGTGGCGCAAGGCTCGCAGCTGCCGCCGCAATCCACCCACTGCTCTCCCAGCAACGGATCCCATTCGCCGTTCTCACACGGGTCGCATGGCTCGCAAATCGGACCTCCACAGTCGACGAGTTCTTCCTGGTTGTTCAAGATTTCGTCGTAGCAGTTCTCACCGATCAGGTTGTCGTCGTTCAAGCAACCAGACAAGGTGATGGCAGACAGGCAAATGGCCAAGGAAGCCAAAAACAGGCGTCCGAAACCGGCGGTGAAGGAACTTGGAGTGCTCATGTGCGTAATTTTGACAGCCCGAAAGATACAACTTCAACACCATGGACAACCTCGAGTGGAAACCCGCGCCTGCCCCTGACTTCCAAGAAGTCGGACGCCTGTCACAAGACACGGGTCTCAGCCCTTTGGTTGCATCCTTGTTGATCCAGCGAGGCATGGCCTCGTCGGAGTCGGTCCACGACTTCCTCGACCCCAACCGCGAGAAGCTCCACGATCCTTTTTTGATGAAGGACATGGACAAAGCTGTGGCCCGCATCATGAAAGCCATCGAGCGCAAGGAGCGCATCATGGTGTACGGCGACTACGACGTCGACGGCACCACATCGGTGGCCATGGTGTCGTCGTTTTTCCGAGGGCTCCAAGTTCCCGTGGTTCCTTACATCCCCATGCGCTACGGCGAAGGCTACGGGGTTTCACCCAAGGGGGTGGAACGCGCCAAGGTGTCGGGGTGCACGGTGTTGATCACCCTGGACTGCGGGACCAAAGACTTTGACGCCCTCGCGGCGGCGGCCGAAGTCGGCATCGACACCATCGTGTGCGACCACCACTTGCCGGCCGACACGTTGCCCGTCACCACCGCCTTGCTCAACCCCAAGCAAGAAGGATGCACCTACCCGTTCAAGGAGCTGTCCGGAGCTGGGGTTGCGTTCAAGTTGCTGACTGCGTTGGTGAACCGCATTGGACTGACCATGTCCTCGGTGTACGACCACCTCGACCTTTTGGCCTTGAGCATCGGGGCCGACCTGGTGGACATCACCGGCGAAAACCGCATCCTGGCCCACCACGGCATGCGGAAGCTGCGCAAGACCATGCGGCCCGGCATCCGGACCATGCTGCAGGTGGCCAACATCGAGCGCGTGCCCAACACTGTGCGAGACATCAGCTTCACCCTGGGGCCGCGGATCAATGCGGCCGGCCGCGTGGGCCACGCCCTGAAGGCCGTCGAGCTGTTGATGGCGTCGGACGACAACACGGCGTACGAGCTGGCCTACGAGCTGGAGTCGATGAACCAAGCGCGACGCGACCTCGACGAGGACATGACGGAAGAAGCCTTGGCCCAAATGGCGGAACAGCCGGCCGGCCGTTGCTGCACGGTGGTGTGCGGCGAAGGGTGGCACCGAGGCGTGCTCGGCATCGTGGCGAGCCGCCTTGTAGAGGCGCGGTACCGACCCACCATCGTGTTGAGCGAAGAAAACGGCCTCATGATGGGCAGCGCGCGCAGCGTGCAGGGCGTGGACATCCACGAAGCCTTGGAGGATTGCCGGTCGTACCTGGAGCAATTTGGGGGGCACCCCATGGCGGCCGGGTTGACCCTCCGCAGTGACCAACTGCACGAGTTCAAAAACGCCATCGAAAAGAGCATCGCTTCGCAAGTCAACGGGCGCATTCCTGCCCCGAGCATCTCGTACCACCTGGAAATCGACTTGAACGCGATGACCCCCGAGGTGTATGAGGAAATGGGGCGCTTGGCGCCTTTCGGACCGGGGAACGGCGTGCCGGTGTTCATGGCCAGCCGCCTTGTCGCCGCGTTGCCTCCGCGCACCGTCGGTCACCGCGGACGTCACCTGAAGCTCATCTTGCAATCGGCCGACTCTCCCCAGCAGCGCCTCGAGGCGATCGGATTTGGGATGGGCGACCGCTTGGAGGAGGTGCGCCGGATGAAAGAGATGGACGTGGTGTTCACCCTGGTTCAAAACACGTTCCGGGGGCGGACGTCTCTCAACATGCACATTCGGGCCATCCGGCCGAGTGCCGACTGAAGATCAGGGAAGGATGACGGTCCCGAAGTGCGCCAACGTTTGGCGGATTTGGGCGTCGATCTCGACTTTTTGGGCCAACAAGTCCCGCTCTGTGTCGACGGGCAAATCAGCACCCTGCAGTTGGGCGGACACGTCGGCAGAGGCCTTCTTCAAGTCCCACAAATGGAGGCGCCGCAACGCGCTTTCCAGCAAATCCATCAGCTGGTCCTTCTCCACGACGGGGTAGATTTTGTGGCGCTCTGACCAATTGGGGCTCAGCACGTGCTGCTGGATCATGGCCCCGGCCACCTTCTGCTGCACATCGTGGTCTTGGTCTTGGGTCAGCTGCTCTGGCGTCAAGATGCGCTCGTGGTCGAGTTCGGCAGAGAAGCGTTGCACCAAGGTTTGGTTCATGGGCTGACGCATTTGAATGCCCTCCTCCTCCAACCGGTGGATGACCAATTCCGCGAACGGCACTTCAAGCACCTCAGCCTCCTCCCCATCCGTCTCCGCCTCAAGGGTGACGGACACGGTGTCCGTGGCGTACTCGAGGAGCGCGCGGATCAAGTCGTCTTCCACCACGGTGCGGGGGTCCACCTCCACCTGCTCTGCCATCGCCTCGGGCGGCGGGCCTTGAGGTTGAGGGCCGCGTGCCGCCTGTTGGGCGGACCGCTTTTGCTCGGCCATCGCCGCGGCGTGGAGGGTTTTCGCGACTTCAGCGCCCAGCACGTCCTCGGACAGGCCGAGTTGGCTGGCCGAGGTCTGCAAGTAGACCGACCGCTGGATGGCGTCCGGAATGGCCGCGATGGAGGTCACCACCGACCGAACCATGTCCGCCCGTTTCAACGGGTCGGAACCTGCCTCGTCCGCGAGCAAGCGAGCCTTGAATTCCAGGAAGTCCTGGGCGTCCTCATGGATGGCCTTGTTCAGGGCGTCGCTGCCCACCTTCTTGGCGTACGTGTCTGGGTCGTCGCCGTCCGGCAACAGCACCACCTTCACGGCCATGCCCTCGGCCAGCAGCAAATCGATGCCGCGGAGCGACGCCCGAATGCCCGCAGCGTCGCCGTCGAAGATGACCGTCACGTTCTTGGTGAAGCGGCGGATGAGCTGGATTTGACCTGGCGTCAACGCCGTCCCGCTCGACGCCACCACGTTGCGCACCCCAGCTTGGTGCATGGCCATGACGTCGGTGTATCCTTCGACGAGGAAGCAACGCTCCTCTTTGACAATCTCGGGCTTGGCGAGGTGCATGCCGTAGAGCACCTTCGACTTGTTGTAGAGCGGGCTTTCTGGCGAGTTGAAGTACTTCGCCACCTTCTTTTCCGTGCTCAGGGTGCGGCCACCAAATCCAATGACCCGGCCCGTCACATCCCGAATTGGGAACATCACCCGCCCCTTGAAGAAATCCCAAAGCGACCCGTCCTCGCGCTGCTTGCACAGCCCAGCTTCCACGAGCTTGTCGGCGGAATACCCGGCTTCTTGTCCTGCCGTGGCCAGTGCGTCCCAGGCGTCAGGGCTGTACCCGATCAGGAACGCGTCGAGCACGTCGTCCCGGAACCCGCGCTCCACGAAATAGCTGCGGCCGATGGCCTTGCCGGCGTCGGTGTTCCGCATCTGGTCGGTGAACCACTTTTGGGCCCACGCCACCACGTTGCCGAGGCTCTCCTTGGCCGTCGCCGCCGCGATTTCCTCGGGCGTGCGCTCCTTCTCCACGATCTCAATGTTGTACCGCTTGGCCAACATCCGGAGGGCTTCCGGGTAGCTGACCTTCTCGATTTCCATCAAAAAGGTGACGAGGCTTCCGCCCTTTTGGCTCGAGAAGCACTTGAAAATCCCCTTGGCGGGCAAGACGTAAAACGAAGGGGTTTTCTCGTTGGTGAACGGACTCAACCCCCGCAACGCGCTCCCCGATTTTTTCAACTCCACGTAATCGCCCACCACCTCTTCGATGACGGCGGCGTTCATGATTTGGTCGACGGTTTCTGCGGGAATCATGGCAAACGGTAGGCCAACGAAGATATCCAAGATTTCACCGACGCGCATGAAAAACGGCACCTCTCTCGGGGTGCCGTTCCATGCGGAAGATGCCTTCTTCCAAAACCTGCAACCAACGCCGCGTTCGGCGTGGTCTTACCTGTAAATCATGAGCCGCTCTCTCTTTGGCTCTGAATCCGGCACAAACGTACTCAGGAGAAGGCGCCGACCGTGTGACCAAAATGTGAAGCGGTTGTGAATGTTTGTTGGCCACATGCGGGCTCGGGGGCGGGTCCGCACACCGATTGACCCGACTCCGCCCGAACTTGCTCGCATGACAGGCCGTCTCATACCCTGGTTGGTGGGCTCCATGACTGTGGCGATGCTCGTGGTGGTCACCGTCCAGGTGAACTGGCTGGAGTCGTCTGCCAAGCTTCGCAAGGAGGTCTTCGACCAAAGTGTGGAGCAAAGCCTTCAGATTGTGGCCATGTGGCTGACCGCCGGACACCTCGACGAAGTCCAGTCGGACGACCGCAACCTGCTTCGCACCGACGAACTCGCCCCCGAAGAGCGCATGGTGGTGCGCCGGATGGAGTCCTTCCCGATGGACTCCCTGCTGACCATCGCGTTGAAGGAACAGGGCATCGACGCGGTGCCGGTGTTTGGCGCCTTCAACCGCTACGGGCAGCCCGTGTTCTTGCCGGAAGACGCCGAGGAATTGCAAGACGAGCTGCTGTCCCCGCGCACTGGGTACAGCGTCACCTTGGGCACGCTCCAATTCAGGGTGCATTTTCCCCGGCTTCCCCGCTACTTGATGGGCCAAATGCTCGGCGCCTTCGCCCTCAGCGTGGTCATGATGCTGCTCATCGCCGCCATTTTTGCCCACACGTTGTTTGCCATCCAACGGACCAAACGCTTGGACCGGCTGCAACGCGATTTGGTCAACAACCTCACCCACGAACTCAAGACCCCGATCAGCAGCATCGGGTTGGCGAGCGAAGCGCTGGCAGACCCGTCGTTCGACGACGACGCCAAGAAGCACTACCTGAGCCTCATCCGCGAGGAGAACAAGCGTCTGGGCGTCCTCGTGGAAAACGTGTTGCGCGCCAGCCTGTCGGAGTCTGGGGCCATGCGGCTGTACATGCAACCGCTGAACGTGCACGATTTGGTGAAAAACGTGGTCAAAAACATGGCCATGCGCCTGCACAAGCAAGGGGCCAAGGTCGAGTTGGACCTCAACGCGTCCAACCCCAATTTGATGCTCGACCGCATCCACGTCACCAACGTCCTCTTCAACCTCATCGACAACGCGATGAAGTACGCCAAGGAGGACCCGCAGATTGTCATCCGAAGCGAACAAACCCCTGACGGACTGTTACTTCACATCCAAGACAACGGAATTGGCATCGCCAAAGAACATCTTGGCAAGGTGTTTGAACGGCTGTACCGTGTCCCCACCGGAAACGTGCACAACGTGAAGGGATTTGGGTTGGGACTGAGCTACGTGAAGAACGTGTTGGAACACCACGGCGGCTCGGTCCACATCGCAAGTCAGCCGGGGGAGGGCACAACATTGACGCTCAACCTTCCGTTTGAACAACCTGACAAGACTGAAGCCACATGAAAGACATCCGAATCCTCCTCTGCGAAGACGACCCCAGCTTGGGCCGTTTGTTGTCCGACTACCTCAAGGCCAAGGGCGCCCAAGTCACCTGGGCGCAGGATGGCGCCGAGGGCTTGAAGGCCTACCACCGCGACACGTACGATTTCATCGTTCTCGACGTGATGATGCCCAGGAAGGACGGCTTTCAAGTGGCGGAAGAAATTCGGCTGGACAGCCGAAGCATCCCCATTTTGTTCTTGACGGCACGGTCCAGCAAGGAAGACACCCTCGAGGGCTTCAAGGTGGGCGGAGACGATTACATGAGCAAGCCGTTCAGCATGGAAGAGCTCGTGCTTCGCATCCAAGCCATCCTGCGCCGGTCGGCCGCGCTGCCGGAAGAAGGGCAAGAAGTCACCGAATTCACGGTGGGGTTGTACACCTACGACTACAACAGCCAATCCCTCAACCTTCAAGGCGAGTCCCAACGTTTGACCACCAAAGAGAACCAGTTGCTCTTCATGCTGTGCAAGCACAAGAACGCGTTGCTTGAGCGCAGCCACGCGCTGCGGAACATTTGGGGGGACGCCAACTACTTCAACGGACGGAGCATGGACGTGTACATCGCCAAGCTCCGGAAGCACTTGAAGGGGGACGACCGCATCGAGATTCTGAACGTCCACGGCAAGGGGTTCAAGCTGGTGGCCCCAGCAGACTGAGAATGCCTATCTTTGCGGCCTCAAGCGCCGTCCATGTCTGACATGATCAAGATCCTCGCGGGGTCGGCTTCCCAAGAATTTGGGGAACGCGTCGCCGCCGCCTACGGAACCTCCCTGGTTCCTGTCCGCACGCAGAAATTCTCGGACGGCGAATTCGCCGTGAGCATCGAGGAAACGGTGCGCGGCAAGGAGGTGATCATTGTTCAGTCGACCTTCCCTCCTTCCGACAACTTGTTGGAATTGTTGATGTTGATCGACGCCGCCAAGCGCGCAAGCGCCAAGCGAATCGTCGCCGTAATGCCGTACTTCGGCTTCGCACGTCAGGACAGGAAAGACAAGCCCCGCGTGGCCATTGGTGCCAAGTTGGTGGCCAACATGCTGATGGCGGCAGGCGTGAACCGCGTCATCACCATGGACCTCCACGCCGACCAAATCCAGGGGTTCTTCGAAGTGCCCGTCGACCACCTCTACGGATCAACCCTCTTCTTGCCTTGGTTGGAGAACAACGTGTCCCGCGACAACCTCTGCATCGCCACCCCCGACACCGGCGGCACCAAGCGTGCGAGCACCTACGCCAAGGCGTTGGGTGTGGACATGGCCATTTGCTACAAGCAGCGGAAGGTGGCCAACCAAGTGGACAGCATGACGGTCATTGGCGATGTGAAAGGCAAGGACGTGGTCCTCGTGGACGACATGTGCGACACGGCCGGCACGCTGACCAAGGCGGCCGACCTGATGATGCAACACGGCGCACTGAGTGTGCGGGCCGTGTGCACCCATCCTGTGTTGAGCGGACCCGCGTACGAGCGCATCGCCGCCAGCTCCTTGAAAGAATTGATCGTGACGGATTCCATCCCGTTGCGCGAGGACGTGGACACGTCCAAAATCACCGTGCTTCCCGTGCACGACATGTTTGCCCAAGTGCTTCAGTGCTTGATGAGCAACAAATCCATCAGCACACAATTTACCATCCAATAATTTTTCATCATGAAAACTGCATCATTGAGCGGCTCTCTCCGTGAGAGCGTAGGGAAAAAAGATGCTGACGCGCTCCGCGCTTCAAACCGGGTTCCCGGGGTGTTGTACGGCGGTGCCGAGCAGTGTCACTTCAGCTTGTCTGAAGTCGAACTCAACAAAATCGTCTTCAACCCAGACGTCTTCAAACTCGAGTTGGACTTGAACGGCAAGAAGACCGACTGCATCATCCAGGACATCCAATTCCACCCCGTCACCGACCGCGTGACCCACGTCGACTTGCTCGAGGTCTTGCCCGGCAAGCCCGTGAAGGTGGATTTGCCATTGCGCACCACCGGGCAAGCCATCGGTGTGATGAACGGTGGACGTTTGGAGCTCAACTACCGCCGCGTGCCCGTGCGCGGGTTGGTGGACCAGCTCCCCGAGTGCCTCACCGTCGACATCACGCCATTGAAGATTGGGGACAACGCCCGTGTGCGTGACCTCGAAATCGAAGGCCTCGACATTCTCCTCAGCGAAAGCGCCCTCTTGGTGGCTTGCAAGCGCACCCGTGCGGCCATGTCTGCCGAATCTGCGCTTGAAGGCGAAGAAGGTGCTGAAGGCGGAGAAGCGGCTGAAGGCGGAGAAGGGTAATCTCCTCGCAGCATGAAGTACCTCATCGTCGGACTGGGCAACCCAGGCTCGGAGTATGAGGGCACCCGACACAACATCGGGTTTAACGTGGTGGACACCATCGCCCAACGTCTGGACGGATCTTTCGAGACCGCCAGGCTGGGCGAGGTGTCCACCGTTCGTTTCAAGGGACGCACCCTCGTGCTCTTGAAGCCTTCGACGTTCATGAACCTGAGCGGCAAAGCCGTGCGGTACTGGATGGACGCCGAGAAAATCCCCCTCGACCGGACCGTGGTCGTCACGGACGACTTGAATTTGCCCTTTGGGACGCTTCGGTTGCGCGCCAAGGGAAGCGACGGCGGACACAACGGGTTGAAGGACATCCAAGCCGTGCTCCAATCCACGAAGTACCCCCGCCTTCGGTTTGGCATCGGTGCTGAATTCGGGAAGGGCAAGCAGGTGGACTACGTCCTGGGTTCTTGGGACGACGACGAACGGGGGAAAATGGAGGAGCGCTTGACCACCGCGACGGACGCGCTGCTCAACATCACCACCGCCGGCTTGGCCCGGGCGATGAACACCTACAACGGAAAGTGAGTTCTGGGCGGCGTCAAGCCTGCTCGTAGAAATGGTTGTTCCCGATGTACGCCACCACGGCGTCGGGCAACAAAAACTGCACGTCGTGCCCCGCCATGATGGCGTCGCGGATGTATGTGGAGCTGATGGCGATGACCGGGGCCTTTTGGACTTCCACATGGGGATGTGCCATCCAACGGTCCACCTCGCTTGGGGCGTTCACCGCGCGGTCTGACAGGCGTGGGTAGATGAGCAACCGGTGCTGGTCGAGCAAGGCCTTGTGGTCTTGCCACGTTGAAAACGACGCCAAGTTGTCTTGGCCCATGATGATGCTGAAGGCCGTGTCCGGGTGGGCCGAACGCAGGTGTTCCATGGTGCGCGCCGTGTAGTTGGGTCGAGGCAGGTCAAACTCCACACTCGAGGCGCGCAACCTCGGGTGGTCCGCCAACGCCAACTTCACCATTTGCAGGCGGTGTTCCTCAGGGATCAAGTCAACCCCCTGCTTGTGGGGGCTGGTGGGCGTCACCACAAGCCAAACCTCGTCCAGTTCCGCATGCTGAAGCATGTGGTTGGCGATGACCAAGTGTCCCAAATGCACCGGGTTGAACGACCCGAAATACAGGCCCACACGCTTGGAACTTGGCGAGGCGTCCATGGATCAGGCAGGGTTGGATTGAAGGAAGTTCGAAACCAGCTGGGTCGCCTCTGCGAAGACCGTCTCCAGGTCGTCGTTCACAAGTTGAACGTCGAAAGCAGGGGCAGCTTCCAGTTCTTGGGCGGCCTTGCCCAGGCGCTTTTGCACACTTGCTTCGTCTTCAGTGCCGCGCCCGCGCAACCGCGACTCGAGGGCCTCCATGGAGGGTGGCATGACGAAGATGGACAATGCGCTGTCGCCGAAGACGGACTTGAGGGTTTGGCCCCCCACCACATCCACATCAAACAACGGCGTCCTGCCCTCCGCCCAAAGCCGCTCCACCTCACTGCACAACGTGCCGTAAGACAGGCCTTCGTACACCTCTTCGTGCTCGACAAAGGCCTGGTCGGCCAAGCGGGCTGCAAATTCCTCGACGGTCAAGAAGTGGTAATCGTGGCCGTCGGTCTCGCCCGCACGTGGGGCGCGGGTCGTGGCGCTCACGCTGAACCCCAAGGCCAAATCCGGGTTGGACATGAGGTGACGCACCACGGTGGTCTTGCCCGCGCCAGAAGGGGCAGAGAAAATGATGGCGCGGCCGTCGCCTTGCGGTTTGGTTCCTGCGGGCATGGGTCAGAGCACATTCAGGACTTGCTCCTTGATTTTCTCGAGCTCGTCTTTCATTTGGACCACAATGCGCTGGAGCTCGGCGTCGTTCGCCTTGCTGCCGAGGGTGTTGATTTCGCGCCCCATCTCTTGGGAGACAAACCCGAGCTTCTTGCCTTGGGCCGCCCCGGTGTTCATGATGTCGCGGAAGTAGACAATGTGGGCGCGCAACCGGGTGCGCTCCTCGCTCACGTCCATCTTTTCGATGTAGTACAGCACCTCCTGCTCGAACCGCCCCTCGTCGAGGGCCGCGCGGTCCACCGTCTCTTCCAAATTGGTGCGGATGCGCTCCCGAACCCGCTTCAACCGCGCATCCAACAGCGGGTCCAACGAAGCCTCCAAGGCGTCGATGGTGTCCAAGCGCGCCGAGAAATCCGCGTGCAACGTGGCGCCCTCGGTGTCCCGGAAGGCGTCGAATTGGTCGGCCGCTTCCACCACCAAGGCATGGATGCCTTTCCACGCTTCGTGGTCAAACGCTTCGCGCGACGTCTGCATGGCGTCCGGGAACCGCACCACCGTGGACAACAGGTTGCCCGTGGGTTGGTCGGTCTTTACGGCCAGCGTACGCAACGCCTCCACGTACTTCTCGATCACGGGGCCGTTGAGTTCATGGCGCGCCTCCGCGGCGTCGGCTTCGAAGTGGATGGCCACGTCGCTCTTGCCCCGCACAATGCGCGCGCCGAGCTGCTTGCGCAGTTCCATTTCCTTCTCCTTCAACACGGACGGCATGCGGACCGACAGGTCCAAATTCTTGCCATTCAACGAACGGACTTCCACCGTGTATTTCCTGGAACCGACGGCACCTTCCGCCTTTCCATATCCTGTCATCGAGCGCAGCATGCCACGAAGATACGCCCCCACCCCGTGGGGCCCTTTCCGTGCTGGCGAAGGGGCTGTTCTGCCGTGCCCGGGCGCTACCTTTGTGGCATGGCGGAATCCCCGGCAGGCATTCGACACGTGCAAGCGCTTTTGAAAGCGGACATGGCGGCATTCAAGCCCAAATTCCGCCAAGCCGTCACCACCGACGTGGCGTTGCTGGACACCGTCATGCGCTACATCCTTCGACAGAAGGGCAAGCAGATGCGGCCCATGTTCGTGTTCCTGAGTGCACGGCTGCACGGCGGCGTGGACGAACACGGCCAGGCCATCGACCGGGCGCACACCGCCGCCGCCCTGATTGAACTGCTTCACACGGCCACCTTGGTCCACGACGACGTGGTGGACGAGAGCCCGCTGCGCCGCGGCGTGTTCAGCATCCAAGCCCTGTGGAAGAAGAAAGTGGCCGTGCTCGTGGGCGACTACCTGCTCAGCCGGGGCCTGCTTGCCGCTGTGGACGCCGAGGCGTACGACTTGCTCAAAATCACCTCACGCGCCGTGCGCGAAATGAGTGAAGGCGAGCTGCTTCAAATTGAAAAAGCCCGGCGCTTGGACATCACCGAGGAGGTGTACTTCGACATCATCCGACGGAAGACGGCCTCTCTCCTGGCCGCGTGCTGCGCGTGTGGTGCGGCTGCAGCGGGGGCGGACCAAGACACGGTGGACCGCATGTGGGGGCTCGGGGAGCGTGTGGGTTTGGCCTTCCAGATTCAGGACGACCTGCTCGACCTTGGAGAAGGCGACCGGACGGGCAAACCCACAGGCCAAGACATCCGCGAACGCAAGATGACCTTGCCGCTCATCCACACCCTCGCCAAAGCCACGCCAGGCGAGCGGCGGCGGTTGATCCGGCTGGTCAAACACCACAGCGACGACCCCAAAGCTGTGCAGGAAGTCATGGACGCCATTCTGCAAGGCCCCGGCATGGACCGGGCCCGAGACGAGATGCGCCGGCTCAAGGAAGAATCCCTCGCTCTGCTCGACGAATTGGGCGGTTCCGAGGCCGTGTCCCAGGAGGCCCGCGCGGCCCTGCGCGACCTCATCGAGTACACCATACGCCGCGTGAAATGAGGTGGGGCGGCTGGGCAATCCTGGGATTGTGCGTGGCCCTCGGGTGCGGTCCCGATCCTGACGCCACGACGCGCACCACGACAGAGGCGTGGCCCGACGGCAGCAACAAGTTTGTGGAGTTCACGCGGGCCGACACGCTGGTCGAACGGCTCGAATACCACGAAAATGGACAGCTGAGCGTGCGTGGCGGATTTGCGGGCGGCAAGCGACACGGCGTGTGGAACAGCTACTTCGATTC
>JBMZWX010000013.1:0-36822 GCA_049627085.1 Flavobacteriales bacterium | reverse complement strand
GTAGCCCGTAGGGGATTTGAACCCCTGCTACCAGGATGAAAACCTGGCGTCCTAACCCCTAGACGAACGGGCCAAAGAGGACCGCAAAGATAGTTAGGTTCTTTCTTCTCCGCAAGGTCCACCAGAAAAAATGCGCCCCAATGGAACGGCCGAGTCACGCGAGGTACGCGCGCAGCATCCAGGAGGTCTTTTCTTGCTCCCGGACGTAATCGCTCATGAGGGCGTGGGTGCCCTCGTCGCCCGCTTGGCCGCTGGCCGCGAGCAAGGCGCGCTCACGAACGAGCAACACCCCAAATGCCGCCGCACAGTGACGGACCGCTTCCACCCCGTCGTGCACGTCTTTGACCGCGGGGATCGTGGCGCCAGCCACGTAATCCTGCATGGTGTGCAACGGCTGGCCGCCGAGGGTCAACACGCGCTCGGCCACCTCGTCGATCTTGACTTGGAGGTCGGTGTAGAACTCTTCGAATTTGGCGTGCAGCTCAAAGAAGTTTTGACCCTGAACGTTCCAATGGAACCCGCGCAAGTTTTGGTAGAAGACGTGCAGGTCGCACAGCAGGGCGTTGAGCTCTTTGCAGAGCGCGGCGCTGTCGTCGGGGTTCAGGCCGATGGGAAGGTTGGCGTCCATGAATCAGTAGGCTTTGGCAAACAACACGCGACGGGCGCTGGGCGCGCCAGTCTTGATGCACGTCCCTGGCGTGGTGTCGCCGTCGTAAGGGATGCAACGGATGGTCGCCTTGGTTTCTTGCTTGATGCGCTCTTCGGTCTCGGCGGTGCCGTCCCAGTGGGCGCTCACGAAGCCTCCCTTGTCCAACGCCTCCAAGAACCCTTCCCAGGTGTCCACCACGTGGGTGTGCGTCTTGATGCGCTCGTGGACGCTGGCCGTGAGGGACGCCTGGATGTCGTCGAGCTGCGTCCGGACGTGGGCCGCAAGGCCGTCCAAGGACACGAAATCTTTGGTCTTGGTGTCGCGACGCGCCAGCTCGCACGTGCCCTTCGCCAAATCGCGTGGGCCCATCGCAATGCGCAACGGCACCCCTTTCAACTCGTACTCCGCGAATTTCCAACCGCTGCGCTTGGTGTCGTCGTCGTCCAACTTCACGCGGATGCCCGCCGCCTTCAACTCGTCGGCGACTTCCTGGCACTTGGCCACGATCTCGTCCATTTGGTCTTGGCCTTTGTAAATGGGCACGATGACCACCTCAATGGGCGCGAGCTTCGGAGGAAGCACCAAGCCTTGGTCGTCGCTGTGGGTCATGATGAGGGCGCCCATCAAGCGCGTGCTCACCCCCCATGAAGTGGCCCACACGTGCGACTTGCCGCCTTCTTTGTCGGCGAAGGTGACGTCGAAGGCCTTGGCGAAGTTTTGGCCCAAAAAGTGGGACGTTCCCGCCTGCAAAGCCTTGCCATCCTGCATCAACGCTTCGATGCAGTAAGTGTCCTCGGCGCCTGCGAAGCGCTCGCTCTCCGTCTTCACCCCTTTCACCACAGGCATGGCCATGTAGTTCTCCGCGAAGTCCGCGTAGACTTCAAGCATCTTCTTGGCCTCCTCCACGGCTTCATCCTTGGTGGCGTGGGCGGTGTGCCCCTCCTGCCAAAGGAATTCTGCCGTCCGCAAGAACAGGCGCGTCCGCATCTCCCAGCGCACGACGTTGGCCCACTGGTTCACCAGCAAGGGCAAATCGCGGTAGCTCTGGATCCAGTTCTTGTAGGTGTTCCAAATGATGGTCTCGGAGGTCGGACGCACAATCAACTCTTCCTCCAAACGGGCGTCCGGATCCACGACCACCCCCTCGCCGTTGGGGTCGTTCTTCAACCGGTAGTGGGTCACCACCGCGCACTCCTTGGCAAAGCCTTCCACGTGGGCGGCCTCCTTGCTGAGGTAGCTCTTGGGAATGAAGAGCGGGAAGTAGGCGTTCACGTGTCCGGTGTCTTTGAACATGCCGTCAAGCACGTCTTTCATGCGCTCCCAAATGGCAAACCCGTAAGGCTTGATGACCATGCACCCCTTCACATCGCTGTGCTGGGCGAGGTCCGCCTGCACGACGAGTTCGTTGTACCACTTGCTGTAATCATCGTCGCGGGACGTCAGTTTGCTGGCCATTTTGGTATGGTTTGTGCTGTAGCGTGTGAGAGACTCTGAGAGTCACGCAAAACTACAGAATGTGCTAACTTGAACCACCGCCCATGACCCGCTCCTTCCCCACCTTCTTTTCGACGCCTGCCGCATGGATTTCACTGCTGGGGCTGACCGTGATGATGGCGAGCTGCGGCGGGGCGTACCGGCAGGCTTCAGCCTTGGAGGACGACGAACTGTACCTCAGCCACGGCGAAGCGTTTTTGACCGACGAAGAATACCTCTCGTACGCGTTCGAGCAGGCAGGCTTCAGCGAGTCTGAAGACTTCGAGATGGACGCCCGCTCGGGCGACGGGTTCAACAGCAACTTCGGGTACGTGCCGCAAAGCCTGCGTGGCCGGTCCATGCTCCGCGGATACATGACGCCTTACGGTGCAGCAGGCTTCGGTCCCAACCCCTACGACCCCTACGGCAGCGCCTTTTACGGAGGCTACAACCCCTACGACCCTTACGCATCGGGCATGGGTTGGAACAACGGCTGGAGCAACAGTTGGGGCTCTCCCAGCGGTTGGGGGATGAATCCCTACATGGGGTACGGCTACGGATCTGGCTTCGGGTACAACCCGTACGCCTACAACCCCTACGGCTTCAACAACGGGTTTAACAACGGCTGGGGTGGTGGATACAACGTCTACCAAGGCTCTGGGTGGCTCGGTGGGGACGAAGGCTCAGGGGGCACGCCCATCGTGGTGGCGCCGCGGACCCCGATTTGGGCTTCGTCGTCCATCAACAGCGCCACAGGCGGGGGCCGCTTGCTGACCAACAAAATGGACGAGGGCGTCCCGGGCTACACGTCCGGCGCCGCACAGCCTCGGGTCTTCTGGCGCACCGTGTCCGACGCCGCTGAATCCATCGAAGGCTCGTGGGAAGACAATCGACCTGCACCGGTTGCCCCACAGGCAGATCGGTCGACGTCGCGCCAATCCTCGAATTCTGGCCAGTCCAACTGGTCTTCTTCCCCATCGCGAAGCTCCAGCTCGTGGTCGTCGGGGTCCAGGCCTTCCAATTCAGGGAGCAACCGGTCGCAAACCCGCCCAAGTGCCCCGAGCAGGCCTTCCAGCGGGGGACGAAGCTCTGGGGGCAGCAGCCGTTCAGGAGGTCGTGGCGGTTCACCCCGACACTGAGTGGACATGATTCGCTTCTTCACACGCACATGCGTCGCCATGGCTTTCGCCGCGGCCTTGCCGGCCATGGGCCTCGCCCAGAACGAAGACGACGTGCTTCGTTACGGATGGGTTGCCCCCATGGGCAGCAGCAGAACCATGGCCATGGGTGGGGCGTTCGGCGCGCTGGGGGCCGACCTCGGCAGCATGGGCATCAACCCCGCGGGGTTGGGCTTGTACCGGCGAGGAGATTTGGCCATCACCACTGGCCTGAGCAGCGCCAACACCGCCGCCAGTTGGAACACAACCTCAGCCACCTCGGCCAAAATCCAGGGCACCACCGGTAACCTTGGGGTGGCCCTCACCTACCCCAGTGTGGACGCCGATTGGCCGTTTTTCACGTTGGCGGTGGGACGGCAAGTGCGCATGCCTTTCAACCAGCGCATCTTCATCGAAGGCGTGCCCTCTGAATCCACGGTGTCTGACCTCTTCGTGCAGCAGGCCCTGGACGACGCAGCCATCTACGGTTACGCTTCCACCGACGAAGCGTTGGGCGGCGGCGACATCTTCCCTTATTCGGCGTCGCTGGCTTGGCGCACCCTGTTGCTCTTGCCGGACAACGACGACATCTACGCCACGGCCGTGGGGGGTCCGGTGGAAGTCAAGCGCGTCATCGAGCGGTCCGGCCGCATGTGGGAAACCCAAATCGGGTTTGGCACCTGCTACCGCGACAGGCTGAGCATCGGCGCCACGCTGGGCCTGCCCAAGGTGGAATTTGAGGAGACCTCCACCCACCAAGAAACCACCGTGTCTGCAGAGGAGGACCTCAGGGTGTGGGACTACAACGAGCGGCTCAACGTAGATGGACAGGGCATCCTGCTGCGTGCCGGGGTGAACTGGCGCGTCACCTCCCAGCTGCGCCTTGGACTCGCCCACCAAACCCGGGGCCGGATGACCCTGCTCGACAACTACAGCACCTCGCTGTCCACGCAATGGGCGGACGGCAACGAGCGTGCCGCCTCCAGCCCCATCACCAACAATGAATACCTGGTGTACACCCCGCGGCGGACCACCGTGTCGGCAAGCTTCCTCATGGGCAAGCTCGGGGTGCTGGCCGCGGACTACGTCCACACTGACCTGCGAGATGGCGAACTCGGCGATCCTGGCACCATCCTCTCGTCGGGGTACAATTACGCGGCGGAGAATGTGGCCGTCGACAGCAGCCTGCAAATCGTGCGAGAAGCCAGGGTGGGCTTGGAGCTTCGCCTGGGCCCCTCGAAAGAATACCGCATCCGGATGGGCGGAGGCACCGGGAATTCCCCGTTCAACCCCAACGGTGTGGCCACCGACGGCAGCCGTCACCACGCGAGCTTTGGCGCCGAATACCGCATCGGCGACGTGCACTTCAGCGTGGCGTGGCGCCGCACGTGGCACAAGGAAGACTACCTGTTCATGGGGGCCTTCCATCCCGAGAGCCGCGGCACCTTGGACCGCACTTCTGCAGCGTTGATGTTCGGCGCTGGGTTGCGGCTCTGAGCCGGCGCTTGCCAACCTTTTGTGCAAGAAAAAAGCCCACTTCGGTGGGCTTTTTCTCGGGTCAGGCTGTCGCCGTACCTCACTTCTTCAACTTGGCGATGGCCTTGTCGAGAAGGGTGTTCATGCGCGTCAATTCCTCTTCCGCAAGTTCCTTGTCGACAAGGATGCGGCCGCTGTGCTCGTCGACGATGATGCGCTTGCGCTGGGCGATGTCGATTTGACGCTGGGGTGGAATCTTGATGAAGGTGCCCGCGCTGGCTTGACGCTCGATGGGAACCACAGCCAATCCGTTCTTCGCGGCGCCACGGATGCGGCGGTACGAGTTCACGAGGCGATCGTCGATGCCCTTGGCCATCTTGTCGCTGTGCGTCTGGAGGAGCTCCTCCTCGGCTTGGGTCTCGGCGATGATGGCCTCCAACTCTGCCTTCTTGGCGTCGAGGTCGGCCTGGCGCTGGTTGAAACGCTCACGGGTGCCTTCGAGGCCTTCTGCCTTTTGCTCGGTTTGGGCTTGGCACTCGCGGATGCGCTTCTCGCAAAGCTCAATCTCGAGGGTCTGGTACTCGATTTCCTTGGCGAGCGATTCGAACTCGCGGTTGTTCCGCACGTTGTTCTGCTGCTCGGTGTACTTCTCGATCAACGCTTGGCTGTCCTTGATCTGCATTTGGTAGGCCAAAATGCGTTGGTTCACCTGGTCGTTGTCGTCCTCCATGCGCTCGAGGCGGGCACGCAGGCCTTCCAACTCGTCTTCGAGGTCACGCACTTCCAAGGGAAGTTCGCCGCGCACCACACGAAGGCGGTCGATGCGGGAGTCGATGATCTGAAGGTCGTAGAGGGCGCGGAGCTTGTCCTCAGCAGTGCTTGTTTTCTTCTTGGCCATGCGGGTCGAAGTCAATCTTGGTTTCAGCGAAAAGCAACAGGGTTCGTCTGGATTTCAGACAAACGGACTGCAAAATTAGGGAATTTCTCGTTGATTTTGTTGGCAATCAGGGCGCTGGTTTGCCATTCACTTTCGAAGTGGCCCACATCCAGGATTTGGACTTGCCCCTCGGCTTGAAAATATTCGTGGTACTTCACGTCGGAGGTCACGTAAACATCTGCCTTGGAGCGTTTTGCATCAGAGATCAAAAACGCCCCCGAACCTCCGCACACCGCGATGCGCTTCACCACATTGTGAACCGGCGCCGTGTGCTTCACAGCCCCACACCCCAAGACGGCTTTCACATGGTCCGCGAACGCCTCCCACGGCATGGCCTCGGCCAATTCCCCCACCATGCCAGAACCCACGTCTGTCCTGGTCTGCACCAAGCTCACCCGGTCGAAGGCCACTTCCTCGTAAGGATGGGCCGCCTTCATGGCCGCTTCCACGGCGCGGGCCAACGCAGAAGGCACCGCCATCTCGAGCTTGACTTCTGGCTCGCGGTGCAATTCCCCCAACTCCCCCACGTGCGGGTTGGCGCCTTCCAAGGCCCGGAACGTGCCGACGCCCGACGCCGAGAAACTGCATTCGTCGTAGTTCCCAAGGTGCCCTGCGCCGGCTTCGGCCATCGCACCCCGGACCGCATCTGCCTGGACTTCCGGCACAAACACCGACCACTTTTCAAGGCCTTCTCCCTTCGGACGGAGAATCTGCAAGGAATCTGAGAGACACCCCAGAGATTCTGCCAACGTCCGGTTCACCCCGGTTGACACGTTGTCGAGGTTGGTGTGGATGGCGTACAAGGCGATGCCCGACCGAATGGCCCGCATCACCGTGCGCTCGACGTCGTTGCTGCCGTTCAACCGTTTCAAGCCGCCAAAAATGACGGGGTGGTGGCTCACGATCATTTGACTCCCCGTGCGCTCCGCCTCGATCACCACCTCTTCCGTGCAGTCCAAACTGACCAGCACCTGCGTCACCTCCGCGTCAGCCTGCCCCACCAAGAGCCCGACGTTGTCGTACGATTCTGCAAACTGTCGGGGCGCCCACGTTTCCAGCCAACCGGCGATGTCGCGTACCTTCAAGGCCTTGTCCATGCAGCCGAAGGTACACTTTCCAGCGCAGTTCCCCGGGGCCGTCTCCAACGCGTTCTCGTCGCGCCAGACGCGCCTGGGACACGCTTGGCTTGGCCCGTGGTTCTTCCCGCTTGCGGCGCTCTATGCGGTCGCGCTTTGGCTGCGGCACAAAGCCTACGACTGGGGCTTCTTGCACAGCGAACGCGGCGCTTTGCCCACGTTGGTCGTGGGCAACCTGGAGTTGGGCGGCACGGGGAAAACCCCACACGCCATGGATTTGGCCAAGCGGCTCGAATCGCGACTGGGGACCGGCACCGTTGCCATCCTTTCCCGCGGACACGGACGGTCCTCCAAGCAGTTTCAATGGGTGGACAAGACATGCACATGGGAACAGGTCGGGGATGAACCTTGGATGATGGCCCGGTCGCTTCGCTCCATCCCAGTCGCCGTCGGGGCCAACCGCCTCGAAGCCCTGCGCGCCATGGCCCAAACCCGACCAGAACTCAAGGCCGTGGTGCTCGACGACGGCATGCAGCACCGCGCCCTCGTCCCGGACCGCCTGGTCTGCTTGCAGTCGCGATCGAATGCCACTTGGGCTTCCGTCCTGCCCGCTGGGCCTTGGAGGGATTTGCCATCGCGGCGGGGTGTGGCCCACCTCGTCGTTGCCACCCAACCCGACGTCCAAGGAGAAGTCCAGAGCCGTACGTTGACCCACCCCCCAACATGCGTTCATCCCACGCATGCCGACACTCCTCTTGAACGTCCCGCCTTGCTGGTCACGGGCACCGCCCAACCTCAGCGCATGGTGGCTTCCGCAGTCCACCTCAACTTGGCCCTGGCGGCGTGTGCACATTACCCGGACCACCATCCTTACTCGGCGCAAGACATCGAAGCGTGGCATGCCTACGGTCAAGCGCATGGCGTGCAGGACTTGGTGATCACCGCCAAGGACGCGGCGAGGCTCGACCCTTGGTTGACACAGCTGGATGGTTGGCGCATTTGGACCCTCCCTGTGGAGGTGCAATGGAAGGACCAAGACGCGGTGGACGCGTTCCTCAACTCCTGGGTCCGCACCTTACCTTCGTGACATGACCCACGCTTTTTCCCGTTTCATGATCGCGGCCACTTTTTGGGCAGCCGCCAGCGCTTGGATTGGTTGCAATTCGCCATCCGCCTCAGGACCTGCAGGAACCATTTCAGGAGAGATTCAAGGGGCCAAGCCAGGCAGCTCTGTCGTGCTTCGCAGCTTTCACCGTGGAAATCTGGTCAATGTCGCAGAAGCTTCGTTGGATTCTGCCGGCAACTTCACCTTGACGCCAGAAAAAGCACTCGCCTTGGGACACCACCAACTGGTCGTCAACCGCACGAATCCCCTGGTGCTCATCACCGACAGCACGGAGCAGGTGCACGTGCGCGCTTCGGTCACGCCACGGGGAAACTACCTCATCGGGGCGGACATCGAGGGCTCTCCCCAATCGGTGGAAGTGGCCGAACTGTACGACGTCGTCATGCCCATCACCGCCCGGCTGAAAGACGTGGAACGCCAAGGACGTTCCGTGGATGTGACCAAGCGCCAAGAGGCCAAGACGCTGGCCGCTGCCATGGCCGACAGCATCAACGCGGCAAGCTTGTCGTTTGCAGAAGCTCACGCAGGAAGCTTGGCTGCCCTAAATGCCTTGGAGGGATTGGATCCCAAAGAACACAAAGAGCTCTTCAAGGCCACCCTGACTGCGCTGGAAGACTCGCACGCGGACAATTCCTTCTTCCGCCAGGTCAAAGGCCAGTACGACCGAGCCAACAAGGCACGGACCATCGACATGACCCAAAAGCCCAAGCGCGGCACCAAAAACGGGAAATACGCGGCAGGCGACATGGCCCCCGACATCGTGATGAACGACCCTGCCGGGGTGGAGCGCAAGTTGAGCGACCTCCGAGGCAAAGTGGTTCTCGTGGATTTTTGGGCTTCTTGGTGCGGGCCTTGCCGGCGTGAAAACCCCAATGTGGTGCGCGCTTACGCCAAATACAAAGACCAAGGATTCGAGGTATTCTCGGTCTCCTTGGACAGCAAAGCAGACCGTTGGGCCAGCGCCATCGATCAGGACCAACTCACTTGGCCCAACCACGTGAGCGACTTGAAAGGCTGGCGCAACGCGGCCGCACAGGAGTACGGCATCAGCAGCATCCCTCACACGATGCTCATCGATCGCGACGGATCCATCTTGGCCACCCACCTCCGCGGCAGCGCCTTGGAATCCTCCCTCCGCGGCATCTTCGGCGAGTGATGCCACACTGCGTCCACCTGGCTTCGGACCTGCATCTGGGCGCGCCCGACCCGACCCGCTCTCGAGAGCGAGAACGGGCGTTCGTCCGTTGGATGCGTGACGCCGCGGAAGGACGGGGCTTCGCCGAGGGCAAGTCCGCCACTGAACTCCACCTCGTCGGAGACATCTTCGACTTTTGGCACGAATACCACCACGTGGTGCCCAAAGGCGGTGCCCGTGTCATGGGCGCCATCGCAGAACTCACCGACGCCGGACTGCCCGTCCATTACCATGTGGGCAACCACGACCTCTGGACCTACGGCTACCTTGAAGAAGAACTTGGCGTCTCCATCCACCGCGAGCCCATCCTCTTGGATTGCGACGGCACGCTTTGTATGGTGGGACATGGCGACGGATTGGGGCCTGGCGACGCCACCTACAAGGTGCTGAAAAACGTGTTCACCTCCCCTTGGGGTCAAGCCCTCTTCAAGGCCTTCCATCCGGACTGGGGGGTGAAACTGGCGCGGGGCTGGTCCAAGCAAAGCCGCGCCCGAGGTGAGCACCCCATGGGCAAATTGGAGGATGAGCATTTGGTCCAACACGCCATGTCCGTGTTGGAGGACGTGGATGCGCCGTCGCCGGACGTGTTCATCTTTGGCCACCGCCACCACCCCGTCCACGCCCCCCTGCCCCAGGGCGACGCAGCCTACCTCAACCTGGGAGACTGGCTGACCCACATGACCTCTGCGGTGATTCACGACGGCAAAGCCGAACTCATCGACCACAAGGGGACCATCCAAGCTTGACCTTCCCCCAACAAAAAGGGCCTCCCAATGGGAAGCCCTTTTTCATGAGGTCGTGTTCAAGCTCAGCGACGCACCACAAACTTGGCGGCCCGGCTCTGACCACCCTGCACCATGCGGACCACGTAGTGTCCTGGGGCGAGGTCGTTCACATCCAAAGTCAACTGACGCTCTCCTGTCATGGTGAAGGCCTCCTGCATCCAGCGGCGTCCGGCCAAGTCGTAAACTTCGACTTCCACGTTGCCCTGAAAACCCGTGGTTGGGAGGTTCAAGTCGCCACCCGCCACAGGGTTGGGGTACACGTTCCAAGACTCTTGGAAGGCCACAGGTTCCTCTTCCTCCACGTCAGCTGCGATGCCGCTGACGAAGATTCCGCGGCCGTGTGTGCCCGCGTAAATGGCGCCGCTGTTGGTGACGTTGCTCCACGCGTGGGACTCACGGAACTGCTGCTTCAAGTCAAAGACAGGCGCAGTCACCACGTCATGGCCGGTGGACATGCCGAGGTTGCTGTAGTTCCAGTCGTCGCCTCCGTTGTCGGTCACGAACACCCCGAACTCCGTGCCCACCACGAGGGTGGCGCCAGAAGCGTCGTTGGCGTCGACCACCACGTCGTAGCAAGGCATGCTTGACAACGAGGCGTCCCAAATGTTGTTCCACGTCACGTCGTCTGACAACGCGTTGAACGATTCACGCACTTTTCCGGTGGAGCCGCCGTAGCCACCCACGGTGACCACCACGTGGTTCGCGTCGTTGGGGTCGATGCTCAATCCGGTGACCGCACCTCCAGCTTGGCTCAAAATGGTTTCCACCTCGAGGGCGCCGTTGTCGACGTCCTCTTGCGAGTACACGTCACGCAACCCGGTCACGCGGGTCACTTGGCCGTTCCAGCCGGTGAAGAACATCACGTTGCTCGCCTCGTCGCCGGTCTCAACAAACTCAATGGCCTTGGTGCCGTTCCATCCGGAAGGCGCGTCAGCGATGCGGATCCAAGAGGGCGTGGTGTTGAAGTTCAACACATCGCGGGAGATCCAAACCCCGAGGTTTTGGTTGTCGTACGCACGCAATCCGATGCAGAACATGCTTGTGTAAGGGTCGGTCACACGAATGCGCTCTGGCACGTTGGTCAACACGTCTGAGGGGTAGTGGTACGTGGTGTCGCACACCTGGTACTCGTCGTAGACCGTGGTCACCACGTAGGTGGTGTCGTACAAGCCTGTGGCCACTTCCACCACTGTCTCGATGGTTTCGTCGCCCACTTGGGTGTACAGGGTGTCGGTCACCACAATCTCGTTGGTGAACATGATGCTGTCCACGCCGATGGAATCTGAGAATTGCTGGCAGTCCACCACCATCTCGCCCTCTTGGGGAGTGAGCCAGAAGTAGTCGGGGTCTTCGGTCAGCGGCTCGTCCAAAATCCGCTCTGGACGCACCAACTCTTCCCAGAAGTGGAGGGTGTCGTCTTCCGACATGGCGTATTCGAAGGGCAAGTTTTGGCTTGCGGTCTCCAGGGTGAAGGTGCCGCCCACAGAATCTTGTCCGAAGGTGTTCACCAAAATCACAGACTGTTGGCTGTGCGCGTCGTCGAAGTTCTCGTACAACCGGGAGCACGAGTAGAATTGACCCAAGTCGTTGGCCAAGCCATCGCCGTCGGTGTCCACAAAGTACTCAGTGAAGTTGTCGTCCAAAATCGCACCGGCGTTGTTCACTTCACCTGGGGCGTAGGTGCCACGCACGAACCCGCCATATTGAGATGCGGCCGTCCAAGCGTAGTTGTAACCAGTCGCCTCGGTGACGTGGCTGATGGTGGCGTCGAATCCGTCGCCGCCGTTCACCTCCACCGCCATTTGTTCGCTCAAGAAGGACCCGTCTGAAGGAATCAACAAGCTTCCGTTGTCCTGGGTGCCACCAAGGACCTCTTGGCCAGCGCCGTGGGCGATTCCGTAGAACTGGGTCACGTTGTAGTTGCGGTTGCAGGCGGTGTACGATTCGCCGTTGTCGTCGCTGCGGTAGATGCCGCCGTCGGTTGCGATGTACATGGTGCCGTCTTGCAAGAAGCGCACCTCGTGGATGTCTGCGTGGACGCCATAAGCGAAGCCTGGCGCGTCGAATGGCGCAGCGGCCGGTTCAGCTTGTTGGAAGGGACCTGAACGCCACAACTCGATGCCACCCACAAACGCGAGGTTGGGGTCGGCCTTGCTGATGCCGAGGGCCAAGTCGTACTTGCCTTGGTTCCGGGGGAGTGGGGTGGCGGTGTCGATCTCGCCGGGCCACACGTTGGACCAGCTGCCGGATTGGCCTGCGTTGTCGCTGTGGAACAACCCGTAAAAGAAACCGCCTGAGGTGGCGTACACCGCAAACGCGTTGTAGTTGCCGTTCTCATCGGCAGTCAGGGCGATGTCGACGCGTGCACGTCCCACGCCGCTCTGAGGTGGGTTGCCGTCTTGGCCGCTTCCTTGGGAAATCAATTCGAGGTCTGCAAAATCTCCGTTGATGGAGCGGTACACACGGCCGTTCACACCGGCCACGAGGCAGTATGAACCGTCAGGGGCGATGGCCACGTCAGACGCTGCGCTGGGGGCGTTGGTGCCGCCTTGCACCTCGTCGAGGTCGCCGTTTGTGATGGAGCCGTATCCGCTGGCCGACGCAAACCACACGCGGTCGGCGTTGGTGGGGTCGGCAATCAATGCGTCTGTCGCCGTGAAGCTGCCAGAGCCTGACACCTGCTCCCAAGACGCACCTGCGTCTGTGGAACGCCAGATGCCCTCGCCGCGGAATCCGGAATCGCCCTCACCTGAAGCGCCTTCCCACGCGGTGCCTGTGCCCACGTAGAGGTCGCCGTTTCCGGCCAACGCGATGGATCCCACCATCAAGCTAGGGAAGGTGGTGATTTGGGTCCAGTTGTCGCCGCGGTTCATGGATTTCCACAATCCGCCGGACACCGAACCTGCGTAGAGGCCGTTGGCGCCAAAGGGCTCAATGGCACGTGTGCGTCCACCGATGTTGTCTGGTCCGAGCTCGTGCCATGAGAGGCTTGAAGCTTTGGCGGCCAAATCGCGCTTGGCCTTCTTTTCCACCTTCTGGCGGAGTTCGGCAAGTCCGGCGTAGTCGACCACACCGTTCTCATCGCCGAGCAACGCTTGGCGAATTTCAAGCGCACCGTTGGGTTCGGCGGCTTTCTCCTCGAGACGTGGGCTGTACGCTTCAGACTCTGAGTTGGACAGGGTGAACCATCCCATCACGGACAGGCCGAGGATGGCGGTTCCAGCAGCAACGCTGCGCAAGGTTGAATTCAACATCATGGATTCGGTCTAGATTCAGGCAAAAAGACGCCCGAAAGTTACAACAGAAGAACCTCCCGGATTCTCCAAAAGTCGCCTCGTGTGGAAGGAGTGAACGGCTCAAGGGCGAGAGTCTCGCTTCCTCGAGCATGGAATGCAGTTCAGACCACGTGCTTTTCCGCGTGGTACGAGGAGCGCACTAACGGCCCACTCTCCACATGGCGGAAGCCTTTCTCCTTCCCAATATCCTCCAATTCCGCGAAGACGTCCGGGTGGATGAACTCCACCACAGGAAGGTGCTTGGGGGTCGGTTGCAGGTACTGTCCCAAAGTGATGACCTGGCATCCCACGCTTCGCAGGTCGTCCATGGTCTCCACCACTTCGTCGAAGGTCTCGCCCAAGCCAAGCATCACCCCGCTTTTGGTGCGGAGGCCGGCGTCAGAGAGGCGCTTGATGACTTCGAGGCTGCGGTCGTATTTGGCTTGAATGCGCACAGACTTCGTCAGGCGACGCACCGTTTCCAAGTTGTGCGACACCACCTCAGGTGCCACTTGGATGATGTGCTGGAGGTTGGCCCACTTTCCGGCAAAGTCAGGGATGAGCGTTTCCAGGGTCGTGCCCGGGCTCTGGTGGCGGATGGCGCGCACCGTTTGGGCCCAAATCTCCGCGCCACCGTCGGGCAAATCGTCCCGGTCCACGGACGTGATGACGGCGTGCTTCACCCCCATGAGCTTGACCGAGTTCGCCACGCGGCCGGGCTCAAAAACGTCGACCTCCTCCGGCTTGCCGGTGACCACATTGCAGAATCCGCAGCTGCGGGTGCAGATGTTGCCCAGGATCATGAACGTGGCCGTCCCCTCCCCCCAGCACTCGCCCATGTTGGGGCAATGTCCGCTCTCGCAAATCGTGTGAAGCTTGTGCTCCGACACAATGTTGCGCACCTCGCGGTAGGCCTCTCCAGTGGGCAGTTTGACCCGAAGCCACTTGGGCTTGGGCACGCGCTGCTTGGGGGCGCCGTTGGAAGAACCTTCTTGTCCAGAGTTTCCGGGTGAACCTGCGGTCATGGTGCAAAGGTCGGAAAGGAATCCTCAGCTTCGTGCGTCGCCCAATCCCTTGGCAGACCATTGTGCACCCCAAGCGTAGCGCAACAGGAACGTGAATTGCATTCGCCGGGGTGCCACAAACGCCATGATTTCAACGGGGCGCCAATACACGTCCGCATGCACCCCCACGTCCAGGGTTCGGGTGGCCGTGCGAGTCTCGCTGAATTCAAAGCTGACGGTCTGCCCCAGGGACACCCCCGGATTCCACGTCAAGCTCTCCAGGCCGTTGACCCAAGGGGCCCGGCCGTAAATCCGATCTGAGAAATGCTCCTCCGGCACGTAACGCTCGACTTGCAGGGAGGTGTATGGAATCTCAGGGTATCCGATTTCCAAAAACACCGGCTTGGCGATGCCCAACACGGCGCCCAGACTTCTGGTGTGCGAGACGGTGACCCCGCCACGGCGGTATTTCTCCGCCACGACCGACTCCTTGTAGCGTTGCAGGCGCAAGGCGTGGAAGGCGTTGACCTTCCCAAACACGTAGGGCAGACCCTCCTCGTACACCGGGTTCCGGGTTTTTTCCTCTTTCAAGTGGCGCACGAACACGAGCTCACCTTGCCACCCTCGGACGACGAACGCCCCGTCGAAGGTGCCGCGCTGAAATCCCACGCCCGCCCCCTGGCTGTGCAAGGTGACGTGGAAGCGTCCGGCGTCGGTGAGCACCACATCGGCCCCTTCGCCAAAGACCGCGTCGAAGCCTGTGGTTTGGGCTTGCGCCTCAAACGCACCGAACGCGAAGGCCACAATCAGCCACGCCCTCATTGCCTGCAGGCCCCTTTCAGATGTTGTGTTCCAGATGCGCATCGCTCACGAAGTTAGGTGCATCTTGCGCTCATGTCGAACCCAGACTCCCCCACCTGGAACTACAAGGTGTCCTACGTCGATCCGTTGCGCACGGAGAACACGCACCTCAAGTCAGGCCAAACACTCCTCACCGACGCCCCCACCGACAACCACGGCTTGGGCGAGGCGTTTTCCCCCACCGACCTGCTGAGCACGTCTCTGGCGGCATGCGTCATGACCATCATGGGCATCCACGTCCAAGGCAAGGACTACGACCTGCTTGGAATCGACACCCAAGTCCAAAAAACAATGGCGGCCAACCCCCGTCGGGTCGCCGCCATCGTGATGGAGTTGGACGTTCGCGTGTCTGCACAGGCGACCGACCAAGATTTGAAGGTGCTCGAGCGCGTGGCCCGGGCATGTCCTGTTGCGCAGAGTTTGCACTCCGACGTCAAGCAGGATCTGACGTTTCGATTTGTCCGAACTTAACGGACTTCAGCCGTCGGTGCTTCAGCGTAAGCCGCACATGAAGTGTACAACGTGCCGCAAGAGCTGAGCGCTGCGGCGGTCAAAAGCACAATGGCTGCGATGCGAAGGGTGCGTTGCATGGGGATTGTGTTTGAGAGGGTTTGAAGAATTCTTGCCCCTTTACGCCGGCGCCTTCCAAAAGGTTACACCCTCGCCCGAATTACCTTCGTGTCCGATGACGTCACGCCGCCCATCCCTCCTCTTGTGGGTCCTCCTCTGGGCGGGCTTGGGCTTGGGTTGCGCGTCCACCAGCCTCCAAACCCCGAGCGCACGACGCCCCTACGACCGCAAGGCTTCCGTCCTGCATCCCGAGGTCGTCTTGCATCGGAACATGGCCACGTCCAGCGTGGACCTCTACCTCTCGGTGAACCGCGCGGAGCTGCTGTACAGCCGGGCCAGTGCGTCGTCCCCATTTGTGGCCCAACTTCAAATCGACCTGCTGGACACCTCTTGGACGGTGATCGACACGGCCTGGGACCACACCCCTTCCTTGTTGCGCATGCGCCAAACTTGGCGTGGCCCTGTCGTGCCCGCTTGGGCGGAGTGCGAGGTGACGGACTTGCAGCGCAACACCTCCTGGTCGACCCGACGTTTCCTGGGCCCTTCCGACGGCTTCGGGGCGAGGGATGTCTTGGCGTGGAGCGAGCAAGACAAATGGGCCGTGCGGCCCGATCAAGCCACGGTGAACGACACCTTGCGGCTCATGCTGCCCACGGCCTTGACCCAACGCGGAGATGGAGAAGCGGCGTGGCTGCTCTACCACGTGACCCCACCCAAGTCGCTCCCCCCACCCCCGTACAGCGGCACCCGCGTGCGATGGGACACCCTCACCCCCGTGAACGTCGGGCAAGTGGTGGCCGACAGCATGATCGTGGTCCAAGTGGTGGAGGGGCTGACGCTGTTTGAGTTGGCGTCCAACGAATTGACCATCCACGTGCACGGCCGTCAGCCGCGGTTCCCGGAATTGGGACCGGCCGCGTCGTTGATCTCCCCCGTGCGGTACATCGCGACCCGGGCGGAATACAACAAACTCAAGCAGGCCACCCATCCCAAACTGGCCCTCGACGAGTTCTGGCTGGCATGCGGTCGCACACCCAACAAAGCCGGAAACCTGCTTCAGACGTACTACGACCGCGTGGAAGAGGCCAACCACGCCTTTTCAGGGCTGGTCGACGGGTGGAAGACCGACCGTGGCATGGTCCACGTGGTGTTTGGGATTCCGCAACGCATCCGGCGCGACGCGTGGAACGAGTACTGGGTGTACGGCGAGGAAGGCACCACCAACGCCCTGACGTTCCACTTCAGGCGCAAGACCAGCCCGTACGACGACAACCACTTCGTGCTGCAACGCAGCATCCAGTTCCGGTCGGCCTGGGACCGCGCCGTGAGCGCTTGGCGCAACGGGCGGGTTCGTGCGAATTGATCGCCGACCGACCTGAGCGCGACCTACCTTTGAGCCATGCACCACCGACGCCCCTCCGAACGCACCTTTTTGTTTGGCATCCACCCAGTCTTGGAAGCGCTCCAAGAGGCCAAACCCATGCAACGCGTCCTCTTTCTGAAGGGGAAGCAAACCGACGAGATGTCGGAGATCCTGAGCAAGTGCCGCGCCCTGGACGTCCCTGCACAAGCGGTGCCCAAAGAGCGCCTCGACCGCATCACCATGAAGAACCACCAAGGCGTGGTGGCCTTCATTTCTCCGATCGAATTCCAACCGCTCGACGAAGTGGTGCTTGGCGCTTTTGAAGCCGGCCAAACGCCGTTGCTCGTCGCCCTCGACGGGGTCACCGACGTTCGGAATTTGGGGGCGATTGCGCGGACCGCGGAGTGCTTCGGCGCCACCGCGTTGGTCGTGCCCGCCACAGGCTCCGCCCCGGTGAACGAAGACGCGGTCAAATCGTCGGCCGGCGCGCTGCTTCGCTTGCCCATGTGCCGTGTGAAGCGCATGGACCAAGCCATGGAATGGATGACTCAAATGGGCCTCTCTCCCGTCGCCGTCAGCGAAAAGGGCGACGTTCAAGCCCACGAACTGCCAGGAGACGCACCGACTTGCCTCGTCTTGGGGGATGAACACTCCGGCATTTCCGCCGACGTGATGAAGCACTGCACCACCGCCGTGCGCATCCCCATGAAAGGCAAAACGTCAAGCCTGAACGTCGGGGTCGCGGCGGGCATTGTTCTCCACGCTTTGGGGCTGAAAAGCCCTGACGCCTGAGCCCCAGCAGGGCACTCGGGGGCGGTATTTTTCATCCAACGTCTCGTCCCGTTTCACCCCCCGAGTTCACACGCCCTGATGCGCCCCACGTTTGGACCCCTCTTCGTCTTGATTGCCACGTGGCTGACACCCGCGGTTGCCGTGTGGGGCCAACTCAATTGCACGTCGTGCAACCCGCAATTCCTCGAGGGTGATTCGGGCACCCTCGACACGTCTTGCACCGCGGGCAACGCGTTGGACCTGCTCCCTGATTTCCTAGACTACACGGCGGATTGTGCGGACGGGTTCAGCACGGCGGTCGCCAAATTTCCGCTGGGCAACGAACGCGAGTGCAACGGCAACCGCCCCGCGGACCTGCCCTACTTCTTTGGCACCGTCCACCTGCACAACTTCCAGTCGACAGGGCTCGCCAACAGCGACGCCTTCACCCTCGACGGGGCCGGCGGCACGTGGACCAGGCACTCCGACAACATCGCCACCTTCGAGGGGCGCATCCTCAACCGACTGAACTCGAGCTTGCAGTTTCAAGTGGAACTCGTTCTGGAAATGTCCACTTCTGGCGACGCATGGATGTCCCAAGGCGGCAACATCGATTTGGCCGGCTCCGACAGCACCGAGGCAGAGAACTGGGGCATTTGGCAAATCAAACCCTTGATGTCAAGGATGGTGGGGCTCAACGGACTGGCAGGACATTTCCTGCTCGTCCAAAATTCCAGCGTCGACGTCAGCCACCCCTTCCAAGTCGGCGCCAACGCCCACGGCTTCCCCACGGACACCGAAGGGGTCGCCGGGGACTTTGGATGGTCGACATGCATTGGATCCAACGTGTACGGTGGATTTGGGCAGGTCGCCGTGGAGTTTGATTCATGCGTTCAACACGAAGGCTCCTGCGCCTCCGACCTCGACGCGGTCGGCAGGTATGTCGTGGGAAACCACGCCGGGTATGTCGAAGCCACCCGCACCGTCAACCTCATCGACAACGCACCGCCAACGTTCACCGCAGTGCCGGACGACCTGGAACTGGAATGCCCTGCAGACCCTTACGAGGTCGCACTTTCCACCGTCCCCATGGCGGTTGACGATTGTTCTGGATGGGTGCTGGACAGCACGGTGCATGTGGTGCCCGGGACTTGCCCCCAAGAACTTCGCGTCCTGACGACGTACCTCGCCCGCGACGCCTGCGGAAACACCGCCGAGCACGTGCACACCGTGGAGGTGGTTGACCGCACTCCCCCCACCTTGACACCGCCGGCGTCCGTCGAATTCGGATGCGATGAGCCCTTGGTGTACGACGATGCCTTCGCCTTGGACGCCTGCGAAGGTGAGGTGGCGGTGGTGGAATTGGCCGCCCAAATTCTCGACGGCGACTGCCCTTCCAACTACACCGTGTTGCGGACTTTCGTGACCACCGACGGATGTGGAAACGACACCACCGCTGTACAAACGGTCGAGGTGCGTGACCTCGAGCCGCCCAATTTCACCCTTCCGGACGACGTGTTCCTCAACTGCGGCGAGCCCGAGAACTACCCACCCATCTCCGTCTCGGACAATTGCACCCCGACCTCCGACTTGCCCTTGGACATCGCGAATTTCTTGGTGGACTCAGAATGCGAAGGATCGCGGGTGCTTCAACGTCAGGCCCAAGCCACCGACGCCTGTGGGAACGTGGGGCAAGCGTTTCACTGGGTCACCATCACGGACACCACCCCTCCCGTGTTTGTGGCTGTGCCGGACGACATGACCTTGGCCTGCGACAGCGAAGCGTCCCTGCCATGGCCCACTGTCGAGGACGATTGCTCCACGTGGGACGTGGTGGTGGTGGCCGACACCGTGTGGCTGGACTGCCCCCAGAACATCGACGTCGTCCGAACTTTTGTGGCCACCGACGCCTGCGGCAACATGGCTGAAGCGTCCCACACCGTGTCCTACCGGGACACCACCCCCCCGGAGCTCAACCTCCCCGAGAACGACGTCCAGGTGGCCTGCGATGCCGATTGGGTGTTCAACGGGACGGGGCTGGCCCAAGACCTTTGTTCTTCCGTCGTGTGGGACGTCCAAACGCAAGTGACGGTGCCCGTCCAAGGCAGCGTCTTCTCCTTGCTGGTCACGGCCACCGCCTCAGACCAATGCGGGAATGCGGCGACGGGACAATTCCTGGTGCACAACGTGGACAGCGAGCCCCCGCTGTTCTCCTTCGTGCCTGAGGACCTCACCCTGCCCTGCGACGTCCCCCTGCCGTCGTCGTTTCCAGAGGCCACGGACGCGTGCTCTCCTGTGTTTTACGCCGCCAGCGACACCCTCGTGGAACACCCCACCGTGGGGGTCTACCAAGTGGTCCGAAGGTTTGAAGTGTCCGACGTCTATGGCAATGTCGCAGACTCGCTGCAAACCTTCACGGTCTTGGATGACCTTCCTCCGGTGTTCACGTTTGTGCCCCCTGGAGACACGGTGGTCTGCGACGCCCCTCCTGCCCTGGTGCCGGCTGAGGCTGTGGACAATTGCGGGGAGGTGACCATGGTGGTTTCCGAAGAAATCGCCGAAGAAGACGACCTTGGCAACCAAACCCTTGTCCGCCGCTACGAAGCCTTCGACGTGGCGGGAAATTCCACTGTGGCCACCCAAGTTGTGCGCCTGGAAAACTACATGGCTCCGGCATTTGGAGCTGTGCCAAGCGACGTCACTTTGACGTGCGACCAACCGTGGCAAGACGAATTGCCCGAAGTCATCCCCGGGTGCGGGCCTTGGGAACTGTCGGTGACCGAGGACACGTTGGAAGGGGCTTGTGGATCCCTGTTGACCTTGGTGCGCACGTTCAGCCTGACGGACGACACCGGTTTGGTGGATCAAGCGGTCCAAACCCAAACCCAAGTGGACGACACGCCTCCCACGCTCAACGCCGTGGCGTTTTGGCCCCTGAATTGTGGGGACAGCATGGACGCTTTGCCGCAACCTGTGGTGTTGGATGGATGCAACGAGGAAACCTCGTTGACCTGGAGCGACAACGTCTCGGTGCAAGGGTGCACCTCCCCTGCCTCTGAAGTGATCCGGACGTACACCGCCACCGACGCCTGCGGCAACCAAAGCACGGCGATCACGGCGGCCGTCTTCTTGGACTTGATTCCACCTGTCTGGACGATGCTGCCCCTGGACACCGCCGTGAGCTGCGAGTCCAACATGGACGTCGTGTGGCCGACCGCGGTGGACAATTGCTCCGGAGTGGATGTCGCATGGTTTGCGGACACCTTGGGCCTTGCCTCTTCGGGCATGTACACGGTCTTGAACACGTTTTTGGCCTCCGACGCCTGTGGCAACACCGCCAGCCACACGCAGGTCGTGACCCACGTCGACACCACCCCGCCAAGCTGGACATCCGTTCCCGCCGACTCAAGCGTCCAATGCGGAGCATCCATTCCCGTGGTCTTGCCGCAAGCCACGGACAACTGCAGCGAGACTGTCGTCGTGGAGTGGCTGTCCGACGATTGGAGCCCCGGCGATTGCGGCGGCACGGGCACCTGGGCCAGGACATTTCAAGCCACCGACGCCGCAGGCAACGACACCCTTGTCGTGCAGCACATTGCCGTGCTCGACACCGTGGCGCCTGTGTTCAACGCGACCTCTCTCACGGGGACCTTGTCTTGTGTGGCACCGTGGCCAGAAGAGGTGCCTGCCGCTGAGGACGGCTGTGGCGACGTGTCCTACACGACCTCGGTGGACTCCTTGTGGGTGGACAGCCTGTGGACACTGAACCTCACCCACGTGGCCACGGACGAATGTTTGAATTCGGCCTCCTTGGTGGAAACGTTGACTGTCATCGACACCACGCCCCCGGTCTTCACGTTTGTCGCCCAGGACCTCGTCTTGGCTTGCACCGACAGCCTTCCCCCACCCCATGCCGAGGTGGAAGATGCTTGCGGCACGGCCACTTGGACGAGCACGGCGCTTTGGAATGAGGGGGAATGTCCTGGTTCGGGCGTGTGGACCCGGACGTACGTCGCCACCGACGAAGCCGGCAACCAGGCAGAAGCGACCCAGCATTTGACGGTCTTCGACACCGTGCCTCCCACGTTCACGACGATCCCTGAACCGTCCATCCAGGAGTGCGGCACCCCCTTCGTGTTGGATGCCGCTCATGCGGAAGACGCCTGTTCTGACGTCACCCTGACATGGTCCTTGGACTCCTTGCATGAAGCCGGTGCGACCGGAGGCTTGCTCGTCACGTGGACGGCCACGGATGCATGTGGCAACATGGCCGACGCTGCCCAAACGGTGTCGCTGGTCGACAACACCCCGCCCACCTGGCTTCATGTCCCTGCAGACGCAAGTTTGGCCATGGGCGACGACTTGCCATGGGCCGCTTGGCTCGCTGAGGTGCAAGTGGAAGACATGTGCACCGACGGCCCCGATTTGTCGGTGGACTTCACTTGGGACACCTTGGCCAGCGAAGGCGCATGCACAGACACGATTGAGGTGGTCTGGACAGTGACCGACGCCGTGGGCCTCTCCAGCAGCGCGGTGCAACTGGTGGCGCTGGCGGATGTGCAGGCACCTGTGGTCCCGGATTGGCCTGAGGATGTGGAGACGCCCTGCGACGTGCCGTTCTCCGACAGCCTTCCCCTGGCCAGCGACGCCAACGAATACACATGGACGGAAGAACTGGACACCCTGACAGGCCCTTGCCCCGCAGAATTCATCGTGCGACGCACCCTCCAGGCCAGCGATGTGTGCGGCAACGAAACGAGCCCTTGGTTCCAATTCATTTTCCACCTCGACACGGTGGCCCCCAACGTCGTGACGCCTCCTGAAGACCTGCTTGTAGGCGACCCCAGCGACGTGCCACCTTGCGCGTTGGACGCCCTGGTGTGGGAAGACGCATGCAGCGAAACGACCCTGTCCTGCGCCACCGACACGGCTGAAACGTACTGCCCCGGATCGTTTCTCTTGCACAGGACCTACACTGTGGAAGACGCGTGCGACAATTCGACCTCTTGGGTGCAGTCCATCCTGGTGGAGGACGTGGAGGCACCTGCGGTGGTCTCGCCGCTGGCAGACTTCAACGTGGCGTGCGACGCGGTGGTCATGCCTTGGACAGTGGAGGACCTTGACGCCACAGACAACGCCACTTTGGCGGGTGACCTGGTGCTCGAATTCCTCGGAGAAACGGAAGAAGGCGACAACTGCGCGTGGACCAAGACCTTCAGCTACCGTTTGACGGACCTGTGTGGCAACCAAGCCGACACGAGCTATGCGGTGACTTGGGCAGACACGGCCCCGCCCCAGTGGGGCTCTGCCCTCGAACCCCTGGAATTCCATTGCCCTGTGGAGGTGCCCAACTGCGAAGACACCGACATCGACGCCGCCGACGCATGCAACACGTGGACGTGGGATTGTGTCGATGCATTTGAAGGCGGCGAATGCAACGGTCCGGATTGCGTGTTGATCCGATCCATCACGTTGACGGATGCGTGTGGGAACGCGACCACGCAAGACCAAAACATCTTCATCAGCGAACCGCCCATCGCCCCCGACTTGCCCACGGGATTCTCCCCCAACAACGACAGCTTCAACGACGTCTACCTGATTCGCAACGTGGGGCCCAACTTGGGCAACTTGCCCTGCGACTGGTTGGACAACACCTCTCTGAACGTCTTCGACCGATGGGGCAGCTTGGTCTTCACCTCCAACGATGTGACCGTTCCGTGGGACGGCACCAACCTGCAAGGCCAAATGCTTCCCACAGGCACCTACTTCGTGGTGTTTGACGCCAACGGAACCACGTACAACGCCGCAGTTGAACTCCGCCGATGAATCGATTCCCACACCTCCAAGCTGCATGCCTCGCCCTTGTGGTGAGCCTGGGTTGGGCTGCCCAGGTTCACGCGCAGCAAGACGTGCTCACCGGGCAATACCTGTTCAACGCCACACTCGTCAACCCTGCTGCCGCTGGATCCGCAGGACATTGGCAAACGGTGGCCATGCGTCGCATTCAGTGGGCGGCGTTCGAAGGGGCTCCCAACACCAGCATCTTGTCAGGCCATGGCCTGGTCAACGACCCCTCCCTCGGACTGGGGGCCACAGTGGCCGTCGACGCGATTGGCATCAACTCCACCTTCGAGTTCGCCACCCAAGGGGCCTACCACTTGAACCTGGGTTCCGAGGCCCAATTGAGCTTTGGGCTTCGTGGCGGCTTGATGCAATACCGCTCGCAACTCGCCCTGACCGACGTCATCGACCCCGCCGACCCCATGTACCAAGGCACCCAGCTGAGCGCTTGGATTCCTCGGTTTGGGTGTGGACTGATGGTTCGGCATCCGAGCTGGGACGTTGGGGTGTCGGCCCCCACGTTGTTCGTGTTGGACAACGCCCTGGACGGCACAATCACCTCCTTTTACAGAAACCACGTGTACGCCCATGCAGGGTACCACGCGGCCTTGGCGCCGTGGCTGACCCTCCACCCTTCGGTGCTGTTCAGGTCCACCCCTGACGTGCCGTCCATCCTGGATGTGAACCTCCTGGCTGAATTCACTGGAATCGCCTCAGTCGGCTTGGGATGGCGTGTGGCCAACAGCCTGACGGCCATCACCCAATTTCAAATCACGGAAGAACTCCGCATTGGATACACCGCTGAATTTGCAGCGACCGACATCCAACGCGTGGCTGGGGGCACCCACGAGCTCGTTCTGCTTTGGGACTTCGGCAAAACCTCGGCTACCAACCCCTCCAACTTTGGCGCCATCCGTGCGGATCTGAACGGCCCTCAGCGCCGCTGAACCCAAAGGCCCAACGCAAACAAGGCGGACCGTGTGGTCCGCCTTGTTCGTGCAGGGTTGACGCTGAATCAACGGAACGCCACGCCGAGGTACTGGGCGTTCGCCCCCAACTCCTCCTCGATGCGAAGCAATTGGTTGTACTTCGCAATGCGGTCGGAACGGCTCGCGGAGCCGGTCTTGATTTGACCTGTGTTCAAGGCCACGGCCAAATCGGCAATGGTGGTGTCCTCGGTCTCCCCGCTGCGGTGGCTCATCACCGAAGTGTAGCCTGCGCGGTGTGCCATGTTCACGGCGTCCATGGTCTCGGACAACGTGCCGATTTGGTTCACCTTGACCAAGATGGAGTTGCCGACACCTTCCTCGATGCCACGAGACAAACGGCGCACGTTGGTCACAAACAGGTCGTCGCCCACCAACTGCACGCGGTCGCCCACCACATCGGTGAGCTGCTTCCACGCCGCCCAGTCGTCTTCGTCCAAGCCGTCCTCGATGGACACGATGGGGTACTTGTCGCACCACCCCTTCCAGAAGTCCACCATCTCCGCACCTGTGCGCTGGTCGCCTGTGCTTTCAAACTTGTACAGACCGCTCTCCTTGTCGTAGAACTCAGACGCGGCCGCGTCCATGGCCAACAGGACGTCCTCACCTGGACGGTATCCCGACTTTTCGATGGCCTTGAGGACCACTTCCACAGCTTCTTCGTTGCTGCCCAAGTTGGGGGCAAAGCCGCCTTCATCACCCACATTGGTGCTGTGGCCTTGGGCCTTCAACACGCTTTTGAGGTTGTGGAAGATCTCAGTGCCCATGCGCAAGCCGTCGGTGAACGTCTCTGCGCCCACAGGCATGACCATGAATTCCTGGATGTCGATCTTGTTGTCGGCGTGCGAGCCACCGTTCAAGATGTTCATCATGGGCACAGGCAGGGTGCGTGCACCCACACCACCCACGTAACGGTACAAAGGCAATCCAAGGCAATCGGCTGCGGCACGCGCGGCGGCGAGGCTGACGCCCAAAATGGCGTTCGCACCCAAGTTGCCTTTGTTCTCCGTGCCGTCCAATTCCAGCATGGTCTCGTCGATGAGACGCTGGTCTGTGACGTCCATGCCCACGAGTGCTTCTTGCAATTCGTTGTTCACGTGGGACACAGCGCGTTCCACGCCTTTGCCCATCCAAGCGTCTCCGCCGTCGCGCAATTCGACCGCTTCGTGCACGCCAGTGGAAGCGCCGGAAGGCACTGCGGCGCGGCCAAACGAACCGTCTCCGGTGCCCACTTCAACTTCCAGGGTGGGGTTTCCACGCGAGTCCAAAATTTGGCGGGCGTGGACAAAATCGATGTAACTCATCAAATGAATCTTGTGGGGATCACTCCCCGTGAAGGCCGTTGTTCATTGCAGAACGGCGGATTTTTCTTGTGCGATGTTGGCGACAAAGTCGTCAAACAGGTAGCGGCTGTCGTGCGGGCCTGCTGAGGCTTCAGGGTGGTATTGCACACTGAACACAGGACGTCCCATCAAGCGAATGCCAGCCACGGTGTTGTCGTTCAAATGGACGTGGGTCTCTTCCACATCCGCGTTGGATTCCAGGCTCTCACGGCTGATCACAAACCCGTGGTTCTGGGAGGTGATTTCGCATGTGCCTGTGATCAAGTTCTTGACCGGGTGGTTCACCCCGCGGTGACCGTTGAACATCTTCTCGGTTTGCACCCCTTGGCTCAACGCCAGGACTTGGTGCCCCAAACAAATGCCGAACACCGGCAGCCCACTCTCCACCAATTTGGCCACCTCGGCCACCACACCTGGCATCGCCGCTGGGTCACCTGGGCCATTGCTGAGCATGATGCCCTCCGGGTTCCAGGCCAACAAATCACCCGCAGCGCTGTCCCACGGGAACACCTTGACGTGGCAGCCACGGTCCACCAAGCAGCGCACGATGCTCTCCTTGACCCCAAGGTCCAACAACGCCACACGGTGTGCATTGCCAACGCCCGCTTCACGGACTTCCGTCACACTCACCTGGCTCGAAAGCTCCATGCCTTTCATGGAAGGCACTTCAGACAACTTGGCCTTGAGCTCTTCCACGCTGGTGCCATCGCTGGACACGACCGCGTTCATGGCGCCATGCTCACGGATGTGCGTGACCAAAGCCCGCGTGTCCACATCGCGAATGCCCACCACGTCGTGGCTTTCCAGGTCGTCCTGCAACGTGCCGCTGCCGCCTGGTCGGCTGGCCACAGACGAGAAGTTGCGCGCCACCACGCCCGCCACGCGGGGCCCAGCAGACTCGGTCTCCCCTTCATGCACGCCGTAATTGCCGATGTGCGCAGTCGCCATCACCACAATTTGCTTGTGGTAGCTGGGGTCTGTGAAGATTTCTTGATAACCGTACATCCCGGTGTTGAATGCAATTTCACCGAAACTGGTGCCGCGGCTTCCGGCTGCTTTGCCGTGGAACACGGTCCCATCGGCCAAGACCAACACCGCAACGTCTGAAGGCAAGGGGTTGTCAATCATGCCGCGAAGATACAGATTCGAATGAGCCCTTCATCCACAGAAAACCACCAACTTCCAACAAAAAAGGGAGACCCTCGGGTCCCCCTTTTTCATGCCGGAATCTGGATTCAGTCTTCCTTCTTCTCTTCTGCGCTATCGTCAGCAGCAGGTGCGTCGTCGGCCGCAGGAGCCTCCTCAGCTGCTTCCGCCGCGGGCGCTTCTTCAGCTGGGGCGTCTGCCACCTCTTCCACGACCACGGCATCCTCCACAACGGGAGCTTCCGCAGCAGGAGCGGCCTTCTTGGCGCCTCCACGACGTGAACGACGTGTCTTCTTCTTCTCTTCGCGTCCGTAGATCTCGTTGAAATCGACGAGCTCGATCAAACACATTTCAGCGTTGTCACCCAAACGGTTGCCGGTGCGAATGATGCGGGTGTAGCCGCCCTCACGGGTGCTCACCTTGGGTCCCACTTCGCGGAACAACTCGGTCACGGCGTGCTTGCTTCCGAGGTAGCTGAAGCACACGCGACGGCTGTGCGTGGTGTCGTCTTTGGAACGGTTCACGAGGGGCTCCACAAACTTCCGCAGCTCTTTGGCCTTGGCCACGGTGGTGGTGATGCGCTTGTGCTCAATCAAAGAACAGGCCATGTTGGAGAGCATCGCTTTGCGGTGTGCGCTCTTGCGGCCGAGGTGGTTGAATTTCTTTCCGTGACGCATGATTACTCAGATTCGAGTTTGTACTTGCTCACATCCATGCCAAACGCAAGGTTCTTGCCTTCGACGAGCTCTTCCAATTCTGTCAGAGACTTCTTGCCGAAGTTGCGGAACTTGAGCAGATCGTTCTTGTTGAAGGCGACGAGATCGCCCAGGGTGTCAATGTCAGCTGCCTTCAAGCAGTTCAACGCACGGACGCTGAGGTCCATGTCGGCCAACTTGGTCTTGAGCAACTGGCGCATGTGCAGGCTGCTTTCGTCGAACTCCTCTTCCACGTTGCTGTCTTCTGGCTCGAGAGAAATCTTCTCGTCAGAGAACAACATGAAGTGGTGGATGAGAATCTTCGCCGCTTCCTGCAACGCTTGCTTGGGGTGGACGCTGCCGTCGCAGTCCAATTCGAGGATCAACTTCTCGTAGTCGGTGCGTTGCTCCACACGGAAGTTTTCAATCTCGTACTTCACGTTCCGAATCGGGGTGAAGATGCTGTCGATGGCGATGGTGCCCACAGGAGCGTCCTCACGCTTGTTCTCCTCGGCAGGAACGTAGCCACGTCCCTTGCCGATGTGAAGCACGAGGTTCAACTCCACAGACTCGTCCATGTTGCAGATGACCATGTCGGGGTTCATGACCTGGAAGGCCGAAGTGAACTTGCCGAGGTCTCCTGCAGTGAAGGTCTTTTGGCCTTTCACAGAGACGGTCACAGACTCCTGGTCGGTGTCCTCAATGTGGCGGCGGAAACGAACCTGCTTGAGGTTCAAGACAATCTCCGTCACGTCTTCCACCACACCCTTGATGGTGCTGAACTCGTGGTCGACGCCCTCCACGCGGAGGCTGGTGATTGCGAAGCCCTCGAGGGAGGACAACAAGATGCGACGGAGCGCGTTGCCGACGGTCAAGCCAAACCCGGGCTCCAATGGACGGAACTCAAACTTGCCATTGTAGTCGGTCGAGTCAAGCATGATAACCTTGTCCGGCTGCTGAAAATCGAGAATTGCCATGTCTTTTGGTTCAGGGATGGATTACTTAGAGTACAATTCCACAATCAAAGACTCCTTGATGTTCTCTGGAATCTGATCCCGAGAAGGAATGTTGATCATGGTCCCGGACATGGCAGCGCCATCCCAGTTCAACCAATCGTGGCTCTGGTTGCTGTTGGCAAGAGAAGCTGTCACCACTTCGAGGGACTTGCTCTTCTCACGAACGCCCACCACATCTCCCTCACGCAAACGGTAAGAAGGGATGTTCACCACTGAACCGTTCACGGTGATGTGACGGTGAGACACCAATTGACGGGCACCACGACGGGTTGGGGCAATGCCCAATCGGTACACGATGTTGTCCAAGCGACGCTCGCACAACTGGAGAAGGATCTCACCAGTGATGCCAGACTTCGCGTTGGCCGCCTTGAACATGTTGGAGAACTGCTTCTCCAAGATGCCGTAGGTGTATTTGGCTTTCTGCTTTTCCGCAAGCTGAACAGAGTACTCTGACTCCTTCTTGCGACGACGGGTGTTGCCGTGTTGACCAGGTCCGTAAGGCCGGCGCTCAAGCGCCTTGTCTGGTCCAAAAATCGCCTCCTTGAAGCGACGTGTGATCTTGGATTTGGGTCCGCGGTAACGTGCCATAAATCTTGATTTCTTTCAGTTCAACGACGATTAAACGCGACGACGCTTTGGAGGGCGGCACCCGTTGTGTGGAAGTGGGGTCACGTCCACGATTTCAGAGACTTCGATGCCCATGTTGTGCAGCGTGCGAATGGCACTCTCACGGCCCTGTCCAGGACCTTTCACGAACACTCGGATTTTCTTGAGTCCAGCTTCCAAGGCCACTTTGCCACAGTCCTCTGCCGCACATTGCGCAGCGTAAGGCGTGTTTTTCTTGGAACCACGGAATCCCATCTTTCCGGCGCTTGACCAGGAGATCACCTGACCTGTGTTGTTGGTCAGGGAGATGATGATGTTGTTGAAAGAAGAGTGGATGTGGGCTTGGCCCTGCGCTTCCACTTTGACCTTCCTTTTCTTGACGCTTTTCGCCATCGTCGTTGGTTTTGGAGGTGATCGGCCCCTTGGGACCCAAATGTTCAGACCGGAGTCTGGATGTTACTTCTTCTTGTTCGCCACAGTCTTGCGCTTCCCTTTCCGGGTGCGGCTGTTGTTCTTGGTGCGCTGACCGCGGAGTGGCAAGCTGTTCCGGTGGCGGATGCCACGCTGACAACCAATGTCCATCAAACGCTTGATGTCTTGAGATGTCTCAGAACGCAACTCACCTTCCACCTTGAAGCCGGTGGCAATGGCGGTACGGATGGCGCCAACTTCGTCGTCAGACCAAGTCTCCACCTTCTTGTTCTCGTCCACACCTGCTTCCGCCAACACCTTCGCAGCGCGGCTGCGACCGATGCCGTAGATGTAAGTCAGTGCAATAACTCCGCGCTTGTTGCGGGGAATGTCGATACCAGCAATACGTGCCATGCAATCGTGATTTAAACAGGCCCGGGATCAACCCTGACGCTGCTTCATTTTGGGGTTCTTCTTGTTGATGACGTAAAGACGTCCTTTCCGGCGAACGATTTTGCAATCGGCCGTACGCTTCTTGATGGATGCGCGAGTTTTCATGTTGCTCGTGTTATTTCTTGTACCGGAATGTGATGCGGCCCTTGGACAAATCGTAGGGGCTCATCTCAACTTTCACGCGATCACCTGGCAAGATCTTGATGTAGTACATCCGCATCTTTCCAGAGATGTGGGCCATGATGGTGTGCCCATTCTCAAGCTCCACTCGGAAACGCGCGTTGGAGAGCGCTTCCAAGATGGTGCCATCTTGTGTGATCGACGTTTGTTTCGCCATACTGTAACTCAGTTCGTATTCTTCGAATTCAAAACTTCTTCAATGTCTTTGAAGCTGGAGAGAACGTCTGCCTTGCCTTGCCGCACAACCACGTCGTGCTCAAAGTGGGCGCTGACCTTGCCGTCACGCGTCACGATGGTCCAACCATCTTCCGCCTGACCGACTTCGCGGCCGCCGAGGTTGATCATGGGTTCAATGGCCAGCACCATGCCGTCCATGAGCTTGGGGCCGTTCCCGCGTCGCCCATAGTTGGGGACTTCAGGGGCCTCATGCAAGTCCTGGCCCAAGCCGTGACCCACCAATTCTCGAACCACACCGTAGCCCTGCCCTTCAGCGTGCTGCTGACAGGCGTGGCCAATGTCGCCGATGCGTTTGCCCACCACGGCCTGCTCGATCGCCAGATCCAAACAAGCTTTGGTGGTGTCCAGAAGCCGCTGAACCTCTTCAGAAACGTCACCCACCGCGAAGGTGTAGGCACTGTCCCCGTAGAAGCCGTTCATCAACACCCCACAATCCACCGACACAATGTCTCCCTCTTGGAGGGGCGTGTCGTTGGGGATGCCATGAACCACCGCTTCATTGACTGAGGTGCACAACGAGTTTGGAAAACCTCCGTACCCTTTGAACCCAGGCTCAGCCCCGTGGTCTCGGATGAACTCCTCGGCCACTGCATCGAGCGCGAGCGTGGTCACGCCGGGTTGCACCCGGGCGGCGACCTGCGCCAACGTTCTCCCAACAAGCAAAGAACTCAACCGAATGAGCTCGACTTCCTCGTCCGTCTTGATGCGGACTCGTCGACCCAAACTCATTCGAAAATCAGCCAGCGATTCCGCCCACAGGAGACTGTGGACGTCCACGCATTTTACCACTCTTCATCAAACCGTCGTAGCGACGTGAAAGCAAGTAGCTCTCGATTTGCTGAAGCGTGTCCAAAATCACACCCACCATGATCAACAGGGAAGTCCCCCCGAAGAAAATGGCAAAGGTTTGTGCTTTCGTCAATCCAAGTTGAAACACAATTGCAGGCAACACCGCAATCAATCCCAAGAACACGGCACCTGGCAAGGTGATGCGAGACAGCACCTCGTCAAGGAACTCCGCTGTCGGACGTCCAGGCTTCACACCAGGAACAAAACTGTTCTGACGCTTCAGGTCGTCCGCCATTTGGTTCGGGTTCACCGTGATGGCCGTGTAGAAGTAGGTGAACACCACAATCATCACGAAGAAGAGGACGTTGTACCACAGGCCGTTGAAGTCGCTCAACGACTGGAGGATTTCGTTGCCCTGCAACGACTCGCTCTGCGTGAGGTACAGAGGCACGAACATGATCGCCTGGGCGAAAATGATGGGCATCACCCCCGAACTGTTCACTTTCAAAGGAATGAAGCTGCGTGCACCTTCACCTGCTGGCAACATGCCTCCGGCTTGCTGCATTTTGGCCATTTGCACAGGCACCTTGCGGATCGCCTGAACCAAAGCCACACTGGCGCCGATGATGATCAACAGGGATGCCAACTCCACCAAGAAGAAAAACAATGTGGTGTCAGGGTGTGCAAACTCCTGCACAATCGCCTGAGGGAACGTGGCGATGATGCCGATCATGATCAACAAAGAAATGCCGTTTCCGACGCCTTTGTCTGTGATGCGCTCGCCGAGCCACATGATCAACAGCGTGCTGCAAGTCAAAATGGTCACCGCAGAGAACCACCAAAACGCGTCTGGGCTCTGCACCACACCTGGGACGCTCACCACGCTGGACGCGAGGTACCCGGGCGCCTGCACCAAGGTGATGGCGATGGTGAGGAAACGTGTCCATTGGTTGATCTTGTTGCGGCCGCTCTCACCCTCTTTCTGCAACTTCTGGACCGCAGGAACCGCGATGCTCAAGAGCTGGATGATGATGGACGCCGAGATGTACGGCATGATGCCCAGTGCGAAGATGGACGCACGGGTGAAGGCACCGCCGGTGAACAAAGACAAGATGTCTCCCAGACCTCCTGAACCAAGCTGGCTCATTTGCTCTGCAAGCACATCGCTGTTCACACCTGGAAGGACGATGAAGGAGCCCACGCGGTACACCAAAATCAACCCGAGCGTGACACCGAGCTTCTGACGAAGCTCTTCATGCCTCCAGATGTCTCCGAGTTTTTGGAAGAACCTCATTTCGCAAAGCGGTCAATGGTGGAACATTTGCCTCCGGCTCCTTCGATGGCGGCCGTGGCCGACTTGCTGAACTGGTGGGCAGACACTTCCACACCCGTGGTCAATTCACCACGGCCGAGGATTTTCACGAGATCGTGCTTGCCCGCCAAACCGTTGGCGACCAAGTCGGCTGGGGTGACAGCCTTCAAACCGGTCTTCTCAATCAAGGCTTGCAATGTGTCAACATTGATGCCCTTGTATTCGACGCGGTTGGGGTTCTTGAAACCGAACTTCGGAACGCGACGCTGCAAAGGCATCTGTCCACCTTCAAATCCAATCTTGGACTTGTAGCCTGAACGAGACTTCGCGCCTTTGTGACCGCGTGTGGAAGTGCCTCCGTGACCGGAGCCTTCTCCGCGACCAACTCGCTTGCGCTGCTTCCGAGATCCTGACGCTGGGGTAAGGTTGCTGAGATTCATGGAATGTGCTGGTTAGAGATTATTTCTTTTCGACTTTCACCAAGTGACCCACGGCGCGCACCATGCCCATGATCTGGGGGGTGTCCTCGTGTTCCACTGAGTTGTGAAGCTTTTTCAATCCGAGAGCCTTGATGGTCTCTTTCTGACGCTTGGTGCGGTTGATCGCACTGCGCACTTGGGTGATGACAATTTTGCCCATGGTCAATGCAATTATCCGTTGAACACTTTGCTGACAGGGATGCCGCGCAACTGCGCGACGTCGTTGGCGCTGCGAAGCTCCTTCAATGCGTTGAAGGTGGCCTTCACCACGTTGTGTGGGTTGGAAGACCCAAGGGACTTGGCCAAGACATCGGTGATGCCCGCACTTTCCAACACCGCACGCATCGCGCCACCGGCGATCACACCCGTACCTGGAGAGGCGGGGCGGATCAAAATGTGCGCACCTGCGTACTTCATTTCTTGGGCATGAGGAATGGTGCCGTTCACGAGCGGAACGTTGATCATGTCCTTCTTGCCGTCTTCAATGCCCTTCTGAATGGCGGTGGCCACTTCGCGGCTCTTGCCGAGGCCGTGTCCCACTTTGCCTTTCTCGTCACCGACGATGACGATGGCGCTGAAGCTGAATGTGCGGCCACCCTTGGTGGTCTTCGCCACACGGTTGATTCCAACCAGGCGGTCTTTCAAATCGGGATCCCCAGTGCGCGATTGTTGCTCACGGTTTCCACCTCGCTTTTGTTGACGTTGATTCTGAGCCATCTCGTTAGAATTTCAAGCCACCTTCGCGGGCAGCTTCAGCAAGTTTTTGAATGCGGCCATGGTAGAGGTACCCGTTGCGGTCGAAGACCACCTGAGACACTCCTGCAGCTTGGGCCTTCTCTGCAATCGACTTTCCCACCGCAGCGGCTTGGTCAAGCTTGGCACCTTCGGCGCCGTCCTTGCCAAGGGACGAGGCGGACGCAAGGGTGCGGCCCGCCAAGTCGTCGATGACTTGGGCGTAAATCTGCTTGTTGCTCCGGAACACGGTGAGGCGTGGACGCTCGGATGTGCCCTGAACACGGCCGCGGACGCGGCTCTTGATGCGCTTGCGCGCTTTCGCTTTCTTCTTCGTATCCATGACTTCAGGTTATTTGGCGGCCGTCTTACCAGCCTTGCGACGGATTTGCTCGCCCATGAAGCGAACACCCTTGCCTTTGTAAGGCTCAATCTTGCGCAGGCTGCGAATCTTTGCGGCAACCGTGCCCAACAATTGCTTGTCGTGTGACGACAAGGTCACGAGGGGAGCTTCACCTTTCTTGGTTTCCGCTTCCAACTTGACTTCCTTCGGCAATTCAATGATGATGGGGTGGCTGTAACCCAAGCTCAAGTTGAGCTGTTGTCCCTGCGCAGCGGCACGGAAACCCACACCCACCATTTGAAGTTGAACCTTGTAACCTTCAGACACCCCTGTGACCATGTTCTGGACCAAGGCGCGATAGAGGCCGTGCTTTGAACGCACCTCTTTGTCGTCGTTGGGACGAGACAACGTCAACACGTTGTCTGCATACTCCATGGAGATCACTTCGTCCACCTCCTGCGTCAACTCCCCTTTGGGGCCTTTGACAGACACAACGTTGCCCTGGATGGAGAGTTCAACTCCACTGGGAACGGTGATGGGATTTTTTCCAATTCGGCTCATGACGGATCAGTATACAGTGCAAAGAATTTCGCCACCCACGTTCAGTCGGCGGGCCTCCTTGTCGGTCATCAAGCCCTTGTTGGTGCTGATGATGCTGACGCCGAGACCGTTCAACACGCGGGGAAGACCGTCGGCACCTGCGTAACGACGCAGACCTGGCTTCGAGTGGCGCTTGATTTCGGTAATGGCTGGCCGACGAGACTTGGCGTCGTAACGCAAGGCAATCTTGATGCTGCCTTGGTGACCTTCGTCGACAAACTTGTAGTTGAGGATGTACCCCTGGTCAAACAAGATCTTGGTCAACTCCTTCTTCAAGTTGGAAGCAGGAATCTCCACCACCTTGTGACGGGCCATCTGCGCATTGCGAATGCGCGTCAAGTAATCGGAAATGGGATCGCTATGCATGTCTTCTCTGTTTCAGATTACCAGCTGGCCTTTTTCACGCCAGGAATGCGCCCGTGCAACGCCATCTTGCGGAACAAGACACGGCTGATGCCGAACTGACGCATGAAGCCGCGCGGACGGCCTGTGATTTGGCAGCGGTTGTGCAAACGCACAGCTGCAGAGTTGGGTGGCAACTTTTGCAAGCCTTCCCAATCGCCAGCTTCTTTCAAGGCGGCACGCTTGGCAGCGTACTTCGCCACAAGACGCTCGCGCTTGCGCTCACGCGCTTTCATGGATTCTTTGGCCATGGCTTAGTTCTTTTTGAATGGGAAACCGAACGCTTCGAGGAGGGCTTTCGCTTCCTCGTCCGTCTTCGCGGTGGTCACAATGGTGATGTCCATCCCGTTGATGTTCTTGACCTTGTCCAGGTCAATCTCGGGGTAGATGATTTGCTCTTTGATGCCGAAGGTGAAGTTGCCGCGGCCGTCAAAACCTTTGGCCTTCACGCCTTGGAAGTCACGCGTACGGGGCAAAGACACTGCGATCAAGCGGTCCAAGAACTCGTACATGCGCTCACGACGCAAGGTGACGCGTGCACCAATCGGCATGCCCTTGCGCAGCTTGAAGTTCGACACGTCCTTCGTGGACAGGGTCGGCACAGCCTTCTGACCAGCGATGATGGACATCTCACCCACGGCGGTGTCCACCATTTTGCGGTCGGCCACAGCCTTGCCCAAACCTTGGTTCAAGCAAATCTTCACGATGCGGGGCACTTGCATGGACGAGGTGTACTCGAACTGCTTCTTCAATGCGGGAGCGATTTCCTCCGCGTATTGGGTCTGGAGTCGTGGAATGTAGCTCATCACTTCAGCTCCTCATTGGTTTTCTTGGAAAAACGAACCAGCTTCCCGTTGTCGCCCTTGCGGCGTCCAACACGGGTGGCGTTGCCAGCTCCGTCGACCACCATCACGTTGCTGATGTGAATCCCTGCTTCGGTGGTGGTGACACCTCCTTGGGGGTTCGTGGGGCTGGGCTTGACGTGCTTGGTGACAATGTTGACACCCTCCACGACCACGCGGTCCTTCTTGCGGTCGACCTCCAACACTGTGCCTTCCTTGCCGCGGTTGCCGCCGGAAATCACCTTGACTGTGTCGCCCTTCTTGACTTTGAATCTCTTGAACATGGTTCGTGGATTACAACACCTCAGGTGCGAGTGAAACAATCTTCATGAAGTCCTTCTCACGCAACTCGCGTGCGACAGGACCAAAGATGCGCGTGCCGCGCATGTCGCTGTTGGCGTTCAAAAGCACAATGGCGTTGTCGTCAAAACGGATGTACGAACCGTCGGGACGGCGAACTTCCTTTTTGGTGCGAACCACCACAGCCTTGGACACCGTGCCTTTCTTCACGTTTCCGTTCGGGGTCGCGCTCTTCACAGCCACCACCACGGTGTCTCCGACAGACGCGTAACGCCGCTTGGTGCCACCCAACACACGGATGCAAAGGGCTTCCTTCGCACCGCTGTTGTCAGCGACCTTCATACGGGATTCTTGCTGGATCATCGTTCAGTCTTTTTCTTTCCCTGGATTA
>JBMZWX010000012.1:0-43567 GCA_049627085.1 Flavobacteriales bacterium | reverse complement strand
GCCATGCTCACCGAGCTTGAGCGCGATTTGGCTGAAATCACGGGGTTTGCCGGGGTTTCCCTTCAGCCCAACAGCGGCGCCCAAGGTGAATTTGCCGGGTTGATGGTGATCCGGGCGTACCACGCAGCACGTGGAGAAAGCCACCGAAACATCTGTTTGATCCCCAACAGCGCGCACGGCACCAACCCCGCCAGCGCCGTCATGGCGGGCATGAAGGTGGTGGTGGTCGGATGCGACAAGCACGGCAACATCGACGGCGACGACTTGCGCGCCAAGGCCGAGCAGCACAGCGAGAACCTCGGGGCCTTGATGATCACCTACCCGTCCACCCACGGGGTGTTTGAGAGCTCGGTCCTTGAAGTGACGGAGATGATTCACGCGCACGGTGGGCAGGTGTACATGGACGGGGCCAACATGAACGCCCAGGTGGGGCTCACCAGCCCTGGCATGATTGGGGCCGACGTCTGTCACCTCAACCTCCACAAGACCTTCGCCATCCCCCACGGAGGTGGCGGTCCAGGTGTGGGACCCATCGGGGTCGCGGCGCACTTGGTGCCCTTCTTGCCCGGCCATGACGTGGTGGCGGTGGGCGAGGACACGGCCATCGATGCGGTCAGCGCCGCGCCATTCGGAAGCGCGTTGATCGCACAAATTCCCTACGCGTACATCAAGATGCTCGGCCAAAGCGGATTGACCGAAAGCACCAAGGTGGCCATTTTGAATGCGAACTACTTGAAAGCGCGACTGGAAGGGGCGTACGACGTGTTGTACCAAGCGAAGAACGGCACGGTGGCGCACGAGATGATCCTGGATTGTCGGGCGTTCAAAGAGGCTGGCATCGAGGTGATGGACATCGCCAAGCGGTTGATCGACTACGGATTCCACGCCCCGACGGTGTCCTGGCCTGTGCCTGGCACGTTGATGGTGGAGCCGACAGAGAGCGAGAGCTTGGAGGAGTTGGACCGCTTTGCGGAGGCCATGCTGGCCATCCGGGAAGAAATCGCGGCGGTGGAACGCGGCGAGGCCGACGCCCACGACAACGTCCTGAAGATGGCGCCTCACACCGTGGAAGAAGCCACCGCCTCCGAATGGAACCACGTGTACAGCCGGGAGAAAGCGGTGTACCCCGTGCGCGATTTGGTGGGACGGAAGTTCTGGAGCTCGGTGGCCCGCGTGGACAACGCCCACGGGGACCGCAATCTCGTGTGCTCTTGCCCGCCGCTCTCCGCGTTTGAGGAAGCGTTCACCTGAGGGTGTTCGCAACCCTTTGGCCTGAAGAGGCGACTTAAAGAGGACGAGCCTATTTTCGCCACGAATTGTATCTGAATCCAAAACCTACACCTATGAAGCAATTTTACATTTTGGCCCTTGCCGGCCTCATGAGCTTCGGCGCGGCCGCCCAAAAGGCGTGCGCTCCTGCTGAAGCTGTCCGCACCGAGTTGCGCGACGTGAAAGCCGCGGCCCCCGCCCTGGACGGAGACCGTGAAACCATTTGGGCCACCACCTTCGCCAACTGCGACGAGTGGGCCTTCGACAACCAAAACGAGCCTGGCATCGTGTTGGATTGGGAGTGCGGACCTGGCTTGGCGCCAAGCGGACCCGCCGCGATTGCAGCCATCAACTCTGCCACAGCGGACGACGGGTTCTTGATGATCGACTCTGACCTCGCCGGCGGTGAGTCTGGCTTGGGCGTGGTCGAGAACGCATGGGCCGACCTCTTGACTCCGTTCTCCACAGTGGGACACCCTGGTGTGGCGATCACCTTCGCCAACCAGTACCGGATGTGGGACAACGGCAACAGCGACGGCAACGAGTACTGCTTGGTGGAAGTCTCTCGCGACGGCACCACGTGGCCAGACTTGAACACCTTCGAGGTGTCTGAGGGCTTTGTGACTTACGACGAGACCGAAGGCCCAGTGCAGGCCCGTTGGGAATTGTGGCCCGACATGCAGACCCAGGACCCTGTGGTCAACCCCACCCAGAAGACCTTCAACATCACTGGCATCGCGGGCGACCAGGAGACTGTGTACATCCGTTTCCGCTGGAAGGGCATTTGGGGTTACGCGTGGATGATCGACGACCTCGAGGTCTTTGACGCCCCCGACAACGACTTGACTGTGGGCAACTACAGCAGCTTCACTGCCACGGCGACAAGCAACCTGTACGAGTACGGCGCATGGGCGCAGTCTCAGTTGCCCGACACCTTGACCTACGCGGCCGAGGCATCCAACTTTGGCAACAACACCACGACAGGCGTGTACGGTTCTGTGGACGTGAACGGCGAGGTCAGCGTGGGTGCTCCCCTCGCGGCGGCCTTGGCCACTGGCGAGACCGACACCGTGTACGTGAACTACGCCACCGGTTATGACCTCGGCATGGTGAACCTCAACCTCACCTTGGAGATGGACTCCGTCGACGCGGACATGAGCAACAACTCTGTGAGCGCCGAATTCGAAATCACCGACCTCCAGTGGGGACGTGACAACGGTGAGGTGTCAGGTTTGGCTCCATTCGACGGCACCGTGGACTACATCCAGATGCCTTTGTACCAAGTGTTGGCGGACGTCACCGTGTACGGTGTGGACGTGGCGATCATGGAAGGCAGCGAAGACTTCACGCCTGTGCGAGGGTTCTTGGTGGACGTGAATGCCGACGAAGCGTTGACCGAGCAATACGGAGGTGAATTGACTTCTTCTCCTGAAATCGCTTTGGTCCCAGGCAACACCAACGACGGCGCCGGTGAGATCACCTGGTACACCTTCGTGTTTGACGAGCCATACGAAGCGGTGGAAGGCGACTTCCTTGGTGCGGCGTTCGAGCACTACGGTGGCGCCAACGTCCAGATCGGTGAAGCCCAAGACACAGAAGCGCAGACTGCCTTCGTGTACGGCCCATTCGGTTCTGGCCAGGCTTACGACTGGTACTACACCACAGAAGTGCCCATGGTGCGCTTGAACTTGAACCCCGACGCCGTGACCAACACCAACGAGGTGATGGCCAGCGAAGGATTTGAGATGTTCCCAGCGTTCCCGAACCCCACCACCGACAACACCCGCTTCCAGTTCCGTTTGGACCAGGCGGCTGCGGTGACGTTCGAGTTGCGTGACATCACCGGCAAGCTGGTGGAAGTCCGCGAGTTGGGCACCCAGCCTGCTGGCATGAACAACTTCATGGTGGAGACTTCAGCGTTCGGCGCAGGTTCCTACACTGCGACCCTCGTGGTGAACGGCGCCCGCATCACCCAGAAGTTGATGGTGAAGTAAGATTGACTTTGACTTCCCCGAAAGGGGATTCCTGGAAAGGGGAGGCTTTGGCTTCCCCTTTTTTTGTGTTCGGCCCCAGGCATGGTGCGCGGATGCCCTCCGGTCAGTATTTTTCGGCGCAATCAAAACCTGTTCCTCATCATGAAACGCATTTCAATACTCGCCGTTCTTGCCTTGGGCACAACGGCTGCGGTGGCCCAACGCCCCGCCGACACAGACAAGGCTGTGGTCCCCACAACGGTGACCCGGGCTGAAAACCAAGCTTCTTTGGCGCAAGGTCAAGAAGCCCTGGCCAACCAAGGCGGCGTCCGCAACGTGGTGTACCAAGAGACGTTCGCCAACGGCTTCGACGGCAGCAACGGCAACGGTGCGTGGACTGTGGAAGACAACGTGGAAGGCATCAACAGCGAAGAAATTTGGGTGTGGGTGGCCCCAGGCAACGTGGGCTACTATGCCGATGGAACCCAAACCGGCTCAGACCACCCTGGCGGCAACTACAGCGGCAACACCGCTGAATTGGCCTCTGAAACGGCGTTCGACGGATGGGTGGTGTTCGACAACGACTTCTTCCATGGCGGCGCAATCACCCCGGACAACCCTGCCGTGGACACCGAAGGCTCCATCACCAGCCCTTGGTTGAACCTCGAGGAGAACGCGTCGGTCATCGTCAGCTGGGAGTCTTACTTCCGCTACTGCTGCTACCCCTACGCGCCAGTGTACCTCGAAGTGGGCACCACCAACGAAGGGGTGACTTCATGGACCACCTTCGACGCCCACGGCGACTTCATCGAGTCGGCCAACACCATCTCCGCCAACCCCCTTCCCGTGAGTGTGGACGTGAGCTGTGTGGCTGCCAACCAAGACTCGGTCCAGCTTCGTTTCGCGTACCGCCAAGCGCCTGAGACGGGCGCCGGCTTCAGCCACTACTTCTGGGGCATCGACGACGTGACTGTGAGCTCCAACCAGGTCATGAACGACGTGGAGATCACCCAAATCGTGAACGGCGACGTGTGGAACGTGTTTGAATACCGCGTCACGCCCCTCGAGCAAGCCATCCTCGACAGCGAAGGCGGTTTGTTGGCTGGGGTGATGTACAAGAACGTCGGCACCGTGAACCAGACCAACGTGGAAGTGCTTGTCGAGGTGCTCGACGAGTCCGGCGTCGTCTTGAGCACGACCACGGAGATGTTGGACACCGTGTTGACGTACGCCAACGCACCCACATGCCCCGCCAATACCCAAGACACCTTGTACTTGGCCACCGGTTGGGAGCCCGACGCCATTGGCACCTACGGCTTGCGCATCACCTTGACCGGCGACAGCGCAGACGCCACCCCTGAGAACAACACCTTGTTCAAGAACATCCTCTACACCGACGACATGTACGGCCACGACGACGAAAACGTCTTGGACGGCGAACTCGGACCACGTGAGAACGACGACATCGAAGGCTACTTCGACCCCACCGGATACGGCTCGTACTTCCACTGCCCCAACCCCGGCACGATGGCCTACGGCGTGGCGGTGCGCTTCGGTGCCAACTGCGGCTTGGACATCGACGGCAACCCTGGTGAATTGGAGTTTGAGACCCGCTTGTACTCGTACGACGGTGCAGTGGGCTTGACCGACAGCCCCTTCGACGCCAACTACTGGTTGTACGACGTGGAGTGGAGCAACTTGGACGGCACCAGCGACTTTGAAGTGTACCTCTCGTTCGAGGACGCCATCGAATTGGACGAAGACGCCTTCTACTTCGCGGCCGTGATCAACGAATACGAGTCGCCCACCCAGTTGACTGTGTTGACGGAATTGGGCAGCGACACCGACAACAGCACTGGAAACTTCAACCAGGCTGGCGACGGAAGCTTCGTGTGGTTCACAAGCCAAACCTCCACCCCAGCGGTGCGCCTCATCACTAGCGAGCGTGAAGCTGTGGAGTTGTTGGAAGCCAGCCAAGGCATCCGCCTTGAACAGTGCATGCCCAACCCCGCTTCCGAAAGCACGTTGGTGCGCTTCGAGTTGGGCCAGCCCCGTGACGTCACCTTGGAGGTGCGCGACGGCATGGGTCGCTTGGTGTCCACCCAAGACATGGGCACGCTCGGCGCAGGTCAGCACAACACCACCCTCGACTTGAGCGGTTGGGCGTCTGGCTTGTACACCTACACCTTGGTGGCGGACAACTTCCGCACCACCAAGAAGTTGACGGTGAAGTAAGCGAATCCAACCATTTGACTTCAGCAAGGCATCGCCCCCGTGGCGGTGCCTTGTTATTTTCGGGCCATGGGATGGAAGGCGTGGCTGAGCAAACCGTTGGCGAGGGCAACCATGCGTCGGGTTCGGCGCCAGGTGGCGGATCCGGTGGCTGCCCAGCGCGCGGTGTTGTCGTCTTTGGTGGATCGTGCACATGAGACGGCCTTTGGCCGGGATCATGGGTTCCAACCGGGCATGACGGTTCAAGCATTCCAGGAGCGCGTCCCCGTGCGGGACTACGAAGGCCTGAAGGGCTACGTGGACCGGGCCGTGGCAGGAGAGCAGAACGTTCTTTGGCCTGGGGAACCCCTGTATTTCTGCAAGACCAGCGGAACCACCTCCGGCGCCAAGTTCATCCCCCTGACGGCGGACAGCATGCCCAACCACATCGGCAGCGCGCGCAACGCCTTGCTGGGTCACATCGCCGGCACCGGGGACGCCTCGTTTGTGGACGGGAAAATGATCTTTTTGCAAGGGAGCCCGGAGTTGGCGAAAACGGAGGGAGGCGTCCATTTGGGACGGCTCAGCGGCATTGTCGCCCACCACGTGCCCGCCTACCTGCAGCGCAACCGGCTGCCCTCCTGGGAGGCCAATTGCATCGAAGACTGGGAGACGAAGGTGGACGCCATCGTGAAAGAGACCTGCACGGAGGATTTGCGGCTGGTGAGCGGCATCCCGTCTTGGGTGCAGATGTACTTCGAGCGGTTGCTGGAGCACACCGGCGCGGCCACGGTCCAAGACGTCTTTCCCAACCTGTCGCTGTTCGTCCACGGGGGCGTCGCCTACGGGCCCTACGCCGAGCGGTTCAAGCAGTTGCTTGGGTTCGAGATCCCGCGCGTCGAGCTTTACCCCGCCTCGGAAGGGTTCTTGGCGTACCAAGATGCGCCTGGCGTGGAAGGGATGCTGCTCAACGTGAACGACGGGATCTTCTTCGAGTTCATCCCGGCCAGCGAATACTTCGACGAACACCCTCGAAGGTTGACCATGGAGGAGGTGGAGCTTGGCGTGCAATACGCTGTGGTGCTCAGCACCAACGCCGGCTTGTGGGCCTACGACATTGGCGACACCGTGAAATTTGTGTCCTTGGATCCGCCGAGGGTGCTGGTCACAGGCCGAATCAAGCACTACACCTCCGCGTTTGGAGAGCACGTCATCGCAGAGGAAGTGGAGGGCGCCGCCCAGGAGGCCATGTCCGCACACGGCGGTGTGGTGTCCGAGTTTCACGTGGCCCCGCAGGTGACGCCGGAGGAGGGGTTGCCGCACCACGAGTGGGTGGTGGCGTTCGAGCAGTTGCCCCAAGACATCAAGGCCTTTGAGGCCGCGCTCGACGTGGCGCTGCAGTCGCGCAATCCGTACTACAAAGACTTGATCCAAGGTGCCGTGCTGCGCCCCGCCGTGTTGACCCCGGTGGCCAGCGATTGCTTCGTGGAGGCCATGAGGCAACGGGGCAAACTCGGAGGCCAAAACAAAATCCCGCGCCTCGCCAACGACCGCAACATGGCCGACACATTGCTCGCGGTGCACCATTCGACCTCACAACCATGAAGATCCTCGCCATCACGGGAGGGAGTGGCTCTGGAAAGAGCACCGTCCTTCGCGCCCTTGCCGACCATTTGGGGCCGCGGGCGTCCATGCTTTCTCTGGACGACTACTACCGCCCCAAGGAGGAGCTGCCGGTGGATGGCAACGGCGAAACCAACTTCGACGTGCCGGAGGCCATCGACCACGTGGCCCTTCACAGGGACATCCTCAAACTCGGCCGGGGAGAGCAGGTCTCGTTCCAATCCTACACGTACAACAAGGACCTCATGACGTCTGAATTGACGGTGGTGGAGCCCCGAGAGTGGCTCATCGTGGAGGGTTTGTTTGTGATGTGTTACCCCGACGTGGTCGCGATGGCCGACGTCAAGGCCTTCATCCACGCGTCGCCGGAGATCCGTTTGGCCCGAAGGAAAGACCGCGACTTGAACGTGCGCGGCTACACCCCAGAGGAGGTGGATTACCAATGGAAGCACCACGTGTCCCCAGCCTACAGCGCGCACATCGATCCCCACCAAGCGCAATGCGACGTGGTCATCGACAACGACCACGATTGGACGCCTGGCTTGAAGCAACTCATTGAACACCTCGAGGCCTTGGGCGCTTCTTGAGGAAACCCCCTTGAACATGAAAAAGGCATTCACCCTTCCCACGTGCAAGACGTGCCAACGCATTTTTGACGAATTGACCCCTGCAGACCACGGATGTGAGGTGGTGGACATCAAAGCCGAGGGCATTTCTGCCGAAGACCTCGACGCGATGAAGGCCCTCGCAGGGTCGTACGAAGCGCTGTTCAGCCGCCGCGCCATGAAGTTTCGAAGCATGGGCTTGGCAGACAAGACGCTGACCGAGAAGGACTACCGCACCCTCATTTTGGAGGAATACACCTTCCTCAAGCGCCCTGTGTTTTTGACGGACGAGGGCGTGACCGCCGGGTCGGCCAAGGCGGAAGTGGCCCGCGCCCGGGATTTGATTTCCTGAGCGTTGGCCGACGTCCGCAGTTCTGGATCCTCCTCGCCTTGGAAGGCGCACCTCGCCCTTTGGGGGGTGGGGCTGATCTACGCGTACAACTACTTGGTGGCCAAGGGCGTCATGCCCGAGAAAGTGGGTCCTTCAGGATTCATCGCCTTGCGTGTGGCCGGGGCCACGCCGTTGTTTTGGCTGCTTTACGCGTTCCGCTGGGAGCGCGTGGCGCGCGCCGACCTGGGCCGGCTCTGGTTGTGCGGGTTGACGGGGGTGACGGTGAACCAACTGTTGTTCTTCAACGGCCTGGCGATCACCAGCCCCGTGCACGCGTCCATCATCATGACCATCAACCCCGTGTTGGTGTTGCTGATCAGCGCAGGACTGCTGGGCACCGCCATCACAGGCAGAAAGGTGGCCGGCATTGCGCTGGGTGCGGCAGGCGCGTTGACGCTGCTGTTGCAAGGCGCCCAAACGGAAGGCATGACCCACGCGTCGTGGCAGGGCGACCTGATGGTCCTCTTGAATGCCGCGAGCTACGGCGTGTATCTCGTGGTGGTGAAGCCGCTGATGGCCAAATACAGGCCCCTCACGGTGATTTCTTGGGTGTTCTTGTTCGGCGGACTCATGGCGTTGCCGGTGGGCCTTCCCCAAGCGTTGGCCATCGATTGGGCGTCGTTCGACGGCGGCGATTGGTCGGCTGTGGCGTTTGTGGTGTTGTGCACCACGTTTTTGGTCTACTTGCTGAACATCTACGCCCTGGGAAGGGTCCAGCCCACGGTGGTGAGCATTTACATCTACCTCCAACCGCTGTTGGTTGGCACCATGGTGTGGCTCGCTGCGCGCGTGGGAGGGGCGGATTACATGGCGGACATGGGGTGGCTCCAGGCGGGGTGTGCCGCGGTCATCGCCACCGGCGTGTGGCTCGTCAGTGTGCCGACGAGAAGGAAGGTCGTGGCCTGAAGTCGGTTGGCGTACCTTGGAGGCATGGCCATTCGGAAACCATTCAATTTGACCTCGTGGATTGAAGAGAACCGCGAGTTGTTGAAGCCCCCCGTGGGGAACAAGAACCTCTACGTGGAAAGTGGCGATTACATCGTCATGATTGTGGCCGGCCCCAACGCCCGCAAGGATTACCACTACAACGAGACGGAGGAGCTGTTCTACCAATTGGAAGGCCAAATCACCGTGCGCATCCAAGATGATGGCCAAGCCGTGGACATGAAGCTCGGCCCGGGCGACATGTACTTGCACCCGGCAGGGGTGCCCCACAGCCCGATGCGGGAGGCGGGGTCGCTGGGGCTGGTGATTGAACGCAAGCGGAAGGGCACCCCCATGAAGGATGGCTTGATGTGGTTTTGCGACGAGTGCAACCACAAACTGCACGACACCTACTTCGAGCTCACCAACATTGAAAAGGACTTTCTCCCGCGCTTTCGGGAGTTCTACGGCAGCGAGGCCTTGCGCACGTGCGACGCTTGTGGCCACGTGATGGAGACCGACCCACGCTTTGTCGATTGACAGCGGCGTGTTCACCCCAAACCTGACGACATGACTTTGAGATCTCGTACCCTGGCCTTGTGGGCCACCCTGATGTGGGCCGCCGCGGCGTGGGCCCAGCCTGTGTGCGCCCCCCTTTGGCTGCAGATGGAGGCGGCGACGTTCAACGGCGAGCCCCTTGAATCTGCCTATTTCTGGGTGACCCCCTTGAACGGGCTGGCGGTGATTTCGGCGGACGGCGAGCTTTCCTTCGAAGGCACCCAGTCCAACGCCGTGGACATGTGCTTGTACGAAGGGTGCTATTTCGTGGGGTTGGACGCGTCGTCTGAATTTGTCGAATGGATCCCCACCGTGGAGCCGATCACCGACGACCTCGCATGGACCGTGTCGGAACCTGAGCCGCAGTTTGTCAACGGGTCGTTCTCGGGCTACACGTTTTGCGTGCAATCCGCGTGGAGCGACTGCACGGTGGAGATCAACACAGAATTGGGCATCGGCCCCAACGGCGCCTACCTCTTCGAGGCGGTGGCCGAGCCGGCGGGTGCGTGGTACACCTGGTTTGTCAACGGCCAAGACATGCAATCCGACGGAGGCCCCCTCTTTGAATGGTACGACATGCTCGGAGCGCCCACCTGGGAGGTTTGCGTGGTGGTGGATATGCCGTCAGGGTGCGTGGCGGAGGCGTGCATCACGCCGGCCGATTTGCTGCCGGACTGCACGTTGGACATGGAGGGCGGGTTGACCCCCAGCGGCGCCGCGGTCTTCGAGGCGTACAACTTCCCGGAGGGCGTGCTGATCAATTGGGTGGTTGATGGGGAGTGGATGAATTTTGGCGGGCCGGTGCTTGCGCTGGAAAATCCCACTGGGATTCAAGAGGTCTGCGCGTTTTACGAAAGCCCTGAATGCCCTCAAGGCGTGTGGGCGTGCGAGGTGCTGGGCGGGGTGGCCGAGTGCATCGACCCTGAGCTCATGGACCCCAACATGGGGTGCACGGAAGAATGGGATCCGGTGTGCGGTTGCGACGGCTTGACCTACAGCAACGCGTGCCATGCGACGTTCTACGGGGGGGTGACCGAGTTCACCCCCGGCGAATGTGGACCTTCCGGGGGCTGTGAACCCATCATCGAGGCGTGGCCCCATCCGGAGTTGGCTGGGGTTTGGAACCTGCAGGTGTACGACGTGTCCAACCCCGTGTTGGGTCCGCTGACAGACAGCGTGGTGGAGTGGACCTTCGACAATGGCCAAACGGTGCAAGGGGGCGGCGACGGGACCGTGCAGGTGCCGCTGTGGGGCGCCAACGAGTTCACCACTGCATGCGTGACAATCGTGTGCGACAACGGCGATTTGGCGGAAGCATGCACGGAGTTGTTTGTCGGGGAAAACGGCCCAGAGTGTGAGCAGGTGGTTTTGGCTGTGGAAGCGGAATGGGGCACGGCAGCTGGGGTCGATCCATTGGCCCTTGAACTCGTGTTGTCGATGGTGGACGTGGAGCTGGACTTGGATTTGAGCCAAGTGTTGGAAGGCGGAAGTGTCAACGAAACGTGGGCGTTGTGCCTGCCCGTCGGGTTCTGCTACGAATTGGAGGCGGCGTTGGACGACGTGGATTTGGCGTCTGTGGACGTGTTCCAAATCGCGGCGGGCGTGGGTCAAGAGCTTCCCGCGTGGAACGATGTGCTTTCTGCCCTCCAAGCGACCGGCGGCTCGTGGACGTTGGACCTCGGCGTGGAGGTGCTCGGCGACTGTGGCGCAACCGACGGAGGGTTGTCGATGGCGGCCCAGCCTGTGGAGGTCGCGTGCTTCCCCAACCCTGCTTCAGACCAGGTGACGTTGTCGGGCTGGACCCAGGGGTTGGCCCAAGTCACTTTCCGAACCCTCTTGGGCCAGGACCTCGGCACGACTTTCGGCGTGCGTCCTGGCGACGCGGTGGATGTACCGTCTTCATTTGCCGGTCCCGCACTCGTTGAAATCCAAGGCGAGGGATGGGTTTGGCGGGGCACTTTGGTCGTCAAGTGAGCCCTACCTTCGCGGGGATGCGCGGCAAGTGCCGCGTGCCTCACGAAGATTGACGACACATGCGTTTTGACCGCCTGAACAATTGGACCGGATGGGCTGTGTGGGCCCTGGCCACTTTGGTGTATTTCCTCACCGTGGAACCCACGGCGAGCTTCTGGGACTGTGGTGAATTCATCGCCTCCGCCTACAAACTCGAGGTGGGACACCCTCCGGGCGCCCCGTTCTTCATGCTGTTGGCGCGCTTCCTGATGATCCCCATGGGCCCCGACACGGCGGCCTTGGCGGCCAACATGCTGTCGGTGTTGAGCAGCTCGTTCACGATCCTCTTCCTGTTTTGGAGCATCACCCATCTGGCCAAACGACTGAGCGGCGAACAGGACCCGAAAGGGGGCACGCTTGTGGCGGTGCTTGGGTCGGGTGTGGTGGGCGCTTTGGCGTACACGTTCAGCGATTCGTTCTGGTTCAGTGCGGTGGAGGGCGAGGTCTACGCGTTGTCCAGCTTGTTCACGGCGCTCGTGTTTTGGGCCATCCTCAAGTGGGAAAACGTGGCCGACCGTTCGGATTCGACGAAGTGGATCATTTTGATTGCGTACCTGATGGGATTGTCCATTGGGGTTCACCTGCTCAACCTGTTGGCCATCCCGGCCATCGCCATGGTGTACTATTTCCGCAATTACGCGTTCTCGTGGAAGGGCCTCGCCATCACTGGGGCGGTGTCCATCGCATTGCTCGGTTTTGTGCAAGAGGCGCTCATCAAGGGTGCGGTCCAGTTGGCGGGCAGCTTTGAGCTGTTCTTCGTCAACGACCTCGGCATGGGCTTCAACACCGGGGCGCTGGTGTACCTCGCGCTGCTCGTGGCGCTGCTCGTGGGCCTCTTGGTGGTTTCTCGCCAAAAAGGGTGGTGGGCCGTCAACACCCTCACGCTGGGCATGGCCATGGTGCTCTTGGGCTACAGCTCGTTCGCCACGATCATGATTCGTTCTGCGGCCAACCCGCCGATGGATGAAAACGACCCCCAGAACTTGTTTGCGTTGCTGAGCTACCTCAGCCGCGAGCAGTACGGCGACCGTCCATTGGCGACAGGTCAGTTTTGGGACAGCCCCACGAACCTGGACAAGCCTTACCTCGACGGGAAGCCTGCGTGGGTGAAGAGCTACAGCGTGATGAAGAAGCGCGGCCCCTCGGAGAAGCGGGTGAAGAGCTTCAAAGGCGAATACGCCGCCAAGCAATTCGTGGAAGCCAACGCTGGGGAGAAGTTTTACGTGGTGGAGGAGTACGTGGACAGCGGCGAGAAGCGCGGCACCAAGCCCAACTACAATCCCGACTACACGATGGTCTTCCCACGGATGTACAGCTCGACGGCGAGCCACATCAAGGAGTACAAGCGGTGGAGCAATTACAAGGGCTTCAATGCGACCACGTCCTACGTCAGCCCGTTGGTGGATGGGGCGATGAACCGGGCCCAATTCGTGGCCCACTTGGAGGGGGAAATCCTTTCTGGCCAGCTCGAGAAGCCGGAGTTGGAGCGCGTGTTGCGACGCCTGTTTGCCGACTACGGGTTGCGGTTTAACCAAAACTTCGGGGTGCAATCCAAGACCGCGCTCCTCGTGCGCAACCCCGAGACGGGGCAAATGAACGCCGCCCCCCTTGACAACGCGCAAATGCGTTCCAGCTTGGCCACGTACTTCGTGGACCAGTTGGAGTCCGGCCTCGATTACGGCTCCGCCTACGTGCGCCGTCTCGACCAGCAAAAGCGGGCGGACGAAGACGCCTTGCGCCGGTTGACCCAACGCGCGAACCAAACCCGAAACCAAGACGACATCCGCGCGGCGCTCCAGGCTGAGGGCAGGCTCAACAACACCCTGGAGGCGTTGATGCCCACCCAGGGGGAGAACCTGACGTTCTTCAGCGACTACCAAATGGGGTGGATGTACTTCCGGTATTTCTTCTGGAACTTCATTGGCAAGCAAAACGACGTGCAGGGCCACGGCTCGTTCATGGACGGCAACTGGCTCAGCGGCGTGAGCTTCATCGACGCGGAACGCCTCGGCAACCGCGACGTGTTGACGCAGGAGGCCCTGGACAACAAGGGTTTGAACCACTTTTTCTATCTGCCTCTGATTTTGGGGTTGATCGGACTCGCCTTCCAAGCGTTCCGCGACCCGCAGGGCGCTTCGGTGGTGGGCATGCTGTTCTTGATGACCGGCATCGCCATTGTGGTGTACCTGAACCAAACCCCCTTGCAACCTCGTGAGCGCGACTACGCCTACGTGGGGTCGTTCTACGCTTTTGCGATGTGGATTGGTTTGGGCGTGATGGCGCTGTACCAAGCCTCGCAGAAACCGGAAGTTCAAGCACACATGCGTGGGTTGGCCTTGCCTTTGGTGGCGGGCGTCGTCTTCTATGTGATGGAGATGCTCACGGGCGGCAGCCACGCGTTGTCGTTCAGCGTCCTGTTCATGGGCGTGGTGGCCACGGTGTTGTACGCCGTGTCGTGGGGCCTGGGCAAAACGTCACTGGACGGCGCCGTTCGGGCCGGGGCGTTGACGTTGCTCGCCGCCTTGGTGCCCTTCCTCATGGCGTCGGAAGGCTGGGACGACCACAGCCGAGCCCGCCGCCGGACCGGCGTGGACATGGCCAAGAATTACCTGAATTCCCTGGCGCCCAACGCCGTGCTGTTCACCAACGGAGACAACGACACCTTCCCCCTGTGGTACGCCCAGGAGGTGGAGGGCATCCGAACCGACGTCAGGGTGTGCAACTTGAGCCTGCTCAACACCGATTGGTACATCGACCAAATGCGTCGCCGCGCTTACGAGAGCGCGCCGCTGCCCATTTTGATGGACGAGGAGAAGTACCGCCAAGGCACGAGGGACGTGGTGTTGATCGACCGCAACTCCGAGCCCATCGACCTTCTGGAAGCCATGAACTACACGCTGGACGACGACAACCTCCAGCAGTTCCCAGGCCAAAAAGGCTACTTCCACCTACCTGGAAACACCTTCACGGTGCCCGTGGATTCGGCGGCGGTGGTCGCCTCAGGGCTGGTGAGCGCCCAAGAAGCCAAGCTGCTCAAGGACCAAATCCAATGGACCCTGACCAACGGCAACGGGAACACCCAGTCGTACGTGACCAAGAACCACTACGCGGCGTTGAACATGATCGCCAACAACCAATGGGAGCGTCCGATTTACTTCGCCGTGACCACTGGGCCGGAGAGCTACCTCGGCTTGCAGGACCACTTCCGCTTGGAAGGGTTGGCCTACCGCTTGGTGCCGTTCAAGTCCCCCAAGAACGACAACCCCAACATCCTCGGGGCAATCGGCACCGACATCATGTACGACAACGTGATGGACAAGTGGGTGTGGGGCAACATGGACGACGTCGAGCACGGCATCTACATGGACGAAAACAACCGCCGCATGGTGACCAACGTGCGGTTGCAGATGGCCAACCTTGCCGAGGCCCTGTTGAAGGAACGCGACCCAGAACGCGCCATGGAAGTGCTTGACGAGTTGATGCGTGCCATGCCCAAGGAAAACGTGCCCTACAGCCGGGTGATGATGCCGGTGGCAGAAACGTACATGCAGTTGGCGAGCGACACCACGCTTGCGCCCAACACCAAGAACTTGAGCGAGGCCTCTCGCCTGCACGCATGGAAGATGGCCCAGGAAATCAGCGACGATTTCATGGCCATGCAGGAGGACAACATCGCGTACTTCACGTCCTTGGAGCCGGAGTATTACATGGCTGCGGACCGCGAAATGCAGTTTGCATTGCAAGTGGGAGACCGGTTGGTCCGTGTCATGAAGTATTTCCACCCCACTTCCGAGGTCACCAAGGCGCTGGAGGACCGCCTGACCGACATGGAGTCGGAGGTGGAGGCCTACGAGCGCAACCTTGTGGACCTGGGCGATTTCGCATTCTGAACGGCCGATTCTGTGACCAAAGCGCGCATTGCCATCTTGGCTTCAGGGTCGGGTTCCAACGCCGAGGCCTTGATGACCCACTTCGCGACTGGGCCTGGCTCGGAGGTCGCGGAGGTGGCCTGGGTGTGCACCAACCGCAAGGCGGCTGGGGTGCGTGCACGGGCCCAAGCGATGGGCGTCGCCGAGAGCCACTTGCCCAAGGCGGCGATCGCCGAGGGGGCGCTCTTGCACGAGTTGCGGTCCCGGGACATTGGGTGGGTGGCGCTTGCGGGCTTTTTGTTGAAGGTGCCGGCCGACGTGTGCGCAGCGTTTGAGCACCGCATGGTGAACATCCACCCAGCCCTTCTTCCGAAGCACGGCGGATTGGGGATGTACGGAATGCACGTGCACCGGGCGGTGCACGAGGCGAAGGACGCGCGGTCCGGCACGACCATCCACTGGGTCAACGAGGCCTACGACGAGGGGGACATCCTCTTCCAAGGCGAGGTGGCCCTTCAGCCAGAAGACACCCCCGAAGACATCGCGGCCAAAGTGCTCGAGTTGGAGCACCGCCATTACCCCGTGGTGCTGGAGGGCCTCATTCGCATGGCCCAAGGGACGGACGTGCGGGACAACACCCATTTGAAATCCCACAGCTGAGCCATGGCCAAGGTCACCATGTACACCGACGGTGGGGCAAGCGGCAACCCGGGCCCAGGGGGCTACGGCACCTTGCTCATGTACGGGGAGCACGTCAAAGAGATGTCCGAAGGGTTCCGCTTGACGACCAACAACCGGATGGAGTTGCTGGCCGTGATCGTGGGCTTGGAGGCATTGACGCGGGACGGCATTGAGGTGGACGTGTACTCGGATTCCAAGTATGTGGTGGATGCGGTGGAAAAGCGTTGGGTGTTTGGCTGGGAGAAGAAAGGGTACAAGGACAAGAAGAACCCCGACCTCTGGCAGCGCTTCCTGCGTGTGTACCGCCGGCACCAGGTCCGATTCCATTGGGTGAAGGGCCACGCGGGGAACCCGCTGAACGAGCGCGTGGACGCCATGGCGGTGGCTGCGTACCAAACCGGCGACTTGTTGACCGATGCGTGGTATGAAGCCCATGTGGGCTGAGGCAGGAGGGCGTCGGAGGGGTTATCTTTGGGCTGCAATTCAATGATCATGCGTACAGACCTCTACCAAGGCCACGACTACTACAACATGGATGAGCTCCTCACCGAGGAGCACAAGTTGATCCGCGACACCGCGCGTGCGTGGGTGAAGCAGGAAGTCAGCCCCATCATCGAAGACGCGGCGGAGCGATGTGAATTCCCCAAGCACCTGTTGCCTGGGTTGGGGGAGATTGGGGCGTTTGGGCCCTACATCCCGGAGGAGTACGGCGGTGCAGGTTTGGACCAAATCGCGTACGGCTTGATCATGCAGGAGTTGGAGCGCTGCGACAGCGGATTGCGCTCGACGGCTTCCGTGCAGAGTTCGTTGGTGATGTACCCCATTTGGAAGTACGGCTCCGAGGAGCAAAAGCAGAAGTTCCTCCCCAAGTTGGCGACCGGCGAGTGGATGGGTTGCTTTGGATTGACCGAGCCTGACCACGGGTCCAACCCAGGAGGGATGGTCACCAACTACAAGGAAGACGGCGACGACATCATCCTCAACGGGGCCAAGATGTGGATTTCCAACGCGCCCTTCGCCCAGGTGGCGGTGGTGTGGGCCAAGAACGAGGAAGGCCGCATCCACGGCGTGATTGTGGAGCGTGGCATGGAAGGGTTCAGCACCCCCACCATGAAAGGGAAGTGGAGCCTGCGCGCGTCTGACACGGGGGAGCTCATCTTCGACAACGTCCGGGTGCCCAAGGCCAACATTTTGCCAGGCCGTTCGGGCTTGGGTGCGCCGCTCAGCTGCCTGGACAGCGCGCGGTACGGCATCGCGTGGGGCGCCATCGGCGCGGCCCTCGACTGCTACGACGTCGGCTTGCGTTACGCCAAGGAGCGCACGCAGTTTGGCCGTCCGATTGGAGGGTTTCAGCTGCAGCAGAAGAAGTTGGCGGAAGCGATCACCGAGATCACCAAGGCCCAGCTGTTGACACACCGCCTCGGTGTGTTGCGCAACGAAGGCCGTGCGACCTCGGCCCAAATCTCCATGGCCAAGCGCAACAACGTGGACATGGCGATCCACATCGCACGTGAAATGCGTCAAATCCTCGGCGGCATGGGCATCATGAACGAATACCCGATCATGCGCCACATGGCCAACTTGGAGTCGGTCATCACCTACGAAGGCACGCACGACATCCACTTGCTCATCACTGGCCTCGACATCACAGGGGAAAACGCGTTCAAGTAAGTTGCCTGCGCCCACCGAAGCGCACCACAAGCGCATCGCCGAGATGACCTTCTCGTCGGTGTACCCTTGTTACGTCACGAAGGTGGAGAAGAAGGGCCGCACAGAGGCGGAGCTTCGCGAGGTGTTGACCTGGCTTACGGGGTTGTCTTCGGATGAATTGGATGCCCACCGTGAGGCAAAGTCGACGTTTTCAGACTTGTTCCAAGCGGCTGAACTCCACGAGAACGCCACGCTCATCACGGGCAGCATTTGCGGGTACCGGATTGAGGACCTGGACAATCCCTTGACGAAGGCCGTTCGGATGATGGACAAGCTTGTGGACGAGCTTGCCAAGGGTCGGCCCATGGACAAGGTCCTTCGCCAAGGTTGAGCGACCGCTGTTCTCGACCCTCAACGGATGCCGAACCGGTCGGCGTCTTGGAGGAAGGGCAGCGAGGTTCGGAAGGCCGTCAATTCGGATTTGTGCCACGTGGCGCGCAACACAGCAGGAGAACCTGCGCCGCCTGCATCGGCCAGAATGTTCCCTGCCATGTCCACCAAGAGGCTGTCCCCCGCGTAGTGGTGTCCAGAGCCGTCGGTGCCAGAACGGTTCACCCCGGCCACGAAGCATTGGTTTTCGATGGCCCTGGCTTGAAGCAAGGTCCTCCACGCCGCGCTGCGCGGTGCGGGCCAGTTGGCCAGATACAACACGGCGTCATAGGGCTCTGACCCATGGTTGCGCACGAAGCCGGGGAACCTGAGGTCGTAACACGTCTGCAGCAGCAACCGCCAACCGCGCCACGTCACTTCCACCCGTGCTGTCCCTGCTTGGTAATGCTTCCCTTCGCCGGCGAGGTGAAAGAGGTGGCGCTTGTCGTAGGCGTGAACGTCGCCTTCTGGGGTTGCCAACCAAAACCGATTCCAAGCTTTGCCTTCGCTGTCCCGCACGGCCACCGTGCCCCCAAGGGCCACGCCGTGTTGTTGGGCCACGTGTTGCATCCACTTCCGTGTGACCCCCTGGCCCTCGGCGTCGAGGGGTTCCGCTTTGCCTGTGTCCATGCTGAATCCGGTGGTGAACATCTCAGGAAGCAAGACCAAATCCGCCGCCTCTTCCTGCAACACCTCGTCCAACTTGGCGGCGAACGACATGCGATTTGCTGCAGGGTCTTGCCAATGAAGTTCGGCTTGCAGGGTGACCACACGGAGCGTGTCCTGGGTTGGGGAGTTCGACGATGGGCTCGACTGGGATGGGACCGCAGCGGCCGCCGACGTGGTGGGGATGGCCCGAAGTTTGGCCACCGCCTCGTCAATCGTTTGGTCTTCTTTGGCAAAGCACACGCGCACGCTGGGCTCCACTTGGCCAAACGCGCCCATCGGGATGGTGGCGATGCCGTGGTCCCGGGTCCAGCGCATCGCCAAGTCGCGGTCCGATTCCCCAGGCAACAAGTGGCTCGCCACATTCAAGACTTGGAAGTACCCTCCCTCGGCCGGTTGCCAGGTGAAGGCCGTGCCTTCGAGGCCTTGAAGCAGCCTGTCTCGCTTGGCTTGGTAGATGGGTCCCAATTCACGCAGGTGGGTCTTGGCGTCTTCCGTGACCAGGTAGCGAGCCAAGGCCTCTTGGAACGGGGCCCCTGTGGAGAACACGTCGTACTGGTGCACTTTCCGGAGCTCCCGCGTGAGCTCGGCTGGGGCGGCCATCCAGCCAATCTTCCAGCCGGTGGCGTGGAAGAGCTTCCCAAAACTTCCCGCCACCAAGGTGCGATCTCGAAGCTTCGGATGCCGCCAAGGCACCGGGGCATTGCGTCCGTCGTGCACCATGGGCCCGTACACTTCGTCGCTCAACACCCACGCGTCGGTGCCTTCCAAGGCGTCGGCCAACCGGTCGAGTTGAGCGGCCGTGAGCACGTTGCCCGTGGGGTTGTGGGGGCTGTTGAGCACCACAATCCGGGTGCGGGCGCCCACGGCTTGGTGAAGCGCTTGGTCGTCGTCCAACGGAACGCGGACCACCTTGGCGAAGTTGAGTTGAGCCACCGGTGCATAGAGGTCGTACCCGGGCTCTTGCATGACCACCTCGTCGCCGGGCTGGAGCAAGGCCGTCATGGCAGCGTAGAGCACACTCGATGCGCCAGCACCCACGGTAATTTCCGTCTCTGGACAATACCCAGCCCCGGCGTGGTGAACCTCGGCGATCCAAGTGCGAAGCGCCTTGTTCCCTGGCATGGGCGCGTACTGGTTGTGCCCGTCTTCCATGGCGTCCGCGGCGGCTTGCCTCAATGCTTCGGGGGTGGGCAAGTCGGGGAATCCCTGGGCCACATTCAGGGCCCCATGCGCTTGTGCCAGGGCCGTCATTTCTGTGAAAATGGTGGTGCCCACTTCCGGCATCTTGGAGGGCGGCAGGCTGGGCTTGCGGTTCATCGGAGCACTGCGAATTTGACCACGTCGCCCTTTTTCCCTTGGCTGTCCGTGGCGAAGGCCAAATACACGCCATAGGGCGCGGGGCTCCCGTTGTCGAGGTTGCCATCCCAGGTGGCGCGTCCGCCGTTGCTTTCGAGGACGGCCACGCGAATCCCTGAGACGTCTGTGATGTGCACGGTGCTGTTGTAGGCCAACCCATCGAACACCACAGGGCCTGTGTGGTCTGCCCGGATGGGGTTGGGCATCACCCGGACATTCCCCATGTCTCGGTCCCAGTTCGTGGCTTCGCCGCGGTAGGACAACAACCCTTGGCCGGTGGCCAGGTAGACCTCGCCGCTGCCGTAGTCCATGGCGATGTCTTGGATGTCGTTGTCGGGAAGGGGGCTGTTGTCGACGGTGAAGTGATGGTCGGTGGTCAACCCGTCCGCGCTCAACACGTACACCCCCGATCCTTGCGTGCCCACCCACTTGCGGTTGCCGGCGTCGATGATCAGGCTTTGCACCACTTCATTTTCGAGCAAGTACTGGAGGTTGCCGTCTTGCGAAATGAGGATTTGGCTGGCGTTCACCACGTCGTCAAACACCGTGGCGCTTTGGTAAAAGACGGCGGGTCCTTGCGCGGTGCCCACCCAGATTTCGTCGTCCAAGTCCTCCTCAATGCAGAACACGTCGTTGGAAGGAAGTCCGCCTTGTCCGGGGGTGGCCGTCAAGATGGTCCAACGGTCGTCTTGGGGGCTGCCAGGGGTGCCGGATGGGTCGTAGACGAGCACACCTTTGCCACGTGGCAGCACCACCCAGACGTAGCCGTCGCCCGTGACTTCCACGTCGGAGAACAACAAGTCCTGCCCCGTGTCGCCCAAATCCATCGCGACCGTGGTGCCGTCGGGCAGCAGGACGTGAAGGCCTGTATTGACCCACGGGTTGGTGAACCACAGGTTGCCCTGGCGGTCGAAGTCGATGCCGCCCACGGCCGAGCGCACGGCCCCTCCCACGCCCGACAATTGCAGGCTTGAGTTGTCGGCATTCAACACCCGAACCACCTGCCCGTCGCGCACTTCAATCAAGCCTTCTTCGTAGGACGACAAGACCACGTGGCTGGGGTCGGTGGGGTCAATGCTCACGTCGAGGATGTCCCGAACCCCCTCAATGTCGTTTTGGCTTTCTGGCAAGCCAAGTTCAAGCCAGTCGTTGTCCGTGAAGTTCAGCGCCCCATCCGCCCGGTATTGGGGGGTCCACGACGCACTCACCGCCCCTGTGGCCACCCACAAGTTGTCGTTCCAGCAGTCCATGCGGCGCACGTTGGCGTGGGGAGGCCCTTTCGGTTTGTTGCCACGAGGGGGGATGCTCTCGGCCGTGGGGTTGGGGATCCACGTCACCACCCCGCCGATGCGGCTCGCGAGCCAGGCCCGGCCTTGGGGGTCGCCGTTCAAAAACGCCACGTCGTGGATGCGCACGTAGTCGGGCAGGGTGGGGGCCACCTCGACAGGAGACCCTTCCTCGTCGAAACCCCAGGTTTGGCAACAGGACGCCAGCAAGATGCCTTGGCTTCGGGTGCCGTCTTCTTGGCGCACCCAGTCTCCGGCCGCCATGCCGCCGTATTCAAGCCCGTCTGGGTCCCAGCCGTCCACCACAGCCCAAGGCGTGCTGGCGTTGCCGCGCCACACCACCGCATGGCCCTCGTCGGGCGTTTCGGTGGCCATCCACCACATCCCGCCAAAGCGTTGCAGTTCCAACACAGGCCCAAGCTCAGGGGCGCCTTCCCACGGGGTCCATTGGTCGGGGTTGGCCAAGAAGGGGTCGCCGACCGCGCCTGCGAATACCCCACCGTCGGTGCCGACGAGCCACTGGCCTTCATGCTGCACCACGCAACGGGCTTGCACCGGCGTGTCGGCGGGGCTGAGTTTCCAGGTGTCGGAGATTTCTCGTTTGGCCAAGTCGACCACGACCACGCCGACGCCTGTGGACAGGAGGGCTTGGCCGTCGTAAATCACGATGTCTCGAATGCGCTTGGTGCCGACCACTTGGGCGATGCGCAGGTCCGGGAGGTGTGTCACACCCCATGCGTCTTTGAGGTCGACCCCGCCGTTGTCGTAGCCAATCACCCACAAGTCCGTGACGGGGTCGTGGGCCATGGCGGTGGGCTTGCCCTGGGTCAGCCCCTGGCCTTTCACCAAACGCTGCACCTCGTAACTCGCCGTGTCGATGGTGAACAGCGCGAAGTCGGTGCGTCCCACCACCTCGCCCCCGGCCACCATGACTTGTTTGGCTTCGCTGTAAGGGAAGTGGTCGCGCCAGCTCGACACTTCGTACTGCGCGTGCAGGGCGGTGCTGGACAAGGCCAAAAGCCAAACAAGGGGTCGAAGAGCGGTCATCTTGGGCCTCATACGTGGCGAAGTTCGGGATATTGTGTCCAGCCGCAGCGGTCAACCTGCGTGCTTCCAACGGAAGGCGTCTGCGCCTTCGCTCTCGAGCAAGGTCAGCGCTTCCTCGGAGGCCAACCCGTAACGCCACCCTTGCTTGCCGTACGCCCCTTCCACGATGCCCCAAACCGTCAACAACGCGAGCAAGTCCTCGGCTTGGTCAAACTCCAGACGCGCCGTGCGTGCCACTTGGGGAAAGCGCAATTGATGCCCGTCACGCCACTTCTTGAACAAGCGGCCGACGTACTCGTCGTACCGGAATTCAGAGCGGTCCATGCGCATCTCGTATTGCCACACCTTCACCATCACCGGCGACGCTTTGTGGATGCGATCGTCCTTTCGCAGGAAGGCATGCCAGGCGCCTGTCACGGGTTCCCCTTGCGCGTTGCGGTGTTCCACGTAATGGGGACGCTTGGGGCTTTGAGGGACTTTGACCTCAAGCACGCTGAAGTAATTGTGCTTCCAAACCTGGGTTTCGAAGGCCACGGCCGGCGTGCAATGGACCTCTGCCGCACACTGAATCATGTGGTATTCTTCCTCGACCCGGCAGCCCGCCACTTCACCGCTGTCCCGCACGCCGATCAGCAGACGACCTCCTCCGGTGTTGGCGAAGGCGCTGAGTGTTTTGGCAATTTTGTGGGGGTCGTCCACGCGCAATTTGAAGTCTTGGTGCTGGTGCTCGCCCTCTTCAATCATGCGCAGGATGTACGACATGAAGTGAAGGTAGCTCGGAAGGCTTGAATTGTGTACTTTTGCAACGGAAAGACAAGACGAAGCAAAGGATGGAGGCCACAAGGCCTCTTTTTTGTCTCCTGAGTTTGCGTCGTGTCACCACAAAGTGCAACACGTGATTCGTACAGAAGACATTCGAGCCCTGGCCGAGGCCCATCTGGAAGGAACCCCTGGGTTCTTGGTGGATGTGGTGGTCAGCGACGGAAGCAACATCCGGGTGATCGTCGACCACGACGAGAACACGTCCATTGAGTTTTGCATGGGCCTGAGCCGCCACATCGAGGGGTCCTTGGACCGCGAGGTGCAAGACTTCTCGTTGGACGTCACGTCCCCGGGGTTGGACCAGCCGCTCAAGCTCCACCGTCAGTACTTGAAGAACGTGGGCCGGGATGTGGCGGTCATGCCTGTGGAGGGCGCCAAGATTGAGGGCGAACTCAAGGCCGTGGAGGAGGACCATTTCGTGGTCCAAACCCGCGAGAAGCGACGCATCGAAGGTCGGAAAGCCAAGGCGTGGTTCGAAGAGGACCACACATTCGCCTACGGCGACGTGCACTGGACAAAAGTGATCATCTCGTTTAACAAACCGCGGGCTTGAGCCCCACAATCTGAGTCAACATGCAGTTGAACTTGCTGGAATCGTTTGCTGAATTCAAGGAATTCAAGAACGTCGACAAAGAAACCTTGATGGCGATTTTGGAAGAGGTCTTCCGAAACATGATCATCAAGAAGTACGGGTCGGATGAGAATTTTGACATCATCATCAACCCTGAAAAAGGCGACCTCGAAATCTGGAGGAACCGTGAAATCGTCGAAGACGGTGACGTGGAGGACGAGAACGTGGAGGTGTCCTTGAGCGAGGCTTTGAAGGTCGAGGACGACTTCGAAGTGGGCGAGGAACTCTCTGAGGAAATCAAGCTCGAGAGCTTCGGACGTCGCAACGTGTTGTCCCTTCGCCAGAACCTCGCCGGCCGAATCCTCGACATGGAGAAGGACGCGTTGTACGCCAAGTACAAGGAGCGTGTGGGCGAGGTGGTCACCGCCGAGGTGTACCAGATTTGGAAGCGTGAGATGTTGCTCGTGGACGACGAGGACAACGAAGTGGTGATGCCACGGGAACATCAAATCCCCGGCGACTTCTTCAAGAAAGGCGACACCGTGAAGGCCGTGGTGGCCGCGGTGGAGTTGCGCAACAACAACCCGCGCATCATTTTGAGCCGCACCGCCCCTGAATTCTTGGAGCGCCTCTTCGAAATGGAAGTGCCCGAGATCTACGACGGCCTCATCACCATCAAAAAGATTGTCCGTGCCCCTGGCGAGCGTGCCAAGGTGGCGGTGGAATCGTACGACGACCGCGTCGACCCCGTGGGCGCATGCGTCGGCATGAAGGGATCCCGCATCCACAGCATTGTGCGCGAACTCCGCAACGAGAACATCGACGTGATCAACTTCACCGAGAACGAGGAGTTGCTCGTGCAGCGTGCGTTGAGCCCAGCCAAGGTGACGTCCATGGCGCTTCACAGCGACACAGGCAAAGCCGAGGTTTACCTCAAGCCAGACCAGGTGAGTTTGGCCATCGGAAAGGGAGGCAACAACATCAAGCTTGCAGGCCTCTTGACCGGCTACGACATCGACGTGTATCGCGAAGACGACGAAGTGTCAGAAGACGTGGAATTGAAGGAGTTTGCCGATGAAATCGACGAGTGGATTCTCGCCGAGTTCACCAAGATTGGCTGCGACACCGCCCGCTCTGTCCTCAACTTGGAGGAAGAGGATTTGGTGAAGCGCACCGACTTGGAGGCGGAAACCATCCGCGAGGTGATTTCCATCCTGAAGGCGGAACTGGACGCGTAAGAGTTATTCAAGGAGCTCCACGAACAACCTGCCAGCCACCCCGCCCCCGGCACCCCCTCGTTTCATACTTTCACCCAGAAATCATCCTAAATGGCCGAATCAACCAAACCCGTACGCCTGAGCAAAGTCGCCCGTGAATTCAACCTTGGCATGACCACCGTGGTTGACTTTTTGGCGTCCAAAGGCATCGAGGTCGAGGCCAAGCCCAACACCAAGTTGGACCCCGAGACTTATGCGCTTGTGAAGTCCAACTTCCAGGGTGACAAGGAAACCAAGCAAAAGGCCCAGCGCAGTGCGACGGGCATCCAAGAGCGCGAGAGCATCACGCTTGCCAGCGCCCGGAAACGCGAGGTGAAAAAGGAGGAAGAGGAGCCAGAAATTGACTTGAGTCAATTCCGCAAGAGTGAGGCGGCGCCGGTGGTCAAGCGCACCCAGCCTGCACCTGCTCCAAAAGCGGCCCCTGCGAAGGAGGAGGCCCCGGCTCCCGCGGCCAAGGAAGAAGCTGCACCTGCCGCCGAGGCCCCCAAAGCAGAAGCTCCGGCTGAAACTGCCTCCGACTCCGAGGACGGGCCCAAGGTGGTGGGAAAGGTGGATTTGGAGGCCTTGAAGCCCAAGAAACCCGCCAAGAAAGTTGCAAAGCAGAAGGAGGCCAAGCCTGAGACCCCAGAAGCGGCCAAGCCGGCTGAGGCCGGGCCTGCGGAGGAAGCCAAGCCTGAAGCCGAGGCGCCTGCAAAGCCCGCCGAACCCGAAGTGGTGCGAGCCAAGGCGGAGAAGCTCTCGGGGCCGACTGTCGTGGGCAAAATCGAATTGCCCGTCGAGAAAAAGAAAACCACGGGAGAAGACGGCAAACGGAAGCGTGTGCGCGTCAAGAAAGTGGACGTGAGCAAGGCCGGCAACCAAGCCGGTCGAGGAGACCAGCGTGGCCGTGGTCGCCGCAACGAGCCCAAGAAAGAAGTCAGCCAGGAGGACATTCAAAAGGAAATTCGCGCCACGCTCGCACGATTGAGTGGCGGCAAGAAGTCGAAGTCTTCCAAGCTCCGTCGCCGCAAGCGCGACGCCATCCAACAGCGCCACGAGGAGAGCAACCTCCAGTCGCAATTGGAAGAAAGCATCTTGAAGATGACCGAATTCGTCACGGTGGCCGAGTTGGCCACGATGATGAATTGCGGGGTCAATGAAATCATTTCGGCGTGCATGACGTTGGGCATCATGGTGTCCATCAACCAGCGCTTGGATTCGGAGACCATCACCATCATCGCTGAGGAATTTGGCTTTGAAGTGGAGTTTGTCAGCGCCGAGGTGGAAGAGTCCATCGTGGTCGAGGAAGACTCCGAGGAGGACCTGGTGTCTCGCCCACCGATTGTGACCGTCATGGGTCACGTCGACCACGGAAAAACGTCTTTGCTCGACTTTGTCCGCAAGGCCAACGTCATCGCTGGCGAGGCGGGCGGCATCACCCAGCACATCGGTGCGTATGCGGTGGAGCTCGACGGCGGAAAGAAAATCACCTTCCTCGACACCCCAGGTCACGAGGCGTTCACGGCCATGCGTGCCCGTGGTGCCCAAGTGACCGACTTGGCCATCATCGTGGTGGCGGCGGACGACCGCGTCATGCCACAGACGAAAGAGGCGATCAACCACGCCCAGGCGGCTGAGATCCCCATGATCTTCGCCATCAACAAGGTGGACCGTGACACGGCCAACCCCGACCGCATTCGCCAGGAGTTGGCGGAGATGAACATCCTCGTGGAGGATTGGGGCGGCAAGTACCAATGCCAAGAAATTTCGGCCAAGTTTGGCACCAACGTGGAGGAGCTCCTTGAGAAGGTGCTGCTGGAATCGGAAATGCTCGAGCTCAAGGCCAACCCCGACAAGCGTGCGCTCGGCACGGTCGTCGAGAGCAGCTTGGACAAGGGCCGTGGCTACGTGACCAACGTGTTGGTGGAAGCCGGCACCCTGAAAATTGGCGACGCCATACTTGCAGGCCAGCACAGCGGACGGGTCAAGGCCATGTTCAACGAGCGCGGCCAACGCGTGGACGAGGCGGGCCCTGCCACGCCGGTGTCGGTGCTTGGCTTTGACGGCGCCCCGAACGCCGGGGACAAATTCAACGTCTTCGAGGACGAGAAGGACGCACGCGCCATCGCGACCAAGCGCCAGCAGTTGCAGCGTGAACAAGGTGTCCGGACACAGAAGACGGTCACGCTCGAGGAATTGGGTCGCCGGATCGAAGTCGGGGAATTCAAGGAATTGAACCTCATCATCAAGGGCGACGTGGACGGCTCCATCGAGGCGTTGAGCGATTCGCTCCAGAAACTGAGCACCGAGAAGGTCCAAGTCAACATCATCCACAAAGCGGTGGGTCAGGTGTCGGACTCGGACGTGCTTTTGGCCTCTGCGTCGAACGCAATCATCATCGGTTTCCAGGTGCGCCCCTCGGCGTCGGCCCGGAAGCTCGCGGAGCAAGAAGAGATTCAAATCAAGCTGTACTCCATCATCTACAAGGCCATCGAAGAGATGCGCGACGCGATGGAAGGCTTGCTCAGCGCCAAGATCGAAGAGAACATTGTGGGCTCGGCGGAAATCCGCGAAACCTTCAAGATCTCCAAGGTGGGCACCATTGCCGGTTGCTTCGTGACCGAAGGAAAAATCTTGCGTTCAAGCAAGGTTCGGGTCATCCGCGAAGGCGTGGTGGTGTACACCGGCACCCTGGGCTCACTCAAGCGATTCAAGGACGACGCGAAGGAGGTGTTGAAAGGCTTCGAATGCGGCCTGAACATCGACCGCTTCAACGACATCAAAGTCGGCGACGTGGTGGAGGCTTACGAGGAGGTCGAAGTCAAGCAGAAGCTCGAAGACTGAGCCTGAGCCGGGCCACGCCGCGTTTCACGCCGCAGGCCCTCATTTCAACGCTGGAAGGTCGATCTCGCTGGGGATGACCAAGACGTTGTCCCATGCCCCGAGGGCGCCGCTTTGCACAGCGCGTTGGGCGGACCACGCGTCCCTGAAGTTCCCCACCGTGACCGCGTAGTTGGGGTCGATGGGGTGGAGGTGGCTTGCCACGTCGGGGCAAGCACGGTTGAACGCCGCCCGCACGGCGCGGGCCTCTTGCAAGTCCCCGAAGTAAATCTGCACCCGGAAGCCTTGCAATGGCGCGGGGTCCAGCTTGGCCAACGAGTCCAACGACCTCAGCGTGTCTGGCATGCTCCAGGTGGCCAGGACGGCGTCGGGTCGTTCGGGAACATGTGCCGGCGTCAGCGCCACAGAGTCCATCGTCGTCAGGGTTGGTGTGTCCAGGGAGTCCTGCGTGGGCTCGGGGATGGGTTGGGGTGTTTCTTGTCCGCCTCGGAAGAGCCCTTTCCACCATGTTTCTCCTTCGGTTTGGGTGGTGTCGGTTTGGGCGAAGGACGTCTGGGGCAGGACGGCACCGGCCGCCAAGAGCCACATGCACAAGCTGAGCGAGGAGGGGGTCTTCATGGTGCCCAAAGATATCTGCGCCATGCGTGCCGAAGGGCTTGAGGTCACACCAACTTGTGTGAACCGCGACGGACGTCCGAGATGGCCATCATGCGCTTCGAACCCTCGGAACGATTCTAAATGCCCATTGTTCGTGACATTCCTGTGACGGATTGGCGAGGGACCTGTGATTCTCCTTATTTTCGCGTTCAAATTGAGAGGGTACTCAATCGACATGCGAAACAAGAATTTTAAGCGATTCCCAGGGCTTGCGGGCTTGGGGCGCATTCTCACCGTCGCGGCCCTGATGACCGCGCAGACGCTGTCTGCGCAATCCATCTGGGAAGGAGGCGACGTGGAAAACGGACAAGCGTTGTTCAACGCCAACTGTGCTTCCTGTCACTTGGTGACGGCAGACGTGTTGGCCGCACCTGGTTTGGCGGGCATTGCCGATCGGTGGGGCGCCAGCGATGAACTTCTGGTCCAGTGGATCCAAAACCCCCAAGGTGCGGCCGCCACGGGCGACGGGTACATCAAGTCTTTGGTGGACCGGTACGTGGGCACGTACGGTTGGATGAGCGCACAAGCGGTGTCTGCCGACGACGTGCGCGACATCATGGCCTACGTCCAGAACCCACCCGATGTGGCGGTGGCGGACAACTCCGACAACGGATGCATCAACATCGACGAGATGCCGGTGGAGGAATCCAGCGACAGCTCCACGTTGTGGTTTGTGATCCTCTTGGTCATGTTCCTGTTGATTGCGATGAGCGCCTCTGGCGTGAATCGCGGATTGACCAACGCCATTCGTGAGCGCGAGGGCCAGCCGCAACTGGAGGACCTCAGCTACCTCGAGCGCCTGCGCGCTTGGGCCTGGAACAACATGGTCTTTGTGTCCATCCTCGGTGTCTTTGTGGTGGCGTTTGGCGTGGTGAAAGGCTACCAAGGTTTGATGGGGGTTGGCGTGTACGAAGGATACTTGCCTGAACAGCCTGTCAAATTCATCCACTCGGTGCACGTGTGCGAGAACGAAGTGGATTGCAAGTATTGCCACCACAGTGCCTACGAGTCCAAGCACGCTGGCATTCCTTCCACCAACGTGTGCATGAACTGCCACAAGGCGGTGAAGAAGGGGTCGCGTTACGGTGAGGTGGAAATCGGCAAGATCTACGCGGCCATTGGCTTTGACCCTGAAACAGGGACGTACTTGGACGGCGAGGGCAACAACGGCCACTCGGCGCCACAGGACAGCTTCGGCGGTGAGCCCATCAAGTGGAACAAGGTGCACAACTTGCCTGACCACGTCTACTTCAGCCACCAACAGCACGTTGTGGTCGGAGGGTTGCAGTGCCAAAACTGCCACGGCGACGTGGAGACTTGGAGTGCGGGCCGCATCGCGTCTGTGGACCACATCAACACCTTGGTCGACAAGTACCCAGGGTTGATTGAGTTGAGCAAGCCCACCCTGACCATGGGTTGGTGCATCGAGTGCCACAACAAGGCGTCCATCGACCTCGCGAGCAGCGAGTACTACGAGGAAATGCACGACCGCATGAAGGACGACGTCCGAGGCAACGAGGAATTGCGTCGCATCCTCGAGGACGACAAGATCACGGTCAAAGAAATGGGTGGTTGGGAGTGCGCCAAGTGCCACTACTGATCGCAACGAGCAACCACGACAGATTCGAATGAACATGGCGAACAACAAACGCTACTGGACGGGACTCGACGACTTGCACCAAACGGAGGCTTTCCAAGAGCTCCAGGGTCAAGAATTCCCGCAACACGAAGCCATTGACGAGGCGCTGGGCAACGAGGGCTTGACTTCGGCCACCACAGGCCGTCGTGACTTCTTGAAGTTCATGGGCTTCTCCCTGGCCGCCGCCACATTGGCTGCGTGCGAGACCCCTGTGGTCAAGAGCATCCCCTACACCAACAAGCCTGAAGAGGTGACCCCTGGTGTGGCCAACCACTACGCCTCGACCTACTACAACGGTCAGGACTACGTGAACGTGTTGGTCAAGACCCGCGAGGGACGCCCCATCTTCATCAAAAGCAACACCGCCACAGGTGTCGGCCACGCCAACGTGCGCGTGAATGCTTCTGTGATGGGCTTGTACGACAGCGCACGCCTTCAAGGGCCTCACCTCGCTGGTGCCGGTTCTTCGTGGGACGCGTTGGACGCAGAAGTGATCCAAGCGATGTCGGCGTCTGGCCGCAAGGTGGTGTTGACCAACACCGTGTTGAGCCCCTCGCTGCAACGCACCATCGACACCTTCTGTGAGGCGCACGGCGCCGACCATGTGCAAGTGGATGCAGTCAGCCACAACGCCTTGCGCAAGGCGGCCAAGCTGCACGCCGGGGTGGACACCTTCCCAGGATTTGAATTCTCAGCTGCCCAGACGGTGGTCACCGTGGGTGCCGACTTCTTGGGCACATGGGGCGACGCGGCCTACTATGAGTCAGGGTGGGTGAAGACACGTCGTCCGGAGAACGGCACGATGTCCAAGCTTCATGCCTTTGAGACCGTGATGAGCTTGACCGGCACCAACGCCGACATGCGCACCATGGTGAAGCCATCTGAGCACGGCAAAGTGTTGGCAGCGCTTCATGCAGCTGTCACCGGCCAAGGGTCGGTTTCTGGATTGGACGAGCGCGTGGCTGCTGCCGTGAAGGCCGCGGCGAACGACCTCAAGCGCGCAGGTGCTGCCGGATTGGTGGTGACCGGTGCGAACGATGTGGACGCCCAGCTCGTGGCAGCCGCGATCAACACCGCGTTGGGTGCAGATGGCACCACGGTGAAGTACAGCGGAGATCGCTTGTTCGCCGGAGACGACGCGGCGTTTGCCCAGCTCGTGAAAGACATGAACGCAGGCCGCGTGTCTGCTTTGGTGATGCACGGCACCAACCCTGCCTACCACGCCGCAGACAAAGAAGCGTTCCGTACCGGACTGGCCAAGGTCAAGTTCAGCGTGAGCACCTCTTGGTTCGCCGATGAAACCACAGCCCGTTGCACGGCCATGGCCCCCGACCACCATTGGTTGGAGAACTGGATGGACCTCCGCATCGGAGGAACCCGTGTGGACTTGGCTCAACCGACCATTCAGCCGTTGTTCGACACCCGCGCTGCGGGCGAGAGCTTCTTGGCATGGGCGGGACAGCCTGCCGCATGGTATGACGTGGTTCGCACCACGCACAGCGGGGGCTACACGTCCGAGGCCATGTACAACGACGCGTCCTGGAACGGGTCGTTGCACGACGGATTCTACATGACAGGCGAAGCGATGCCTGCATCAGCAGCGGCGGTGGGTCACGACGTGAGCGCTTCTGTCCGCAAATTGTCTGCAGCCACGGGCGGCGCATTTGAATTGGCCTTGTACCAAAAGCAAGCCATCGGGTTCGGCGACCAAGCCGGAAACCCCATGCTTCAGGAAACGCCTGACCCTGTGTCGAAAGTCACTTGGGACAACTACGTGACCATGGCCCGTTTGGACATGGAAGCCATGGGATTGAACACCTACATCGCCCAGCGCGACAAGGCTTCTGTGGTGAAGGTGTCGGTGAACGGCCAGTCGGTCGAGTTGCCTGCCTTCATGCAGCCAGGCCAAACCCCTGGCACCGTCGGCATCGCACTCGGTTACGGCCGGGGAGACGGAGGTGAAAACATCGGACGCGCCGCGTTCGCCACTGGCGAGAACGGAGAGCACCTGCAAACGGCAGAGGGCAAGCCCATGCCGATTGGCGCCAATGTCTTTGGCTTTGCGACAGTGTCGGCAGACGGATCACCTCGCTACGACGCGTACGACGTGACCGTCGAAGCGACCGGCGCAGAGTTTGCCTTGGCGGCGACCCAAATCCACAACACGGTCATGGACCGCGACTCTGTGGTGAAGGAAACCACCTTCGACAGCTACCTCGCTGAGGCCAGCAAGCCGAAGGGCCAAGCGTCTTGGAACAAGAACCACACGTTGACCGTCCATGAGGACGTCAACGGAGACGGCATCATCGACGCCAGCGACGGCAAGAAGACGTCTGCCTTTGACCTCTGGAAGAGCCACCCTGTGGAGGGTGTGGGTCACCGTTGGGGCATGACCATCGACCTCACGACCTGCACAGGTTGCAGTGCGTGTGTGACGGCTTGCCACATTGAAAACAACGTGCCTGTCGTCGGCAAGGACGAAGTTCGCCGCCACCGCGACATGCACTGGATGCGGATTGACCGCTACTACGCTTCGGATTGGTCGCAAGAGCGCGGCGCGGAAGAAGGTGTGGGCGTCATCTCGTCCTACACCAAGATGGAAGACCCCTCGGCGAATCCCCAAACGGTTCACATGCCGATGATGTGCCAGCACTGCAACCACGCTCCATGTGAGACGGTGTGTCCAGTCGCGGCCACGACCCACAGCAACGAGGGGTTGAACCAAATGACTTACAACCGTTGCATCGGAACGCGCTACTGCGCGAACAACTGCCCTTACAAGGTGCGTCGTTTCAACTGGTTCAACTACCAGGGCTACGCGAAGTTCCAGCACACCAACCCTTCTCAGGATTCACTCACCCGCATGGTGTTGAACCCCGACGTGACCGTGCGTGCACGTGGCGTCATCGAGAAGTGCAGCATGTGCGTGCAGCGCATCCAAGAAGGCAAATTGTCCGCCAAGAAGGCTGGCACGCCTGTGGAAGACGGCACCGTGCTCACCGCGTGCGCGGAGGCTTGCCCCACCCACGCCATCAACTTTGGTGACCTCAACGACGAAGCGTCGAAGGTGCGCACCAACGCCAACAACAACCGTTCGTACCACGCCTTGGAGGAGGTGGGCATCCAGCCCAACATCTTCTACATGACGAAGGTGCGCAACACTGAGTCCAACGAAGCCTGATCCCCTCGACATGCAGAGAGAAGCAGCCATTCGCGAACCCCTGATTCTGGGGCACAAGACCTACAAGGACATCACGGACGACGTGGTGGGTCCCATCATGGGGCCAGCACCTTTGGGTTGGAAAATCATGATCACCATTTCCAGCCTCATCGCCGTCTACGGCGTGGGTTGCATCCTGTACCTCTTGGGCACAGGCATCGGCACCTGGGGCTTGAACAAAACCGTGGACTGGGCATGGGACATCACCAACTTCGTGTGGTGGGTCGGCATCGGCCACGCAGGAACGTTGATTTCTGCGGTGTTGTTGCTGTTCCGTCAGAAGTGGCGGATGGCCATCAACCGCTCGGCCGAGGCCATGACCATCTTCGCGGTCATCATGGCGGCGGTGTTCCCAGGCATCCACATGGGACGCATTTGGGTGAGCTACTGGGTGCTCCCACTCCCCAACCAGTTCGGGTCACTGTGGGTGAACTTCAACAGCCCGCTGTTGTGGGACGTGTTCGCCATCTCGACCTACTTCTCGGTGTCTTTGGTGTTCTGGTACATCGGATTGATCCCAGACTTCGCCACCATCCGGGACCGGGTGACTGGCCCCATCCAAAAGAAGATCTACGGAATTCTGGCGTTCGGTTGGTCCGGGCGCGCCAAGCACTGGAACCGCTTCGAAGAGGTGAGCCTTGTGTTGGCAGGGATCGCAACCCCCCTCGTGTTCTCCGTGCACTCGATCGTCTCGATGGACTTCGCAACGTCTGTGATTCCAGGATGGCACACCACCATTTTCCCACCTTACTTCGTGTCGGGCGCCGTGTTCTCGGGTTTTGCGATGGTGCAAACCTTGCTCTTGATCATGCGCAAGGGCATGAACCTTGAGAACTACATCCACGTCAAGCACGTGGAGTACATGAACATCGTCATCATCGTGACTGGATCCATCGTGGGTGTGGCCTACTTGACCGAGCTGTTCATCTCATGGTACAGCGGGGTGGAGTACGAGAGCTACGCCTTCATCAACCGATTCAGCGGCCCTTACAGCTGGGCGTACTGGATGATGATGTCCTGCAACGTGATCAGCCCGCAGTTGTTCTGGTTCAAGAAGATCCGCCGCAGCTTGGTGGCCACGTTTGCGTTGAGCATCGTGGTGAACATCGGCATGTGGTTCGAGCGCTACGTGATCATCGTGACTTCTTTGCACCGGGATTACTTGCCTTCAAGCTGGGGTGAATTCCACGCAACGAGCATCGACATCGGCATTTTCATTGGCACCATCGGCATCTTCTTGACGTTGTTCTTGGCCTTCGCACGGTTCTTCCCGGTGCTCGCTTTGAACGAGTTGAAGACCATCTTGAAGTCGAGCGGTGAGTCTTACAAAAACGAGCAAGCCAAATGAGCAAGATCTTCCACGTCATGTACGACGACGACGCCAAAGTGATGGCTGCGGCCTCTGAGCTCGTCGGCCAGGGTGTGCGGGTGAAGGACGTGTTTTCACCGTTCCCGATCCACGGCATCGACCCCATCATCGGAATCAAGCGCACGCGTTTGGCCATCTGCTCCTTCATGTACGCCATGACCGGCACGTCGCTCGCGATTTTGGGCATGTGGTACTTCATGATCCAAGACTGGCCCATGAACATCGGGGGCAAGCCGAGCTTCTCTCTTTTGGAGAACATCACGGCCTTCATTCCGGTGACGTTCGAATTTTCTGTGTTGTGCGGTGCGCACGGCATGGCGATCACCTACCTGTTGCGGAACGGGACTTTGCCAGGCATGCCTGCGTCCAACCCCGACCCGCGCACCACAGACGACAAGTTCGTTGTGGAAATCAGCACCGACAACAACAGCATGTCCGCGGACGAGCTTGAAGCCGCCATCCGCAAGACGGACTTGCTTGAAATCAGCATCAAAGACGCCTAAGCGATGTCAAAGCGTTGGACCCTTCTTGCCCCAGTTGCCGCCATTGTTGTGGCCATGACGGGCTGTGTCACGGACCCCAACAGTCCGGGACTGGAGTACATGCCAGACATGTACCGTTCTCCTGCCGTGGAGGCTTATGTGGACTATGGGATGGACCCGTACTACGTGACCGAAGAGGTGGCGTCGTCGCAGCGGAACACCCAAAGCGCACGCAAGCCTGTGGCAGGCACCATCCCCTTTGTGGGGGCGAACAAGGCGTTTGGCCTTCCGTACGCGTACCCGAACACCCCTGAGGGGTACGAGGCTGCCGGCGCAGGACTTGTGAGCCCTTTGACCACGACCAAGGCCCACATCGAGGCGGGCATGGAGATCTACACCAAGATGTGCAGCCAGTGCCACGGAGAAGAGGGCAAGGGCGACGGCGCGTTGTCACGCAACGGACACATCGCTGGCATTCCATCTTACTCGGACAAGTTGAAGGACCTCCCCGTGGGCAAGATGTACCACACCTTGACTTACGGAAAAGGCCTCATGGGTTCACATGCCTCTCAACTGTCTCAAAAGGACCGTTGGCTGGTGATTGAGTACATCAAGGTGCTCCAGCAAGGCGGGGAAATGCCCGAGTTTGACGACGCGGGCAATGTGGTTGAATCGGCGGCTGACGGCGCCATGGCAATGAACAACTGATCATGGAATTCAAGTTTGAAGGACGACTCAAGCTCGTCACCCAAGTGTTGATGGCCATTGGCGCAATTGCCTTGGTCGGCGGTTTCTTGACCGACACGAGCGACCACCACCAGCGTTGGTGGGCCAACCTGTTGATCAACGGGTTCTTCTACTTCAGCATGGCGTTGGCCGCCTTGTTCTTTTACGCGTTGCAATACGCCACAGAGAGCGGCTGGTCGGCGGTGTTGAAGCGTTGGTTTGAAGCCCTCTGGGGGTTCCTCCCTTGGGGTGCTGCCGTGATTGTGTTGGTGTTGGTGGCGGGCAAGTTGCATTTGCATCACTTGTACCACTGGATGGACCACAGCCTCTACCACGAATACATGGTGGAGGCCGGTGACCACGTGGAGTACATGGACGAGATGGTGGAAGGTGCGGTGTTGAACCCCAACTACGACCACGTGATTGCGGGCAAGGCCGCGTACTTCGGAGACGCCTTCTTCTGGTTGCGGACGCTGGTGTACATCGCGACGTTCTTGATTTTCGCCCGCTTGTTCCGCAAGTGGTCTTTGCAGGAAGACGAGGCGCCCAGCCTTGATTTGCACTACAAGCAGTTCCGCCGCAGCGCGTTGTTTCTGGTGTTTTTTGCGGTGTTCAGTTCCACGTTGTCGTGGGACTGGATCATGTCCATCGACACCCACTGGTTCAGCACCCTCTTCGGGTGGTACGTGTTCAGTGGGATGTGGGTGAGCTTCATGATTTTCACCAACGTGTCCATGATTTGGATGCGCAGCAAGGGTTACTTCCAGGAAGTCAACGAAAGCCACATGCACGATTTGGGCAAGTGGATGTTCGCCATTTCCATGTTGTGGAGCTACCTCTGGTTGAGCCAGTTCTTGCTGATTTGGTACTCCAACATTCCTGAGGAAGTCACCTACTACATGAGCCGGGTCTTGGGCGATTACAAGGTGCCTTTCCTGCTGATGTTCTTCGTGAATTTCGCGGTGCCGTTCTATGTTCTCATCGCCCGTGACGCCAAGAGAAACCCTCGATTTGTGATCCCCGTGGCCATCTTGATTTTCATCGCCCACTTTGTGGACGTGTACTTGTTGGTCATTCCTGGAACGATGTTCGACCACAACCACTTCGGTTTCTTTGAAGTCGGATTGTTCCTTGGATTCTTGGGGTTGTTCATGAACCGGACATTCGCCACGTTGGCGAAGGCGCCACTCCTCAGCAAGAACCACCCCATGCTCCAGGAAAGCATGGAGCTCCACTATTGATCAGACAACAGACGGACTTATGAAACTCATCACACTTCTCGTCGTCATTGCCGGTGTCATTGCACTGGCCCAGCTGGCCAAAGTCGGCCAATTGACGTCTTTGATCCGGAACAAAAAGGAGGAAGACATCAGCGATGCAGACACCCGGTTGAACGGGGGCCTGTTCATCGCGTTCATGGTGGCGTTCTACGCGGCCTTCATCTTCTTGATCATCCGCTACGGAGATTACAACCCCCCTGCGGCGTCCGCCCACGGGGAGTCCTACGACACGTTGATGAACTTCAACATGTACATCATCATGGCGGTGTTCTTCTTGGTGAACTCCGTGTTGTTCATCTTCGCCAACAAGTACCGCTTCGACAAGGAGCGCAAGGCGCGCTTCTTCGCGCACGACAACCGGTTGGAGTTGATTTGGACTGTGATTCCATCCATTGTGCTTGCCGTGATCATCATCTACGGCCTCCGTACGTGGAATGAGATGACCGGCGATGCGTCAGACGACGCTTTGCGCGTGGAGGTCTACTCCAAGCAATTCGACTGGACAGCTCGCTACCCCGGCGCCGACGGGGAGTTCGGTTTGGCCAACTACAACCTCATCACACCCACCAACCCGTTGGGCATTGTCACCCAAGATGGGGTGACTGAGGCACTCGCAGAGATCGAAGGACAAATCGCCTCACTCGAGTCTGAGTTGGCCCACGAGCGGGGTCGGTTGTTGGCAGAAAAGTCCTCCATCGAGGAGCAGTTGCATGCGGGCGACCACCACGGTCACGGACATGGCCACGACGCCCACCACGACCACCATGGCATTTCGCCAGAGTTCAAGGCCAACCTCGAAGCACGTTTGCACGAGGTGGAGCACATGCTTGCCAGCGACCAGGTGGTGGTGTTGTCCAACGCCGCAGCCGAAGCCAAGGAAGACAAGTTGCACCGCTTGAAGCGTCACCGCCAGCGAATCGAAGAGGTGAAGCCCTTCGACTACGACGGTGGAATCGCCGCTTGGGAAGCAGGTGCCGACGACAAAATCATGAAAGGGGAATTCCACTTGCCCGTGGGGCGTGAGGTGGAATTTGTGTTCCGTTCGCGTGACGTCATCCACAGCGCCTACATGCCCCACTTCCGGGCTCAAATGAACACGGTGCCAGGGGTGCCCACACGGTTCAAGATGACCCCGACCATCACCACGGACAGCATGCGGACCATCCTCGATGATCCGGACTTCAATTACGTGCTGCTGTGCAACAAAGTCTGCGGTGCTGCGCACTTCAACATGCAAATGGCGGTGGTCGTGGAATCCGAAGAGGAGTACAACGCTTGGTTGGAATCCCAAGAGGAGTTCATTGCGGAGAAGCCCAACACGGTGGATCCCAACGCCCGCGCTGAGGCGCCTGTGATTGAAACTGAAGAATCTGCAACACTCTAAACATGGCTGGACACGCACACCACGAAGAGAGCTTCATTTCGAAGTACATCTTCAGCCAAGACCACAAGATGATCTCCAAGCAGTTCTTGGTGACTGCAATTGTGATGGGCATCATTGCCGTGATGCTGTCGGTTTTTTTCCGCCTTCAACTCGGATGGCCTGGCGAGAGCTTCGCCATCCTGGAGACGTTCCTTGGCAAATGGGCCCCAGGTGGGGTGCTTGACCGGAACGCATATCTGGCCCTCGTCACGATTCACGGGACCATCATGGTGTTCTTCGTCTTGACAGGAGGATTGTCAGGCACGTTCAGCAACTTGTTGATTCCACTTCAGATTGGCGCACGCGACATGGCGTCTGGATTCCTGAACATGCTGAGTTACTGGTTCTTCGCGGCATCGAGCGTCATCATGATTTTCTCGCTGTTTGTGGAGGGTGGGGCCGCCTCTGGAGGATGGACCGTGTATCCGCCGTTGAGCGCGTTGCCGCAGGCCATGCCAGGCTCTGGCATGGGCATGACTCTGTGGTTGATTTCGATGGTGTTGTTCATCGTGAGCTCTTTGCTCGGTGGATTGAACTACATCGTGACCGTGATCAACCTTCGCACCAAAGGCATGAGCATGACGCGCTTGCCGTTGACCATTTGGGCCTTCTTGGTGACCGCCATTTTGGGCGTGTTGTCGTTCCCCGTGTTGGTCTCTGCGGTGGTGCTTTTGTTGATGGACCGTTCTATGGGCACGGCGTTCTACCTCAGCGACATTTTCATCGGTGGCGAGGCGCTGGACGTGACTGGCGGCAGCCCCATCCTTTACCAGCACTTGTTCTGGTTCTTGGGCCACCCTGAAGTGTACATCGTGTTGTTGCCTGCATTGGGCATCAGCTCCGAGGTGATTGCCACCAACTCACGCAAGCCCATCTTCGGCTACAAGGCGATGATTGGCTCCATTTTGGGCATCGGCTTCTTGAGCTTCATCGTGTGGGGCCATCACATGTTTGTGACCGGCATGAATCCATTCCTGGGTTCCGTGTTCGTGTTCACCACCTTGTTGATCGCCATCCCCTCTGCGGTGAAGGCCTTCAACTACATCACCACGCTGTGGAAGGGCAACCTTCGATTCACTCCCGCCATGCTCTTCAGCATCGGTTTGGTGAGCACGTTCGTGACTGGGGGCTTGACAGGCATCATTCTGGCGGACTCCGCGTTGGACGTCAACGTGCACGACACCTACTTCGTGGTGGCGCACTTCCACATTGTGATGGGCATGAGTGCCATCTTCGGCATGTTGGCAGGCATCTACCACTGGTTCCCCAAGATGTTTGGCCGCATGATGAACACCAAGCTTGGCTACGTTCACTTCTGGACCACGTTGGTGGCCGGATACGGTGTCTTCTTCCCCATGCACTTCGTCGGTTTGGCGGGTGCGCCGCGTCGTTACTACGACTACAGCGCGTTCGAATACCTTGATTTCGTGATGGACTTGCAGCCGATCATCTCAACGTTCGCCATCATCGGCGCCGTGGGCCAACTGCCATTCCTCTGGAACTTCTTCTACAGCATCTTCCGTGGTCAAGTGGCGACCGAGAACCCTTGGAAAGCCAACACCTTGGAATGGACCACTCCTGTGGAGCACGTGCACGGCAACTGGCGTGGCGCGTTGCCTGAGGTGCACCGTTGGGCGTACGACTACAGCAACCCTGACTTTGACGAGGACTTTGTGCCACAGACCGTGCCTGTGAAGGCCGGCGAGTCGGCCCACTGAGGACCGCGTTCGGAAAGAACTTGACAAAAGCCCCTGCTTCGGTGGGGGCTTTTTTGGTTCATGGGGTACCTTCGAAACACATGGTGCACGACGACTTTGACGTAAGGGGAGAGGCTGAACAGGCGTCTGACGGCGATTTGGACCGTGTGCTCCGGCCCGCGCAGTTTGAGGACTTCACGGGCCAGCGTGCGGCGATGGACAACCTGCAGGTGTTTGTGCAGGCGGCCAGGCAGCGTGGCGAGGCCTTGGACCATGTGTTGTTGCACGGCCCTCCAGGCCTCGGGAAGACCACCTTGGCCAACATCGTGGCCAACGAAATGGGCGTGGCCATCCGCACCACGTCAGGGCCTGTGTTGGACAAACCAGGCGACCTGGCGGGTCTTCTCACGAGCCTCGAGCCCAACGACGTGTTGTTCATCGACGAGATTCACCGGTTGTCGCCCGTGGTCGAGGAGTACCTCTACAGCGCCATGGAGGACTACCGCATTGACCTTGTCATCGACACAGGCCCTAACGCCCGAACTGTTCAAATTGAATTGAGCCCGTTCACCCTGGTGGGGGCGACCACGAGGTCGGGCTTGCTGACGGCGCCCTTGCGGGCAAGGTTTGGCATCAACCTTCGCCTCCACTACTACGACGCCAAGACGTTGACCGACATCGTGGAGCGGTCGTCGGGCATCCTGGGCATCGAGATCGAGCCGGCTGCGGCCTACGAGATCGCGTCACGTTCGAGGGGCACGCCACGGATCAGCAACGCCTTGTTGCGCCGGGTGCGGGACTTTGCCCAGGTGAAGGGCACGGGGGTGATCGACCCTGAAGTCACGGCCTACGCCCTGGACGCCCTCCAAGTGGACAAGAAGGGCCTGGACGACATGGACAACCGAATCCTGTCGGCCATCATCGACAAATTCAAGGGAGGGCCCGTGGGCGCGAACACCTTGGCGACGGCCATTGGAGAGAATGCAGGCACCTTGGAGGAAGTCTATGAGCCCTACCTGATCCAAGAAGGTCTGTTGGTGAGGACGCCTCGAGGCAGGCAGGCCACGACGGAAGCCTACAAGCACCTGGGACGCACGCCGTCCTCCACGTCCGGCGACCTCTTCAACGGCTGAGCGGTGGGCCGGACGCTGCACCAAGCCCAAACCCGCGCCCAATGGCTGAAGCACCATGCCAAGGAGTTGGGCTTCACGTCTGTGGGCATCTCCAAAGCTCAACACCTTAACGAGGAGGCGCCACGTCTTGAAGCTTGGTTGAAGCAAGACATGCACGGCGAGATGGCCTACATGGAAGGGCATTTCGACAAACGCTTGGACCCCCGGAAGCTTTTGCCCGGCACCAAGACCGTCGTGAGCTTGCTGTTCAATTACCACAACCCCACGCCGCCGTCGGACCCAGAAGCGCCGCGCATTGCGCAATACGCTCTGGGCGAGGACTACCACTTCGTGCTGAAGTGGAAACTCAAAGAGCTGCTGAAGTGGATGAAGCGGGATTGGGGGGACGTGTCGGGTCGGGTGTTCGTGGATTCGGCCCCCATCCTGGAACGGGCGTGGGCAGCGAAGTCTGGGTTGGGGTGGATTGGCAAGAACAGCTTGCTTCTGAACAAGCACCACGGCAGCTACTTCTTCTTGGCGGAGATGCTGTTGGACGTCGACATTGAGCCCGACGCGCCTGTCACAGACCATTGCGGCAGTTGCACGCGCTGCATTGACGCGTGCCCCACTGACGCCATTGTGAAGCCCTACGTGGTGGACGGCAGCAAGTGCATCAGCTATTTCACGATTGAGTTGCGCGGCGCCATCCCGGAGCCGGTGCAGGGCCACATGGAGGACTGGATGTTTGGCTGCGACATTTGCCAAGAGGTCTGTCCTTGGAACCGGCACGCGACCCCCACGACTGAACCGAGGTTTTCTCCCCACCCCAGGCTTCTCGACATGACCAAGGCGGATTGGTTGGACCTGACCGAGGAGGTGTTCAGAGACGTGTTCAAAGACAGCGCCGTCAAGCGCACCGGCTTGACAGGATTGACACGGAACATCGCCTTCCTCCAAAAAGGCAAGCAGGGCCACAAAAAAGCCCCTCCTGCGTCAGGAGAGGCTTGATTGCGTTTGCGGTGGTCCCGATGGGGATCACTTCACCAACCACTTCAGGGTTCGTTGGACCTCGCCTTGCGTGATTTGAACCAAGTGAATGCCTGGCTTGGCGTTCACCTGAAGGGCCATGCGTTGGGTGCCTTGCACCACGTTGATTTGGTCGTTCAAGAGCTGGCGCCCTGTCAAGTCAAACACTTTCACGTCCGCCTGTCCCGCATTCAAAGCGTGCCATTCAAGCTGGGCAACGCCTCCAATGGACGGGTTGGGGAACAGGGTCAGAGATTCTTGGTTCAGGTCAAGCCCGTCCACATCTGCCACCGAGCCCTGACCTCCGTCCAGCACGGTGATGGAGAATCCGTCCTGGATGCCTCCAAGCCACCCCAAGGAGTCTAAGCTCAAGGTGAAGCAGTAGGTGTCTGAGCAGTCCTCCTCTTCGTTGCCCACGGTCAAACACAATTCGTAAGGACCGTTGGTCTCGTACTCCCAGGTTGGGAAGGGATCTGTGCTGGACCCCTCGTCTCCGAAGCTCCAGAAGATGTCGTTGTTTAAGTCCAACCCGAACACGAACACAAACAGCTCGTTGGCGATGGCGTTGCTGTCGGCGTCAAAGGCCTGCACCACCACGAAGTCGGCCTCGCAGTCGTCCTCGTCGTTGCCCTCTTCGTCATCCTCCTCCTCGTCGTCGTCCTCTTCGTCGTCGTCCTCCTCGTTCCAGGGGCCGTCCACGACTTCCAGCCATTCTTCGAGCTCTTCGCAGGCGGCTTCGTCGCCGTCCAAGCAGGCGTTCAGGCTTTCGAGAAGGCCGCAGTACATCCAGGCGTCGTTGCCCATGGCGTCGCTGCAGAGGCTGTCGAGGTAGGCGGTCAGCTCGTCCAAATCGAGGTCCTCGAATTCGTCAAAACCTTCCTCATCGTCGTCT
>JBMZWX010000011.1:0-44531 GCA_049627085.1 Flavobacteriales bacterium | reverse complement strand
ATGCGCAACATGCCCATGTTCAAGCCCTCGCCATTGGGGCGTCCCAACGCATTGGCGACACGCGCCCCCAACGCCGAACAGGCTTCGAAAAACACGTTCTCGAGGTACCAAATCTGTCGGATGGCTTCCTCGTAAGGTGTGGGTGGCTCGCTTTGAAAGAACGGCGTCAGCCCAAGTTGGTGCAGCCGTTTGCGGATGTTGACCAAGTCGTTGTCCTCCATGGCCAAGGCCAAGTCGGTGATGATGGCCAAAACATTCCCCGGGTAGAATTGGGTTGGGTGGGATGTGAGCACCACGCGGACGGCGTACTCTGCCAGCATGTCTCGCATCTCCTTTTCCAACCCATGGCGACGCACACGTTGCATCAAACTCTGCAACGACTCCGCCCCGCCCATGTCGTTCAACTGGGCATATCGGGCGTCTTCAAGTGCATCCACAAGCACGACCTGACGCTCGATGTATTGGATGATGCGAAACAACAACGCCGCCGCCGCCTCGGTCGAAGGGCTTCCCTGGCTGGACAAGAAGCCCTCCAGGATGTCGTGCGGCGCGTCGCCGCGCTCCAATCCAATTTCACAAGCCTCTTGCAGCAGCGGCACACGCAGTCCTGTCTGACGAATGCCATCCAACGGCAAAGTCAAAAAGATGCCATTGAACACCTGATACGGGTGACTCACCACCGACCGATAATCCCTCTTTTCACGCATGGTTCGGCAAAATTACCCCGTACTTTTGAAACCATGCGCATCGACATCGTGACTGTGTTGCCCGGGCTCTTGAAAGGGCCCTTTGACGAAAGCATTGTGAAGCGAGGCATCGAGAAGGGCCTAGTGGAAGTGCACGTGCACAACCTTCGAGACTGGAGCACCAACAAGCACAACAAAGTGGACGACGCGCCCTTCGGCATCGCCGCAGGAATGGTGTTGGCCATGCAACCCTTGCACGACGCCATCACCGACTTGCAATCGCAACGGGCGTACGACGAAGTGATCTTTTTGACCCCGGATGGCGAGACTTTGGCCCAGCCACGGGTCAATCAACTTTCGCTCTCGGGCAACCTGATGCTCATCTGCGGGCACTACAAAGGCATCGACCAGCGTCTGCGCGACCACGTCATCACGCTTGAATTGAGCATCGGCGATTACGTGTTGAGCGGTGGCGAATTGGCCGCGGCCGTGCTGACCGACGCCTTGGTCCGGTTGGTACCTGGTGTGATTGGGGACGAGACCAGCGCGTTGAGCGACAGCTTTCAAGACGGTCTGTTGGCTCCACCAGTCTACACCAGGCCTGCGGAATACAACGGGTGGAAGGTGCCCGACGTGCTCCTCAGCGGAAACCACGCGGCCATCGATGCGTGGCAAGAAGAGCAGGCGCTGGCCAGAACCAAGGCACGCCGCCCTGACCTGTTGGAAGGACGAGAAGGCTGATCTTCCAACCCCAAGGCCAGAATCGTTCACAGCGACAGGTGGACAACTGGCCATTATTCTTGAGAGAAAGCAACGCTGACTCCAGGAATTTCCGTAATATTGCACCCCGAAATGGACAAACCTCACTGGAGGAGCCCTCTTTCAAAAAGCAACCAGCATACCATGGACCGCATCAAAGACATCACCGCCAAGTTGGTCGAAACCAAGGATTGGCCTGAGTTCGGCGCCGGCGACACCGTCACCGTGACGTTGAAGATTAAGGAAGGCAACAAGGAACGCCTTCAGGCATTCCAAGGAGTGGTCCTGCAGCGCCGTGGATCTGGAACGACAGAAACGTTCACCGTCCGCAAGATGGCCAGCGGCGTGGGCGTCGAGCGCATCTTCCCCATCTCCTCTCCTTCCTTGGACAGCATCGTGGTGAACAAGCGAGGCAAGGTCCGTCGCGCCCGCATCTACTACTTGCGTGAGCGCACCGGCAAGTCGGCTCGCATCAAGGAGCGTCGCCTCGCGCGTTGAACCGACGGTTCACGCATTAAAAAAGCCAACCCACTGGGTTGGCTTTTTTGTGCTTGGAACTTTCGTCCTTCACTTCGCCATCACCTCGTCCACTGTGCGAAGGATGTCGGCCTCTTGAGATTGGGCACCCGCCACCAGTTGGGCGCACCTTGCCTGCACTTCAGCCACTTTGGCCTGGTCTTCCAAATCGCCGCAGTTGATGCGTGCGTTGAGCACCGCACCCATGACGGCCGTGCGCAAGCACATGGCACCCACCCCGGCGTCGGTGACGCTGTTGGGGTTGCCGTCCTTGGCCATGGCCGCGGCCAAAGGCATGGCGTCGTGGGCCAACTGGGCCACTTTCAATGGAATGTCGATGGCCTTCGACGTCGCGTCCTGGATGGCCTGATGCCGCTTTGTCTTCTGGACGTCTGTGCCCTTTGGCATGCCGTACGCAGCCATGATGGCGTCGAAGGCCGCGGTGTCCGCGTCGACAAGCGCCAACAGGTCGTTCTGAAACGCCAATCCTTGCTCGGCATGTTGGCTGAAAGTCTCCCAGCGGTCGTCCCAGCCCCGTTTGTGGGCGCTGAGGTTCGCCACCATGGTGGTCAGGGCGGCACCCAATGCGCCTGCGTAGGCTGCGATGGATCCGCCACCAGGGGCAGGCGCTTCGGAGGCTGTGGTGTTGGCGAACCGGGTCAAGGTCATACCCACAAGCGGCGCACTGCCCTGGTCGGCGATGATGTACTCGATGACGCGCTTTTGGGCGTCGAAGGGCGCCAAATCGTCCAGGCCCAGGGACTTCACAGCAATCTTGACCTTATCCGCCTCGCTGATTCCAAGCGAACGCTGTTGCTTCCGCAAGTAGTGGTCGGCCGCGTCCAACAACACGCGCAACGGCAACAACCCGACAAGTTCAGACCCTGTCACGCGAATGCCGCGGGCCTGCGCCTTGGCACACGCCTCGTCAAAGGCCACGTGGACGGGTGTGACATGGATGTTGGTGAGGTTCAGCGAGAGCTGCGCAATGCCGTACTCTTCGATGTACCAGCCGATGCCCTTCACGGCCTTCAGCGAGCCTGGGATGCGCACGGGGTTCCCTGCGTCGTCGAGGACGGCCGGTCCAGTGATGCCGTCGCGCTTTTTGATGCGTCCAGCCTCGCGAATGTCAAACGCGATGGCGTTGGCCCTCCGACTGGAGGTCGTGTTCAAGTTGATGTTGTAGGCGATGAGAAAATCCCGGGCGCCGACGGCTGTGGCCCCGGTTTTCTTGGCGTGGTCGTTGAATTCAGCTGGACCAAAATCCGGAGCCCCATCCTCCGTCGCCAACTTGGCGAGTCCCTCGTACTGTCCCTGACGGCACACCGCCAGATTCTTGCGCTCAGGGCGCTTCGCGGCAGACTCGTAGAAGTAGCCAGGGATGCCAAGCTCCTTCCCCACGCGTTCCCCGACGGAGCGGGCCACGTCGATGCACTCGTCCATGGTCACGCCAGCCACAGGCACGAACGGACACACGTCGGTCGCGCCCATGCGCGGGTGCTCCCCCGTGTGTTTGGACATGTCAATCAACTCTGAGGCCTTCTTGATCAAGCGGAACGCCGCTTCTCCCACCGTCTCGGGCGGGCCCACAAACGTGATGACCGTGCGGTTGGTGCTCTTGCCTGGGTCGACGTCCAACAGCTTGCAACCTTCCACCGTTTCCACCACGGAGGCCACAGCCTGAATCACTTCAGGGCGCCGTCCCTCGCTGATGTTGGGGACGCATTCAATCAATCTTTGCATGAAGCCAAAGTAGCGTGGACCTTGGCCGAGTGGTTTGGCCTTACGCCTCCCAGATTTCACCGTTCACGAACACCTTATCCACATACGGGTCCGTGAAGCGATAAGCCAACTCTTGCAGGCCTTCCAGCGGCTTGGTCAAGATGAAATTGGCGAGGTGCCCACGTCCGAGCGCCCCCACCTCGTGGGACAATTCCATCGCCGCCGCGCCATTCAGCGTGGCGGCTGCAATGGCTTCCAACGGGGTCATGCCCATCTTCAAACTGCCCAAGCGCACCGCCATGCCCATGTCCCCGCTCGGGGCAGATCCAGGATTGTGGTCGGTCGCCAAGACGAGGGGCAACCCAGCGTCAATCAAAGACCTGGCGGGCGTGAAGGGAATGCCCAAAAAGTAACTGCACCCAGGCAACGCGACCGGATACGTGGGGTGAGATTCCTCAAGCGCGCCCGCTTCCACCCCTTCAATCAACGCCTGAATGGCCTCCGAGCCACACACCTCCAGGTGGTCCACAGACAAACTTCTTTTCTTGATGCAAAGGTTCACTCCGCCAATTTCATTGAACTGATTGACATGTATTTTGGACTTCAATCCAAGAGAGTCTGAAGCGTCCAACAGCAGTTCTGTTTCTGCCACGCCGAAGTAGCCCTTCTCGCAAAAGGCATCGACGTAATCCACCAACCCCTCGGACGCCAGGGCCGGAAGCATGTCGTTCACCACATGTTGGGTGTACGCCATGGCGTCGGGGAATTCAGGCGGCACCGCATGGCACCCCAGAAAGGTGGCCTTCACCGGGATGGGCAAAACTTCCTTCAACCTGGCCACCACACGGAGCATCTTGCGCTCTGCCTCGAAGGTCAAGCCGTACCCAGATTTGATTTCCAACGCGCCCACACCCTGGGCCATGACTGCGTGGATGCGGGCCAGGGCGTCTTCGAAGAGCGCGTCCTCGGACATGGATTGGAGCGCTTTGGCTGAATTCAGGATGCCGCCGCCGCGCTCCGCGATCTCTTGGTACGTCGCACCCTCCAGCCGCATCAGAAACTCCTCCGACCGGTCTTTGGCAAACACCGAGTGGGTGTGGCTGTCGCACCAGGACGGAATCACGTAGCGTCCCTGGGCATCCACAATGGTCAAGCCCGACCAATCCGCAATGCCAGGAAACGAAGACATCTCCCCAAAGTCCACCACCATGCCATCCTCCACCGCAAGCCATGCGTCTTCCAACACCGGGAACTTCGCCATCTCTCCCCCGGCCACATGCCGCGGCACGTCCTCAAACGCCCCGACCAGTCCCTTGATGTTTTTGAGCAGTGTACGCATGCGACGCAAGGTATACCTTCGCAAGAATGGCGGGCAACACCTTCGGCAACTTGTTTCGCGTGACCACCTTTGGAGAGTCACACGGCCCTGCATTGGGTGGCATTGTGGACGGGTGTCCTGCGGGACTCCTGCTCTGCGTGGACTCGATTCAGCGGGAATTGGACCGGCGCAAACCCGGCCAATCCAAGCTCACCACGCCACGCAAAGAATCGGACCTGGTCGAGGTCCTTTCTGGTGTCACCACCCGTGATTCGGGCCCCACCACCACAGGTGCACCCCTTGGGTTCATCCTGCGCAACGACAACGCCAAACCCTCCGACTACAGCCACTTGGAGAGCACCTTCCGCCCTTCCCACGCCGACTTCACGTACGAGGCCAAATACGGCTTGCGGGAAGTCGCAGGAGGTGGGCGAGCCTCGGCCCGAGAGACGGCGTCGAGGGTCGTGGCAGGCAGCGTGGCCCGGCAATTCCTGGCGACGCTCGGCGTCGAGGTCGGGGCCTACGTGGAGCGCGTGCAAGACATCAGCATGCCCTTGCCCCCGTCGTTCCACAACCGAGACGAGGTGGACGCCCACCCAGTCCGGTGCCCACATCCGGACACGGCGCGCCGCATGGCCGAGCGCATCGAGGAGATTCGCCAGGCAGGCGACACCGTGGGAGGCGCCGTGGTGCTCGTGGCGCGAGGCGTGCCAGCGGGTTGGGGAGAACCGGTGTTTGACCGGCTCCACGCCGATTTGGCCAAAGCCATGTGGTCGCTGCCCGCCACCAAATCCTTGGAATTGGGCTCGGGGCTGAGCGGCACTTTGATGCGCGGCACGGAGCACAACGACGCCTTCGTGAACCGAGGCGACCGAATCGGAACGGCCACCAACCGAAGCGGCGGCATTCAAGGCGGCATCAGCAACGGCGAGGACATCGTCTTGCGGGTCGGGTTCAAGCCCGTGGCCACGGTCATGTCGCCAGGCCAATCGGTGAACCGGGCTGGCGAACCGGTCGAAGTCCAAGGACGCGGAAGGCATGACGCCTGCGTGTTGCCCCGAGCCGTGCCCATGGTGGAAGCGATGGCCTGCCTCGTGCTGGCCGACCACGCCCTGCGTCAGCGCGCAGCACGCCTTACCTTCGGGGCATGAGCACCTCATCTCGTTTGGCCCTGCATTGGCAGGTCCTGATTGGCCTCGCGCTGGGCGTGGCGTACGCTTGGGCAAGCATTCGGTTTGGTTGGAACGACTTCACCCTCGACTACATCCAACCGCTGGGCGACATCTTCATCAACATCCTCAAACTGATTGCCGTCCCGCTCGTGTTGTTCAGCATCATCGGCGGCGTGGCGTCCTTGGGGGACGTGAAGAAGCTCGGTCGCCTGGGGGCCAAAACCCTGGGGCTTTACCTGCTGACCACCTTCTTCGCCGTCACGCTTGGCTTGGTGCTGGTGAACCTGTTCCAACCTGGCGCAGGCGCGAGTGAATCGCTGAAAACCTCCAACCGAATCCGCTATGAGCTTTGGCGGGATGCCAACGGCATCGAAGTCCTGGACGACCTCCAACTCTCGGCCTCCCCAGAGCATGCAGCGGTGGTGCAAGAAATCCGCGGCCAGCAAGAAGGCCTGAACGCGTGGGTGGAAGACAAGCTGAACAAGGCGGACAACGCTTCCCAGAGCGGTCCATTGCAGCCTTTGGTGGACGTGGTGCCCAAGAACATCTTCCGGGCGCTGAGCGACATGGCGATGCTGCAAATCATCTTCTTTGCCGTGTTTTTTGGCATTGTCCTCGTGCAAGTGGAAGAACCCAAACGAGGGGCGCTTTTGAAAGCTGTCGACGGGTTGAACGACGTATTTGTGGGCATGGTGTGGATGGTGATGAAGGCCATGCCTGTGTTTGTGTTTGCCCTCATGGCAGGCCAAATCGTCAAGGCGGCCGGCACAGACCCTGAGAAATTCCAAGAACTTCTGAGCTTCTTGTTGAGGTACGGTTTGGTGGTGGTGTTGGGGTTGGTGCTCATGATTTTCGTGGTGTACCCCTTGCTGGCAAGCGCGGGCATCCGAGGCATGACGCCGCGCCGGTTCTTGGCGGCCATGCGGGACGCCCAAATCACCGCATTCTCCACCTCATCCTCGGTGGCCACCTTGCCCGTCACCATGAAATGCGTGCAGGAAAACATTGGGGTGAGTGAGCGCACGACCAGCTTTGTCCTGCCCATTGGCGCCACCGTGAACATGGATGGCACAAGCCTGTACCAGGCTGTGGCCGTGGTCGCCCTGGCGCAATTCCACATGGTGGACTTGAGCCTGGCGCAACAGGCCGTCATCGTGCTGACCGCCACCCTGGCCTCGGTGGGTGCCGCCGCCATCCCGAGCGCGGGCTTGGTCTTGATGATCATCGTGCTTGAAAGCGTCGGGCTCAACCCCGCATGGATCGCACTAATCTTCCCCATCGACCGCATCTTGGACATGTGCCGCACGGTGGTCAACGTCACGGGCGACGGAACCGTCTCTGCGTTGGTGGCCCAATCGGAGGGAGAGTTGCACCCCCGATCCTGACCATGGCCCTGCATCGATTGGCGGTGTTGGGCGGCTTGTGCTGGGCATTCGCGATCTCAGCACACAGCCAATGCACCTTGGAAGACCCTCGGTCCGCCAAAGCCGCGAAGTGGCTGGAACGGGCCAAATCTCCCAAAGCCAAGGACAGTCTGAAGGACCGAATGGCGGCCGTCCAAGAGGCCCTCGAGCTCCACCCGGACGACGCCGAGGCCTGGATGATGCTGGCGGAGTTCCAATTCAAAGCGCTTCGCCGCGGAAGCCTGTCCTGGGAGGGTCTGCTTGAATCGCTCCGCGCCTTGGAGGAGTTGTGTCCGGAGGGCATGCCGGAAGCGACGTACATGAGGGCCGCATTTCATTACAGCCAAGAAGACCACACAGAGGCCCTGAGCGGCTTTCAGGACTACCTCGCGGTGGACGAAAACCTCACGCGCGCCTCTCGGCGCAAAGACGCCCTGGGCATCTTGGACGATTTGGCCTTTTTGGTCGACTACCACCGGCACGAAGACCTTCCCCCACCCCTGCCCATCCCACATGTGAGCCAAAGCGTGGACGAATACCTGCCCATGCTCGCACCCGACGGGACCATGCTGTTCTACACGCGCATCGAGACCTTCAAGGCGAAGGGCGACGTGACCACGACCCGACGAGAACGGTTCACGGTGTCCCACTTGAACCCGGCCTCCCGAGCGTACGACAGCGGCACCGCCATGGAGCACCCCTTCAATACAGGGGCCAACTACGGAGGAGCGTCCCTGTCCGTGGACAACAAGACCATGGTGATTGCCGCGCTGAACCCTGTGCGCGAGAACCCCAACAACATCGACCTCTTTCAGGTCAGTTATGAATTCGACTACCGCGACGCGTCCGGAAAGGCCGTGTACATGTGGTCTGAACTGACGCCGTTGGGACCTGGCGTGAACAGCCCCCTGGGTTGGGAAGCCCAACCCAGCATCAGTGCGGACGGACAGACCCTTCTCTTCGCAGGCGCGCGGGCGGAATCCACACCGGACCGAAACGGCAACTTGACCATGGATTTGTTCCTGTCTCGAAAGGCTGCGGACGGGAGTTGGTCCCCGGCCGAGAAGCTGCCCTCTCCCCTGAATTCCGACGCGCAGGACAAATCCCCCTTTCTCCATCCGGACGGCAAGACGCTGTATTTCTCCAGCAACCGAACCCCTGGCGGGGGTGGATTCGACGTCTGGCGCACCCAACGTGATTCCACCGGACGTTGGTCGACGCCCGTCAACATGGGTCTGCCCTTGAATTCCAGCGGGGACGAGCACGGCTTGGTGGTCAGCACAGATGGCACCCAAGCGATTTTCGCTTCGCGTCGGCGAGGCACCCAAGGGCTGGACCTGTGCGCCTACCATTTGCCCGACACCCTCAAGCCTGAGGCGGTGACCGTGGTGAAAGGGGATTTGGGATGGCCCCTGCCCGAAGGGGAGTTCACGGTCAGCATCGAGTACGTCCAAAGCAAACGGGTGGAACAAATCGACGTCTCGCGGGAAGACGGCACGTTCGCCCAGATTGTTCGATTGCCCGAGGGCGAGGACGTGGTGTTGACAGTGGAAGGAGAAACCGTGGGGTACAACAGCCAAGTGGTGCACATGCAGGGCGACCCATTGGACGCCAGCTTCAACATGAGTTTGGACATTGAGCAGGTCGCCGAGGGGGCTCCGTTCGAGCTGGAAGACGTGCAATTTGCCACCAAGAAGAGCCAACTGAGCGCCAAGGCCGAAGTCATGCTTCAAGCCCTGGCCAACCGCATGGAACGGCAACCAGGCGCCACGTTGGACATTGAGGGGCACACCGACAATGTGGGATCGTCGAACGACAACTTGGCCTTGAGCGTGGCCCGGGCAAACGCAGTGAAGGACTTTTTGACTGCCCACGGCGTCGAGTCGAACCGATTGAACGCAGCCGGTTTTGGGGAATCAAGGCCCAAGACCGACAACGACTCAGAGGCTGGTCGGTCGGTCAACCGACGCACCGAATTCAGCTGGCGCGATTGAGCCCAACGGGCACGAAATCCCCACGCCTTCGCGTTGAAAAACAAGTTCCGAGCTCCGGCCATGGCCTGGGGGCGACGGTAGCTTTGAAAAGAACACGCGAGACCCATGCCCTACCTCCCCCTTCGTTCCCATTTGGCCCCTGTGACCTTGGCAATCGGCTTGACCGCCGGCTGCACTGTTGGACACGAGGCCTCGGCCCAATGGACCCAAGCCACAGACCACCGCGCCACGGAACTGGCACGTGCGAAAGAAGCGTACAACCAACAGCGTTACGCCTTGGCCCTGCACGCCTTCGAATCGTGGATTGACAACGCGGACAACGTCGAATCGAACGATTTCGTCGACGCAAGCTACCATGCGGCCATGAGCGCCTTGGCGCTGTACCACAAGGATGCCGTGGTTCGGGTGAAGGGGTTCATGGCCGACTTCCCAGAAAGCCCGCTGGCCCTTCAGGCCCACTGGGAGCTCGCGAATTACCACTACAAGCGGAAGAATTACTCAAGGGCGTCCGAGGAGTTTATGGGCATCCGGATTCGAGATTTGGCCAAGCCCAAGCGCGACGAGCTCCGCTTCAAATTGGGACACTGCTTGTTCGAGCGTGAAGCATTCGAGAAGGCCCGCGTGTACCTGTACGACGTCTTGGACGTGGAGGGCGAATTCCAAGCCCCGGCCCAGTACTACTTCAGCCACATCGCCTACCTCAACGGCCAGCCTCAGGTGGCCTTGGACGGCTTCGAACGCATCGCCGACCACCCTGCCTTCGCGGAGTTGGTCCCGTTGTACATCGCCCAACTTTTGCACGCCACAGGACAATTCGACCGCCTCAAGGAATACGCCCCACCGCTGCTTGACGAGTCGAGTGGACTGGATGAAGAGAGTGTGGCGGAAGTGGCCCACCTCTTGGGCGACGCATGGTACAGAGATGCCGCGTTCGAGACTGCCTCGCCGTACCTGGAGTTGGCCTGGGAAGGCACCGACGGACCTGGCCGAGATCCTGAATTCGCCTACCAGATGGGCTACACGCGCTACCGCTTGGGAGAATGGCGTGGCGCGTTGGACTGTCTCCCCTTGGCGACCTACGGCGAAGACGAGTTGGCCCAAAACGCGGCGTACCACATGGCAGACTGCTACCTCGAGCTTGGCGACCGCGCCAGGGCGAAGCAAGCCTTCCGAACCGCCTCGCTTCCCGACTTCGACTTGGACATTCAGGAAGACGCGTTCTTCCACTACGCCAAGCTGGCCTTCGAGCTGTCCTTCAACCCCTTCGACGACGCCATTGTGGCGTTCGAGTCGTACTTGACCCAGTTCCCCGCCTCACCCCGACGCGACGAGGCCTACAGGTTCCTGCTTCAGGTGCACATGACCAGCCGAGATTACGAACGGGCATTGGGCGTGCTGGACAACATCTCTGAACCGGACCAAACCGTCATGGCCGCCGCCCAGGTGCTGGCCTTCAACCGCGCGGTGGAATTGTACCAGAACAAGCAGCTCGACCGCGCATTGGTCTTCTTCCGAAAGAGCCGATCCAACAACGTGGACCCGCAAATGCACGCCGAGACGTTTTACTGGGAAGGTGAAATTCTGTACAACCAAGGCAAGTTCACGCCTGCCGCCGCGGCGTTTGCCAAGTTCAGCACCACCCCAGGCAGCTACTTGAGTGAGCTTCACAACGACGCCGATTACGCCCGGGGCTACGCCCACTTCAAGAGCGAGAAGTACACCGACGCCTTGTCGGCATTCCGGTCCTATTTGGAAACCGGCCCCCAGGACGACCCTTCCCGCATGCGCGACGCAGAGCTGCGCACCGCCGACTGCTTCTACGCCTTGAAGTCGTTTGAGCAAGCCGGCGAGTACTACGACCGGGTTTTGGCACGGGGCGTCAAGCCCATGGATTACGCCTTATTCCAAAGCGCCATGGCCGCCAAACTCAACGAGGACCCTGGGGCGCAAGTCACGCGTTTGGAGCAGCTGTTGGCCGATTTCCCAGAAAGCCGCTTGGTGGTGGAAGCGCTGTTCCAGGCTTCCCGCACCCACATCGAAGAAGGGGCGCTTGCCGCAGCCGAAGACAAGCTGAACACCCTGATTCAATCCTATTCTGCCACACCTCGCGCCAAGGAGGCGCTCGTGGAGTTGTGTTTGGTGCACGTCAAGCAAGGCGAGGACGACAAGGTGCTGAGCCTTTGGGACAACATCCGGACCAACTACGGCAACGACAACGTGGCCGCCGACGCGTACAACATCGTGGAGCCCCTGTTGATTCAGAGAGGCTTGTTGGACAACCTTCCTCCTGCGGTGGGCTTGGACGGGGCCGAGATCGAGCAACGGTTCTTCGAGTCGGCCTCGTACCTGGCGCTGGAGGATCGTTGCGCAGAGGCGATTCCGCGTTTGTCGGAGTACGTGCGGCAGTACCCAGGGGGCACGCACATGGCAGAAGCGCAATTCTACTTGGCGAATTGCCTCTTTGACCAAAACCTCCCTGACTCCGCGTACGTGTCGTACGTGGCAGTGCTCGCCCTGCCCGCGGGAGACTTCAGCGAAGCCGCCGCCCTCGGGGCAGCCACCATCGCCTGGAACAACGGACAGCACCGCGAAGCCTTGGGGCACTACGAGACGTTGGAAGGGCTCGCGGCGTTGCAGTCGAACCGGCTGGAGGCGGCCATCGGCCAAATGCGCTGCCACTACCTCCTCGGCCAGGAAGACGAAGCGGCCAACTTCGCCGCGCGCGTGATGTACGACCCTGGCACGCCCGACGACATCCAACGGACCGCCCAACTTTGGAACGCGCGCATCGCGTGCAACCGGGGCGAACACAGCACGGTCCTGGAGGATTTGGCCACACTCGTCACCTTTGGCGGCAGTGCGGGCGCAGAAGCCCAGTACCTCTTGGCAGAACACGACCACAACGCCGGCGCTTTTGACGCTTGTGAGGAAAAACTGTTTGGGCTGATCGAGCAGTTCTACAACCAAGACGCCTGGAAGAACAAAGGATTCCTGCTGCTTGTGAAGGCTTACATCGGCATGAATGACCTTTTTCAGGCCCGAGCCACGGCCAACTCCATCCTCGCCAACGTGCAAGTCGCTGAGGTGCAGGAAGCTGTCTCCGACCTACTCCTTGAAATCGACGCGTTGGAAGCCGCAACCACTGAACCCAACCAAGAATGAAGCAGCCGAATCACCTCGCATTGTCCCTCGCGTGTTGGGCCCTCCTGCCGCTGGCTGGACTGACCCAACAGGACACCCTGGACATGGACGTCACCTTTGTGGGCAAACGCACCATGGAAGTGCGGGACGCCGTGAAGTTGAGCTCCTGGCCCATCGCCAGGCCCCTCTCCTCCGAGAAGCCCACGTTGAGCTACGACCTGCTTTCGAAGCGGCTTCAATTCGAGCCCACCATGACCCCCGTGGAGGCCACACGCCTGAGGGTGGACGCATCCCTCTCCCGTCTCTACAGAGGCCACGTTCGAGCCGGGGGCGGCAGCAGGGGCACGAGCTTGTTAGACGCGAGCTACACGGATCTCCGGTCCCGCGAAGGCAGTTGGGGCACGTCGTTGCACCATGCCTCCACCACCTCTCCGTCCAACCTGCTTTCTGGCAGGATTCGCGAAAACACGTTCAACGCTTGGAATTCGCGCTTTCTGGGACAGGAAAAGGTCTCCTTCAACGCCCAAGTCGGTCAGCACAAGACACGGATGTTTGGGTTTGACAGCACCTTCGTGGACAGCATCTCGGTGGATGCGACCGCCCTGCGGTGGAGGCATGCAGGTGCCGCCCTTCAACTGAAAAGCCACCGCAAGGACAGCACGGCATTAAACCACGAATTCAACACGGCCTTCGATTACATGACCAACAACCACGGGCTCGCCGAACGGCACGTCTTGGGAGAATTGAACCTTCATCGCCATGTGGGAGGCAAACGATTGGACATCGGGGTGGAAGCCCAGCTCGACCGCACGCAATTGGACACCGCGCGCGCCTACAACCAGGCCATCGTGCAGTTGAATCCCAAGCTCTCCACAGAGAAAGGCCCCTGGCGTGCATCCGTGGGCCTTGGCGTGGCTGTCGATGCAGACCAACCCACCCGGGATGAAATTGGAGACGTTGTGCACGTGTACCCGCGTGCTGAAGTCTCTGTCAATTTGTTCCGCAACCTCTTTGTGCCCTACGCGAAGGTGGGCGGGGGACTCTTGGCCAACAACTTGCATGACGTCTTGGCGCTCAATCCCTTCTTTGCGCCCGACCACCTATACAGCCCGGTGGTCTTGAACAGCCAAACCATCCAAGCCTCAGGTTTCCGCTCCACGAACAAGCGACTCGCGTTTGCCGGCGGTGTGCGCGGCACGGTGACTGAACATTTCCGGTTCCATGGGCACGCCAGTTCCGCGCAGCACGAGGACTTCTTGCTGTTCAAGCCCACCACCGTCGTGAACGACACCGCGTCGTACGCCACGTTTGAAGCGGTGTACGACACCGTGAACGTGCGCACGTTGGGGGGTGAAGTTGGCTTGTCGTTGGGAAAGCGGTTTGACTTGAAAGGGAGCTTGACCCTGAACAGTTACAAACTGCGGAACGAAGACCAGGCCTGGCACCTCCCCACCCTCCTTTGGGATGCCGCGGTGTCCTACCAAGTCATTGAAGGGCTTGCCGTCCAGGCAGACGTGCAATACGTCGGTGAGCGCTACGCCTTGAGCAAAGACCCCAACTACGGCAACCCTGAGCCCTTGGACAACGGCAATTACCAACTTGCACTTCCAGGTTATTTCGACGTCAACCTGACCACCAATTACCGGTACAACGACCGCTTGGGCGCCTGGCTGACGCTGGCCAACTTGGCCAACACGAGGTACAGCGTGTGGGGCGGGCACCCGGTGCAAGGATTCCAAGTGCTTGGCGGCGTGCAATACGCCTTCTGACGCTGTCCACATTCCTTGTGAAAACCCTGGTTTTTTCGTGGAAAAATCAGGGTTTTTCATGCGCCAAATTCCCGCCTTGGGCGGGGCCGTCCAAGTATCTTCACAGGACAATTCATTACGATGTCAGAAGAGAACAAAAAAGCCGGCCCTTCCGGGTATGACGCCAGTCAGATCCAGGCCCTGGAAGGCATGGAGCACGTGCGCATGCGCCCCTCCATGTACATCGGCGATGTGGGGGTGCGGGGATTGCACCATTTGGTGTACGAGGTGGTGGACAACTCCATCGACGAGGCGCTGGCAGGCCATTGCGACACCATTTCAGTGGTGATCACAGAAACCAACGGCATTCGCGTGTCCGACAACGGACGTGGCATCCCGGTGGGCATCCACGAAAAGGAAGGTGTCAGCGCACTGCAGGTGGTCATGACCAAGATTGGCGCCGGCGGAAAATTTGACAAGGACGCGTACAAGGTCTCAGGTGGTTTGCACGGGGTCGGCGTGTCATGCGTGAACGCCCTGTCCATCTCCCTTCGTGCCGAAGTGCACCGCGAAGGCAAGGTCTACGAGCAGGAATACACCCGAGGCAAGGAACTCTACGCGGTCCGCGAAATCGGCACGTCCGAGAAGCTAGGCACCACCGTGGAATTCCAGCCCGACGAAGACATTTTCGAGACCTTGGTGTACAACTACGACACCTTGGCCGACCGCATGCGTGAGTTGTCCTATTTGAACCAAGGCATCACGGTCACGTTGACCGACGAACGTGTTCAGGACGAAGAAGGCAACCACCTCACCGAAACGTTCCACAGCACGGAGGGTTTGAAGGACTTCGTGACCTACCTGGACGGCAACCGCGAGGCCATCATTCAGGAAGTCATCCACGTCAGCGGCGAACGCAACGGGGTGCCGGTGGAAGTGGCCATGACCTACAACAACTCGTTCTCTGAGAACCTGTTTTCCTACGTCAACAACATCAACACCCACGAAGGTGGAACCCACTTGACCGGCTTCCGCCGGGGATTGACCAACACGTTGAAGAAGTACGCCGACGGGAGCGGCATGTTGGACAAGCTGAAGTTTGACATCAGCGGGGACGACTTCCGCGAGGGGTTGACTGCTGTGGTGAGCGTGAAAGTGGCCGAGCCACAATTCCAAGGCCAAACCAAGACCAAACTTGGCAACGCCGAGGTGAGCGCCCCAGTGAGCCAGGCTGTGAGCGACATGCTCGAAGCTTACTTGGAAGAGAACCCCAACGACGCGAAGACCATCGTGCAGAAGGTCATCCTCGCGGCACAGGCGCGCCACGCGGCTCGCAAGGCCCGGGAAATGGTCCAGCGTAAGACCGTCATGGGCGGCAGTGGACTCCCTGGCAAATTGGCCGACTGCGCCGAGAAGGACCCGGCCCTTTGCGAGCTGTTCCTGGTCGAGGGTGACTCGGCGGGTGGCACGGCCAAGCAAGGCCGCGACCGCATGTTCCAAGCCATCATGCCACTCCGAGGAAAAATCCTCAACGTGGAAAAGGCCATGCAGCACAAGATCTTCGACAACGAGGAGATCAAGAACATTTACACCGCCTTGGGCGTCACAGTGGGCACCGAAGAAGACGAGCGAGCCCTCAATTTGGCCAAGCTCCGCTACCACAAGATTGTCATCATGTGTGACGCGGATGTGGACGGAAGCCACATTGAGACCCTCATCCTCACCTTCTTGTTCCGCCACATGAAGGACCTCATCGAGAGCGGCTACGTGTACATCGCCACCCCCCCACTCTACCAAGTGAAGAAGGGTTCACGCTCGATTTACGCGTGGAATGACGACGAGCGCGACCGCTTGATTGCCGAATTCCGAGGCAAGAGCGGAAGCGACAGCGGCATTCATGTCCAGCGCTACAAGGGTCTTGGTGAGATGAACGCGGAACAATTGTGGGAGACCACGCTGAATCCGGAAAACCGGACGTTGCGCCAGGTCACCATTGAGAATGCCGCCGGTGCTGATCATGTCTTCTCCATGTTGATGGGCGACGACGTGCCGCCGCGTCGAAAGTTCATCGAGGACAACGCCAAGTACGCGAACATCGATGCCTGACCGCTTCGAGCGGTTGAATGTCACAGGCATGACCTGCGGGTCGTGCGTGGCCAAAATCGAACACGCGCTGGACGGCTTCTCTGGGGTGGAACACGTCCATGTCGACCTGCAACAAGGCACGGTGATGGTGTCCGGGGGTGCCGCGCTTTCGCGAGAAGCCCTGGAATCCGCCATCCGCTCAGCCGGATTCGGCGTGGAAGGCGGTCCCGCCGTTCAGGCGTCCTCCTTCACCCCCCTGCTGGTGGCCGTGTCCCTCATCGGACTGGGCAGCTTGGCTTCAGGGGGCGCAGACGGCTTCATGGCCAAGTTCATGGGCGGGTTCTTCCTCGTCTTTGGGGGACTGAAACTCTTGGACTTGGGGGGATTCGCGGCTGCCTACGCCAAATACGACTTGCTGGCCGCACGGCTCCCCGCGTACGGATGGGTGTACCCCATCGTCGAGGTGGCCCTCGGGTTGGCCTACCTCGCCACGCCCGAATGGATGGGACTGCACGCCATCACATTCTTGCTCATGACCTTCTCTGCCCTGGGCGTCATTCGCGCCCTCCGTCGAGGTGAGCAACTGACCTGCGCGTGCATGGGCACCGCCTTCAACCTCCCCATGACCACCGTGACCATCGTCGAAGACCTCGGCATGGCTGCGATGGCGGGGGCCATGCTCGTTCAACACTCAATGTGAAGCACATGTCAACTTGGAACAACAGACTGGTGTGGGTCACCGGCGCCAGCAGCGGCATCGGAAAAGCCTGCGCCGAGGCGTGGGCCAGGAAAGGCGCCAAAGTGGTGCTTTCCTCCCGCAAGCAAGACGCCTTGGAGGCTGTGGCCCAACCGCTTCGAGCGGAGGGCTGTGAGGTCCACGTGGTGACCTTGGATTTGGCCGACTCAGACAGCTTGTCCGGCGTGGCGGCACACGTGGAGTCGACCCACGGCCCCGTGGATGTGATGGTCCATTGCGGCGGCATCAGCCAGCGTTCCAAGGTGCTCGACACCGCGCTTGAGGTGGACCGACGTGTGATGGAAATCGACTACTTCGGCACCTTGGCCCTGACCAAGGCCTTGTTGCCCAAGATGGTTGAACGGAAGCAAGGCCACTTCGTGGTGGTGACCAGCTTGATGGGCTTGTTCTCCTCTCCCCTTCGTTCAGGTTACTGCGGGGCAAAGCACGCGTTGCACGGGTTTTTCGAATCCCTGAGGGCGGAACACCACGACGACAACGTCAAAGTCACCATGGTGTGTCCTGGGTTCATCCACACCAACATCAGCATGAATGCCGTGGTCGGCGACGGCTCTCAGCAAGGCACCATGGATGCGAAAACAGGCGCCGGCATGTCTCCTGAGGCGTGTGCCGCCAAAATGGTTCGCGCCGTGGAGCGCAACCAAGCCCAAGCGCTGATTGGCCGCACAGAACTCCTCGCCGTGTGCTTGAAGCGGTTCGCGCCAGGACTGCTTCGCCGCATCATGCGGCGGGCGGCGGTCACGTGAACTCCCGTCCTTCCACGTGAAGGACTTGGGTGCGCTTCTTCAAGAACCGCAACACGAAAAACGCCAAGGTGCACCCGGCCAACCCGGCCTGCCACCCCGTGGTCAAATGGGACGGGTCCCCGGCCCCTGCGGAGCGAACTGCGTCCAACGCGAAGTAACCGAGGACGAGCGCGTAAGTGCCGTTGTATTCCCGCTTGAGCACGTGCCTCCAAGAGATGGCGTTGCCCGCCGGCGTCCATGCACTCCTTCGGGCGCCCCATCGGCCCGGCACAAAGGCGGGCACGCGTCGCGACCATTCGGCGTAGGCGTCTCCGAATTTGCCCTCCAAAAAGGCCTCCTCAGCCATGGCAATCCGCAGGTAGTACATCATGTAGAGCAGGGTGACCACCAGGGCGAAGTCCATCCTTCCCGTCGCCAGCACCAAACCCATCCACATCAGGTAGTTGCCCAAGTACAAGGGATGGCGCACCAAGCTGTACATCCCTCGGGTGTTCAGCGATTCGGCCACCTGACCTTCAGACGTGTTTCTGCCTGAAGTGCCGGGAGGAACATGACCAATGGTCTTGGCCCGGATGCCGAGCCCAGTGAGTCCCACCCCCCAGCACAAAACCTGCCAGGCCTGGGCATGCGCCCAATCCGGGGCCTCCCACCCCATCCAAAGCGCCGGCGGCACCAGGGCAAGGGGCAAGAAACTCCGCCAACGGAACAGCGAATTGCCCCGAAGGACCAGTTCGTCCCTCAACATGGGGTGCCAACTTGATGGGGATCGTTCGACACGATCCACGATTTGGCCGCGGCCATCAAAGGGGCCATCACGGCGTCTTTCTCCAAGAAGGGCACCACCTCACGGAACGAGGTCTGCAGGCACAACAGCGCTGGCGCCATGGCGACGTCAGGTTCCCTGAAATCGCTGGCCTGGGCGGCGCACATGGCCTCGATGGCCACAACTTGCTCGGCATGGCCAAGAACCTTCCACATTTTCAAGGCGCCGTTGGCCCCCATGCTCACGTGGTCCTCTTGGCCGTTGCTGCTGTCGGCGTTGTCGGCGCTGGAGGGGGTGCACAGCTGTTTGTTGTGGGAGACCAAACTCGCCGCCGTGTACTGCGGAATCATGTACCCCGAATTCAGGCCCGGTTCGGCCGCCAAGAACGCCGGCAGGCCGCGCTGGCCACTCAACATCTTGAAAGTGCGCCGCTCGGACATGCTGGCCCATTCGTGGACCGCCAAGGCCAAACGGTCCATGGCCAACGCCAGCGGTTGGCCGTGGAAGTTGCCCCCACTCACAATCAAATCTTCTTCTGGAAACACCAATGGGTTGTCGGTGACTGCATTCATCTCCGCCTCAAACACCGTCCTCACCCCTTCCATCACATCCCGCGACGCGCCATGAACTTGGGGCATACATCGGAACGAGTAAGGGTCTTGCACGTACGACCTGGGTTGCGCCAAACGTGCGCTGCCCGCAATCCAAGCACGGATGTTGTGGGCCGAGAGGATGGCCCCAGCGTGGTTGCGCACCGCATGGATGGAGGAATGCATGGCGGCTTCCAAGCCGTTCCACGCTTCCAACGACCAGGCACCCACAGCGTCGGCCCAGCTGGCGAGCCGTTCAATGCGTTGCAACGCCACCATGCCCACGCCCAACATCATTTGGGTTCCATTGATCAACGCGAGTCCCTCTTTGGGCCCCAACTCAAGGGGTTCCCACCCGAGCTCTGCAAGCGCCTCGCCGGACGGCAAACGACGCCCGTCGGGCATGGTCACCTCGCCCAGGCCAATCAAGGGCAACACCATGTGCGCCAAGGGCGCCAAATCGCCTGAGGCCCCCAACGACCCTTGCTCAGGAACCACCGGCAGCACGTTGGCGTTCCAATGGTCCAACAGCCGTTGCACCGTGGTCAGCGCCACGCCAGAATGACCCTGGGACAGCCCCTTCACCTTGAGCAAGAGCATCATGCGCACAACATCTTGAGGGAGGGGTTCCCCCACGCCGCAGGCATGCGAAATCAGCAAGTTTCGCTGCAAGCCACGCAGGTCGTCCACCACCGTGGTGGCCAAATCTCCAAACCCCGTGTTGATGCCGTAGATGACCTCGCCTTGGCCAGCCTTCGACAAGAGAAAAGCATGGCAGGCTTCAATCCTGGACTTCGCTTCATCCGATAAGTCAAACGTGCATTCATCCGGGTCCAACGACCAGCAAGTCTCTGTGCTCCACCAGCCCTCAGGCAGGACTTCTCGGCGTTTGCTCGGGCTTCGTTCCATGCCGACAAGATACCCCGATGCGCCTATCTTGCAGGCTCAATTTTCCCACATGAGATTTTCTCCTTCTTGGCTGTTGGCGACAATGGGGTTGGCCCTGTCGACGTCGCTCTCGGCCCAAAGCGAAGCCCGTCAAATTGAGTTCACTGAATTCGATTTGGACAACGGCTTGCACGTCATCCTGCATGAGGACCACTCCACCCCCTTGGTGGCCGTGACCGTCTTGTACCACGTCGGTTCCAAAAACGAGGACCCCACCCGCACCGGGATGGCCCACTTCTTCGAGCACTTGCTCTTCGAGGGGAGCGAGCACATCGGCCGTGGGGAGTTTGACACCTACGTCGAAAATGCAGGTGGCGTCCTCAACGCCAACACCTCCATGGACCGCACCTTCTACTACGAGCTTCTGCCGAGCAACCAGCTCGAGCTCGGGTTATGGCTCGAATCGGAGCGCATGTTGCACGCCAAGATTGAGCAGATCGGCATCGACACGCAGAATGAGGTGGTGAAAGAAGAAAAGCGCCAGCGGTACGACAACCAGCCCTACGGCCAGTTGCTGCCCAAGACGATGGAGGCCGCCTACAAGGAGCACCCCTACCAGTGGACGCCCATCGGCTCCATGGCGCACTTGGACGCGGCCACGCACGCCGACTTCATGGATTTCTACGAGACGTTCTACGTGCCAGAAAACGCGACATTGAGCATCGCCGGAGACCTCAATGTGGACGAGGCCAAAGAACTGATCGAGGCCTACTTCGCCGACATTCCACGCGGAGGACGGGACATCCCACGTCCGGACATTGTGGAGCCCCTGCGCACCACCGAAGTCCGTGACACCGTGTGGGGCAAGGACCGGCTGCCCATGGTGTTGCAGGCCTACCCCATCCCTGCCCAAGGCACCCCAGACTACTACGCCGTGGACCTCCTCAACCAAGTGTTGAGCGGAGGTGAGAGCTCGCGCCTCAACAAGCGCGTGGTGGAACAGGACCAATTGGCGTTGTACTGTGGCGCGTTCAGCTTTGGCTTGGAGGATCCCGGATTGACTTTGGCGTTTGCCATGTGCAACATGGGCGTGGATCCAAGCCAAGTGGAAGGTGCCATGAACGAAGAAGTGGAACGCATGAAGGCGGAGCCCATCGGCGACCGCGAACTTCAAAAACTCAAGAACCAAATTGAGTTCGACGCCGCCACGGGCAACCAAAGCATGGCAGGCATTGCCGAGAGTTTGGCCAACTACCACACCTACTTCGGGGACGCCAACCTCATCAACACCGAGGTGGAGCGCTACCTCGCCGTCACCCCTGAGGACATCCAGCGGGTGGCGCAGAAATACTACGTGCCTGAACAGCGCGTGACCCTTTACTTCCTCTACCAAGACAACTGAGCCATGAACTGCATTCCTTCTCGAATTTCCTTCGCAGGCCTCGCACAGGTCTTGATGTTGTGGGCCGTATGCTTCGCTGCTTCTGCCCAAATCGACCGAAGCAAAGCCCCTGAGCCTGGCCCAGCGCCTGAACTGAACATCGGCACGAGCACCGAAGTCAAGCTCGCCAACGGCATGACGTTGATCGTGGTGGAAAACCACAAAACGCCGTCCGTCTACTGGAGCATGACCCTGGAGTTCCAACCGTTCCAGGAGGGCGACAAGGCCGGCATGATGGACGTGGCCAGCGCGATGATGTCCAGCGGCACTGAATCCCGAACCAAAGCCGAGATCGCCGAGGAGATTGAATTCCTCGGGGCGTCGTTCAACGCCTCCGCCACAGGATTTTCTGCGCGCTCCTTGTCCAAGCACACGGACACCTTGCTCGAGATTGTGGCAGACGCCGTCCTGAACCCCACGTTCCCTCAAGAAGAACTGGACAAGGTGAAGACCCAAATGGGCTCCAACCTGGCCAACATCGGCACCTCACCTGGTGAAATCTCCGCCAACCTGGTGGCTGCCGTCAACTTCGGAGAGCTTCACCCCTACGGCGAAGTCATGACCGAGGAAAGCTTGGAGGCCATCGCCCGTGAAGATCTTGAAGCCTACCACAGGAAGTATTTCCGCCCCAACGTCGCGTACCTCATTGCCATCGGGGACATCACCCCAGAAGAAGCCCAAACGAAGGCCAACAAACACTTCGGCACATGGCGACGGAGCAACATTCCCTTTGAGCGTGTGTTGCCTCCGGCAATGCCCAAGGGCATGGAGGTCCACTTCGCCCCTGTGGAAGGGGCGGTGCAGAGCACGATCAACGTGACCCACGCCATCCCCTTCCCTCCGGGACACCCCGATGCGGCAGCGGCACAAGTGGCCAACTCCATCCTCGGTGGTGGGGTGTTCAGCGGACGCCTCATGCAGAACCTGCGTGAGGACAAAGCCTTCACCTACGGGGCCCGCTCCAGCTTGCGGACCGACCCGGTGATGAGCCAATTCTCCGCCTACGCCGACGTCCGCACAGAAGTGACCGACAGCGCGGTGGTGGAGTTCTTGTATGAAATCGCCCGCATCCGCAACACACAGCCCGACTCCACCGAGATGTTCACGGCGAAGGCCTCGCTGGCCGGGGGCTTCGCACGCTCGTTGGAAAGCCCCGGCACCGTAGCGCGGTTCGCACTCAACACGTCTCGTTACCACCTGCCAGAAGATTACTACCAGACCTACCTCGCCCGTTTGGAGGCAGTGACGGCAGAGGATGTTCAGCGGGTGGCCCAGGACATGATCCGGTTCAACAACGTCAACATCTGTGTGGTGGGGGCGCCCGAGGTCATGGAGAAACTGGAAGTGTTCGACAACCACCAGGGCATCGACGTCTACGACGCGTTCGGACGACGCCAAGTGCCACGCGAGGACGCCCCCGCAGACTTGACCGTGGGCGACGTGCTCAAGCGTCACTTCGAAGCCATCGGTGGCAAAAAGGCTTGGGGCAAGGTGAAAACCATGGTGGCCGAAGGGTCTGCCGAGTTCGGGGTGGGCCTGAACCTCCAATTCCGAGAATCCACCCGCCTGGAAAAAGGCAACCGTGCCAAGCGCACCGAAATGCTCATGTCCAACCAGCCGGTGATGGTCCAACTTGTGACAGAAACCGCAGGCAGCCAATCTGCCATGGGGGAAACCAACGCCATGGACGCCGACGAACTCGCACTGCAACTGTCCGACCTGTCCCCAGTCCGTTTGTGGGGCTTGGAAAAGGAAGGGTACAGCAGCCGCATTCTTGGGGTGGAAGCCTTGGACGGCATTCCTTGCACCCTCGTAGAATTCACCCGCGACAACGTGGCAGAGACGTACTGGTTCAGCAACGACGATGGGTTGATGATTCAATCGAAGAAGCCCGCAGGCGACGGCACCTTCCTTGTGGAGCGTTTGGATTTGTACCTCCCCCACGGCGAGAAAGGTTTGAAGGTGGCTTCCAGCCGAAAATCGGTCGTGGACGGTCAACCCATTCACCAGCGCACTGTGCGGGTCACCTTCGACGTGGAATTGGACGACAGCATCTTTCAGCAAGACTGAACGTGGACCACGGGGCGCCTTTGATTCAACTCTCCGGCGTGGATGTCCGGCACCACGAACATGTCGTGTTGTCGGACGTTCACCTCGAAGTGCGCCCCGGTGAATTGGTCTACCTCGTGGGCCGAACTGGAAGTGGCAAATCCAGCCTTCTGAGGACGCTGTACGGGGATTTGTTGTTGAGTTCGGGTGAAGGCCGCGTGTGCGACGTGGACTTGAAGAAAGTCACGCCCCGAAATGTCCATGTCCTGCGTCGCAAACTGGGCATGGTGTTTCAGGATTTTGGGCTGTTGGAGGACCGAAGCGTCGACGACAATTTGCTCTTTGCGCTGAATGCCACAGGCTGGACCGACAGCAAGGCCAAACGGCGACGCATCGACGAAGTCCTGGCCGCGGTGGGGCTCGAGCACAAAGGCTACAAGTTGCCCTATGAGTTGAGTGGCGGAGAGCAGCAACGCGTGGCGATCGCAAGGGCCTTGCTCAACGACCCGCCCCTTTTGCTGGCCGACGAGCCCACAGGCAATTTGGACCCCGACACCACGGAAGACATTTTGAATTTGCTCCATGCGCTTCCTGGCCAAGGCAAATCGTTGGTCATGGCCACCCACGACTGGGCTTCCATGGACCAGCGTCCGGGGCGTGTTTGGAGATGTCAAGACGGCGTTGTCCACGACCAACATGCGTGACCTCACGGTCCTGATTCCAACTTGGAACGACGCGGAGGCCCTCTCGGTCACCCTGACGGCGTTCGCCTCGCTTCCCACAGAACTGAAAGACAGACTCGACGTTGTCGTGTCCGACGGCGCCTCCAGCGACCACACCTTGGACGTCTTGTCGGCGCACGTCGACCTGGTGCGCCATGTGTCTTCCAGGCCTGACCGCGGGGTGTACGACGCGATGAACCTAGGAATGGCCAACGCCTCCGGAAGCCACGTGTGGGTGGTGGGGGCTGGAGACATCCCCGACGGAGAAGGCCTGGCCCATGCCATGGACGTCCTGAACGCAGACCCCTCGCCCAAGGCGCACGCCTGGCCAGTCGCCGCCTTGCCACCCGTGGAACCGGGCGTGCCCGCGCGGTTTGAACCCGATTGGGGCGAGGCGCTGACTTGGAGGAACACGATGCACCACCAAGGCCTGGTGGCCCCCAAGGTTTGGCTGGAAGCTCACCCTTTCGACCCCTCCTTGAACACGTTGGGCGACTACGCCCAGATGCTGGAATGGCGAAACAAAGGGCATCTCGTCACGTGCCATTCCGAGCACACCCTGTGTCACGTCGCGCCGGCTGGGTTGTCCAGGAATTTCAATGCCGCCTTGTACCAGGAAGAGTGGCGCATGAAAAAGGCACGGCTTCGGGGTCCTCGGCGTTGGGCTCAGCCCTTGTGGCTGGTGGCCAAATGGGCGTTCAAGCAAGTGTCCACCGTGGCCAGAATCTGAGGCTCGTCCACGCCCCAGTGAAACTGGTCGCTGGCCAATTGCAAGGCCTGGGACCAAGAGGCTTTGTCCTTCGCCAGGACAGCTTGAACCGCTTCTCGCAGTGCGGCCGGAGACGCCTCCTCCACAACCTCGCCCAGGCCGTGGGCACGCACAATGGCCGCCACTTCTTTCCGCGCAGTCACGACCATGGGAAGGCCTGCGTGCATGAAATCGAAGAGCTTGTTGGGCAAACTCATCTCGTAATTCCCGTGGCCCGCCTTGTCCAGGCTCAGCCCCACATCGGCGCTCGCAGTCAGCAAGCGCAACTTTTCGAAGGGAAGCTTGGGGATGCAGTGAAGCCGGCCCTCAAATCGCGGATGGTCCATGGACGCCCGTGCTTCTTCCCACTCAACCCCGGCGCCGACGAGCACGAGCCGCACCCCTTTCATGTCAGGAAGCGACGCCACCGCTTCGGCCGCCCCACGGTCCCGGTCCATGTACGCGCCCTGCATCAGAGCAATGGGCAAGTCCACGGGGACCCCGTGTTCCAAAAACGCTTGCCGCCCCTCCACAATGGGCCTGGACTGACGTCGGGGCATGTTGCGCACCACGCGCACGTCGATTCCGTACGCAGTGCGGTACGCTTCCGCGATGCTGTCGTTGACGGTGATCATGCAAGGAAGCTTCCGGAAGGCCCAACGCTCCAGAAGGCGCCACACGGCCTTTTTGAAAGGGTGTCCCGTCAACCCGGCCGCCTCGGTGAAGTACTCGTGGCTGTCGTACATGACTGGCAACTTGCCCCACGCCACCGCGGGGGCCAAGGTGTCCAAGTCGTTGCACCAAATCGCGTCAAATCCGCCTCCATGGGCCCGGATCCATCGCCACAAGGCGACTTGCAACTCGGCATAGAAACGAACGCCACCTTGGGCACCCAACGTCAGCCTTTCTGCAGAAAATGGGCCTGCATAAGGCACTGAATTGGGCATGTTGCGTCCCACGAGGTGCGGTTCCCAGCCTGCATCCTTCAACGTTTGGCACGTCTTGGCCACCCGCTGGTCAAAATTCAAGTCGTTGGAGACCCAGACGGCCACCCGTTTGCGGGCCGTCACAGCTCGCCGTCTTTCACCTTTTGGAGAACTCGCTTGGTGTAACGCGGGAAATCCCCCTGCATCATCCAGCCGAAATAACCGGGATCTTTGGCGAGCACATCTTTGACGCGCTTTCCGGTGTGCTTGCCAAACTGGAACACCACCTCTCCATCGTCGTCGTACACCAGGCGCCCCATGAGGTCGGCGTTGTTGCGCATCCGGCAAAATTCCGCCAAGGCCTCCACCTCCGAAGGCACAGGCCCCACCGTCTCGCCGCGGCTGTTGAGGACCGTGTGGTCTTTGTACCGTTCCAATTGCGCCAAGAACACGTCCACCGTCGCGAGCGTGTCTGGAAGCGCTTCGTGCGCGCCTTCCAATTCTTTGCCGCAGTAGAAATCGTAGGCCGCACGTAGGGTGCGCTGTTCCATTTTGTGGAAGATGTTCTGAACGTCGACAAGGTGCCGTCCCTCCAATCCAAAGTCGATGCCCACACGCAAGAATTCCTCGGCCAACATGGGCACGTCGAATCGGTTGCTGTTGAAGCCGCCCAAATCGCAACCATGGAGCCACTTGAGCAGCCCCGGGGCAATGCGGCCAAACGTCGGCGCGTCGGCGACATCTTCGTCGTACACGCCATGCACCAAGCTGCTCTCAAGCGGAATGGGCATTTCCGGATTGACCAAGATGCGGTGTTCCTTGCCAGGGGCCTCAGGCTTTTTGATCACCGTGCCGTCGGGCATGAGTTTGACCATGGCCATTTCCACGATCCGATCCACCCCCACCTTGGTCCCGGTCGTCTCAAGGTCAAAAAACACCAAAGGCCGCTTCAAGTGCAGCTTCTTCACCAATTCCATCATGACGCTCTAAGCTAGGGGAATCAGCCCTCGATCGGGCGGTTGAGGTCGAACCCTTCCAAGTAGTCGGCCACGCGACGCACAAAGCTTCCTCCAAGCATGCCGTCAACCACGCGGTGGTCGTAGCTGTGGCTCAGGAACATCATGCTCCGCACGGCGATGACGTCGCCTTGCTCTGTCTCCAAGACAGCCGGGCGCTTGCGAATGGCACCCAAGGCCAAAATGCCCACCTGCGGCTGGTTGATGATGGGCGTGCCCATCACGTTGCCAAAGGTTCCCACGTTGCTCATGGTGTAGGTGCCGCCGGCGATGTCGTCCGGGGTCAACTTTCCAGCACGAGCGCGTGCCGCGAGGTCGTTCACCTGACGCGCGAGTCCTTGCAGGTTGTATTGGTCGGCGTGCTTGATCACAGGCACAATCAAGTTGCCTGAGGGCAACGCGGCGGCCATACCAAGGTGGATGTTCTTGTGGATCAAGATTCGGTCTCCATCCACACTGGCGTTGATGCCCGGGAAATCTCGAATCGCCTTGACAATGGCTTCTGCGATGAGCGGGGTGAACGTGAGCTTCTCCCCAAATTTCTCCTGGAAGGCCTTCTTGTTGGCGTTGCGCCACTGCACCAAATTGGTCACATCGGCCTCCACAAACGAGGTGACGTGGGGACTGGTCTGGACGCTGCGCACCATGTGGTCCGCAATCATCTTGCGCATCCGATCCATTTCCACAATGTCGTGGGCCCCGTCCACGCTGGTCGCAGCTGGCGCCGCCTTGGCGACAGGCGCAGGCGCCGGTGTAGGAGTCGGGGTTGAAGCCGACGTGGCCGCAGGCACAGCCTGGCCGCGCCCTTTGACCAACGACAGGATGTCTTTCTTGGTGACCCGGCCTTCGGCACCCGTGCCAGGGATGGACTCAAGCTCGGCCATGGAAATGCCCTCTTTCTCGGCGATGCTGCGCACCAACGGCGAGTAAAAACGGCCAGAGGGCCCCTTTCTGGCGGGACCGCCTTCCAGAGGCGCCATCACTTCATCCACCACAGCGGCAGACGGCGCAACCGGTTCGGCAGGCGCAGGTGCTGGAGCGGCGGCGGCAGCCGGTGCGGTGGCCGTGTCACCCCCTTCGCCACCCACATCGTAGCGGGCAATCACAGCCCCCACTTGAACCACGTCTCCCTCGGCCACACACCACTCCACCAACGTGCCATCTTCAGGGGCAGGGACTTCAGAGTCCACCTTGTCCGTCGCAATTTCGACGATGGGGTCGTCGGCCTCCACTTCGGAGCCGGCATCCACGACAAGTTTGGTGATGGTGGCTTCCGCCACACTTTCGCCCATCTTGGGCAGGAGAATGTCAATGATGGCCATGAGAGATAATTGCTCGACGCGAAAATAGGGCATCCACGACCACCGAAAGGTCCTTTTTCCAATGGTAGTCCTGGGTGTGCGTGAAGGATTTTCGTTGCGCCGCGCGGTCCTCCAAACCGTCCTTCAAATCAAGCACATGGGGCTTTTCCATGTCCAAAGAACCCGGACTGACCCACGTCTTGAAACCCCACAGCACGTGCCATGCCTGCCCCACCCAAGCAAGGCGTCCGAGCATCGCCAGCCCTGGGGCCAGCAACAGCATCAACGCAGCAGACATCACGTCAAAACGGCGCTTGGCCAAGGCCATTTCAGGGCGGTGCAAGCCGCGTTGAAAATCCACGAACGACGGGCGTGCGGCACCTCCGCTGGCCATCAAATCTCCCGCATCTGTCCATGCGATGCGGCAATGCACGCCGCGCTTTCCGAGCTCAGGCAGCGCCTTCACAATGTGGTCGGCCGTGACGTCCCTTCCACTGAACACCACCTCTTGCACGTTGTGGATCTGCAGGGCGTCGGACAAGTCGCGCACCGTGCCCACCCATGGAATGGCCTGAATGGACGGTCGCGCCATATCTGGGTCGAGGGTCTCGTGCGCCCACAACGCATGGGCTTGTTGCTTTTGTTGGACCCCCTCCGTTTTGCGCAGCAAATCCACCACCGCAGGCAAATCCTGGGCCGCCACCAAAACGCGGCGAATCATCCTGGGGTTGCCCGAGCGCTTCCAACGCCGGTGGGCCACAGCGGCATGAATGGCGCCCTGAAAAAGGACGAGCCCCAAGACACCCGAGCGGCTGAACCTCCAATCTTCAGGCCACAGGCTGTACACGATGATGGTCAACGAAGAGGCGGCCACCCAGGCCGACCACGGACGGAACCGCGAATGCAAGCGGCTTGGCTCCGCATGTCCTCCGAACATCGTCAACGCCGCAGTTTGAAGGGCCCACAGCAAGCCCCCTTGCCACACGACGTCGGGCCAATTGAATTGGCGTTCTCCCAAACCGTCCAGGGCCCAAAGCCATGCGCCAAACGCCACCAGCGTCAGCACAGCCACACGAATCAAATCTCCCCATCTGGAAAGCACGCGACGCACCACCGCCAACGCGGCGCGTCCATAAATGGCCACCCGAATCATCCATGAAAACGCCCGCGCTTGACGGCCTTCGTAGTGTTTGGCCGCGAACAACAACATGGCGTTGTAAAACACCATGACGTAGTTCAGGCTTCCCTTCTTGGTGCTTTCGCCCTTGTAATGGATGATGCTTGTGTTGGCGCAGTAATGGTTTTCCCATCCACCAAGGACCAAACGCCAGCTCAGGTCGATGTCTTCCCCGTACATGAAGAATTGCTCGTCGAGCAATCCCACTTCATCCAAGGCCTCCTTCCGCATCCACATGTAGGCGCCCGCGAGGATGTCGACGGGTCCTGTGTCGTGCTCCCCGAGGTGGCCGGCGTAGTAGGCGTTGAATTTCTCTGACGTGGGTGCGAAGCGGTGCAGCCCAGCCATCCGGCAGAATGCCACCCAAGGTGTGGGCAGTCCGCGCTTGGACTCTGGGAGGTATTGCCCCGTCCCGTCGTACATCGGCACCCCCATGCCCCCGACGTTGGGGTGGGCCTCCATGTGCTCGAGGCCTTTGGCGAAGGTGTCCTCCCGCACCACCGTGTCAGGATTCAGCAGCAGCACGTGCTTGCCAGAAGACTTTCGAATGGCCTGGTTGTTGGCCACGGAAAACCCCACGTTGTCTTCGTTGGCAATGAGTTTGACCCAAGGGAATCGGCGCTTGACCATGTCCACCGAGCCGTCAACACTCTTGTTGTCCACCACCCACACTTCCACGTCAAGCCCTTTGGCGGCCCGTTCCACGGACACCAAACATTGCTCGAGGAACGCCCGAACGTTGTAGCTGACAATCACGACGCTCAGGTCGGTCATCCTTTGTAGGGCAAGCGGTTCAACAACGAGCTGGACAACGTCGCCTCGTCGGCGTACTGCAACGCTTCCCCCACAGACACACCGCGCGCAATGGTGGTGAGCAAAATGTCGTGGGACTGGATGCGTTTGGCCAGGTAGAACGCGGTCGTGTCCCCTTCCATCGAAGCCGGCAAGGCCAAAATGACCTCCTTCACCTCGGTCGACTGCACCCGAGTGACCAACGATTCCACCGTCAGGTCGGCCGGCCCCACCCCATCCATGGGACTGATCACGCCGCCCAAAATGTGGTACAACCCGCGGTACTCTCCGACCGACTCCAAGGCCAAGAGGTCGCGGATGTCCTCCACCACGCACAGCGTCGAGCTGTCGCGGTGGGGGTTGGCGCAAATGTTGCACACCCCGTCTTCTGTGGGGTTGTGGCACGTGGTGCAAGGCTTGACGCCCTGGCGCATCGCCACCATGCTCTCGGCAAAGTCACGCACGCGTTCTTCGTCGCGGGCCAGCATGTGAAGCACGAGGCGCAACGCAGTGCGTCGTCCAATGCCCGGAAGGCTCGCCATTTGGTCCACAGCGGATTCGATCAACCTCGAGGGCAATTGCATGGCGCGAAGTTACATTTGGCGCCATGACCCCCACCCTCGCGCTTTGCATTTCCCTCGCCTATGTCGGCGTGTTGTTGGCCGTGTCTCGTTGGTCCTCTCGACGGGCCGGGTCCGAGGAAGACGTCTTCTTTGTGGCCAAAAAAAGTGCCCCTTGGCCCCTCGTGGCGTTTGGCATGGTCGGCGCCTCCCTCTCGGGAGTGACCTTCTTGAGCATCCCTGGATGGGTGCGCGACCAGGAATGGACGTACATGCAAATGGTGTTTGGCTACTGCATTGGCTACCTGATTGTTGCGACTATCTTGTTGCCCTTGTACTACAAGATGGGGCTGACCAGCATCTACAGCTTTTTGGGGGAGCGGTTCGGGACAGAAGCCCGCAAAACAGGGTCGACGTTTTTCCTGCTAAGCCGGGTGGTCGGCGCGTCGTTCAGGCTGTTTCTGGTGGCCTTGGTCCTCGAAGTCCTCGTGCTGGAACCCTTGGCCGGGGGCGACGTCCCGGGTTCTTGGTTTGCAGGCACCACCGCCGCCATCCTGGCGGTCATCTACGCTTACACGCGCCGAAGCGGCATGGGCACCGTGATTTGGACGGACACCCTGCAAACCGCCTGCATGCTCTTGGCCGTGGTCATGACCGTCGGCGGCATTTTGCACGCCGGAGGTCAAGCCTGGTTGGACTTGCCTTCGGCATTGGCCGACACCGGCCTGACCCGAATTTGGGTCACCGACGATTGGAGGGCGAGCAACCATTGGCTCAAGCACATCTTGGCTGGGATGTTTGTGACGGTCGCCATGACCGGACTGGACCAGGACATGATGCAGAAGAATTTGGCGTGCCGCTCGCTGGGCGACGCTCAAAAGAACATGGGGGCGTTCACCGTCATCTTGGTGGCCGCCAACCTGCTTTTCCTCAGCATGGGGGCGCTGCTTTGGATGCACGCAGGCCGCATTGACATGGCCCTTCCCGAGGCCACCGACAAGTTGTACCCCCTTGTGGCGTTGGGCGGATCGTTGGGGCCTGCCTTGGGGGTGGCCTTTCTGGTGGGGCTGTTGGCGTCGGCCTTCAGCTCGGCCGATTCGGCCCTCACCGCCCTGACAACTTCCACGTGCATTGACCTGATCGACACCCCCTCCAAGCCGTCCGAGGAGGCTTCCCGCATCCGGAAGCGGGTTCACTTGAGACTCGCGGTGCTGCTTTGGCTGGTCATCGTGGCGTTCAACGCGGTGAACGACACCTCAGTCGTGGCGGCCCTGTTCACCGTGGCCAACTACACCTACGGTCCGTTGTTGGGCCTCTTCGGGGTAGGCATGTTCACTGCACTTCAACCACGCAAGCGATGGATTCCGTGGGCCTGTGTGCTCGCACCCGTCGCGGGGTATGGCCTGGAGCAAGCGCTGACCGCGTGGGTGGGCTTCAGCTTTGGGTTTGCGTTGCTCCCTGTGAACGGGTTGTTGACAGCCTGTGGACTCTGGTTCATATCTGAGCGCACCTGACGCCGTTCACCTCAAAGCGAGGTGTACTTTTGGGCTGCAAAAATTTCTTCAGCCAAGATGGAACACGCCACGTCCAAACTGCTTCAGCGCCTGAGCGAATCGGCCACCATTGCCATGTCTCGCAAGGCCCGCGAATTGAAAGACCAAGGCATCGACGTCATCTCCCTGTCGTTGGGCGAGCCCGACTTCGACACGCCTGACGCCATGAAGCAAGCAGGCATCGACGCCATCGAGGCCAACGAAACCCACTACACCCCTGTGCCGGGCACCCCGCGTGTGCGGAAGGCCATCGTGGAGAAGTTCAAGAGGGACAACGGGTTGACCTACAGCATGAACGAAGTGGTTGTCAGCACCGGTGCCAAGCAAAGCCTGGCCAACGTGGTGCTGTCGCTCGTCGACCCAGGAGACGAAGTCATCTTGCCCGCGCCGTTTTGGGTGAGCTACGAGGAGTTGGTCAAAGTCGCCGGCGGCACCCCCGTCATTTTGCCGACGAGCATCGACGACGATTACAAAGTCCAACCCGAAGCGTTGGAAGCGGCCATCACCGACAAAACGCGTTTGGTGATGTACTCCTCCCCTTGCAACCCCTCAGGCTCTGTCTACACCCACGACGAAACGGCCGCCTTGGCCGACGTCCTCCGCAAGCACGACCGCATCATCACCGTCAGCGACGAGATCTACGAGCTCATCAACTTCACCGACAAGCACGCGAGCATGGCCGCCCAGCCAGGCATGTGGGAGCGCACGGTGACGGTGAACGGGATTTCCAAAGGATTCGCCATGACAGGCTGGCGTTTGGGGTACATCGGCGCACCCAAGTGGATTGCAGCCGCGTGCACCAAAATCCAAGGCCAATTCACGTCCGCCCCTTCGAGCATCACCCAGGCCGCAGCCGCGGCGGCACTCGAAGCAGACCCCAGCGTGACAGGCGACATGGTGGCGGCGTTCCGCCGTCGTCGGGCCCTGATGGTCGAGGGACTCAGCCAGGTGCCTGGGTTCAAGGTCAACCAACCCATGGGCGCGTTTTACGTGTTCCCGGATGTGAGCGCGTTGTTCGGCAAAACGTTTGAAGGGAAAACCCTGGAGAATTCGGACGACGTGGCCTTCTTCTTGCTTGAACAAGCCCAGGTGGCTTCCGTTTCTGGCGCGGCGTTTGGCACGCCTGAGTGCATCCGCTTGTCCTACGCCGCCGCCGACGCGGTGCTTGAAGAAGCGGTGTCACGGATTCAGAAAGCCTGCGCGCGTTTGGCGTAAAGTCCGACCTTTGTCGGCATGAGCAAGGTGGATTCCCCCCTTCCCTTCGACGTCCTTCCGTGGGACCGCCCCAAGGTGTGTGTTGTGGGAGACGTCATGGTCGACGCCTACATGTGGGGTCGCGTGAGCCGCGTCAGCCCTGAGGCCCCTGTGCCCGTTGTGGATGTGACGCGCCGAGAAATCCGCGCAGGTGGCGCGGGCAACGTGGTGAAAAACCTGCATGCCCTGGGGGCGGAAGTGACGTTGGTCAGCGTGGTTGGCCAGGACGCTTCTGGCGCAGATTTGACCACCTTGCTGGAAGACGTGTGTTCGCCTCACTTGGTCGTGGACTCGTCGCGCCCCACCACGGTGAAAACCCGTGTCATCAGCGGAGGCCAACACGTCGTTCGCGTGGACGAGGAGTCCACCGAGGACGTGACCTCGGAAGTGGGACAAGACGTCCTGAACACATTCCAATCGTTGCTTGAGGGCGCCAATCGCCCTGACGTGGTGATTCTTGAGGACTACGACAAGGGCTTGCTCACCGAAGACACCGTTTCTGGCTTGCTTGCGGCTTGTCAGAACGCAGGCATTCCTGTGGCCGTGGACCCCAAACTCAAGCGCTTCCCAGCGTACCAAGGCGTGGCCCTGTTCAAGCCCAACTTGAAAGAACTGAACGAAGGCCTTGGGTTGACAGAACCCGTGCACCCTCATCGCCAGGCGGACATGGCCCAAGCTGTGGAACGGTTGCAAACCGACCTCGGGTGCGAGCGTGTGATGGTGACCCTGGGCGAGCATGGCACTTGGATTCATGCGCCCCAAGAAGGCATCGACCACCTTCACATTCCGGCGGTGCCGCGTGAGGTGATGGACGTCAGCGGCGCAGGCGACACTGTGATTTCTGTGGCCGCCCTGTTGTTGGCTTCCAGATGCGACGCCCGTGCCATTGCACAAGTATCCAACCTCGCTGGCGGCTGGGTGTGCGAACGCGTCGGCGTCGTGCCCATCTCCAAGGCAGACTTGCAAGCGGAACTGCCCCGCGTCCACGCCCACATTTCAGACCCACGTTGAGCTGGCAAGAATTTCGTGAGCGGGCCAACGTATGGCTCTACGACAGCAAGGACCGAGCCCTCGGCTTGTTTCAATGGCTGAACCTCGCTGTGAACTTGTCGGCGCTCGTGTCGCTCGCCGTGTATTACGGGTACGACCATTCGACAGAAACAGCGGGTCAGCTGTTTGGGGTGGTCAAGTTCAGTTTCGGGTTCTACGTGCTGCATTACCTGGTTCGGGTGCTGTACCACTTTCACCCCAAAACCTTTTTCCGAGAGACTTGGGCGGAAGGGCTCTTGATGGCGCTGCTTGCCGTGGAAGGCGCCGGCGACCTGTTTCTGGGCATGCCCCTGCTGGGGTCTGCCGTGAGCACCATCCTGCCCAACGCCACCGACCTGAGCACCTTTGTGGTGCAGGGCTACCTCCTTGTGGCCATCCTCACGGAGTGGATGCGGCCTGGGTCGCGTTTGCCCCGCGTCAAGGTGCACCCCGCCATGGTGTTCATCTTGAGCTTCCTCGTGCTGATCGCAGCAGGCACATGGCTCCTGAGCATGCCCCAAATGACCACGGTGGAAGGCGGCATGCCTTGGGCAGATGCCTTGTTCACCGCCACGAGCGCGACCTGCGTGACGGGGCTGATGAGCGTGGACACCATGACGTACTTCACCCACAAAGGACATTGGGTGCTGTTGGTCTTGATCCAGTTGGGTGGTCTGAATTTCATCGCGTTTGGGTCCTTCTTGGCCTTGGCGTCCAAGTTTGGCGTGGCGGTGAAGCAGCACGACGTCATCGAGGACTTCGTGAACACCGACAACCTGTTGGGGAGCAGCGGAACCCTGAGCAAGGTGGTGGCGTGGTGCCTCGGCCTCGAGCTGTTGGGCGCCGTGGCGCTCATGGCGCTGTGGAGCCCTGACGTGCCGTTCTCAGGATGGGCGGACCGCGCGTTCTCGTCCGTGTTCCACAGCGTCTCGGCCTTCAACAACGCCGGCATCACCCTGTTCACCGACGGATTGGCCCACCCTTGGGTGGCCACGAACTGGCTGGTTCATTGGGTCATCACCGCATTGGTGTTCTTGGGGGCGCTGGGCATGATCGCCATGTTTGACCTGTTTGACGTGTCCAAACTTCGGGAGCGCATGACGCAACCCTGGAAAACCATCTCCTTCCCCACCAAAATCGCCCTGTACTTCTCGACCGGGCTGGTCGTGTTTGGTGGGGTGGCGTACGGCGCCTTGGAATGGCACGGCACCCTGGAGGGCATGTCGTGGTTTGGGAAGTTCACCACGGCGGTGTTCCAAAGCGTGACGCGCACCAGCGGCTTCAACACGGTCGACATCGGCGCGGTGGGCATGCCCATGTTGTTCTTGCTCCTGGTGCTCATGTTCATTGGCGCATCCTCCAGCTCAACAGGCGGCGGCATCAAGACGAGCACCTTTGCCATCGTCTTGGCGGACGTGGCGCGGACGGTGCGTGGAGCCGACCACGTCCAAATCTTCAAGCGCACCATCAGCGACGTGCTGCGATCTCGGGCGTACAGCGTGCTGCTGTTCTTCTTGGTCGGAAACCTCGTCGGGGTTTTCCTGTTGACTTTGACAGAATCCGCGATGTTGAACGCCAGCGCCTGCACCTTTTTTGATTTGGCCTTCGAGCACGTGAGTGCCATGGGCACCGTCGGCTTGAGCACAGGCATCACCCCGATGATGTCCACCTCAGGCAAGATGGTGCTTTCTGCGGCCATGTTTGTGGGTCGTGTGGGCACGTTGACGGTGGCGTTTGCCGTCGGTGGCCGAACCTTGCAGTCGCATTTCAAATACCCCGACGGGCACACGCTGGTCGGGTGACCCCTTCACCCTTTCCCCATGGGCACGAAAATCACACCCTACGTCAGTTCTGACGACGAAGCCAAGAAGAACCAAGTCGAGCGCATGTTCGACGGCATCGCCCACAGGTACGATTTCCTCAACCACTTTTTCTCGTTGGGCATCGACGTGTTGTGGCGCAAGACCTGCATCCGCATTCTCCGGAAGGAGTCGCCTGCCAAACTCTTGGACGTGGCCACCGGGACCGCAGACTTCGCGATCGAAGCTGTGCGCATGGGGCTTGACGTGCATGTCTCGGGAGTGGACATCAGTGCCGGCATGCTGGACGTGGGACGCAAAAAAGTGGCGGCCCGGGGATGGAACGACCGCATTGAGTTGATCCAAGGCGACTCGGTCAAACTCCCTTTCGAGGATGGTCACTTCGACGCCTACACAGTCGCCTTTGGGGTGCGCAATTTTGAGAACCTGCAAGGCGGGTTGCAAGACATGCGTCGCGTGTTGAAACCCGGTGGACTTGGCCTCGTGCTCGAGTTCTCCAAACCTCGGGTGTTCCCAATCAAGCAGGTGTTTGGGCTCTACTTCAAACACATCATGCCCACCGTGGGACGCTGGGTGAGCAAAGACCCTGCAGCCTACACCTACCTCCCAGAAAGCGTCGATGCGTTTCCTGAGGGGCAGGACTTCCTGGAAGAAATGCGCAAAGCGGGGTACGTGGACCTGAAGGCCCGTCCATTGACCGGGGGCATCGCCACGGTGTACACTGGGCGCAACCCGCAGACGGCATGATCCTGAAGGTCCTCCCCAGCACGTTGTCCGGGGACAACGTATGGGCGCCGCCAAGCAAGAGCATCATGCAACGGGCCCTGGCCCTGGCCACGTTTGCGGAGGGCACCACCATGTTGCGTCGCCCCTCCGAATCGGACGACTGCACCCAGGCCATGATGATGAGCGCCCAACTCGGCGCCACCTTGGAGTTGGGCGACGATGCGGTGGCCATTCACGGCGTGGCGCAGCCCGCCCCCCGCACCGACACCTTGACCCCAGGAGAATCTGGGCTCGGGGCGCGCACCTTCGGCACCCTTGCCGCGTTGCACAACCAGCCCCTTGCGTTGAAACGAGAGGCCACGTTGGCGGCGCGCTCATTCCAAGGTTGGGCCACGGCGTTGCGTGCGTGCGGCGCCAAGGTGGACGGCCAAGAACCCGGGCAAAGTCTGTCGATCCAAGGACCGCTTCGGCCCGGGGCGTACGAACTGGACGCAAACGGAACCAGCCAGGTCATCACCGGGTTGTTGTGCAGCCTTCCCTTGTTGGAGGGCGATTCCAAACTGACCCTGCACAACGTGGTCAGCACCCCTTACATGGAGATGACGTTGGAGATGATGGAGGACTTTGGACTCCAAGTCGACGCGCACCACGTGGAGGACAGCCGAACCTGGGTCCTGGACATTCCAGGACACCAGCGCGCCAAGGCCGTGGACATGACGGTGGATGGAGATTGGTCTGGCGCGGCCTTCCTGTTGGGGCTGGGCCTCTTGTGCGCCCCCCACTCCCTGACCATCGAAGGGTTGGCCAGCAGCGTCACACAAGCGGACGAGGCCATCAAAGGCGCCCTGTTGTTCAGCGGGTGCCGACTGGCAGGCGTGGACGACGGCATTCAAGTGTTTGCAGGCAAGCCCAAGGCGTTTCAAGTGGACTTGACCGACTGCCCAGACCTGTTCCCCCCGATTGCCGCCATGGCCGTTTTCGCCAAAAAGCCAAGCACCCTCAAGGGCTTGCACCGTTTGGGCAACAAAGAATCCAACCGCGGCCTGGCGATCCAAGAAGAATGGGCCAAGCTCGGCGTGAAGGTGGAACTCGACGAAGCCAACGACACCCTTCGCGTGTACCCTGCCAAACCCCAACCGGGACGCATCGACCCGCGTGGAGACCACCGCATGGCCATGGCCGCGGCGATTCTCGGTGCGGCTGGCGCCCCCGTGGAAATTGTGAACGCCGAATGCGTGGCCAAAAGCTACCCTGCCTTCTTCGACGACCTCGAATCGCTCGGGGTTTCGATTCAGGTGGTGGCCAAGTAAGGCCTGGGGGTCCGGGTCATCAGCACCGCGGAAATCGCCCCCGTCAACCCGCCGAACACCGGACCGACCGTCCATGCCAACACAGGCATGGACATCCACGCCCAAAAGGGCAGCCCCACGCCCAAGGCCGTTTTCCAGGCGCGCAGACTCTTGCGCAACCCGTCGCGTCCGCCCAACGCTTCACGCTCCCAGACGTAATCCAACATCGACGCGCCGTACACCCACACCCCAAAGGCCCACGTCATCGCCACCCACACGGGGGCGAGCACGGGCAACATGAACGTCGCCAACCAACAGAGCAGCAACACGCCCCACTCGAACGCGGCGAGCCACAAGGCTGAACGCAGCCCGCGCCAAGCATCCTTCCACGCCCGACGCCATGAAAACGGCAATTCCCTTCCTGTAAGGCGAACTTCCGCGGCTTCGCTCACCATGGCCAGAATGGGCCCCATGCACACCAAGACGAGGTGCTTCGTGAGTTTGAGCTTGACCACCAGCAACACCAGGGACACCGCACCCTGGGTCAAGGATTGAATCCAACCTTCACCACGCTCCACCCCCAGCGCGTCGATCACGCGGTTGGCCATGTCTGACGCGACCCAAGAAATGCCCAACCACCCCAGGGCCGACAGCGCCACCGCCACCCCAGTGGCGGGAATGAACCACATGCGCAACGGCCCACGAAGCCATGCCCAAGCCTGAAGGTGGGCTTGCCACCAAGTGAGGTTTGTCATGTTGCGAATGTGAGAAAATGCGCGGGCGCCTGCCAAGTCTTGCTGTGGAAAGATGTGAACTTCCCCACATGCGAATTCACCTGATTGCCGTGGGCGGGAGCGCCATGCACAATTTTGCCTTGGCGTTGGCCCATGCGGGACACCACGTGTCTGGGAGCGACGACCAAATCTTCGAGCCCAGCCGCGGACGGTTGGCCAAGGCAGGGCTGCTCCCGGCCAAGGAAGGCTGGGATCCGTCCAACATCACCGCCGATTTGGACGTGGTCATCCTCGGCATGCACGCGCGCCAAGACAACCCTGAGCTCCTGCGCGCCCAGGAACTCGGCCTGACCATCCAGAGCTACCCGGAATTCCTGCGCTTCGCGACAGAGAAGAAAAAGCGGATGGTCGTGGCCGGAAGCCATGGCAAAACCACCGTCACCTCCATGGTTCTTCATGCGCTGCACGGAGCTGGCATGCGCACCGACCTCATGGTGGGGGCGCAGCTGGAAGGGTTCGATCGGATGGTGGACCTGGACGATGGGCACGAATGGGCCGTGATTGAAGGAGACGAGTACTTGAGCTCCCCCATCGACCGCCGGCCCAAGTTCCTTTGGTACGGGCCCCACGTCACCATCTTGACGGGCATCGCCTGGGACCACGTCAACGTGTTCCCCACAGAAGAAGATTACGTGTCCCAATTCTCAGCCTACCTCCGCACGGTCCAACCGGATGGCATGGTGGTGTATTGCGAAGAGGATGCCAAGGTGTGCGACGTCGTGGCTACAGTGAAGTCTGAACGCCCTGACATCGGCTGGGTTCCCTACCGCACCCCTGAGCACAGGCCCACTGCCACGGGCAGCGAAGTGCGTTGGGACGAGGGGTTCTTGGACATGAAACTTCTTGGCGCGCACAACATGCAGAACTTGGCTGCGGCGCGACAAGCGTGTCACGCCATGGGGCTGTCCCACGAGGCGTTCGACCGCAACATGGCCAGCTTCACGGGGGCGGCCCGACGACTCGAAGTGGCCCAGGAGGACACCGGATGCGCCTTCACCGCGTTTCGCGATTTCGCCCACGCCCCGTCCAAACTTCGTGCAACCCAAGCCTCGGTGGTTGGCCAATTCCCCGACCGCGAGGTCACGGCGGTGTTTGAGCTTCACACGTTCAGCAGCCTGAACAAAGCCTTCTTGCCCCAGTACAAGGCCGCCATGGACGCGGCAGATCGGGCCGTGGTGTTTTTCGACCCTGACGTGGTGGCGCACAAGCGTCTTCCCGAGCTGGATGCAAGCTTTGTCAAGGATTGCTTCGGCCGGGACGACTTGGAGGTGGTGACCTCTGTGTGTGCCCTGGAAGCCAGGCTGGCCGAAGTGCCCAGCCAAAACCACGTGTTGCTGTTGATGAGCAGCGGACGGTTTGGAGGCGCCAACCTCAGCCCAACCCCACGTCCAGCGACATCATGACAATGAAGCCACCGATGAAGCCCAGGGTGGCGATGTCGGTGTACTTGTCCCGCTGGGTTTCTGGGATGACTTCCTCGATGACCACGTAAATCATGGCCCCAGCCGCAAACGCCAACGCGTAAGGCAAAATGGGGCGCATGGCCATCACCGCCACAGCACCAATCACGGCGGCCACAGGCTCCACGACAGCCGACAGTTGTCCAAACCACCAGGCCCTGCCCCTGCTCACGCCATCGCGCCGCAAGGGCATGCTGACCGACAAGCCTTCTGGGAAATTCTGAATGCCAATTCCGATGGCCAGGGCCACTGCCCCTGCGGTGGTCGCGCCATCCAACCCCAAGGCCGCCCCGCCGAACAGCACCCCCACGGCCAGCCCCTCCGGGATGTTGTGCAGGGTGATGGCCAACACCAACAAAGTCGTGCGGTGCCAATCCGTCTTGGGTCCTTCCGCCTCCTCTTTTTTGAAATTGATGTGCAGGTGGGGCGTGAACTTGTCCAGCATGTAAATGAACAAGGCGCCAAACGCAAAGCCAATCGCAGGCGGCCCCACTTTCTCGAAGCCCTCGCCCCCTGTCATTTCGATGGCCGGCGCCAACAACGACCAAAAGCTGGCCGCCACCATCACCCCTCCCGTGAACCCCAACATGCCGTCAAACCACTTGCGGTTCATGCTTTTAAACGGAAACACAAGCGCAGCCCCAGCCGCCGTCATGGCCCATGTGAACAAGGTTCCCACCAAAGCGGCCTTGACCGGCCCCATGGACTCCATCCACGCAATCAACCCTTCCATCATGGACGCAAGATATTCACGACATTCGTGACATGAAGCGATTGTTCGTGGTCCGACATGGCAAGGCGGAAGCCAAACACCCCGACGGGGACTTTCACCGTGCCTTGAGCCCACGCGGCGCGCGCGACGCCGAGTCGCTCGGACAATGGAGTCGAGGCGCCCATGTGTTGGGCAGCCCCGTCCTGACGAGCGCGGCCGTTCGCACCACCCAAACCACCGCCCTCCTGCGGGAAGCATGGCTGGCCGACGAGACGGCCATCACCGTGATGGAAGACGGGTATTTGGCGAGCGACCGGGCGTGGCTCGGCTGGATCAACGCGCTGGACGACCACCACGACCAAGCTTGGATCGTGGGGCACAACCCTGGGCTGAGCGAGCTCGTGGAGCGGTTGACGGAACAACCGGTCTGGCTGCCTACCTGCGGCATGGCTGAGGTTGAACTTCAAATCGACCAGTGGGATGCGGCCTTCGCCGGTGTCGGCCGCTTGCGCGGTTTGTTCACCCCCAAATCGTCGTTGTGCCCATGACCCGGTCCAACGCAGCATGGTGGGTGTTGGCGGCGTTGCTCGTCATGTTCCTTTGGCGGTTCGGGCAACTCGCGTCCTACCTCTTGGGCGCCATTGCCCTGAGTTTTGCAGGTCGGCCTGTCGTACGCTGGATCGCCTCCCGCCGCGTGGGGTCCAAAACCTTGGGCCACGGCCTGGGTGCCGCCACCACCCTCGCTTTGATGGTGGCCCTGCTGACAGGGGTGGTCTTGCTCTTCACCCCGCTCCTCGCCCAACAAGCCGCCACGTTGTCCCAAGTGGATTCAGAGCAGCTTATCCAAGCCTGGAACGACCTTTTGAAAATGGTCGACCGCTACACCACTTGGGTGGATTTGAGCGGTCAAGGAGTCACCAACAGCACGTACCTCGCAGACCAGCTCACCCACATGGTTCCCGTGGAGGCGTTGAGCGGCCTGTTGACGGGACTGCTTTCCTCGCTGGGCAACGTGTTTGTCGCCGGATTCTCCGTCATGTTCATGGCCTTCTTCCTGATGCGGGAGCCCGACCTCTTCCACCGGTTGGTCCTGGGGCTCACTCCACCCTCGCGGCAAGCGTCGGCCGAGCGCATCATGTCCCGGTCAGGTGAGTTGTTGACGCGCTATTTCGGCGGGTTGGTCATTCAAGTGAGCATCGTCACGACGGTGGTGGGACTCGGTCTGACCGTCATCGGGGTGCCACACGGTCTCCTGCTGGGTTTGTTGGCAGGGTTGTTCAACTTGATCCCATACCTCGGCCCCATCGCCGGGGTGCTTGTGGGCATGGTGGTGATGGTATCTAGCGGCGTCGACGGCGGCACGCTTGGGTGGGGGGTGGCCATGTTCGCGGCGGCCCAAGCCATCGACAACGTATTCACCCAACCCGTGGTCTTCGCCAAGCGGGTGTTTGCCCATCCGCTCGAGATTTTCATCGTGGTGTCCGTGGCAGGCAGCCTTGCCGGGCCGATGGGCATGGTGCTCGCCATCCCAGGCTACACCCTCATCCGCATCGTGGCCCGGGAATTCCTGGAGGAAGTCCCATGGGTGCAGGCCCTCACGCAACGCATGGATTCCCCGGATCGAGGGGATGTGAATGCAGGGTGAAGAATTGTTGATGAAATGCACCGTCCGACGGTGACCGGTGGTGTCACTTTGGTCTACCTTTGAATCCCGTATATGCGGGACATGTCTACTCCAACTTCTTCTTCCACCGACACCCTGGCCAGCGGTCGGAACAGCCGGTACATTTTTGTCACTGGCGGTGTGAGCAGCAGCCTGGGCAAGGGCATTGTCAGTGCCTCTTTGGCCAAGTTGCTTCAAGCGCGCGGGTACTCCGTGACCATTCAAAAGTTGGACCCGTACATCAACGTGGACCCTGGCACGCTGAACCCGTACGAGCATGGTGAGTGCTACGTGACGGTCGACGGTGCGGAGACCGACTTGGATTTGGGCCACTACGAGCGTTTCCTCAACGTTCAAACCACCCAGGCCAACAACATCACCACTGGACGCATCTACCAGAGCGTTATCGACAAAGAGCGTCGCGGCGAATACCTGGGCAAGACCGTTCAAATCATCCCGCACATCACCGACGAGATCAAGCGGTGTGTCCAGATCCTGGGCTCCAAGAATGATTACGACTTCGTGATCACAGAAATCGGCGGCACCGTGGGGGACATTGAATCCTTGCCTTACATCGAGGCTGTGCGTCAAATGAAGTGGGAAAGCCCCGAGGACACCTTGGTGGTGCACCTGACGTTGGTGCCCTACTTGTCGGCCGCAGGCGAATTGAAGACCAAACCCACCCAGCACTCGGTCAAGCAACTGCTTGAATTTGGGGTGCAAGCGGACATCTTGGTCTGCCGCACCGAACACCCGTTGCCTGCCAACGTGCGCACCAAGCTGGCGCGTTTCTGCAACGTCGGGGCAGATGCCGTGATTGAGAGCATCGACGCGGACTCCATCTACGACGTGCCCCTGCTGATGCAGGAGGAAAAGTTCGACGAAGTGGTGCTCCGCAAGCTGGGCATGGACGCCGCCGACACGTCGGCCAACCTTCACGAATGGCGTGACTTCCTCAGCCGTTACAAGAACCCCAAGCGCTCCGTCAAGGTGGGGTTGGTAGGGAAATACGTCGAGCTGAAGGACAGCTACAAGAGCATTGCCGAAGCGTTGGACCATGCTGGCGCCAAGCTGGAAACCAGCATTGACCTAGACTGGATCCACAGCGAGCAATTGACCGGAGACAACGTCTCCACCCGCCTCTCAGGCCTCGACGCCATCTTGGTGGCGCCTGGCTTCGGGTCCCGTGGCATCGATGGCAAGTTGCTTGC
>JBMZWX010000010.1:0-55074 GCA_049627085.1 Flavobacteriales bacterium | reverse complement strand
GCGAAGACACAAGAATCGTCAGAGTCCGTCGCTGCCTCGTTGTAGTTGCATGCCATGTCGTCCTGACAGCCAGCCACTTCGTCCGCGTCGCAGACTCCGTCGCCGTCAGCGTCGTTCAACACCACAGCGTCGCCCTCACAAACCTCGCAAGCGTCGTCGGCGAAGACACAAGAATCGTCAGAGTCCGTCGCTGCCTCGTTGTAGTTGCATGCCATGTTGTCCTGGCAGCCCACAATTTCCAACTCGTCGCACACGCCGTCACCGTCGATGTCGCTCAAACAAACGCCGTCGCAGTCGTAGTAATCCGCCGCGTATTCACACATCCCGTTGTCCTCCAACGCAATCGCACTGTAGTTGCACGCCTCAGCGTCGGTGCAGCCAATGAGGTCACACACACCGTCGCCATCGACATCCAAGATGCAATTGCCGTCGCAGTCGAACGAGTTGTTCGGGTAGTCCGCGGGATACTCGCAGCTGCCGTCGTCGAACGTCGCTGTGGGGTCGTAGTTGCACGCGCTGAAACCTCCGCCTGCATTCAACGAAGCGTCGGTGCAACCGTAGCAAGAGACAAGGTCGCAGGATCCGTCGTCGAGGGTGGCGTCGGCGTCGTAGTTGCACGCCTCAGCGTCGGTGCAACCGGCGCAGGACAGGAACTCACATGAACCGTCGTCGAACGTGGCCGTGTCGTCGTAGTTGCAGGCCATGGCTTCGGTGCAGCCGTAGCAAGACTCGAAGTCGCACTGGCTTGCATCCGCATAGATGGCATTCTCGTCGTAGTTGCACGCCAAATCGTTCAGACAGCCGAAGCAAGATTCGTAATCGCAAGAGCCGTCGTTGGTGTTGGCGGCCGCATCGTAGTTGCATGCCGAGAGGTCGGTGCATCCTCCCACAGGCAGCACGCAGTTGCCTGCGTCTTCAGTCGCATCGGGGTTGTAATTCAGCGCGGATTCGTCCGTGCACCCCAAAATTTCGTCGACCTCGCACACCCCGTCCATGTCGGTGTCCACGCACGTCCCGTCGCAGTTGAACCCTGTGGCAGGGAAAATGCACGAACCAGGCTGGGTGGCGTCCTCGTCGTAGTTGCACGCCAACGAATTGAGGCACCCGACGCACGACAAGAACTCGCAAGAACCGTCGTTCACGTTCGCGTTCGGGTCGTAGTTGCAAGCCGTGAATGACATGCAGCCCAGGTAATCGCAAGTCCCTTCGATGGTGGCGGTCGCGTCGTAGTTGTCGGCCTCAGGGTCCAAACATCCCACGCAGCTCATGTAATCGCAGATTCCTGCAATCGTGGCCGTCTCGTCGTAGTTGCACGCATCTGGGTTCAAGCAACCCTGGCACGAGAAGTACTCGCACGATCCGTCGTTCACGTTCGCCTCTGAATCGTAGTTGCATGCCCCTTCAAGGGTGCAGCCCAGCACGAGGCAGGACACGAATTCGCATGTGCCGTCGTCGTTGGTGGCGTACGGGTTGTAGTTGCAGGCCAAAGGGTTGAGGCAGCCTTCTGTCTCGTCCTGGTCGCACACCCCGTCGCCGTCCACATCGAACAACAACACTGTGCCGTCCTCCGCACACTCCTCACAAGCGTCGTCTGCAAAGACACAAGACCCGTCATCCTGCGTGGAGGTGTCGTCGTAGTTGCAAGCCATCTCGCTGGTGCATCCAAGGCAAGACTCGTAGTCGCAGGCCGCACTGTCGGTGGCTGCAGGATCGTAATCGCAAGCCGTCGCGTCCTGGCAGCCCACCACCTCGTCGGCATCGCACACCTCATCGCCGTCGGCGTCGCTCAAAATCACCACTCCTGTGCCGTCCAGTTCTCCTGAACAAGACTCGCATGGGTCGTCCGCAAACACACACTCCTCGGGATCCGTGGCCTGCGTGTTGAAGTTGCACGCCGTGGAGATTTGGCATCCAGCCACTTCCAGCTCATCGCACACCCCGTCGCCATCGGCATCGTTGATGCAGGTGCCGTCGCATTGGTACAAGGGCTCGGCGTACGTGCAATCAAAGCCTGCCGCGGGAGGGTCGGTGGCCTCGGCGTTGTAGTTGCAGGCCAAAGCGTCTTGACAACCAGGGATTTCCAATTCGTCGCAGACACCGTCGCCATCTTCATCATTCACACAGTTGCCATCGCAGTCGTAGGGAGCTTGAGCGTACACGCAGGTGCCGTCGTTGAAGTTGACTTCTGGATCGAAGTTGCACGCACTCATGTCGTTGCAACCAAACGCCAAACATGACGTGAAATCACATGATGCATCGTTGATCGTCGCTTCTGGGTTGTAGTTGCACGCCAAGTCAATCATGCAACCGTACACTTCCTCGTCGTCGCAGATGCCGTTGAAGTTGACATCCGAAGGGCAATCCCCTCCACACACGCCAATCGCGTCGATCAAGGTGCCCTCACAGTCGCATTGTCCCTCAGGAATGCCGGTGCCTCCGCACACCCCGCACTCGTCAATCAAAGTGCCATCGCAATCGCACTCCCCCTCAGGAATGCCCGTGCCTGCGCACACCCCACATTCGTCCAACTCTGCGCAGGAACCGTCATCGTCTGTGACGTCTGGGTTGTAGTTGCAGGCCGTCTCGTCCATGCAACCCAAGATTTCTTCGTTGACGTACTCGCCAGGGCCATCGAAATCAAAGGACTTCCGAACCACGCTGGCCTCGCTTTGGACACCCAATGGGAAGATTTGAACGTTGATGGAACCAGAAATGTCGCCATCGGTGGTCACCTGGGCAATCAACCAGCGTCCGTCGCTGTCAGGGGAGGCGTTGCCTTCCGAGCCTGTCAGGAACCAAGAGCCGCCAATGAGCGTATTCACCTCCAAGAGCGTGCCCTCACCTCCACTCGAGAAGTACGAAGAAATGCCGTTGGTCAGGGTCGCATCTTCGACGATTTGAGGCGCAGCCGCGCCAGAAATGCCAGATTCAGCGGCAGGTCCTTCCAAATTCACCGTTGCGTAACTGTCGTCTGCCACATCAGGGAAAACCGCCATCAGAAACGCGGACAATCCCTCAGCCGAAGCGCCTGCAGATGCTGGCGAGTTGAAAATGCCTGCCGGCGTGTTGATAACGAGGGGCGACGAATCGCTGCCGTACACCGCCGACAACTTGTCGGCCGCGTCGGCCGCGTTGACGTAAAACCGGTACACCATGCCTGGTGTGTCCTCTCCAACAGGAGCAGCACTCTCTACGGTGAGTGAGTATTGGGCGAAGGCAGGAATCGTAAGACCCAGACAAAAGGCCAATGAAGCGACAAAATGTCTCATGAGTTGGTATTTGGTTTTCGGGCTGAAGATAACTTTTCAGGCCAGGCAAAAAAACGATTTGGACGTCGATTTGGCCCATTTCCCCGCTTTAAAAAACATAACACAAAAAAAAGCCCGGGAGCGTCCCGGGCTTTCTCAGAATATTATGTGTAATTAACTCAGGTGCAGGCCATCAGCGCTGGATGGACAAGCGCTGAACGGACACCCCGCGGTCGTCTGAAAGCATCACGTTGTAGGTCCCGCTGCTGAGTGCGGACAAGTCCACCATGACATTGCCCTGCAGCACCATGTTTTCTTCAAACCAAACCACTCGGCCTGACGCGTCCAACACCTGCATCAACACCCCTGCGTGGACGCCCGAAACGTTCAAGGTCACTTCGCCGTTGGATGGGTTCGGGAACATGCCAAACGCAATCGCATTTTCAGCCACACCGTCCACTTCTCCCACGCAATCACAACCGTCGTCGTAGACATCGTTGATGGTGGTGTCGTCGCCGTCGTCACAAGCGTCCCCAGGGAACGCACATGAACCGTCGTCGTCGGTGGCCAACTCGTCGTAGTTGCACGCAATGGCGTTGGTGCAACCCGCGACTTCCAACTCGTCGCAGACCCCGTCGCCGTCGGCGTCGTTCAAACAGTCGCCGTTGCAGTCGTAGAAGTCTTCTGCATACTCACACAAGTCGTTGTTCACGTCGGTCACATCGGGGTTGTAGTTGCATGCCGTTTCATCAAAGCAGCCCTCGATTTCATCCTCGTCGCACACCCCGTCGCCGTCGGCGTCGTTCAGCACCACGGTTCCGTCCTCGGCGCATTCCTCACACGCCTCGTCTGCAAAGACACAGGAGCCGTCGTCGTCGGTGGCGTCGGCGTTGAAGTTGCAGGCCATGTTGTCGGTGCAACCAGGCACTTCAAACTCGTCACAAATGCCGTCCATGTCTGCGTCCATCAAGCAGTTGCCGTCACAATCGTAGCCTGCTTCGGCGTACTCACATTCGTCGTTGGCTTCGAACACGTTGGAGGCGTCGAAGTTGCAAGCGGTCATGTCCGTGCAACCGGTTTCTTCCTCGTCGCAAATCATGTTCATGTTCACGTCAGCACCAAGGCAGTTGCCGTCGCAGTCGTAGCCCTCCACAGCGTAAACGCAGCTGGTGCCGTCGTCCAACGTCGCTGTCTCGTCGAAGTTGCACGCGTCCATGTCCATGCAACCGATGCAAGACTCGTATTCACAAGAGCCGTCGTCGAAGTTGGCTTCAGGATCGAAGTTGCAAGCGTTGGCTTCCATGCAGCCGCAGAAGTAGTTCTGGCCAAAGGTTCCCACGCCGTCGAAAGACACGCTCACGTAGGACGAGGCATCTTGGTTCCCTTCAGGGAAAACCTGGTAGTTCACCGTGCCGCTGATGCTGCCGGTGGTCGCGATTTGGGCAATCAAAATTTGACCGTTCGCATCTGGGAGGGCATTCTCAGCACCTGCCAACACGTACCATGAAATGCCTGGATCGGTGTCAGACACCAACGACGTTCCGCCGTTTTCTGTGAAGAAGGGGGTCAACACGTTTCCGAGGTCCAATTGAGACGCATCCTGGTAGTTGCCATCCAAGGGCGCTGCAGGACCGTCCAAGCCGATGGTCACGTACGAATCGTCCACCAAATCTGGGAAGTCCTGGAACATGCCTGGGTTCACACCTGCAGCGTTCCAAGATCCTTGCGGGTGGTTGTAAATGCCTTCTGGCACGTTCAAAACCAACGGCTCCTGGGCGTTGCTGTACACCGCACTCAACGCATCTGCTGCGTCCAACGTGTTCACGTACAAGCGGTAGACGTTCAAATCGCTGTTGTACGCTTCCACGGTCTCCACAGACAAGGTGTACTGAGAATCGGAACAAGAGCAGTACTCGCAAGAGCCGTCATTTTCCGTAGCGTTCGAATCGTAGTTGCACGCAAATGGGTCGTCGCAACCGTCGACTTCGTCTTCGTCACACACACCGTCGTTATCGGTGTCAGGCACGGTGCTGTCGCAGTCGCAGTATCCCGTCGGGAAGCCTTCGCAGGAACCGTCGTCCACGTTGGCGTCCGCGTTGTAGTTGCATGAGGTGGAGTTGGTGCACCCATACACTTCACTGTCGTCGCAAATGCCGTTCATGTTTTCGTCCATCATGCACGTGCCGCCGCACACGCCCACCGCGTCGAGGGTGTTTCCGTCACAATCGCAATCTCCATCTGGAATGCCTTCACAAGTGCCGTCGTCCTCCGTGGCCGCTGGGTCGTAGTTGCACGCTGCAATGTCTGTGCAACCTGGCACCACAGCACCACCCTCGGAGAAAGTACCCACCCCGTCAAACTCGATGGACACTTGGACTTGATCCGCACCCACACCGAGAGGGAAAATTTGGGCATTGATGACACCAGAAATGGTTCCCGTGGTGGTGATTTGTGAAATCAACCAGCGGCCATTCTCGTCTGGAAGGGCGTTTCCTGCAGTATTCAAGACGTACCAAGACGCCCCTGTCAAGGTGTTGACTTCGAGCTCCGTTCCGCCAGCCTGAAAGTAACCGGTCACAGTGGTCGGCAGCGCCGAGTCCTGAACCAGCGATGGGTCTTCTGCGCCTGCAATTCCGGAGGTGGCTGCAGGGCCGTCAAGGCCAACCGTGGCAAAGCTGTCGTACTCCAAGTCAGGGAAGAAGCCAAAGAGGGCCGAGTTGATGCCAGAGGCATTCCAAGAGCTGTTCAATGGATCGTTGTAAATGCCCGCTGGAGTGACAATGGACAAGACGTCGTTGTCGTTTCCGAACACCGCTGAGAATTTGTCGGTCGGATCGTTCGAATTCACGTAGAGGCGGTAGGCTGACCCCAAGGCGCCGACATCGGTCGACTCGACAGTCAAGGTGTACGTTTGGCCAACGCCAAGCATGTGCATCCCCAAACCGAGGAGCGCACAAAACGTAAGATGTTTCATGGTATGAATGGTTTTTGAATTTTCGTCCCCAAGTTCTTGCGCACTTCACTGGGCGCGCCAAGGACGCAGGGAAGCAATCAACACTGCCGCATGGAAAAGCGCAAAGGATGCTCTGGCGTTTTATCGATACCTAGAGAGGGGTGCAATCCGTGTCCTCCGTAACTTGGCAGATTGAACACTCCTTACCTGCATGGACATTCATTCGACCGATTCAAACAACCTCACCAAGCACTTGATGCGTTCAGGTGTCATGAAGGTGTTGTTTGCAACGATGTTTCTTGTGACCGCGGCTCTTCAAAGCCAGGCTGAAGAGACCTTCCCCCCCACCAGCATGTCTGTGACTTCGGCGCAGGCTTGTGTTGGAGACGACGTGACGGTCACCATTCTGGCCCCGGACACGGCGGGCGCCAACACCTTGCAGTCCGTGCCTTGGCAAATCAGCCACAACGGCGCCCTTTTGTCAAGCTCGGAATTGGCAGACTTCATCGCTTTGGATGCCTCCACAGGATCGACGTTGGACGACTGGACGATGTCCATTTCCTTGTCGTTCGAAGTCCTGCAACCCGGTTGCTACGACGTCTCGTTGGAGAACGGCGCGTTGGAGATTGCCACGAACAACCCAGACTTCCCTTTTCTCGCTCAAATCGTCACCCCAACGGAATTCGTGGTGTCCGGCGTGCCCAGCGCGCCCGTGGTGTCCAACTACGCTGCGGTGTTGTGTGCTGGCGACTTGTTCAACGCCTCCATATCCACCAGTTCGGTTGGCCCAGAATCGACCACCTTGTCATACACTTTGGTCGGCTCCACGGGCGCCACGTTGGACACGGACAACGTTTCAGCATCGGGCTTGGGGTGCAACGGCCCCTCCTTGAGTTTGGGCCTGTCGCCCATCGCCCTCGAAAATCTTGGGGAGCACCTGCTGGCTGTCAACGCAACCAACGCATGCGGTTCTTCCCCTGCCACTTTTCAGTCCGTGGAAGTCGTGGCCGCCCCCACCTTCACGCTGAGCACCAACCCTGTGTGCGATGGGGAGGATGCCCTCGTGGTGAGCGACATCGATGTGACGGACTACACCGACGACGTTGCTGGGACTCCGACGGCGGAGTGGTCCTGGAGCAATGGGAATTCCAGCCTGGGTCTGACCAACCTAATCAACCCTGCAGATGGCGATGTGGTGGAACAAACTGTCGATTTGGTGTACACCGTGACCGACGAAAACGGCACGAGTACAGCCACGTGTTCTTCCTCTGCATCTGCCACCCAAGTGGTGCACACCCCGACGCCGCTTGAGCTGAGCTTCAATGGAGAAGCTTCTGCGTCCACGTTGTGTGCGGGAGACATGTTGGACGTGGCCGTGGTCAGTGAAACCGCCTCGAACGAAACTGCGACCTACAGTTGGTTCACGTCTGTGCCGCCCAACGGCGGTGACGCCACCTCCCGGATGTGGCAAGCCCTCAACCAAAGCGTGGACATCACGGTCGGACAAAACTCGACCTTCGCCGACGGCACGACGTGCGACAATTCCGACTCGCCCGTGGAGGTGACCATTCCAGTCAACGCCATCCCAGCCATTTCGTGGGCCAATGGGGACGACCTCGACGCGGCATGCGCCGGCAGCGTGGCCACGCTCGACATCAACCTCGTGGCGACCAGTGGGGCAGCCACCACCGTGTCCTGGACCTCGGCACTCGGAGGCAACGACCAAGAACTCGACGGCAGTGGGACCGTGACCTTGGAATTGGACCTTCCGGCAACACAACCGGCTGGCCCGATTTCAATGGCGGTCACAGCCGTGGACAACGCCGGATGCGCGAGCAATGGACTCGAAGGGTTTGTGGACGTCCGTGTGGCAGAGAGCCCCGCTGGGGAATTCGAAGCCGCTTGCGAAGGACAAGAGATCGAACCCACCAACGTCCCAGTAGGCGCGAATTTGTCGTACTCATGGACGTACAATGGACTGCCATTCAACGGGGAAGGAGCTTCAACCTCCACCCCCACTTTCCCGGCAGTCAATTGCCTTGAGACCCCTGACATTGAACTGGCCCTGACCACATCCTACGACGTGGCTGGAGAATCGCTCATGTGCATGAGTGCGCCTCTGGCATTTCCCGTGACCGTAACGCCTGTGGCTGAATTTGCACTGGCGCTCCCAGACGTGTTGTGTGCCGACGCTGAGGTGGAGTTCGACGTGTCTGGGCCGGGCCTGACCGCCTTCCTTTGTGAGGAGGCCACCCTTGAATACGCCTGGGCTGTGGACCGAGGAAATGGATTCCAGCCTGCGGGCACAGGAACCAGCCTCTCGCTGAACACAGGCGATGCCGGCGCCATCGAGGTCGCCGTGGAGGCCATCACAACAGGATCTGCGGGGACATGTGTGAACACAGAAACTGTCGTGCTGAACGTGGCCGCCAACCCTGTGCTCTCTCCCTTCGAGGAGAACCTGATGTTCTGCGAGGACGGCAGCCTCGAACTCGAGGCAGCTTTTGACGTCAATGAGAACGGCGGCATCGCTTACAACTGGGAGCTTGGGGATTTGACCTCGTTCATCCTTCAAGGGCAAGGAACCTCGGACGTGAGCTTGTCCTTGTCGGAGGCGAGCGCAGCCAGCAACGGCACCCTTGGATTGACCGTGTTGGACGCCGCCGGTTGCCAGACGTCAGCTGACGTGTCCTTTGACGTGTTGACCCTTCCCGTTCCTGGGGCGGTAAGCTGGGAGGATTCCGAAGTTGGAGCCTGTTCTGGCGAGGGTGTCATTTTCAGCATGGAGGCGCCCCAACTCGACCCCGCGTTGGACCCTCAAGCCTACAGCTACACATGGGAAGCCACAAATGAGGCAGGCGAGGTGTTGCCAACCGTGCCCACCACAGACCCCTTGAGCGACCTGTTGACCGGGGTGACCATCCCCACGGCAGCTTGGACGCCGGCTTTGGAACCAAGCCAAGTGAACATGGCTTTGACCCTGACGGACGGTCTCTGCTCAAGCACAACAACCTACGCCAACGCCATCCAAATCTACCCTCTGCCAAGGGTCACTTCCGGCGATGCCGACTTGGGCATCTGCGCCGGCGACGATTGGACAGGCGTGTTGACCGGTGCATCTTCCCTGACCTTCACGGGGTCGTTCACCGGAGACACCTACGAGGCGACCAGCGACGCATCGGGAGGCGTGTTGTGGACCATGCCATGGAGTGAAATCGGACCACTTCATGCCCAAAACGACCCAGTGGGCTTCCCCACCTCGTTCGACCTTACTGCGGTGTCTGACTTTGGCACGCTGACCTGCGAGCGCACCTGGACCTTGAATGTGGAGGTGCACGACAACCCAGAGATCGCGGCCTTGCCCGTGGGGGAAGTGTTGTGCGACAACGGAGACTTTGAGCTTGAGGCAGACGTCCTGCTCAACCCCAACGGCGGACTGGATTTCGCATGGACGGTGGACATGGCTGGGGATTTCGACGCCGAGGAGTCCAACGGCGGGCAAAGCCTGACCCTCTCCTTGGTGGACGGCAGCGAGGCGTTGGGCACGAACGTCTCTTTGGTGGCCACCGACGGAGAAGGTTGTGTGGCTCAGGCGGCCACAACCCTGTCCGTTCACAACGCCCCAGTCGCCGTGAATGTGATGTTCTCAGAACTTGACTCCGCCATTTGCTCTGGTGAATTGATCACATTGACCATGGACGAACCGGCTTTGGACGGGGCCAGCACCTTGGACGATTTCAGCTACACCTGGACGGCCACAGGAAGCAACAACGAGAGCTACACCGTGAACCAACTCTCGCCGTTGGTCGGCGAAGCCATTGACCTCTCCCTCGCCAACAGCCAGGCTTGGTCTGCAGATTTTGACCCGGTGACGGTGTCCTTCGAACTGGACATGACAGACGGGGTGTGCGCCAGCACAGTCGCGTTCCCAAACCAAATCAGCCTGTACCCCTCGCCACGCATCACCGTTCCCAACAACCTGGACTATCGGATGTGCGAAGGTTTCGACTGGACCGCCCCCATTTCAGGAGCGTCGTCGCTGTCCTACCTCAGTCCCTACACTGGCGATCTGATTGAAATCAGCTCCACCACGGGCACGATCGACTGGGTGATGCCTTGGGCCGAGGCAGAAGCAGCGATTCAGGCTGGGGACGACACCGTCTTTGAATTGCTGGCCACCTCAGACTTCGGTGGCGCGGTGTGCACGGACACCTGGACGTTGGCACTGGACGTGGTGGACAACCCCATGATCAACCCCAACAACACCAACGTGCCCGCTGAAATTTGTGTGGGTCAGTCGGTGACCATCTCGTCGGGGATCGTTCAAGGGTCGAGCAACGGACAACCTTTGTCGTTTGTTTGGAGCAACGCAGGCGACGACCCCATTTTCAATGTCACCCCGTTCCAAAACGGCACCTCTGCCGGGATCAGCGTGAATGTGGACATTCCCGTGCCCGCCTCGGGAGACGTGACATTCACCCTGACCGACGGTGCAGGGTGCCAAGCCGACACCACCTTAAATGTGGTCATCCACGAACTCCCGACGTTTGACGAACTGACCGCCACGCCTGACGCCGTGTGCACAGGCGAAGAAATTCAACTCTCCTTCGACGGCATTGACGTGGACGACAATTTGGACGTGAACAATGCCACGTATTCCTGGAGCGCCAGCGTCGACGGAAACAACGTGCCTGTCTCGGGCGATGCGTTCTCCTTGACCGTCAGCCCCTCGGTCAACGGAGTGGTGGCTGCGGAATTCACAGACCCCACGCCAGTGGTGTTCGAGTTGACCGCGGGATCCAACGGTTGTGTGGCCACGCAAACATGGGACGACTTGGTGTTTGTGTATCCCGCCCCACGCATCCAAAACAGCAACACTTACGTGTGCCAAGACCAGGAGTGGTCCGCCGTCATTACAGGGCCCGAAACGCTGACGACGTTGGGTCAAAACGGGCTTGAGGATCTGGTGTGGGAAGACAACGGCGATGGCCAGTTTGAAGTGACCCTGCCGCCAGACTACCTCGTCTTCACAGGTGGTCAATCCGTCCAAACCTTCACCTTCCAAGGTGCCATCGAACACGAAGAAGCAGGATTGACCTGTGTGAACAACATGTCGTTGAACTTGTCCCGTCGTTTGGCCCCAACGTTCACCGTGACGGGTGACGACACAAGCGGCCCTGCAGGGGACTTGGTCATGTGCGAAGGCGCCGATTTGACACTCAACTCCTTCGTCGACCAAAACGGCACCACCGAGTCCTTCTCCTGGCAAGTGGACAACGGCTACCCCAACCAAATCAACGAAGACGACGCCTACTTCATCGACGTGCTTCCGGAAGCTCCTCTCACCTCGGCCACCGTCGTGACCGGCGTGGCGACGGTGGTGTATTCTGGTTACAACTCCACACCAGCTGATTTTGAATGCGTGGTGGAACAGCCTTGGTCGTTCACCGTGCTGCCCACGCCCAGCGTGGATTGGACCATCCCAGAGTGGGCGTGCGACGGCGCCAGCGTTCAAGTTGAAGTTGGACTCGCCACAGGGGCGGATTCCTTGGCTGGCGATGGGCTGACTTGGGATTGGGATTGGAACACCAGCACCTTCAACGAAACCGTGCCCAGCGATGCGCCCACGAGCAGCATTTCGTTCCCGGCGGCGTACGAACCGTCCATCAACGGCATTCACGACCAGAACGTCAGCCTGGTGGTGACCGACAGTTACGGCTGCGTGTCCTTGCCGTCCACCCAAACGGTGTACGCCCTGGAATTTCCCGTCTTGAACCTCGAGACGGAATTGGCGTGCGATGGGGACACCGTCACTTGGGTGGCATCGGGTGCTGACGACTACACATGGTTTGGCATCAATGGATTCGAGGACCCCATTGAGCTGTTCAATCCAGGATACGCCACAACAGGAACGGACGTTTCTGAATTGACTTTGGCGGGCATTGACGACCCTGTGATCGTGGAAGTTTCAGGCTCCATCCCCTACATCATCCCAGGATCTGGCACCTTCGCGTCGTGCTTCACGTCGTCGACGACCAACACAAACCTCAGCGCCACAGCCTCTGAATACGACCTTCCCACTTTGTCCCCTGAATTCACAGTGGCGCCGGTCTTCTGCGAAGGCGGGACAGTGGATTTCTTGGACCTGAGCGAAGGCGAATCGCCCGCCGGCACGTCGTATTCCTTCTTCGCCACCACCGGCCTTGAATTGGACAACGTGCCCAGCAGCCAAACATCGTTCGAAGTCATTGCGGATTCCACGGTGTTCGAAGTCACGAAGTCCCAGCTGTACGTTCTGGGAGAGGACAGCCTGGTGTGTTCAGCCCAATTCGACAGCACCTTCGTGGTGTTTGCGCCACCCACGGTGGCGTTGTCAGGACCTTCAGGCATTTGCCAGGGCGAAGAGGCCACTGTGACCTACGAGGTGACCAATTTCGAGGCTTCGAGCGTGTACACGCCGATTTGGTTCCACGGCAACACCTACAGCTCCACAGAATCTGACAACCAAGCCATCCTCGTCCCCAACGTGGGCGTCGGCGCAGCACCTTCTGAGGTCATGGAAGTGGGACTCCGGGTGGAAGACGACCGAGGATGCGTGTCCGACTTGGAAACATGGACTGTGGATGTCTTGGCCACTCCGGTGTTGGCTTGGACCCTCGGCCTCCCTGAAGAGGTTTGTTCCCCTGCGCAAGGCTGCGCCGAAGTGGGCCTCCTGAACGAAGGCCTGCCATTCAACACCGGCGTGGAATACATCTTCGGGAACGCCGCACCCAGCCCCTTCAACAGCGCCTGCGACAACTACACCAACCCCAGCCCATGTCCGCGGTTGGACTCCATGGCTGTTGTGGTGCGGTTTGCGCACGACTTGGAGACAGACGGAACCTTGTTCTGCACCAACCGTTTGGTGGACTCCATCACAGTGAACCCCACCCCGGAGCCCACCTTTGGCATCGACGCACCTCAGGCGTGTTTGGACACTGCGGAAGGCAATTGCATTCCCCTGGCCCACGACCTTGGGATGTACAACTTCTGCGAGGACGACAGCCTGTCCTTCAACTGGTACGTCACACCGCTGGACGATTTGGACATCACAGACTTCACCATTGAGGATGCAGACCAAATCATGCCCTCCATTTGCTTGGACAAGGAAGGCGCCGTGGAAATCGTCATCGAGGTGGAGAACACGCACGGCTGCAGCCAAACAAGCCCTGCCCAGCCCTTCGTGGTTCGCGGACTGCCGCGTCCTGAATTGACGTTCTTGCAAGAGAGCATTTGCTTACCGACCACGGTGTCGGTGCTGAATTCCTCTGCCGGGGCCGCCAACTTCAGCATGTCCATTCCAGGCTTCCCGACGTACGACGATTTCTTGTCGCCGCTCGAACTGAACGTGGAATACCCAGGATACTACGACGCAGATTTCACCGTGTCCAACACCTACACAGTGGGAGAGCACGTGGTGGTGTGCGCTGTGGACACCACGTACGAGCAGGCCTTTGAAGGCCGTACGCCACCGGTGGCACTGTTTGAAGTGCTGCCGGACACGGTGGTCGAATTTGTCGATCCTGTGGTGGATTTCGAAAACTTGTCCACCGGTGCCGTCGAATACATTTGGTCCTTTGGCAACGGAGAAGGCTCCGCCGAGGAACACCCCTCGGTCGAGTACGCACGCCCAGGGACGTACAACACCCAACTGTTGGTGGTGAACGAATTTGGATGCACCGACGTGCACAGCCAGTCGATCGACGTGACCACGGACCTTTACGTGTACGCCCCCAACGCCTTCACCCCCAACAACGACGGCCTCAACGACGCCTGGGCACCTTCCATCATTGGTCAGGACCTGATCGCCAGCTACGAGTGCCACATCATGAACCGCAGCAACCACGTTCTCTTCTACAGCGAAGACCCCAATGAAGCTTGGGACGGCAGCAACGCCGTGACGGGCGAAGGGTTGCACTACAGCAGCGGAGGTGAGGTGTTTGCGTGGCGCATTGCCATCAAAAAGAAAGGTGGACGCGGTGCCATCATCTACACGGGTCACATCCAAATGATTCGCTGACGTGAACCTGCAGAAGGTCTCCTCCCTTCTGACGTTCATGGGGATCTTGTGGGGCGCGTGGGGACAATCCATCACCACGCCCCTTCCGAGTGCCACTGAAACCAAACTGCGCGCACCTGTGGTGGGCGATGCCGACTCCGTGTACCACAAGCACGAGACCTTGGTGAATGTCCAGTTCAGCCAGGTCCAGCTGAGTCAGTGGGCCGCGGGTGGCCAGAGCTCTGCGAGCCTCATCGCCAAGGTGGACCAATTCTGGGAATACGACGGGACCGATTTCGGATGGGACACGGAATTCCACGGGGCCTTTGGGTTGTTGCACCGTCCCGACGACCAAATCATCTTGAAGACCGACGACCGCATTGAATTGGCCACCAAGCTTGGTCGCAGGCTGAAAGACAAGGGCTCTCTCACAGCGTTGGGAAGCTTCAGGACCCAGCTTGCCCCAGGATACGCCACCGTGAACGGGCTGCCTGACGTGAACCAAGTCACCTCACGCATCATGGCCCCTGGTTACCTCGTTCTTGCCCTCGGGGTGGACATGAAACCCACAGAAACCACCACAATCTTCGTGGCACCTTTCACCTCCAAGTCCACGTTCGTCTTGGACGACAGCCTGTCCGCGCAAGGCCTCTTCGGGGTGTTGCCAGGAGAACGATCCCGCCACGAGGTTGGAGGGTACATACGCGTGGGCCTCAAGGAACAAGTCACCGAAAACGTCACCTACGCGGTGCGTCTCGACCTCTTCAGCAATTACATCGAAGAACCTGAGGCCATCGACATTTTCACAGACCACGTCTTGACCCTGAAAGTCAACAGTTGGTTGTCCACCACGCTGGGCTTGACCTTGATTTACGACAAGGATGTGGAACTCGTGCTGCGTGAGCCCAACCCCGACATTCCTGGCGACCTCGGCGATGTGGGCCCGGGCGTGCAGCTGAAACAAATTCTTGCGGTAGGTTTGTCGCTGAAATTTTCCTGAATCTCATGAACGCATTTGTGTTTCCGGGCCAAGGCGCCCAATTCCCAGGCATGGGAAAAGACCTGTTCGACCAGTCTGACTTGGCCAAGCGCCGCTTTGCGGAAGCCAACGACGTGTTGGGTTTTGACATTGCCTCCACCATGTTTGAAGGCACCCCCGAAGCCCTCAAACAAACCAACGTCACCCAACCTGCGATCTTCATCCACTCGGTCGTCTTGGCCGAATGCTTGGGGGACCGCTTCCAACCTGACATGGTGGCCGGACACAGCCTTGGCGAATTCAGCGCGCTTGTCGCAGCGGGGTCGCTGAGCTTCGGCGAAGGACTGGCGCTCGTCAGCGCCCGAGCCAACGCCATGCAGGAAGCCTGTGAATTGCAACCGTCCACCATGGCGGCTGTGCTTGGCCTCGACAACGAGGTGGTGGAAACCATTTGCAACGACACTCAAGGTGTCGTGGTGGCCGCGAACTACAACTGCCCAGGACAATTGGTCATTTCCGGAGAAGTCCCCGCCGTCGAGGCAGCCTGCGCCGCCCTTTCCGAGGCTGGCGCACGCCGGGCCTTGATGCTGCCCGTGGGTGGCGCCTTCCACAGCCCCTTGATGGAGCCTGCGCGGGAAAAGCTCGCCCAAGCCATTGAATCTGCGGCCATCGAAGCCCCACGCTGTCCGATTTATCAAAACGTCAGCGCGGAACCCACCACCGACCCCGGGGTGATCCGCGCCCAATTGGTTGCCCAACTCACCGCACCTGTGCGTTGGACCCAAACGATGCAAGCCATGATCGCCGACGGCGCGGCCAGCGTCACCGAAGTGGGGCCTGGCAAGGTGCTCCAAGGGCTGTTCAAGAAGGTGGACCGCGCATTCCCCACCTCCTCTGCGACCCTCGCTTTGGAAGAGGCCTGAGGTCTCCTGTCGCGCCACAAAAAAAGCCACCCGAATTCAGGGTGGCTTTTTTTGTTCACAGCGGAACGCCGTGTCCCGAAGTGATCAACCTTCTGCGTTGTCCGCTTGGGCCGCGTAACTGAAGAGGTTGGTGACTTCGTGTTCTGCCGCATGAAGGGCCTCACGCAAGGCGCGGTTCTCGCAACGCAAATCGTCGTTTCGCTGCTGGGTCCGAACGAGTTCCGCCTTCAAGCGGAGGAATTCGTGCATGACAGATTTCCGGTCTGCCTGCGCTTCTTTGAGCTGTTTTTCGAGCAACAATTCCATGACGTCAAGGTAGGTTTTGGAACCCGGTTCCGACCTCCCGCGCAGCTGAGTTCTCAACAGTTGTCGCGTTCTGTTTTGTGAACGCGCATCCACCACAGTATGAAGCCCAACCCAACCACGCCACACCACGCACACCCCAAGTACAACGACAACAACACAGAAGGGTCAGAGGCATACCACGACCCACTTGCAAAGGCCCCGAGGCCAATGCCCACCTCCAACGCCATCAACATGGTGCCCAGGGCGGTGGCCGCCTTCCCTTCCGGCGCCAAATCCACCGTCCAGGCAAAAATCGCCGGCATGTTGATGCCCACGGACATGCCGTAGACAATCCCCGCAGCCACAAGCACAGGCACCGAAGTCGACGCAGAAAACAACCACATGCCCAACGCGAGAAGCACGGCGCCAACCAGCAGCAGTTGAGGACGTCCGTATTTGTCGGAAGCCTTTCCAGCCACAAGACGCATGGCGATGGACGCGATGACCACGATGGTGTTGAAGGATCCCTTGTACACAAACCCCAGGCCTTCCACGAGGTCCGGGGTCACCGTCAAAAACGTCCCAAAGGCCACCGCCACCGGCAGCAAAAACAAGGCTGCTGGCCACGCCGCAGGCTCCACCGTGCCTCCTTGAAACACATTCAAGTCTTCCTTGGAGACAGGCCGTGCATTCGGCAAGGTCTCTGGAAGTTGTCGGGTCATGATGTACGATGCCACCCCAAGCAAGCTGCTCGCTGCGAACATGGCGTCGTACCCAAAATCCACAGCCAGCCAACTCCCAAGCGACGGCCCCAGGGCCATGCCCGCGTTGCCGGCCACCCCCAGATAGCCCAGGGCCTCGCCCCGCCGCTCGACGGGCACCAAATCTGTCAAAAACGCGCTTGTGCCCGTGGGTCGGAATCCCGTGGACAAGCCATGCAACAGCCGGATGACCAAAAACGCAGACACCGCAATAGCCGCGTCGTCCAACCAGCCCACACCGATGTATGCGAGCCCTGCCAAGGACGTCACCGCAGTGCCAAACAACATCACAGGCTTCCGCCCAGCCCGGTCCGCAATTCGGCCTGAGAAAAAACGGCTGAAGAAAGCGCCCACCGTGAACAGCGCCACAATCCACCCAATCAAATGCCCTGCACCGTAGGTCTCGAGGTACCCTGGAAGCTCTGGCAGAAGCATCCCAAAACTGGCCATGAATAGGACTGTTCCTGCACAAAGAAGCCAAAAGGTGGAGGTGAATACGCGTTGTTCCAAGGCCGCGAAGGTACTCCTTCCCTTCGGGTTCCGTTCCTTTGTCTCATGGCCAAACGCTATCCCACCAAAGTGTTGCTCGCTTGGGGTGAAGCCATCTCCGGCAACGACCACTTGCGGGATTGGCTGCTGGGGCACGGATACCCGGAATTGGGGTTGTTCGTGCACGCCTTGCACAACCAGCCCTCCGCACGCGATTGGCTGCACAACGAAGGGCACCCCGAGTTGATGGCGCTGTGCCGAGGGGCAGAAGGCGATGGCCGCGCCGTGCAGTGGCTCCGGTCGCACGGACACGAAGTGTTGGCCAACATGGCCCTCGCCGCCGACAACGACGACGACGCGATGAAAGCCCTGTTGCAAGAGGACGAGCGCCTTTGGGCAACGCTCGCCTTGAAAATTCGGTCCGTGAAAAACGGCATCGAAGAGCGCCACAACGACTGGCACACCTTCAGCCGGGACTGAAGCACCCCCGCCTCAATCGGGCAAAAACGTCACCGACCCCATGGCCTGTGGGTCGAGCCAAGTGTGGGCGACCTGCAGCAAGTCTTCTGCCGTGAGGGCTTCAATCGCTTTCACCACGACATCCAAGGTCTCGACGCGACCGTGCACGAGAAAAGTCTTGGCCAGTCCGGACAGCACGTGGCCGCCGTGTTCGTGGCTCAAGGCGATTTGGCCCAACAGCTGCTGCTTCGCCTCATGGAGTTGCCGCACGCCCAACTTTGTGTGGCGCATCTTGTCCACCTCACGCCACACGAGGTCCGACACGCGCTTGTGGAAACGGACATCGGTGCCATAATACACGTTGAACACCCCCACGTCTTGGTGCATCATGTGGTTGGCCTCGATGTGATACGCCATCCCGTGCTTTTCTCGGATGTTCAGGTTCAAACGACAATTCATCGCCGGTCCTCCGAGCACGTTGGCCACCATGGTCATCGCCAACTTGTCTTCGTGGTCGCCTCCAGGAACCATGCACCCCATCACGTGGTGCACTTGTTGGACATTCCGACGCGCTTCGACGACGAAACCTCCTGCGTTCCTGATGGGCGCCACCCTGGAAGGCATCGAGGCCGTTGCGCACCGGTCCACGTGCCCGAAGTGCTTTTCCGACCACGCCAAAACCTCGGCCCAAGTCACGTTGCCCACAACCCCCAACACCATGTTGGTGGGCCGGTACCACGCGTCGACGAAGTTGCACACTTGGGCTCTGGTCAGGGCTTTGACACTCTCTGGCGTGCCGAGGATGGGGCGTCCCAGCGCATGGTCTCCAAACAGGTGGCTGTCGAACGTCTCGAAAATGACATCTCCAGGGGTGTCGTCCACCCCGGCGATTTCATCCAGCACCACGTCCCGCTCCTTGTCCAACTCTCCCTCCGGGAACACGCTGCGAAAAGCCACATCTGCCAACAACTCCAAAGCGCGCTCGGTGTCTTTGTTCCGCTGCGAACTGGTCAGCCAGGTGTCTTCCTTCGTCGTGTAGGCGTTGATTTCCCCGCCCACCGACTCCATGCGGTTCAGGATGTGGAACGCCTTTCTTTTGGCCGTGCCCTTGAACAGCACATGCTCGATGAAATGTGCAAGCCCCTCTTCCCCTTTCCGTTCGTCGCGGGTCCCCGCGTTGACCACCAACGCACAATGCGTCACCTGCCCCGCCTTGTGGGCATGGATCACGCGCAATCCGTTGGGCAGGGTGTGGGTGTGAAATTCAGGGCTCATTGTGTCAATCGTGCGAAGCAACTTGAATCACCAAAAAGACATGCCCAACAGCATGACCGTCCCTGCCGTCACCATCACCAACAACGTGTAGGGCAAAATGTCCCGCGCCGACAGCCCGGTGATCCCGAGGAGCGGCAGGGCCCAAAACGGCTGCAGCATGTTGGTCAACTCGTCGCCGAAGGCCATCGCCATGATTCCCCGTTCCCATGACACGCCGAGTGCGTGACAAGCTTCCAGCACCAGAGGTCCCTGGACGGCCCACTGTCCCCCGCCGCTCGGCACAAACACATTCAGCACGCCAGCGGACACAAACAACGTCTCAGGCAACCACGCGGCCGACGTGGCGTCGACCAACGCCCCGGCCAAGGTTGGGCCCAATCCTGTTCCTGTCACAATGCCCATGATGCCGAAATACAGCGGGAATTGAACCAAGATTCCGGACGCCCCTCCAATCGCCTTGTCCAGGGCCGCCAAAAATCCGCGCACCTGACCATGGGCGAAAAGCGCCAGCGCCAGCAAAAGCATGTTGATCCAATCGGGGGTGACAAAGGACAGCGCCATGCCACCAGGACTTTGAAGGGCCCACCAGCATGCGCCACCCAGCGTGACCGCGCCAAGGCCCAACGCAATCCAGGGGGTGGTGTCCATCGCTTCTGCCACCCCTCCAAGGGTCTCGGCAGGTTGGACCGTCGCCTCCTCTTGATGCCCTTCTTGGGTTGAGCCCGTGACCTCCACCTCCAGCAGTCCGCCCTTCACCCGGCCGCCCAGCCATGCGAACAGCGCCACCACAGCGGCCACGACCACACCTGTGACCATGAGGCTCCAAGGGGCAAACACGGTCTCGGTCAAAGAGATGGTCTCAGGAAGCAACGGGGCCCAGGCCGCTTGAGGCACCAACGAAGCCAGATGTCCAGCTTCGGCCACCTTCAAGGGTGCGGAGCCGCTGAGGCCACCGTGCCACACCAGGAGGCCTGTGTATCCCGCCGCGCCGAGCATGCCTTGGGACAGCGACCGCAATCCAGCCGAAGCCTGGGGCTTCTGCATCTCGTCCAACACGCCGCGCACCAAAATGGCGCCGGCCACAAGGCCAAGGCCCCAGTTCAACCACCCCAGCACCATGCTCAGCAAGGCGACTTTCGCCGGCGCGAACCGCGGCGTCAGCGTCACCCAACAGACGGCTCTGTTCAACCCCCAAAGGACTGGAGGGGCCAATGCGAGCACGTGCCCGAGCACGAGCATGAACATGGCTTGAAACCCAAACCGCAACAGCCCCGGATTCCAAAGCCCTGTGGTCCACGCTCCCACCACAGCTGAAGGCGTTGCGCTCGAGAGGGCCAATCCGGCGGCCATGAACGTCAACACCACTGCAATGGCAAACGGGCTCGGAAGCCAGCGCTGGAATGCCCGCGCGTAAGCGTTCAGAGCCCGTTCGATGGGCGAGGTCGGACCGTGGTCGGTCACGGTTTCGGATGTCAGAATGGCAAGTCGTCGTCGCCTGCGGGCGCGGACGGCATGGGAGGCACCGCCGGCATGGGCGTTGCACTCACGGCTTCAGGCGCACCTGACGCTGGGGCCGCCCCAGACGCATCGGCACTTTCCACCCGCCATGCATTCAAATCGACGTAGTACTGTCCGTTGTACTCACGGCCACGCAGGTCAAACTTCACGTTCAACACGTCGCCTTCCGAGTATTGGCCCAACTGCTCAGACTTCTCCTTCAACGCAGAGAACTTGATGTCTTGGGGGTACTGCTCCATCGTGGTGACCACAAAGTCGCGCTTGTAAAATCCGCTGGGGAAGTCTTGCTGATCGAACAGCTTCTTCAGGGTGCCTTTCACTTCAAATGCCATGGTTCAAAAGTACGCTTCAGCCCCCGGGTTTGGAGGTCATCCCGCGTTGAATGACAAAAGGGTTTTCCACGCTTCATCCACCATGCCCTGGTCCAGCAAAGACGCCGCGTGTTGGTGAAGCGCCTGCTCCAACGCGGCTCCGTCGTCCTCGTGCTCCATGAAGAGGTCTGCCAGCTCCAGGAGTTTGTGCTCGTTCACGTCCGTTTCGTCCGGCAAAGCCTCTGCCCCGCCCAACATGGCCAACTGGTTGCCGGTCAACACACGGCTGGTTCGGATGTCCTCGGGCAAGGCGTCGACCCCCATGCCCATGACGCCCAAGGGTTTGGGCACGGTGAACAACGCGTCCCCGTGCGCCCTGACGTAGTGGTCGCCGCCACAGCGGCCCACGAGGTCCAACAACGTGGCGTCGGGCACCCCGGCGTCGTTCACGACGTCGTCGCGAAAATGCATCTTGAGAATCTCCGCAAACACCAGCTGTCCCGCTCCGCCCTCGTCCCCTAGAGATTCCAACTTCACCACCTTGCACTCCAGCTGAACCGGCGCCTCCGCCACCCTCGGCGGCGACACCACGTCAGACGCCAAGGGCGTCAATCCTGTTTTGACAAATTCATCCACGCCCTCTGCGTAATCGGTGCTCGCGAGGGAACATGCGTGAACCATGGCATGGTCGACCAAGTTCACCACCACCTCTGGCACGCGCTGGACGTTGTCCCAGGTGTGCTTGGTGCTGCCATCTCGGCCACGACGTGCGGGTGAAAACACCAACAACGGCGGGTTCGATGAGAACACGTTGAAGTAGGAAAATGGAGCCAGGTTCACGCGCCCCTGCTCGTCTTGGGTGCTGACAAAGGCGATGGGGCGAGGCGCGATGCCGCCAAGGAGACACTGATGCAACTTCCGCGCATCAAGTTCTGAAGGGGTGTAACTTGTCATGCTGGACGGTGCCCTTCCACGTCTTGAATCGACGACATGACCTTGTCCTTGAGCCCTTCCTTGAAGGCGGCAATGCGCGCGCGGAGGGCGTCGTCTGTGGCGCCAAGGATTTGGGCCGCCAAAATGCCTGCGTTGGTGCCGCCGTCCAACGCCACGGTCGCCACGGGCACCCCGGAAGGCATTTGAAGGATGCTCAACACGCTGTCCCACCCGTCAATGCTGTTCCTGCTCTTGATGGGCACGCCGATGACAGGCAGCGGGGTCAAGGAGGCCGTCATGCCAGGCAAGTGCGCTGCGCCACCGGCCCCAGCGACAATCACACCGACACCACGCTCGGCCGCGCCGCGCGCGTAGTCCACCATCCTGTCGGGGGTGCGGTGGGCAGACACCACGGTCATTTCACACTCGACCCCCAATTCTTGAAGCACGCGTTGCGCGCCTTCCATCACCGGGAGGTCGCTTTTGCTCCCCATGATGATGCCAACAGATTTCGTCATGATGCGAAGATACTCAGCCTCCCAACGCGTCGATTTGCTTTTTCAGCTCCGACGCGCGCTCGTAATTCTCCGTGGCGATGGCTTCGTCCAGTTGACGCTTGAGATCTTCCAAGCTCGGGGCGTCGTCCATCTCCTCTTGTGGAGCTGGCTGCAACGCTTCCTCCGGAGAGTCTTGGTCGGTGGCGTCCAATTCCACCCCTGCCGCCTCCATCACTTGGGTGCTGCAGCGGATGGGACATCCAAACCGAACCGCAATGGCCACCGCATCCGACGACCTCGAGTCGATGCGCTCCTCGCGAATGCCATCGGTCACCACCAATTGGGCGTAAAAAATGCCCTCCGACATCTTGTGGATGACGACCTCGGTGACTTCCATCCCAAACACCGACAAGGTGTTCCGAAACAAATCGTGGGTCAAAGGCCGGCTTGGACGCATGTTCTCCATCTCGATGGCGATGGACTGCGCTTCTGCTCCCCCGATGACGATGGGCAGTTTGCGTTTGCCTTTCACCTCGCCCAACACCAAAGCGTAGGCCCCAGAAGAGGAGCCGCTCAAGGCAATGTCGAGGATTTCAAGGTCGATGTGGGCCATGATGCAAGATTGGGGCGTCCTGCCTCAGCCGAGGTTTTTGATGGCCTCGGTGAGCTTGGGCAACACCTCAAAGGCATCCCCGACAATCCCGTAATCCGCCGCCTTGAAGAACGGGGCCTCAGGGTCGGTGTTGATGGCCACGATGACTTTGCTTTGGTTGACACCCGCAAGGTGCTGGATCGCGCCAGAGATGCCAGCCGCGATGTACAAGTCCGGGCGAATGGTGATGCCGGTTTGTCCCACGTGCTCGTGGTGAGGGCGCCATCCCATGTCGCTCACTGGACGGCTGCACGCCGTGGTGGCCTCCAAGGAGGTGGCCAATTCCTCGACGATTCCCCAGTGCTCAGGCCCCTTCAGACCGCGGCCTGCAGACACCACGCGCACCGCCTCAGGGAGGGGCACTGAACCGTCGCTGCTGGACGCTTTGAATCCCGTCACCTTCAGCGAGGCCTCACCCACTTCAGGGGCAAACGACTCCACAGCCGCTTCGGCACCTCCACCTTCCAGGCCAAACGCGTTGGGTGTGGTGGTGATCACTTTCACTTCAGAATCCACAGACACGTGGGCCATGGCTTTGCCACTGAACACGTTCCGCTTCACGGTGCTTCCCTCGAGCAAGCCGGTCACCCCGGGAACCATGCCGGCGCCAAGACGCACGGCCACGCGCGGGGCCACTGCCCGTCCCACGTGGTTGTGGGGAGCCACCACCAAGGAAGCCCCTTCCGCCTTTGCAGCCTCGGAGACCGCACGGGCGATTTGCGCTTCGTCTTGGAGGTCTTGGGCCACGTGCAACACCTTGGAGGCGCCGGCGCTGCCTGCGCCACCGTCTGCATTCAAGGCACCAATGGCCAGCGCCACCACATCGGCTCCGCACTTCTTGGCGTAAGAAACCGCTTCGAGACCCGCCTTGGTGGCTTGTCCATCTTGGGTTGGGAGGTATGCCAAACACTTCATGTTGTCGTCAATTCAAGGGTTGGGTCAAAGGACTTTGGCTTCTTCGCGCAACAAACGCACCAACTCTTCAGGCTGGTCTGCAGAAATCATCTTGCAGTCTCCTTTCGCAGGTGGCAGTTCAAACTTCGCCACGCTCGCGCCTTGGAGGGCGTCTCCAGCTGGCACCACGTTCAACGGCTTGGTGCGCGCCGCCATGATGCCGCGCATATTAGGAATGCGCTGCTCGGCCATGCCTTTCGCTGCACTCACCACTGCAGGCAAGGAAGCTTCCACACTTTCAAGGCCGCCTGCCGCTTCACGGGTGGCTTTCACCACGCCGCCTTCCACTTCCAAGGACGTCGCCAAGGAGACGAACGAGGCGTTCATGAGTTCGGCGAGCATTCCGCCCACCACAGAACCGTTGTGGTCGATGGTCTCTTTTCCGCAGAGCACCAAATCGTATCCGCCTTCGCTGGCATGGCTTGCGATGAGGGAGGCCACCTGCAAGGCATCTGTGGGGTTGGCGTCAATGCGGACCGCGTCGTCGGCCCCAATGGCCAGCGCCTTGCGGATCACGGGGTCGCAATCGGCTTCTCCCACCGTGATTGTGGTCACCGAGCCACCCTGGGCTTCCTTCAGCTCCAGCGCACGCACCAACGCGTACCACTCGTCGTAGGGGTTGACAATGAATTGCACCCCATTGCTGTCGAATTGGGTGTCGCCTTCGGTGAAGGCAATCCGGCTTGTGGTGTCCGGCGCTTTGCTGATGCAAACGAGAATTTTCATGGCGCAATGTTCAAGGGCTGAGGTCGCGTTGTTGGGCGTCCACAGGGAGGTCAAAGTTAGGTCAGGTGGGACGAGTCTGGGCCTCCTTCAGGCGCCAGTGGCATGGCATCGCCACATCCACTATCTTTGCCGCCCAAATTGCAGCATAAAATGCGTGAAGTCACATTCAGAGAAGCGGTGGCCGAGGCCATGAGCGAAGAGATGCGCCGCGACGAGTCGGTGTTTTTGCTTGGAGAGGAAGTGGCCGAATACAACGGCGCTTACAAGGCCTCCAAGGGCATGTTGGATGAGTTTGGAGCCGAACGTGTCATCGACACGCCGATTGCAGAGCTGGGCTTCAGCGCCATTGCAGTCGGGGCCGCCATGAACGGACTCCGCCCCATCGTGGAGTACATGACTTGGAACTTTGCGGTGTTGGCGTCTGACCAAATCATCAACCACGCGTCCAAAATGCTCCAGATGAGCGGCGGACAGTTCCCAGTGCCCATCGTGTTCCGCGGTCCCAACGGCACCGCGGGTCAACTTGCAGCCACACACAGCCAGAGCTACGAGAGCCTCTACGCCTCCATGCCAGGCCTAAAAGTGGTGACCCCCTTCACCCCCTACGAGGCCAAGGGACTTTTGAAATCCGCCATCCGTGACAACGATCCCGTGCTGGTCATGGAGTCGGAAAAGATGTACGGCGACAAGGGCATGATCCCCGAAGGTGAATTCTTGGTCCCCATTGGCAAGGCCAACGTGCGTCGCAAGGGAGACGACGTGACCATCGTCTCGTTTGGCAAGATCCTCAAAGACGTTCACGCCGCGGCCGACGAATTGGCCAAGGAGGGCATCGAGGCCGAGGTCATCGATTTGGTCACCATCCGTCCGCTCGACATCGACACCATTGTGGAAAGCATCAAGAAGACCAACCGCTTGGTCATCGTGGAAGAGAGCTTCCCTGTGGCCTCGATTGCAACAGAAATCACCTACCGCGTGCAGCGTCATGCGTTCGACCACTTGGATGCTCCGATTCGTCGGTTGTGCCAGAGCGACACGCCATTCGCCTTCTCCACAAGCCTGATTGAAGAAGCCCTGCCGCAAGTCAAAGACATCGTCGAAGCCGTCAAGGACGTCGCGTACGTCGCGTGATTCCGTCGGCCGAACCCAACCTTAAGATCAACCGGAGCCCCGCTCCCTAACCAATTACCTATGCAGCAATCTCTGCTCTACCTCGTACCTGGCTTGGCCGTCCTCGGACTGGTCGTCATGGCCATTCAAGCCGCTTGGGTCCGCAAGCAAAGCACGGGCGAAGCCCGAATGAGTGAAATCGCCCAGCACATCCACGAAGGCGCTTTGGCCTTCTTGAGCGCTGAGTACCGCATTCTGGCGGTCTTTGTCGTCATCGCTGGCGCGCTCCTCGGCCTCGTCTCCTCCATGGTGGAAACCACGCACTGGTTCATCGTGGTGGCCTTCGTGATCGGTGCCGTGTTCTCCGCACTCGCCGGAAACATCGGCATGCGCATCGCCACCCAGGCCAATGTCCGCACCACCCAAGCCGCACGCACAAGTTTGAGCGAAGCCTTGAAAGTCTCCTTCACAGGCGGCATGGTGATGGGCCTCGGCGTGGCGGGTCTCGCCGTGTTCGGTCTGAGTGCCCTTTTCATCCTCCTTCTCGGTTGGATGGGCGGCGGCGCAGAAGGCACCTCTGTGGACCAAATGACCATCATCCTTGAGGCCCTCGCCGGATTCTCACTCGGTGCAGAAAGCATCGCCTTGTTCGCCCGTGTGGGCGGCGGCATTTACACGAAGGCGGCCGACGTCGGCGCCGACCTCGTGGGCAAGGTGGAAGCTGGCATTCCTGAAGACGACCCCCGCAACCCTGCCACCATCGCAGACAACGTCGGCGACAACGTGGGCGACGTGGCCGGCATGGGTGCAGACTTGTTCGGCTCCTACGTGGCCACCGTGTTGGCGGCCATGGTGCTCGGCAACTACGTCATCAGCGACATGGGCGGAGCCATCGTCGACAACTTCGGCGGCATGTCCACCATTTTGTTGCCCCTCGTCATCTCTGCCCTCGGCATCGTGTTCTCCATCCTTGGAGCACAGGTCATCCGCGTGGGCGACGACGCCAAAGAAGCCCAAGTCCAATCTGCGTTGAACCGCGGAAACTGGGGTTCCATCATCTTGACAGCAGTGGCGTGCTACTTCCTCGTGGACGTCATGTTGCCTGCCGAGCTGAGCATGGACTTCTTCGGTGAAGGCCTGCGCACGTTCAGTTCCATGAACGTGTTCTACTCTGTGGTGGTCGGCCTCATCGTGGGCGGCGCCATCAGCTACATGACCGAGTACTACACTGGGTTGGGCAAGAAGCCCGTCTTGGAGATCGTCCAACAGTCTTCCACCGGTGCGGCCACGAACATCATTGCAGGATTGGCGACGGGCATGATCTCCACGTTCGGCCCCATTTTGTTGTTCGCAGCGGCCATTTACACTGCCTACGAGTTCGCCGGATTCTACGGCGTGGCCATTGCAGCATGTTCCATGATGGCGACCACCGCCATGCAGTTGGCCATCGACGCATTCGGCCCCATTGCCGACAACGCAGGTGGCATCGCTGAGATGAGTGAACTTCCTGAGGAAGTGCGCGAGCGCACCGACATTTTGGACTCTGTGGGCAACACCACAGCCGCAATCGGAAAAGGCTTCGCCATCGCATCTGCAGCGTTGACCGCCCTCGCCCTTTTTGCAGCTTACGTCGAGTTCACCGGAATTGAAGGCATCAACATCTTCAAAGCCAATGTGCTCGCCGCACTCTTCATTGGAGGCATGGTTCCTGTGGTGTTCTCAGCGTTGGCCATGAACAGCGTTGGCAAGGCCGCCATGGAAATGGTGCAAGAAGTCCGTCGTCAGTTCAAAGAGATTCCTGGAATCTTGGAAGGCACTGGCACCCCGGAATACGGCAAGTGTGTGGACATCTCCACCCAAGCTGCTCTGAAAGAAATGATGTTGCCTGGCGCCATGACCATCCTCTTCCCCTTGGTCATTGGACTGTTGCCCTTGTTGTTGGGCGCTGAAGCGGCCTGGGCGGCAGAAACCCTCGGTGGCTACATGGCGGGTGTGACCGTAAGCGGTGTGCTTTGGGCCATCTTCCAAAACAACGCCGGTGGTGCATGGGACAACGCCAAGAAGTCTTTCGAGGCCGGCGTTGAAATCAACGGCGAGATGACCTTCAAGGGCTCTGACGCCCACAAGGCCGCCGTCACAGGCGACACCGTAGGAGACCCGTTCAAAGACACTTCTGGTCCTTCCATGAACATCTTGATCAAATTGACCTGCCTCGTGGGCTTGGTGATTGCACCCATCCTGGGTGGCGGTCACGGAGAAGGCCATGCGGACACTGTGAACCAGGACCGCACCGAGGTTGTTGCTCAAGCAACTGAAACCCTTTCTGAATGAACAAGTTTTTCTCCCTCCTTCTCGGGGCCTCCTTGCTCGCAGCATGCGGCACATCTGCCCCTGAATCCGGCCAAGACCACAACCACGGTTCAGAAGCTTCTGCCACCTTGGCGGACGGCCTCTACGCCATCACCAAAGTGGCGCCCAAAGTCACTTGGTCTGCTGAAAAGTTGACCGGCGACGGTCACCAGGGCACATTGTCTGTGTCGGGCGGCAAATTCAAAGTGGCCAACGGCCAAATCCAAGACGGCGTGGTCAACTTCGACATGACTCAAATCGCAGTCACCGATTTGACTGGAGAGGAAAAAGCCAGCTTGGAAGGCCACCTTCGTTCTGGGGACTTCTTCAACGTTGAAACGCACCCCACCGCGGTCTTGACTGTGAATGGCATCCAGGACAACACGTTGTCAGCAAGCTTGGACATGAACGGGGTGAAGTTGGACTACTCCATCCCCGTGAGCATCTCCCAAACCGACGTGCCCGGAGACCAACAAGGCATTGCCGTGACAGGCAAATTCAACATGGACCGCACCAAGCACAACATCACGTACCACTCTCAGACGTTCGACGACAAGTTGGACTGGTTCATCAAAGACGATGTGACCGTGGGATTCGCCGTGATGGGCGTGCCCGTGCAGTGATTGAAATGACGTCACATGAAAAAGGCCTGCTCGATGAGCAGGCCTTTTTTCTGTCGTCAACTTGAGGGGACTTCTTCAGCTGAAGAGGCTGTTGAGCTTGCCGTCGATGCTTGTGATGATCTTGCCCAAGTCCTCTTTGTTCTCGTGGAAGTTGCTGTCGTCGACGTCCACGATGAGCAACTCTCCCTTGCTGTAGGTGCTGATCCAAGCTTCGTAACGCTCATTGAGGCGGTTGAGGTAATCGAGGCGAATGGCCTCTTCGTAATCGCGACCACGCTTCTGAATCTGGGAGACCAACGTGGGCACCGAAGCACGCAAGTACACGAGCAAATCTGGGGGCGTGACGAATTCCTCCATCAACTCGAACAGCGAGAGGTAGTTCTCAAAATCCCGGGTCGTCATCAGCCCCATGGCCTGGAGGTTGGGGGCGAAGATGTTGGCGTCCTCGTAGATCGTTCTGTCTTGGATGATGGGCTTGCCCTTCTTCTTCATCTCAATCAACTGAGAGAAGCGACTCCGAAGGAAGTACACCTGCAGGTTGAACGACCAACGGGTCATGTCCTTGTAGAAGTCGTTGAGGTACGGGTTGTTGTCCACCTCTTCAAAGTGGGGGGTGTAGCGGTAGTGCTTGGCCAACAACGTGGTCAACGTGGTCTTTCCTGAGCCAATGTTTCCTGCGACGGCGAGATGCATGGGAAGGGGTCGAAATGAAACGAAATTTGAGTGACCAAAGTAGGTCGGACCACACGCCCTTCCAAGGCCCGTCAACAGGTTGGGGATAACTATTCCGCAGACGCCGAGGCGCAGGCAAGCACCCCTTCCAAAATCGCCCCAGACGCATCGAGCCTGGGCACCTTGTGCTGCCCTCCCAGGCGACCGCGCTCGGCCAGCCATCGGTCAAACGAACCTTCAGGCACCACATCAACTTGTGGCGCCTCCAAGATGAGGTTGTCTGTCCGCTTGGCTTGGTAATCGCCGTTGACGGCTTTCAACCACCGATCCAATTCAGCCGACAATTGGGCCGCAGGCGGCACGTTACGTCCAGGCTGGAACTCCACCACCCAGCGATGGGCGACGGGCTTGCCAGCGTCGTCGAACCGCGGCGCCCCGGTGAAGTTGTACACCTCCGTGTTCAGGGCCTTGGCCACTTCCGCCCAAGCCCGGTCGGCATTCTGCGCCATCAACTCCTCCCCGACCACATTGAGGTGCGAAGTCACCCTGCCGACCACTTGCACGCGCAAGGGGATTTTGGAGGTGATGGTGACCAGATCCCCCACCATCAGGCGCCACACGCCGGCGTTGGTGGAGACCACAAGCGCGTAGGTTTGGCCCTCCTCCACTTCTCGAAATTCGAGGGCCGCCGGCTCGTCCTTGTCCAATTCCGACATGGGGACAAACTCGTAGTACACCCCGTGGTCCATCAGCAAAGCCATGTCGTCCCGCTCAAGGTCGTCTTGGAATGCGAAAAAACCCTCTGAAGCGTTGTAGGTCTCCAAATAGTGAATGCCCCGAACTCCCTTGCGCGGCGGCAGCAGCGACTCGAAGGTCCTCCGATACGGCGCAAAGCCCACGCCGCCGTGCATGTACAACCACAGATTGGGCCACACTTCCCACAGGTTCGACTTTCCACTTTTCTCCAGCACCCGCTGGCAAACCAAAGCCATCCAACTGGGAACCCCCGCCAAAATCCGCACGTCCTCCGTCATCGTGGCATCCGCGATGGCGTCCACCTTGGACGTCCAATCGTCCATCAAAGCGATCGATTTGTCTGGGGTTCTTCGGGCCTCGCACCAAGGCGGGAGATGGTTGACAATGATGGCACTCAGGTCTCCTTTGACGGCATGGTGGCCGTCGTGCACCAGCGCGCTGGACCCACCAAGGATCAAATGCTTGCCCTGGTACAATTGGGCTTCCGGAACCTGGGCACAATACTGGGCCAACAAATCCTTGCCGCCCCGATAGTGGCCACGTTGGAGCGCATCCCGGGTGACAGGCAACCATTTGAACTGGTCGGTGGTGGTGCCTGAACTTTGGGCAAACCACGTGGTCTCCCCTGGCCAAAGAACATTCTCCTCCCCTGCCATGGCCCGTTCAATCCAAGGCTTCAGCTCGTCGTATTGGACCACGGGCAAGGCACGGACAAAATCCTTGCGGCGGGAGACGTCGGACAGGTGATGGACGCCGTGGGCGCGGCCGTACTCGGTGGAGGCCAACCCGTGAATCAACCCCAAAAACACGCCACGCTGCGCATCTGCTGGGCGATGTTGCGCCCACAACAAACGGGGAATCCGGACCCCGATCAGCCGATGAAAAATGCGGTTGCCCAGCATGCCCCGAAGGTACAGGCCCAATCAACCCTCCACGAGGACGGGCGCAAAGACTTTGTCCACGGCATCCAAGGCTTTGTCAATGTCTGCCGACGTCGTGTACCTCGAAAAAGAGAACCGGACGCTGGCACGCTGGGGGTCCTGGCAGCCGAGGGCACGCAACACGTGCGAGCCCTGGGTTGCGCCGCTGGAACACGCGCTCCCGCCCGAGCAAGCCACCCCTTCCAAGTCGAGCAGGAAGGTGGCCATCCCGCTGTTGGGGTGCGGTGGGAATTTCACGTTGAGCACCGTGTACAAGCGGTCCTCTTGGTCCGAATTGCCGTTGAACACCACTTCTGGGAGGCGGTTACGAAGCCCGTCCACCATGAGCTGCTTCACCCCGCGCACATGAGATTCGTGCTCCACCATGTGCACGAAGGCGAGCTCAAACGCCTTCGCCAAACCCACGATGCCCGCCACGTTCTCTGTGCCGCCGCGCATGGCGCGCTCCTGACCTCCACCGACAATCATGCCGTCGATGCGCAAGTCAGGGTTGGTGTACAGGAACCCTGAACCTTTGGGGCCGTGAAATTTGTGGGCGCTGCACGCCAGAAAATCGATGTCCACCTCGGACAGGTCCATGGGGTAATGCCCCATCGTTTGGACCGTGTCGCTGTGGAACAAAGCCCCATGCGTCCGGCACAACTTCCCAACAGCTTGCAAGTCGATCATCACGCCGACTTCGTTGTTGGCATGCATCAGGGACACCAACGTTTTGGCCGAAGCGTCCTCGAGCAACTCGCGCAAATGGGCCATGTCCACTTCCCCGCAAGGCAAGTGACGCACATGGACCACTTCCACGCCCTTGGCCTCCATGGACGCAGACGCCTTGACCACCGCGCTGTGCTCTGCGGCTGACGTGACAATGCGCGTGACGCCCAAGCATCCCACCGCGGCGGAGATGGCGTGGTTGTCCGCTTCCGTGCCACCTGAAGTGAAGCAAATGGAACGCGGCGCACACTTGAGGCGCGCGGCGATGGCCCTGCGGCTGGTTTCCACGAGCGCCTTCGCCTTGCGGCCCACGGCGTGGGACGACGATGGATTGCCGAACGCATGTTGGTACACGTCCAACATGGCCTCGGCCACCTCAGGGGCGACCGGGGTCGTGGCTGCGTTGTCCAAATAGGCGGCACTCATGCCGACAAATTTACGCTTGAGGTCCCTCCAACGACGCCAAGTGACGCTTCAAGTCTCCTTTGAACCTGTCCACAAGTGCCTGGGCCTCCTGCGGCGTCGGGCCCTCTGCGTAAATCCGAATGATCGGCTCGGTGTTGCTTTTGCGCAAATGCACCCACCCGTGCTCCAGGTCAAACTTCACCCCGTCGACGTCGTTCACTTCGGCGTCTTTGACTTCCGATTGGAGGGCGGCAAGTGCCTTGTCCACATCCACCGGAGGCAGGTCCATCTTGTCCTTGACCATGCTGAAATCTGGGTAGGTAGCGCGCAGCGCGCTGCACGTCATGCCCTTCGACACCAGCAACGTCAGGAACAAACCGATGCCCACCAACGCGTCCCGTCCGGCATGCGACGTGGGGTAAATGACCCCGCCGTTGCCTTCGCCGCCAAGGATGGCTCCGACCTCCCGCATTTGGGCCACGACGTTGACCTCCCCCACGGCCGCGGCGGTGTACGTGCATCCGTGGCGGGCACTCACTTCACGAAGGGCGCGGGTGCTGCTCAAATTGCTGACCGTCGGTCCTGGGGTGTGGGCCAACACATGGTCGGCCACCGCCACAAGGGTGTATTCTTCCCCGAAGAAGCTCCCGTCCTCGCTCACAAAACACAGCCTGTCCACGTCAGGATCCACGCTGATGCCCAAGTCGCACGACTGGGCCGTGACGGCGTCCGTCAAATCCACGAGGTGTTGGGGCAGGGGCTCCGGGTTGTGGGCAAAATATCCTGTGGGGTCGCAATGCACCGGCACAACGTCCACATTGAGCGCCTCAAGAAGAAGGGGCACCGCCAGCCCGCCAGAGGAGTTCACCGCATCCACGGCCACTTTCAAGCCGGCCGCACGGATGGCGTCGGGGTCGACGAGCTCCAAGCCCAACACGTGGTCCACGTGCTTCTGCAACCACGTGCCGTCGTGGGTGGTGGTGCCGGTGTCGTCCACGTCGGCAAACGTCAAGGTCGACTTGGCCAAGTCCAACACGCGTTCCCCCGCATCCTTGGACAGGAATTCGCCATGCTCGTTCAGCAACTTCAAGGCGTTCCATTGTTTGGGGTTGTGGGAGGCGGTCAAAATCAACCCGCCATCGGCCTCCAACCCTGGCACGGCCAATTCCACCGTGGGGGTGGTGCTCAGTCCCAAGTCGATCACGTCGATGCCTTGGGCATTCAAGGTTCCGCACACGATGTCTCGGACCCACGGCCCACTGATCCGGGCGTCGCGCCCCACCACCACGACCGGCTTGCGCTCGGAAGTGAGGTGCTTTTGAAGAATCCAAGCGCCAAATCCGCTGGCGAATTGGACCACATCTGAGGGGCTCAGCCCCTCGCCTGCCTGGCCTCCCACGGTGCCGCGGATGCCTGAAATGGACGCAATCAACATGGCCGCAAGGTAACCCTTGGGTCCAGCTCATCGATGTTCATTTTTCCTGGGTCCATGTTCAAAAGCCCACCAGTTCTGAAGGATTCTTCCGACATTTGCCTTGTACTTTGAGTGGCATGCAAGACGAGGAACGTCGACATCAAGAAGAAGAGCAACTTCACGCGTTGGTCAAGGCCTTTGAAGCCATGATGAAAGCTGGCGATTCCAAGTTTTTCGACCACGATGAATTGGAGTGGCTGATTGAGCATTTCCTGGAGAAAGGCTCGGTTCGGAAAGCCCAACAGGTGCACCACCACGCCATCGGCTTGTTCCCTGAAAGCATCTCCCTCCAGCTTCGTGAGGCCCAGATTCTGGCCAGCACGGGCAAGCACATTCAAGCGATCCCCCGGCTCAAGAACTTGTTGTCGTTTGAACCCCACAACGAGGAAATCCACCTCACACTCGCCAACATCTACAGCCAGATGCACGAGCACAAGCTCGCGCTTCAGCACTTCAACGCCGTGCTCACGTTCGCAGACGCGGAACTCAAGCGCGACGTTTACATCGATGTCGCGTTGGAGCACGAGAACCTTGGCGAGTGGAAGCAAGCGATCCGCATTTTGCACGACGCCTTGGACGCCGACCCGAGCAACGAAACCGCGCTGTACGAGTTGGCCTTCTGCTACGACAAGGAAGGACGCATCCAAGAAGCGGCAGACTTCTACCTCCGCTACTTGGACGACCACCCCTACAGCTTTGCAGCCTGGTACAACCTCGGCAACGCCCACCAGCGCCTCGGAAAGCTGAAGGAAGCTGTGGATGCGTACGACTTTGCCATCGCCATTGAAGGGGCTTTTGCGCCGGCGTACCACCAAAAGGCGGAAGCGCTCACGGCCATGGAGAAGTATGGCGACGCCCTGGAAGTGCACCGAGAGTCCCTTGAAGTGGACGCCCCCCAACCCAGCACGCTTTGCTACATGGGGGAATGCTTGGAGCACATGGGAAGCCTCGAGGAGGCGGCGGAGTACTACCACCAATGTTTGGAACTCGACCCGCACTTTTTGGAGGCCCATGTGGGACTCGGGGTGCTGGAAGATTTGAAAGGGAACCAGGAAGGCGCGTTGGAACACATGGCCACCGCCCTGCTGCAGAACCCCCACCACGAAGACACTTTGCTGATGATGGCCACCGTTTTGAAGAAAATGGGGCGCCATGAAGAAGCGGACACTTGCCTGGTGCAGTTGTTGGAGCGCAACCCCAAACACGTGGAAGCGTGGGAGGAACGCGTGGACAACATGCAAGCACTTGAGGCGCATGAACAAGCACTGATTTTGCTCGACAATGCTTTCGAGCACGTCCCACCCACCTCCACAGTGCTGGGGTACAAACAATTCGTCAGCCTGTTCGCGTTGCGGATGGATGGGGAAGCATTGCGCTTGCTCGACCATTTGCTCCTTGCAGATTATGACGGCATGAACCGGTTGTTGGAAACCTACCCAGGTTTGCTCGACGACCCACGCGTGGCCAGCCGCTACACGCGCATGAAACCCTGAACAATGAACCACAACCTTACGCATCTGCCGGAGCGCCCCGCGAAGCCCCGCGAATCGGGCTTGACCATGGTCATGGACAAAGGCCTGAGCCTCCGTCAAGCCGAAGACTTCCTCGAGGTCAACGCCGAGAAAGTCGACTTGCTGAAGCTCGGATTTGGCACCTCCATCGCCACCCCCAACGTCAAGGAGAAGATCAAACTCTACCACGACGCCGGACTGATGGTCTACCCGGGCGGCACGCTGTTCGAGGCCTTTTTCGTCCGCAACCAACTCGACGACTACTTGCGCTTTGTGGACGACCTCGGGTTGGAAACGGTGGAAGTGAGCGACGGCTCCATGGTCATTGACGAGCAAGTGAAGTGCGAGATGATCAGCCGCTTGGCCAAGAACTACCGCGTGTTGAGCGAGGTGGGCTCCAAGGAAGCCGGCATCCTCATCAGCCCCAACAAGTGGACTTCGATGATGGAACAAGAGCTGGCTGCAGGCAGCTGGAAGGTCATTGCCGAGGCCCGCGAAAGCGGCAACGTGGGCATCTACCGCCCCAACGGCACCGCCCACACCGCCTTGGTGCGGCGCATCTTGGCCAAAGTCCAGCTCGAGGACATCCTGTGGGAAGCGCCCAAGAAGCCCCAACAAGTGTGGTTCCTCAAGCAGTTTGGGGCCAACGTGAATTTGGGCAACATCGGCCCCCACGACGTCATCCCCTTGGAGTGCCTGCGCCTCGGCTTGCGTGGCGACACGTTCTTTGACCACCTCCCTGCCGAGATGGCGGAAGGGGTGCGCCAAATTCCAGAAGACGCCGAAGTCGAGGACGACTGAACCGCTACCTTCGCGGACATGAAATCCATCTCGGTTGAACAATTGCACGCTTGGCGCCAAGACAACGTCGAGCACACCTTGATCGACATTCGTGAACCGTACGAACGGGAGGTCAGCCACATCGACGGCAAGCACATCCCGATGGCGGACATCCCTGCCCACGTCGAGCACCTGCCCAAGGACCACCCTTTGGTGATTCACTGCCGCTCCGGCGCCCGCTCCGCTGCCGTCACGCAGGCACTGACCACCCAGCTTGGGATGGACAACGTGCACAACTTGGAAGGCGGCATCAAGGCCTGGGCCGCGACGTTTGCCCCTGACATGGACGTGGCATGAACCAACACGGGCAAATCGCATTGAAAGGATTTGCCATGGGCATGGCCGACCTCGTTCCAGGGGTCAGCGGAGGCACCATCGCGTTCATTGCAGGCATTTACGATCCGCTCCTGAACAGCCTCTCGGCGCTCAGCGGCGACGGGCTCGCATTCGTCCGACGCGGGGAGTTCAAACAGGCTTGGAAGGCCATCAACGGCCCATTCCTGCTGGCCCTCGGCGCGGGCATCCTCACCGCCGTGGTCACGTTGGCCGCACCCCTGCACTGGTTGCTGGAACACGAACCCGTCATGCTCCGTGCCTTCTTCACAGGGCTCGTGGCCGCCTCCGTCCCCTTGGTCGGACGCCATTTGTCCCCCTGGAACGCGCAAGCTTGGGTGTGGGGTGCTGTGGGGTGCGCCGTGGCCGGGTTTGTCACATCCCTCCCGCCATTGGTGCAATCCACTTCCGCGTTGTGGCTCATGGGCTCTGGCATGCTCGCCATTTGCGCCATGTTGCTGCCCGGCATTTCAGGGAGCTTCTTGTTGCTGATCCTGGGCGCTTACGCCCCGGTGCTGTCGGCCATCAAGAGCTTCGACGTGGCCAAAATTGCGGCGTTTGGCATGGGCGCCGTCTTGGGGCTCCTCACCTTCAGCCGAGGGTTGAAATGGTTGCTTGCCACCCACAGACGGCCTGCCCTCGCCACCCTCACCGGGTTTTTGGTGGGCTCTCTTCAAGCATTGTGGCCCTGGAAAGAAGGCGTCCGCCCGTTGTACACCCACAGCGACGGCCGCGTGGAATGGCTTCTGGTCAACGTCTCTCCCGCGTCCGAGGACGTGTGGGCGGCTGCGGCTTGGATGTGCCTCGGGGCCGCCGTGGTGTGGGGGATTCACCGTTGGGGCGAGGCGAACAAACAGGATTCCTGACCGTGGGTGGCGTCAAGCGACTTGGATTGATCGGCCACCCTGTCGGCCATTCGCAAAGCCCCAAGTTGTTTGCCGCGCGCTTTGAACGACTCGGGCGACATGACCTGAGCTACGAGGCGTTCGACCTTCCCGACATCTCCTCATTTCCAGCCTGGTCCCAGGACAACCCCGACGTGGTGGGATTGAACGTCACCGTTCCGCACAAGTCTGCCGTGATGCCGTTCCTCCAAAGCTTGGGGCCTGAGGCCGTACAAATTGGCGCGGTCAACACGTTGGTGCGCACGCCAAAGGGATGGGTGGGACACAACACCGACGCGTGGGGGTTCAGACGTTCCATCCAGCCTTTCTTGAAAAACACCCACGAGAGGGCGTTGGTGTTGGGCACCGGTGGCAGTGCAGCCGCGGTCATCTGGGCCTTGCAAGACTTGGGCATTGACGTGGTGGCGGTCTCCCGGTCGGGCCGCAGCGCAGAAGGCAAACTGCATGCAGGTGCGCCTGTGATTGGTTACGACGAACTCAACCCTGCGTTGATTCAGCACCACTTGTTGGTGGTGCATTGCACCCCGGTGGGCATGTCCCCCAACACCGAGAACATGGTGGACTTCCCCACCTCCAACTTGGGCGCGGGACACCTCGTGGTGGACCTGGTGTATTCCCCCCCGAAAACGCGGTTGCTCCGCGAGGCACAAGTGCAAGGCGCGGTGGTGCTCAACGGCGAAGACATGCTCAGGTTGCAGGCCGACAAGGCTTGGGAGATTTGGGCCGAAGCGGGGGTTTGACCTTGACGCTGCACTGTACTTTTGAAGGAGACCCCTGACCATGGCTTCAGACTCCAACCCACTGCCCCCCACGGAACAACCTGGTGCGTTCGACAACCTCCACAACATGGACGTTCATGAACTCTTGGACGCCATGCACCAAGTGGACCACGACGTCCAACCGGCCGTGGAAGCGGCCCTGCCTGCGCTGGCCGGGTTGATTGAAGCCTTGGTCCCGCGAATGGCTCAGGGAGGACGGTTGTTTTACTTGGGGGCAGGCACCAGCGGCCGCCTCGGGGTGGTCGACGCCAGCGAATGTCCACCCACCTTCGGGGTGCCCCATGGCGTGGTGGTGGGCATCATGGCAGGAGGCGACACCGCCATCCGCCGGGCGGTGGAGGGGGCCGAAGACGACGAAGCACAAGGCTGGCGAGACTTGGAATCGCACCAATTGACTGAACACGACACCGTGGTCGGCATCGCTGCAAGTGGACGAACCCCTTACGTGGTCGGTGCGCTGAACCAAGCACGGAAACATGGCCTGCTGACAGGGTGCGTCACCTGCAACCCAGACAGCCTGGTTGTCGGGGCGTGCGACCATCCAGTCGTGGCGGTCACGGGGCCGGAATTCGTGACGGGGTCGACCCGCATGAAAGCAGGAACGGCCACCAAACTTCTCCTCAACAGGCTCACGACCGCCGCAATGATTCGACTCGGCCACGTGCAAGGCAACCGCATGGTGGACATGCAGCTTTCCAACGCCAAGTTGGTCGAACGTGGCTCCAGAATGGTGGCCGATGCCACGGGGTTGAACATGGCGGAAGCTGAAGCGCTTTTGTTGTCCCACGGCAGCGTGCGCGCCGCTGTGGAGGCCCACAAGGACTGACCCATGCACGCTCTTGAACCCTACTACGCCTGGCGCAACCACTACGTCGCGAGCCAAGATCCCCAGAGCCCGTTCTACGACCGGGTGTACAACGAGTTTGCCTACCACCTCAAGGTCTACAACCACTTCATCCACCCCCAATGGGATGAGTTTGGAAGCCAAACGCTCTACACCAAGATCCTCTACGCCGATTACGACGAGGGGTACGCGATCTTGGAATTCATTGGCGAATGGAACGATTGCTTGTTCAACGACATCATGCTTTTGAAACGCGAGGTCATCGACCCGTTGATGGCGGGCGGGGTGACCAAGTTTGTGCTGATTGGCGAGAACGTGCTCAACTTTCACCACGGCGACGACGCGTACTACGAGGAGTGGTTCGACGAGCTTGTGGAGGACGACGGATGGATTGCGTTGCTGAATTTCCGCGAACACGTCCTGGCGGACATGCAAGCCATCGACCTCGATTCGTACTTCGTCTTGGGCGGGGAATTGAACGAGCTCGGGTGGCGGACGTTCACCCCAGAACAGCTTTGCAGGCGCATCGACGATTGCGTGGAGCAGCGTTGGGGACTGCTGGGCTGAACCCGGCCCCGGCGGGAAGCGTCACCCCGTGGGCTGGCTCTTCTGCCACACCTCCCACGCCTCTCGGTCTGAAGCGAAGTGAAAGTCTTGCGGCTTGAGCGTGTGGACGTCGCGCCAGCCGAGCTTTTGGTCCATCAAGGGCACGCCCTTGCCAAACACATCCTCCAACATGCCGTCGTCCTTAAAGCGCACAGGGCCATCCAATCGGGCCAGATGGTGGATGGCCAACACCTGCTGGTTCTCGTCGAAGGAACTGATGTGGGCCTTGCGGCTGACGTGCAACAACGCGTCCACCGTCACCGACTGCCCCAACTCTTCCAAGGCCTCACGACGAATGGCTGCGGCTGGTCCTTCACCCCACTCCACGCCTCCGCCTGGAAATTTCATGACCCCACCCATCGGCAGCCGCTCGTAGGACACCAAGACCTTCCCTTCTTGGACCACCACCATGTAGGCGCGGACGTTGAACAGTCCTCGTGGACGTGCCACTTTGGTGGCGCGCAGCATTTCGCGCTTGCCTGGGGGGCCAGGGATTCGGTCCACCTGGAATCCTGCCTCTTCCATGGTCCGACGGACGTCGCCCTTGGCGCAATACGTCACCAACTGACCGCCTGGCTTGAGCGCCCACCGCATCCGGTCCATCACAGGGACGGTCCACAATTCCGGCTGTGCCGCCGGGGCGAAGGCGTCGAAGTACACGACGTCGGCCCAGCCTTCCTCCAGGGGCGCGTCCATGACGCCGGCGTTGATTCTGGTGAAATCCATATGAACGTCGACATGGCGTCCTGCCACGATGTTCTGGAGCACCTCTTCGGGTGCTTCGGCGAGCGTGGCATGGCCCAGCGGCGCGACGTCGGCCCAGCTCAAGGGCTTGGGTTCGAGGCTTCGGACGACCACCTGTCGGTTTGAGGATTTGGCCCGCACCCAGGCGTCCAAGACGTTGAGTCCCGTGCCAAGTCCCACCTCCAAAATGTGGATGGGCCCCTCGGGGTGCCGCACACAAGCCTCGTCCAAGCCCATAGCACCGAACACGTGTTGTGTCTCCGCCCATGCGCCATGCACGCTGTGGTAGAACACGTCCATCTCCGGGTTGTGGAGGGTGTGGCTTCCGTCATTGGTCTCACGCAACTTCACCGCGCAAAGGTCAAAATCCTTCCATCGCCCCCAACCCAAACAGCGCAAAATCCAGCCGGACCGGGTCTTGGGGGTCCATCTCCCGCAAAGAGGCCGTCAACTCGTCCACCGCCCGCCAGTCGTTGGCCTTGCGCGTCAACAGGCCGAGTTTGCGCCCCACGTTGCCGGTGTGCACGTCCAGTGGGATGTGCAAATCCTGCGGCCTGAACGACGACCAAAGCCCCAAGTCCACCCCTCGGGTTGACGGGCGAACCATCCACCGAAGAAACATGTTGAGGCGCTTGGCCGCGGAACCCGCCTCGGGGTTGGCCACGTGTTTTTTGGTGCGTGGCGGCACGCCAGTTTGGGCCATGAACGCGCGGTGGAATCCCGCAAGCATCGGCTTGATGCTGGCGGGGCCCTCACCTTCAGGCGCGTGCACTTGAAAGGCCGATTCCAGGCTTCCGTGCGCTCGCATCAACCCACGCAAGGCCCGCATGAACCCGCGTGCGTCCTCGGCTTGGAACGTTCGGTGCACAAACCCATCGAAGACTTTGAGGTCCGTCTCCTCATGCTCCAAGACGAATTGCCCGGGCGCGTGGTCCATGCATTCCATCAATTTGTCCAAGCTTTTGAGGATGGACACCCGGTTGCCCCAAGCCAACGTCGCCGCCAAGAATGCAGACACTTCGACGTCTTCACGGCGCGTGAAACGGTGGGGCACAGAAAGGGGGTCGTGCGGGATGAAATCCGGCACCTCGTACTGCGAAGCTTTCTCCCACAAAAAGTCCTTGAGTTCCCCCTGGGTCATGCCGCAAAAATCGGGCTAAATTCGCGTCTGTGTGGGGTCGTCCTGACATACTCTGGGGTTTGCTGGCGCTCGCCATCCCTGTGGCCTTGCACTTGCTCCAGCTTCGGCGCTTCAAGCGCGTGGCTTTCTCCAACGTGGCCTTCCTCCGGGACGTGCAAAAAGAGACCCGCTCCCGCCACAGGCTCAGGAATCTGCTGATTTTGCTGGCGCGGCTTCTGGCCTTCGGATGCTTGATTTTGGCCTTCGCGGACCCCATGCTGACGCCAGAATCCAAAGCCGGAGAAGCAGGCCGCAACGCCGTGTCCATCTACGTTGACACCAGCCCATCCATGATGGCGTCCGGCGAATCGGCTCCCTTGCTCCAAGAAGCCAAAGGGAAAGCCAACGCGTTGGTGGAGTCCTTTGCAGAAACCGACTTGTTCCACGTGTTCACAAGCGGATTTCAGGGCCAAGACCAGCGGTTCTTGACCCAGCCGGAGGCCCTTGAACGCATCGCCTCCATCCAACTTTCCTCCCACAGCCCCGGACTGGAAGCTGTGATGGAGCGGTCCATGGACCAGTTGGGGCGGGCCGAATCGGCTTCAAAGCGGGCCTTTTGGATCAGCGACGTGCAAGAAAGCAGCCACGAGGTGGACGCCATGACGCCGCCAGACACCACGGTCTCGTGGCACCTGCTCCCTGTCCAAGCCAACCCCTCGCCCAACTTGTGGGTGGACTCGGTGTGGTTCGAAACGCCGCTGGCCCTGCCCGACCGCGAGGCTGAGTTGCACGTTCGGATTGGCCATGACGCCCTCGACGGGGTGGACGGCCTCCCTTTGCAACTGCGCGTGGACGGGGTGCCTGAGGCCTTGGGGTCGTTCAATGTCGTTCCAGGCATGCCCACCGACACCGTGCTTCGGTTCACCCACGGCGCGCCAGGACCGCACCTCGTGGAAGTGCGCATCGACGACGCCCCCGTGTCCTTCGACGACGTGCACCACATTGGGTACAACGTTTCCTCAGGGGTGAAGGCCCTGCATTGGTCAGGCGGCGCGTTGAGGGACAAAACCACGCAAGCCGTTCAACAAGCGTTTCAGTCTTCGAACGGCCTTGTCGAGGTGGATTGGGTGCAGTCCTTGCCGACGTCGCCTGTTCTGATGGGGTACGACCTCTTGGTCGTTCATGCCATCGATGCCCCCTCCTTGGGGGCCGTCTCTTTGGTGCGCGAATTCATGGCGCTCGGAGGAACCGTCATGGTGTTGCCAGACAGCTTGGCGCGCGGAACCTCTTGGATTGCAGGTGACGCCTCCTTCGTTCGCGGAGAAGGACGGGTGACCGACGTTCAATGGTCGCATCCCCTGTTTCAGCCCGTGTTTCGGAGCGTGCCCTCAAGGGTCGATTGGCCGGTGTACGACCGCATCCTCAACAGACGTCCAACGGCCCAAGAGGAAATTCTGGCCACCGCTGCGAACGGGCTGCCGTACCTGACCCGCATGCCTTCCGACGAGGGAGGCGACCTGTACTTGCTCGGCACGTGCTTGGAAACCGGAAACTTCACGCGACACGGCCTCTTCGTCCCGACACTCCTGAGGGTGGCTGAATCTGCACGTCACGGAGCGGCCCTTGCCCAACGGCTGGACGACACCGAAGCCTTGACGGTTCCAAGGTTGCCTGGACAACGACGCGACAACACCTGGCGCATTGTGGGTGCCTCGGACGTGCAGGTGGTTCCCGAACGGAGAAGCACCCCGCAAGGCACGTCGCTCCGCTGGGGAGAGGGCCTGACCGAGCCTGGTGGGTACACCGTGCTTCGCAACGACACGGCCGTGGCCACTTTTGGACTCAACCACTCCCCCGATGAATCCAACTTGGCGGTGTGGGACGTGGAAGCTTGGCGCGAACGAACCGCCTCGTTGGGCTGGCCTGACATTCAGATTTGGACCCAACCTGAAAGCCAACTCCGAAACTTGGTGGAACAAAACATCTCTGGCAAACGGCTGGCGTGGTACTTTTTCGCCGCGGCCTTGATGGCGTTGGCTTTTGAAACTTTACTCCTTCGCAGATGGAACAAGCTCTTCTCCTGAAACAACTCCAGGTGCTGGATCCCTCCAGCCCTTGGCATGGCCAGGTGGTCGACATCTTGGTGGACCAAGGCCAAATTGCCGAGATCGCCCCCAATCTTGAAGCGTCCTCCGCCAAAGTCCTCGAGGGCCAAGGCGCCGTGGTGAGCCAAGGCTGGGTGGACGGCCAAGTCCACTTCCGGGAACCCGGAGAAGAAACCAAAGAGGGACTTGCCCACGGACTCCAAGTTGCCGCGGCAGCCGGGATGACCCAAGTGGCCTTGCTCCCCTCGACCCATCCCCCTGTGGACCACGCCATGGCTGTGGAAAGCCTTCTGGCCAAAGGGAACAAGGCCCAAGCTTCAGGCTGCCCGACCACCGTGCTGCCCATGGGATGCGTCACAGAGCAGGGTCAAGGCCAGCAACTGGCCGAAATGAGCGACATGGCGCACCACGGTGCGGTGGCCTTCACCGACGACGCGCCGATGGACCGGGTGGGGGCCTTGCAACGTGCCTTGACCTACTCCAGGGCCCACGGCAAGACCGTGATGGATTTGCCCCTGGAAACCGACTTGAACCACGGCGGGGTGATGCACGAAGGCTTGGTGAGCACTGAAATGGGGTTGCTCGGCGTCCCTGTGGAAGCTGAAGTGCTTCGGGTGTCGCGTGATTTGGAGGTGCTCCGACACGCTGGCGGGCAGTTGCACTTTTCCATCGTGACCGCCGCCCAATCGCTCGACCTGATTCGAGAAGCCAAAGCCGAAGGACTCTCCGTGACATGCGGCACCACCGCAGGTCATTTGGTTTACATCGATGAAGACTTGAGAGGATTCCAAGGCACGTTGAAGGTCCGAGCTCCGTTCCGCGCGGCGTCCGACCGGACAGCCTTGAGGAACGGAGTGTTGGACGGCACCATTGACATGGTGGTCAGCGACCACAGGCCTGAAGATTTGGAGCACCACGACGTGGAATTTGTCTTGAGCCCCAACGGCATGGCCGGCTTGTCGTCGGCGTTCGCACTGACTGTCCATGGCCTTGCGCAAGAAACCTCCCAAGAAAACGCCTGCGCTGCGGCCGTTCGCGCGTGGTCGTCAGGGCCGAGGAACGTCCTGGGACTCGACCACACTCCCATCGCAGCTGGAAATGCGGCGAACTTGACGTGGCACGCGCCGGAAGCAGCGCACCAAGCCGAAGTGCCGACCAAAGCGGCCAACACACCGCCGTTGCCCGAAGGGTTGACATGCGCGGTCCGTGGCGTTGTCCACGGCACCAAGCACTGGGTGGCTCAGGCCTGACCCTGCGGCCCCATGTAGGGCAAAGGCATGCCAGGGTCTTCTTGACCGTGGTCTTGAATCGGGCCGTGCTGCTTCTCGAAACGCTGCACGTTTTCAGCCAGCGCGCCAAGAAGACGCTTCACGTGATGTGGTGACATCACCACGCGGCTGCGAACCTTGGCTTTGGGCATCCCGGGCATCACTTGGATGAAATCCATCACAAACTCTGCAGGGCTGTGGGTGATGACGGCCAGATTGGCGTACACCCCCGTGGCCACCTCCTCGGGGAGCTCGATGTTGAGTTTTCCCTTTTTGTCTTGATCTGCCATGACCCGAAGGTACGTCAGGCCTTGAGCTCCAAATCCAGCAACTCCGGAAGCCTTTGGATCGTGCGCCAGGCCTCAGAATGTCGCTCTCCAGAAGGCGCGAAATGCACCCCCCTCCACCCCACTTGCTGGGCGCCCAAGACGTCGCTTTCCAAACTGTCCCCCACCATCACCACCGTCTCGAATTCTGCGGCGCTCAACCCCGCGTGTTCTGCCGCAAGTCGGTACGCTTGCGGGTTGGGCTTTTTGACCTCCAACGCGTCGCTGGTGTAGACGCCTTCGAAAAACGGCGTCAGGTTGCAGTTGTCCATCTTCAAATGCTGCACCTCGTCGAACCCGTTGGTCAGCACCCACATTCGGTGGCCTCTGGCGCGCAGGGTTTCAAGAACCTCCAACGTGCCTGGGATGAGGGCCTTTTGGTAGGGGCTGTGGGCCAAGTAATGCTCCCCCATTTGACCTGGCAAGCCCACAGGGCACGCCGCCCCACAAGCCTCCAACGCCAATTCAAACCGACGGCCGCGCAAGGTGGCTTTGTCCATCCTGCCGGCCCTGAATTCGGCCCAACAATGGTCGTTGGCCGCCTCGTAATGTCGGATCCACGTGGGCAGATCGGCCACCCCCAAGGAGGCCAGGTCGAGGTCCTTGAACCCTTGCTCCAGGGCCAGCCTGGAGTTGGTTTCGAAGTCCCACAACGTATGGTCCAGGTCAAAGAACAAAGGAGCAAGGGTCATGAGAGATGTGCATTTTTGACCCACCATGATGCGGCAGCCAAGGCCAGCGCCCACAGGGCGAAGGCAAGCATCAAGCGCTGCATGACCCAAGGATGGTGTCGGAAATATTTGGCCGCAAGCGTTGTGGCAATCGGCACTGAAATCAAACCTGAGACCGCCAAGAGCCCGCGCAACCCGAAATGGTTTTTCAGCCACACAATGCGTCGACGCCCTGGCGTGAACGTTCGCTTTCCCCGCCCTTCCCGGGACCCTAGCCTTTCCTCAAACCACGAAAACAAGCGCTTGCCTGAGTGCCAGACAACCCACACACCTCCTGCGGCACCAACCGCCGTCACCGCCCAAGCGACCCACCAAGGGTGACCAATGGCCATCATCAAAGAGGGCGTGACCACGAATTTGACCACCGCCACGGCCGCCCAAGCGGCGTACTCCAATGCCAATGCCGCGTCCAACGCTTGCCACTCCATGGTCTGAAGTTACCCCACAGTCTTGCTCTGGGCCTTCCGAGTGATGCCAACGTATGTTGACTTCCACCCCACCCATGCTTCTGTGTCGCTGATGGAGGTGTTGTGCCAGCACATCCGCCAGACTCCTCCAACAGCGGCCACCATCTCCAAGAGGTCGGTCAAGTGTTGTTCAGCCTGTGCAGCAGACCAGCCCATCTTGCCCCGCATGGCTTCGTCCATGGCCACCAGGGGCTGAAGCTTCAATGGCAGAACCTTGTTGCCCTTCACGTCGAACGCCGTGAAATCTCGACTCGTGCCGGCACGGAAGCCCACGTCGTGGGCCCATCCCAACGAACTGTCCACCGCAACACCCATGTCCACCCATTGCCGCCAAAGCATCCCTGGACGCCCCCGCAAAAAATGGGTTCGCACCTGGTCACACCGCATGCCAGGCCACGGCTTCAACCGCGCTTGTTCGGACAGCGCAATGTTGGGGTCCTCCAAAGCCCCCCATCCCGGATGCCACCGCGCCACCACCTCGAGGTGCTGCGCCAAGTCCTCCACCAACTTGGGCAACGCGGTTCCTGCTGGATCCAAGCCCACGTCGTAGGGACGGTTCCGTTTTGCGGCAAGGACGTGAAACGTCACGGGTTCGCCACGGTGATGTTCCAACAGCCAATCGTAGGTGTCGTAGGGGTCTTGAATCCACCCCCAGTTGACCCTGAACCGCTCCTGAACCAAAGTCCAGCGTCCCAACCCAAGGTCACGCACCTGCAACAGCAGCGATTTCAAACGGGACCTTCCCTTGTGCTTGAACGCCACGTCCACGTCGAAGGTCCAGTCGCACGTCAAGGGCTGCGCGGGCAACCTCGGCCCCACAATGGCATGCCACATGATGTCCACCCAAGGCCATCGGGGCTGTTGCGCCGCCGAGACGACCTGTCCACATCCTTGAACGTGTCCTTGCAAAGACCGCCAAGCGTCAGGAAATCTCCGGGGACGACCATGTTCATCCAAAGCCACCCTGCCCGCTTGCTCCTCCCAACATGTGAGCGCGTGGAACGTCGCGGCCAAGGGATCGAAAGGCCAACTCTGGGCATCCGAGTCCACGGCGCAAGGCACACGCAGGGCCACCTCGCTGTGTTGCCAAGCGGTCCATTCCATTTGGTGGTCGTCTTCGGGTTGTACTGCGGTCCTCATCAACAGATGGTCGTGCCAGCGTCCCAATTCGACGCCCTCCCATTCCAAGAGGGTTTCGGCCCCGTCTTCTCGTCGCTGCCACGTCCAGGACGTCTTGAACCAACGACGAAAGACTTGGTCCATCACGTATTCCTGTCGAGGCGACGGTTCGTGCGCACTTCGCAGCACCCACTGGGGATTTGGAGCCAAGTCAGCCATCCAGCCCTTCCAGCATGAGGTTCAGCTTGCCCATGAGTTCCTGGGCGGCTTGCCCACCTCCATAAAGCGCACCGGGTGCAAACTGTCCTTGTTCAAGCAATCCGTCAGCGAGGCGCTCCAGGGCCCCAGGGGCTGGGCACAACATCGATTGCCCCTCTGACACTTGCTCCGTCCATTCCGTGGAATCTCGAAGAACCACACACCGCCTTCCCAATGAATAGGCTTCCTTCTGGACGCCTCCGCTGTCGGTCAAGACCAACGGCGCTTCATGCACAGCCTTGAGCAACTCCACGTAGCCCAACGGGTCCACAACATCTACCCCCCACGATTCCAACTTGACCTGCCATGGCCGTGAAGACGTTTCAAGCCCCTTCAGGGTGCGGGGGTGGATGGGCCAAACCGCGCGAAGACCGCGCTTTTTCAGCCAAGCGCCAATGGCCTCAACCCAAGACCACAGTGTGGTGGGATCGTCCACGTTGCTGGGGCGATGCATGGTCATCAACACCCTTCCTGAACGCGCGTTGTCTGCCTCGAATTGTGCATTGAAATGGACGGCGTTGTCGTGCATGATGTCCCCCGTCTTCAACACCCAAGGTTTGCGCACAGAAGGCATGGCCTTGTCGATCGAGTGGTCCAAGATGGCTTCCCGGGTCAAGTGATCCACCGCGGCATGGGTCGGGCAGACCAAGATGGACGACATGCGGTCGGTCAGGACCCGATTGACTTCTTCAGGCATGCGCCAATCGTGGGAACGAAGGCCGGCCTCGATGTGAATCAAAGGAATCTGGCTGGCCGTCGCCGCCCACGCCCCGGCGAGCGTGGAGTCCGTGTCGCCGAACACCACCACCCAAGAGGGACGGTGAACGTCGATGGCCGACCGGATGCCCTCCATCATGTCGCCCAACCGAAGTTCGCGGCTTGAGGGGTGGGGCGTCAAGCGCACGTCAGGCTCGGGCAAGCCCAATTCCTGAAAGAACTGCCCACTCAGAGCCTCGTCGTGGTGCTGGCCGGTGTGCAACCATGTGCTGCGCCACCCCCCTACATCCACCAACGCGCGGTGCAACGCCGCAGCCTTGATGAACTGGGGCCTTGCCCCCACCACAATCAACATGTGTTTGGATGCATTCATGGAAGCCAACCTTGGTCCGCAAAGCTAACGAACGCTTTTCCGGCCACGATGACGTGGTCCAACACGGGAAGGTCCAAGTGTTTGCCGGCCTCACACAACGTGGAAGTCAACCGACGGTCCGCGTCACTGGGCTGGGGGTTTCCAGACGGGTGGTTGTGCACCAACACCAGGGCCGCCGCACGCATGGCCAAGGCACGCCCAAACACCAGCTTGGGGTCGACCACCGTGCCGGTCAAGCCTCCCCGAGAAATGCAGATTTCCGCCAACACATGGTTGGACCGCCTCAAGAGCAACACCCAGAACTCCTCGTGTTGCAAGTCTCCCAAGCGTGACACGAAGCGGTTCCGCACGTCTTCGCTCGTTTTGACCCAGGACCCAGCACGCTGCTGATGGCCTTCCCTTCTGCGTCCCAATTCCATGGCGGCCGCAACCAAGGTCGCTTTTGCAGGTCCGATGCCGTTGACCACCGTGAGGCTTTCCACGGGCCAGGACGCCAAATTGTTCAAGCAGCCCTGGGCCAACTCAAGCACTTCCTTGGCCAACGACTCAGCCGACCGTCCGTTGTGCCCCGTCCCCAAAAGCAGGGCGATCAATTCGCGGTCGTTCAACGCCCCCAATCCTTCCTGGGCCGCCCGTGCGCGTGGCCTTTCTTGCTCCAACATGGCACAAAAAAAACCCGCTGTCCAGGACAACGGGTTTGCAGTTCTTGAGCGTCAGCTCGGAGTCGATGTTCAGAGGCTCGACACGTGTTTGGTCAAGCTCGACTTCAAGTTGGAGGCTTTGTTCTTGTGGATGATGTTGCGCTTGGCAAGTTTGTCCAACATGGCGCTCACCAATGGCAACAAAGAAGAAGCTTCCTTCGCGTCGGTGGATGCGCGAAGCTTGCGGACGGCGTTGCGGGCCGTCTTGTGCTGGTAACGGTTGCGGTCACGCTTTTTCTCGTCGGACCGGATGCGCTTGAGGGCTGATTTGTGATGTGCCATGATGTCTACCTAGCTAAAACAGGGGTGCAAATATAGTGAGGAACGCGGGTCCTGCAACTTTGGGCCAAAAAAAGAAGGGCGCCGAAGCGCCCTCCCGTCCTAACAATCTACATGCACCCCAACAGCCGCATGCGAACGTCTGCCGGAGGATGCCGAGCAAACATACCAGGTCGTCTTGACGACGGGCCTCATGCGCTTGCCGGAGTCATCCACAGCAAACCCCAAGTTGCCCACATTCCCAACGGTTGTAACTTTCGAAGTCATGAGGCGCAAGGCACACTTTTCAGTTCTTTTGATGTTGTTCGGGCTGGCCGTCCTTGTGGCGGATTCGGCCTGGGGCCAAACCTCCCCCACGTTTGTGGATGTGGGGGCCGCGGCGGGACTCGACGCAGAAGGCCAACACCATTGTGTGGCCGTGGGCGACTACGACGGCGATGGAGACGAGGACATCTACGTCGGCACGAAATTCCAGCCCAACAGCTTGTACCGCAACAACGGCGACATGACGTTCACCAACGTCGCAGAAGAAGCCGGGGTGGCGGACGAGGGATTCACCAATGCGGCGATCTGGTTCGATTTTGACAACGACGGAGACCTCGACCTGGCCACGGGCAACGGCTTTGGAGGAAGCGACCCCGCACCGAACCGGTTCTACGTCAACCAAGGGGACGGCACCTTCGTCGACATGGCCGAGGCGTACGGCCTCAACAGCGCACTGATGTGCAGAAGCCTGCACGCGGCGGACTACAACAACGACGGCTTCACCGACTTGTACGTGGTCAACATCAACGCGGTGAACCATTTCTACCGCAACGACGGAGGGACAGGCTTCACCAACGTGTATGGTGCCACCGGCACCTTCGACACGGGCGTCGGCATGGGGAGCATCTTCTTCGACTACGACAACGACGGAGACCAAGACCTCTATTTGACGCACGATGCCAACCAAACCAACAAGCTTTACCGCAACCAAGGGAACGGCACGTTCTTGAATTTGGCCTTCATGGCGGGGCTGAATTACCAAGGCAATTGCATGGGTGTGGACGTCGCAGACATCAACCACGACGGCCACTTGGACCTGTACATCACGGACCTCTACCCCAGCGCGATGTTCATGAACAACGGGGACGGCACGTTCGACGACATCAGCGTGTCCTCGGGGACCAACGACTCTGGGATGACTTGGGGGTGCGTCTTTTTCGACTACGACCACGACGGGCACTGGGACCTGTACATCGTGAACGACTACCTCTTCGCCCCCTTGCCCAACATCATGTACCACGGCAACGGCGACGGCACCTTCACCCCCGTGAGTGAGGGCAACTTCGCCTTGGAGCACCCCTATTCAGATTACGGCCTGGCGATGGCGGACTTCGACCAAGATGGGGATTTGGACCTCATTGTGGCCACCACCAAATCTTCCACCCAGCCCGGGTTGGCTTTGTTGCGGAACGACGCGTCCGACGGCCATTGGATGCAGGTCAAACTGGTGGGCACGCTGGACAACCGCGACGCCGTGGGCGCCCGGGCCACCCTCCACCACAGCGGCACCGCCCACATGGACGAAGTGAACATCGGCCAGGGATACTCTGGGGCGAGCACCCTCAACCTGCACTGGGGACTTGGTGAATTGACGTCGGTGGACTCGCTTGTCGTGCGCTGGCCCAACGGCGACATGAACACCTACCACGACTTGGAGGTCGACGCCCTTCACGAATTGTGGCAGCCCACAAATTGCCTGGCCGATTTCGACTACGACGCCGCACGAACCTCCGCCGACCTGCTGGAAATGCTGAGCGGATACGGCGAGGAAGGGGTCGTTGGTGATTTGGACGGAGACGGCGTGTGCGCCAGCTCAGACCTGTTGCTCTTCTTGTCGGTGTTTGGCACCAGCTGCGATTGAATCCACAGTCCGACTCACCTCATTCGCACACCTCGCCAAAGGCACCCAGCATCTGAAGGACGTCGGCCACGGACACTGCACCGTCGCCATTGAGGTCCTCGGGGCAATTGGAAGCTGCGGTGCCGTCCCCCACGCACGTGCCTGAGGCGGCATCCCAGACGGTGCCTTCGCCGCAACAATCTCCGTCCGCACACCCACTTGGCGTGACCGAGTCTCCGCAAATCTCACAGGTGCCAAAGCACACGGCGGGAACGATGGCGTCCGCGCTGCCGACTGTGAGTTCACGGTTGAACCCGCCAAATCCGTTGGGCGCGCCGCATTCGGCAGGAACGCCTTCATCTTGGCCCCAATCGTTGCCGTTGATGAATTTGTACTGCACCACGTCGCCTTGCACGGCCACGAAAGATGCCCTGTAAAGGCCGTCCTCGCCCAATTCCATGGCGGTGCCTCCAGGGTTCCACCCTTGGAACGAGCCCGCCACGTGCACGCCGAGCGGCGACGCCTCCACGTCGCCAAGGCCGAGCTCAAGTGTGGTGACGTACATGCACGAACCGTTGTCGGCCTCCGCCGACGGGTCGTAGTTCTGCGCGGCTTCGTCCATGCACCCCACGTTGGTCACGATGGGGGTCGACCCGTCGGTGTCGGGCGTGGGAAGCGGGGTGTCCATCAGCAGACGCCACTCCCCGGGTTGGAGGTACCACGCGTTGCCCAAATCGTTCACCGCGATTTCTTCGCCTGTGAAGTGGTCGTACCACGTGCCGGTGTAAGGGAACCCAGGCACAATGTCCATGGGAATGACGTCGAAGTTGCCCACCAGGACCGCATTTTGGTCTGACGAGTACAGGTGGATGCGCTTGCCTTTGCCGCTGCCGTCCACATTGAAGTCGTACGTGCCAAACACCGGCTGCGTCTTCTTCAAATGGTTGAGCGCCGCGATGGTCTTCGCCAAGCCCACCCGGTGTTCATTCTCCAAATCTTCCCACGGTGCGGGCTTCTCGTTGAGCTTGCAGCCCTCTTCAAAAGTGCCATTCAGGCAATCGAAGATGCTGATTTGGTACCCGAGTTCACCCCAGTTCCACATCATCTTGGGCCCTGGAATGGCCAGCAAAAAGGCGTGCATCATCTCCAAACGGTCCATGGCCGTGGCCTCTTGCTTGGTGTCGTAATCGCCGGAGGCGTTGCCGTAAGAAGTCAGGCTGAACGCCGCACGCTCCTCGTCGTGGCTTTCGGCGTACGTGACCAGGTTGGGCCAATTCCAACCTCGGTTTTGCCAGGAGCCGTAATTGATGTCGCCGTCGTAGCCCATGGCCGATTCGGTGTACTGTTGGGTCATCTTGCCCCAAAGCATGAACCCACCGTTGGCGAGCACCGTTTCTTCGTCGTTGTTGCCGAGGTGTTCCAAGATGACGTAGGACCCTGGGTGGTTGTCCCAGATGTGGTTGCCGTAATCAAACAGGATGTCCACCCGGCTTTGGTCGTACTGGGACCAATACCCCACGTTGCTGCCTGAGTAGGTTTGGGTCAAGCCTTTGCTGAGGTCGACACGATAGCCGTCCACGTGGAATTCGTCGATCCAAAAGTCGAAGACGCGCTTCCAAAATTCCTTCGTCCACGGGTCCCCATGGTCGTAGTCGTAGCCTGGGCTGAAGGGGTGGCGTGCCGTTTCGTTGAACCACGGGTTGTTCGCCGCGATGCTTCCATCCCCGTCCAAATAGAGCCTGGCCAACGGGTCGGTGCCGTAGCCGTGGTTGGGGACGATGTCGAGGATGACCGCAATGCCTCGGTTGTGGCACTCGTTCACCAGTTCTTTCAGCTTCTCTTTCGTGCCGTAAAACTTGTCGACCGCAAAACGGTAAGACGGGTTGTAGCCCCAGCTCAGGTTGCCCTCGAACTCGCTCACCGGCATGAGCTCGATGGCGTTGAACCCCATGTATTGCAAGTAATCCAACCGGTCGATGACGTCCTGAAACGTCTGGGTCTCGTCGAAATCACGCACCAACGTTTCATAGATGATGAGGCGGTCGGACGGTGGGCGCTGGAAATTTTGGTCTGTCCAACCAAACTCCGGCTCCACCGTTTGGAACACGGTCTGCTGCCAATTGGCCTGCCCCGTGGGGTACGATGGCATGTCAGGATACGTGGCCGCGGAGATGTACTGATCCTCCCATGGGTCGAGCACCAGCGTGCCGTAGGGGTCTCCGATTTCCAAGTTTCCGTCGCACAAGAAGTGGTAGCGGTATTGGACGTCCGGATCCAAGTTGTTCAACTGCATCCAGTGCAGGTTCCCGTCGGTGCTCTTGCGCATCAGGGAGCTGTTGTTGATCACGAAGTTGTTGAAGTCGCCACGAAGGTGAACGTACGACTTGCCTGGCGCGCGCAATTGCACGATGGCCGTGTTGTCGTCCAAAATGTTCACCCCATCCACGGTGCCAGGAGGCGGGTCCAAGATGATGGGGGTTTGGGCACAAACGTGGGACAGCAGCGCCAAGGCTCCACACAGGGAAGCCACGCGGCGAAGGGCAAGCGATAGGGACTTCATTGGATCAAGGTGCGTTCTCACGCACATAAAAATACGACAATCCTCAGCGACCCAACACAACGAGTTCGTCCGCGAACAACCAAGAGGGCTCCGTTGCGGCGTCATGCCAAGGGGGACACACCCCGGCGTTCACCAAAGTCAACCGGACGAACCGAGCTTCAACCCCTGCGACGTCCAGGGCGAATGGCACCACGGTTTGGCGGCCGTCGGGCGACAGGGCGTCCTCGGGTTTGGACCGACCCAACACGTCGAAGTTGACGCCATCCTTGGACACCTCCCAGCGCACTTCTTGGGGCAGAAAAATCCAAGCGTCCTGGTAGAGATAGCACTGCACCTGCACCGATTCCAGCGCCGTGGGCTCAACCAAATCCACCGTCACCATCATGTCTTGGCCTTGCACCGCTTGCCAGGTGCCGTCCCGGAAATCCACACTGCCGCGACGGCCATCGGCCATGGCTTGGGGGCCTCCGCCGGTGTAATGCACGCTTGGCTCGTAGCTGAGTTTCAAAGGACGGTGGGCACCGAGGTGACCCGCCACGGGAAAGCGCTCCACCACCCCAGTCT
>JBMZWX010000009.1:0-60210 GCA_049627085.1 Flavobacteriales bacterium | reverse complement strand
TCCGCAATGTCCCTAAATGCTTCCCTTTGCGCGGGTGGAGGACTGTTCAAATACATGATCAATGGCTAAAGAAGTAGCTGGACTAATCAAGCTGCAAATTCGCGGTGGTGCCGCCAACCCGTCACCTCCTGTGGGACCCGCTTTGGGTGCCAAGGGTGTGAACATCATGGAGTTCTGCAAGCAGTTTAATGCTCGAACTCAAGATAAAGCGGGTAAGGTGCTTCCTGTGGTCATCACGGTCTATGGCGACAAGTCGTTTGACTTTGTCATCAAGACCCCACCGGCCGCAGTGCAATTGATGGAGGCCGCCAAGCTCAAGAAGGGTTCTTCGGAATCCAACCGGAGCAAGGTGGGCAAAGTCACTTGGGACCAAGTACGCGCTATTGCAGAAGACAAGATGCCCGATTTGAACTGCTTCTCTGTTGAATCCGCGATGCGGATGGTGGCAGGGACTGCACGTAGCATGGGCATCAACGTCATCGGAGAAGCCCCCTTCTAAGTCACAAACCGCGCAACATGGGACGACTAACTAAGAACCAGAAAGCGGTCGCTGGAAAAATCGACTCGGAAAAGCTGTACAGCTTGGCTGAAGCCTCTGCCCTCGTGAAAGAGACTTCAACCACCAAGTTCGACGCAACAGTAGACCTCGCTGTGCGCCTTGGCGTAGACCCCCGGAAAGCGAACCAAATGGTTCGTGGAACGGTGAGCCTCCCTCACGGGACAGGCAAAAACGTACGTGTGCTGGTGCTTTGCACGCCTGACAAAGAGCAGGAAGCGAAGGACGCCGGTGCCGACCACGTTGGGTTGGACGACTACGTGACGAAGATCAAAGGCGGATGGACCGATGTGGATGTAATCATTACCACTCCCCAGGTCATGGGCAAGGTGGGTGCGTTGGGCCGAATTCTCGGACCACGTGGCCTCATGCCCAACCCGAAATCGGGCACTGTGACCATGGAAGTTGGAAAGGCTGTGACAGATGTGAAGGCAGGTAAAATTGACTTCAAGGTGGACAAGTTTGGCATCGTGCATGCCTCAGTAGGCAAAGTGTCTTTCGACGCTGCCAAGATTGAGGAGAATGCCGCTGAGCTCATCAACACTTTGATGCGTTTGAAGCCTTCCAGTGCCAAAGGAACCTACATGAAGAGCATTTCTATGAGCTCCACGCAGGGACCTGGAATCAAAATCGAACAGAAGACGGCAACGGCCTGATTCGCAAATTGACTCATCATGACTCGAACTGAAAAAGATCAATTGATCGACGAGCTTGTGCAGATGCTTGCGGAGAAGAACGTCGTGTACTTGACAGATGCCAGCGGACTGGACTCTGAATCCACGACAAGCCTCCGCCGTGAATGTTACAAGAAGGACATCCGTGTGCGCGTGGTGAAAAACACCCTGCTGCGCAAGGCGATGGAGCGCATCGAGGACCGGGACTACTCGGAACTCTACGACGTGCTCAAAGGCCAAACGGCCCTTCTCGTCGGCGACGTCGGAAACGCCCCAGCACGTGTGCTGAAGGAATTCCGCAAGAAGCACGACATGCCGGTTTTGAAAGGCGCATATGTCGAAGAAGCCACGTACCTGGGCGACAACAACTTGGAGGCGTTGACCGCCATCAAGTCGAAGGAGGAGGTCATTGCAGACGTCATTGCGTTGCTGCAGTCTCCTGCGAAGAACGTCATCGGTGCGTTGAACTCTGGTGGAAACACCATCTCTGGTCTGGTCAAGGCGCTGCAAGAACGCGGCTGAGCTTGACACCTCAATACAATCTTTGAAAACAATCCAATCCAATCATTATGGCTGATTTGAAAGCTATGGCTGAAGAGTTGGTGAACCTCACTGTGAAGGAGGTGAACGAACTCGCTGAAATCCTCAAGGAGGAGTACGGTATCGAACCCGCTGCTGCTGCTGTTGCAGTTGCTGGACCTGCCGCTGGTGGCGGTGAAGGTGGCGGTGAAGCGAAGACCGAATTTGACGTGATCTTGAAGGCCGCTGGCGGCTCCAAGCTCGCAGTGGTCAAGCTCGTGAAAGAGCTCACCGGACTCGGCTTGAAGGAAGCCAAGGAAATCGTTGACGGCGCACCTTCTCCAATCAAGGAGGGCATTCCAAAGGACGAGGCTGAGGCCTTGAAGACCCAACTCGAGGAAGCAGGCGCTGAGGTTGAGCTCAAGTAAGCACAACCCCGAGCTTTAAAGGCACGGGCGGGGAGAAGGTCCCCGCCCTTGTCTGCTTTTTGAAAGTCTCGTTTTCAACGGCTTTCAACATTCAACCTTCACCCTCTGTTTGACCTTTGATAAGACCAAACGACCATGACCCTGGCCAACCCCAACTCCAACCCCCTGCGCACCAACTTTGGCAGCGTGGCTCTTCCCCTGGAGCACCCTGATTTCTTGGACATTCAACTCCGTTCCTTCCAGGAATTTTTCCAACTGGAAACGAACCCGGAAAACCGGATGACGGAGGGACTGTTCAAGGTGTTCAGTGAGAATTTCCCGATCACGGACACCCGCAATCAGTTCGTTCTCGAGTTTCTCGATTACTTCATCGATCCTCCCCGCTACAGCATTCAAGAATGTTTGGAGCGGGGTTTGACCTACAGCGTCCCGTTGAAGGCCAAGCTCAAGTTGTACTGCACAGATCCTGAACACGAGGACTTTGAGACCATCGTGCAGGACGTGTACTTGGGAACCATTCCTTACATGACACCCCAGGGGTCGTTCGTGGTGAACGGCGCAGAGCGTGTCATTGTGAACCAGCTTCACCGTTCGCCAGGTGTGTTCTTCGGCCAAAGCCGTCACGCCAACGGCACCAAGTTGCACTCGGCGCGAATCATTCCATTTAAAGGGTCTTGGATTGAATTCGCCACCGACATCAACGGCGTGATGTACGCGTACATCGACCGGAAGAAGAAGTTGCCTGTGACCACGTTGCTCCGCAGCATTGGCTACGAGACCGACCGCGACATTTTGGGCATCTTCAACCTGGCCGACGAGGTCAAGGTGACCAAAGCAGGTCTGAAGCGTGTGCTCGGCCGCCCACTTGCTGCACGTGTGCTCAAGACGTGGGTCGAGGACTTTGTGGAGGAGGACACCGGAGAGGTGGTCTCCATCGAGCGCACCGAGGTGATCCTCGAGCGTGAGACTGTGCTCGAGAAAGAGCACATGGAGCAGATTTTGGACTCAGGGTCCAAGACCATCATCCTCCACAAGGAAGGCGTGAACCAGGGCGATTTCGCCATCATCTACAACACGCTCCACAAGGACAGCTCCAACTCGGAAAAGGAAGCGGTGGAATACATCTACCGTCAACTGCGAAATGCAGAGCCGCCAGATTTGGAGACGGCGCGTGGTGTGATTGACAAGTTGTTCTTCTCTGAGCAGCGCTACGATTTGGGTGAAGTGGGACGTTTCCGCATCAACCGCAAGTTGGGCATCGAAGGAGAGGAGTCTCGCACCTTGACCAAAGACGACATCATCCGCATCATCAAGACCCTGTTGGACTTGGTGAACAGCAACACCGACGTGGACGACATCGACCACCTCAGCAACCGTCGCATCCGCACGGTGGGTGAGCAGCTGTACTCTCAGTTTGGTGTGGGCTTGGCCCGGATGGCACGGACCATCCGTGAGCGCATGAATGTGCGCGACAACGAGGTCTTCACCCCAACCGACTTGATCAACGCCAAGACGTTGAGCTCTGTGATCAACAGCTTCTTCGGAACGAACCAGCTGTCTCAATTCATGGACCAAACCAACCCCTTGAGTGAGGTGACGCACAAGCGTCGCATCTCCGCATTGGGTCCAGGTGGATTGAGCCGTGAGCGTGCAGGCTTTGAGGTGCGTGATGTGCATTACACCCACTACGGTCGTCTTTGCACCATCGAGACCCCAGAAGGTCCGAACATTGGATTGATCTCAAGCTTGTGTGTGTACGCCAAGGTGAACCGTTTGGGCTTCATCGAGACCCCTTACCGCAAGGTGGAGGGAGGCAAGGCGGCCACCAACGAGGACGGCATCGTGTACCTGTCCGCCGAAGAGGAGGACAGCGCGTTGATCGCCCAAGCAAACGCGCCGATCAAAAACGACGGTGCGTTCGAAAACGAAGCTGTGAAGGCACGATTGGAAGGTGACTTCCCGATTGTGAAGCCCGAAGAGCTTCAGTACATGGACGTGGCGCCCAACCAGATTGCATCCATCGCGGCCTCGTTGATTCCATTCTTGGAGCACGACGACGCCAACCGTGCTTTGATGGGCTCGAACATGATGCGTCAGGCGGTGCCGTTGATGCGTCCAAACTCACCCATCGTGGGCACAGGCGTGGAGGCGCCGGTGGCACGTGACTCCCGCGTGTTGTTGCGTTCAGAGCGCAACGGCGTGGTGGAGTACGTCGACGCGAACGAAATCCACGTGCGTCACGACATGGACGACAACGACTTGCTCGTGTCGTTTGAGTCGGACTTGCGCGTGTACAACCTCACCAAGTTTGCACGGACCAACCAGGGCACGTGCATGAACCTCAAGCCGATGGTGGCGAAAGGTGAGAAGGTGACGACGGGTCAAATTTTGGTCGAAGGGTACTCCACCCAGAAGGGAGAACTCGCACTCGGTCAAAACATGAAGGTGGCCTTCATGCCTTGGCAGGGTTACAACTTCGAGGATGCGATCGTGATTTCAGAGCGTGTGGTGCGTGAAGACGTCTTCACGTCGTTGCACGTCGACGAGTACGTGCTGGAAGTTCGAGACACCAAGCGAGGTGTCGAGGAGTTGACGAACGACATCCCCAACGTCAGTGAGGAAGCCACCAAGGACCTCGACGAACACGGATTGATTCGCATCGGTGCGGAAGTGATCGAAGGAGACATCCTCATCGGAAAAATCACACCAAAAGGCGAATCTGACCCCAGCCCAGAAGAGAAACTCTTGCGCGCCATCTTCGGCGACAAGGCGGGGGATGTCAAGGACGCGTCCTTGAAAATGCCTCCTTCTGGCCAGGGTGTGGTCATCGACAAGAAGCTCTTCAGCCGCGCCGTGAAGGACCGCAAGTCCAAGGCGAGCGACAAGGCCATCTTGGAGTCGATCGACAAGGACTTCGACAAGGAGGCCGCGGCGTTGAAGAAGTTGCTCGTGGAGAAGTTGATGAAGATCGTGGGTGGCAAGGTCAGCCAGGGTGTCTTCAACTACTACAAAGAAGAGCAGGTCAAGAAAGGCGTCAAGTTCACCCAGAAGGTGCTCTCAAGCCTGGACTTCTTGATCATCAACGGCGACGGCTGGATTCGCGACGCAGACAACAGTGCGTTGGCGGCCCGCCTCATCCACAACTACAACCTCAAGTACAACGACCTCTTGGGCGTGTACAAGCGGAAGAAGTTCCAAGTGACTGTCGGCGACGAGTTGCCAGCAGGCATTGTGAAACTCGCCAAGGTCTACGTGGCCAAGAAGCGCAAGCTAAAGGTGGGTGACAAGATGGCTGGACGTCACGGTAACAAGGGCATTGTGGCCCGCATCGTGCGCCAGGAGGACATGCCATTCTTGGAAGACGGCACCCCGGTCGACATCGTGTTGAACCCGCTTGGTGTCCCTTCTCGCATGAACCTCGGTCAGATTTACGAAACCGTGTTGGGCTGGGCCGGAGAGAAGTTGGGTCGCAAGTTTGCCACCCCCATTTTCGACGGAGCTCCCATCAGCGAAATCTGTGCCCTGACTGAAGAAGCCGGTGTGCCAGAGTTTGGTGTGACCCACCTGTACGACGGCGGCACGGGCGAGCGTTTTGACCAGCCTGCCACTGTGGGTGTGATCTACATGATCAAGCTCAGCCACATGGTGGACGACAAGATGCACGCACGTAGCATTGGTCCATACTCGTTGATCACCCAGCAGCCTCTCGGAGGTAAGGCCCAGTTTGGTGGCCAGCGCTTTGGTGAGATGGAGGTGTGGGCGTTGGAAGCCTTCGGTGCGGCCAACATCCTCCAAGAAATCCTCACCGTCAAGTCCGACGACGTCCAGGGACGTGCACGGGCTTACGAGTCCATCGTCAAGGGCGATGTGATGCCAACGCCAGGCATCCCAGAATCGTTCAACGTGTTGATGCACGAATTGCGCGGCCTCGGTTTGACTGTTTCACTCGATTGATCCCTCAACCATGTTCCAACAAAACAACCCCCAGCAGTTGAGCAGCGACTTCAACACCATCACCATCTCCTTGGCTTCTCCAGAGCGCATTCTGGAAGCCTCGCACGGAGAGGTGCTGAAGCCGGAGACGATCAACTACCGCACCTACAAGCCCGAACGCGATGGCTTGTTCTGCGAGCGGATTTTCGGTCCTGTCAAGGATTACGAATGCCACTGCGGCAAGTACAAGCGCATTCGCTACAAAGGCATTGTGTGCGACCGTTGTGGTGTGGAAGTCACCGAGAAGAAGGTGCGCCGTGAGCGCATGGGCCACATCAACCTGGTGGTGCCTGTGGTGCACATTTGGTACTTCAAGAGCTTGCCCAACAAGATTGGTTACTTGCTCGGAATTCCTTCGAAGAAGCTCGACCAGATCATCTACTACGAGCGTTACGTCGTCATCAACCAGGGCATCGCAGAGGTGCCTGAGGGAGACAAGAAAGACGCGTACACCCTGCTTACCGAGGACGAGTACCTCGACATTGTGGATGCGTTGCCGAAGGAGAACCAATACCTCGACGACAAAGACCCCAACAAGTTTGTGGCCAAGATGGGTGCCGACGCGGTGCACGACTTGCTCGCCAACTTGGATTTGGACGAATTGAGCTTCTCACTTCGTCACGAAGCCAACACCGAGACTTCTCAGCAGCGCAAGAGCGAAAAGCTCAAGCGTTTGCAAGTTGTGGAGTCGTTGCGCGACGCCAACAGCCGCATTGAAAACTCTCCGGAGTGGATGGTGGTGAAGGTCGTGCCGGTGATTCCACCGGAGTTGCGCCCCTTGGTGCCGCTTGACGGTGGCCGCTTTGCGACCTCTGACTTGAACGACTTGTACCGCCGTGTGATCATTCGCAACAACCGTTTGAAGCGTTTGGTGGAGATCAAGGCGCCTGAAGTGATTTTGCGCAACGAGAAGCGCATGTTGCAAGAAGCGGTGGACAGCTTGTTCGACAACAGCCGCAAGTCCAGCGCGGTGAAGACGGAAAGCAACCGTCCGCTGAAATCTTTGAGCGACAGCTTGAAAGGAAAGCAGGGCCGTTTCCGTCAGAACCTGTTGGGCAAGCGTGTGGACTACTCTGCACGTTCGGTCATCGTCGTGGGGCCTGACCTCAAGCTCCACGAGTGCGGAATGCCCAAGAACATGGCCGCGGAATTGTACAAGCCGTTCATCATCCGCAAGATGATTGAGCGCGGCGTGGTCAAGACCGTGAAGAGCGCCAAGAAGATTGTGGACGCGAAGGAGCCCGTGGTGTGGGACATCTTGGAGAACGTGATGAAGGGACATCCTGTGCTCCTCAACCGTGCACCGACCCTTCACCGTCTCGGCATCCAGGCCTTCCAGCCCAAGTTGATTGAGGGGAAGGCGCTTCAGTTGCACCCTCTGGCTTGCACGGCGTTCAACGCCGACTTCGACGGGGACCAAATGGCGGTTCACCTGCCCTTGGGTTCCGCAGCCATTTTGGAGGCCCAGCTGTTGATGCTCGGTTCGCACAACATCTTGAACCCCGCGAACGGCGCGCCGATTGCGGTTCCTTCACAGGACATGGTGTTGGGCTTGTACTACATCACCAAGGAGCGCAAGAGCTCCAAGGAGCACGTGGTCAAAGGCGAAGGCATGGTGTGCTACTCTCCTGAGGAGGTGCGCATCGCCCACCAAGAAGGCCGTTTGGACTTGCACGCAAGCATCACCATGCGCTATGTGGACATCCACGGCGAAGCGTCGATGATTGAGACCACTTGCGGTCGTGTGATGTTCAACGAGCACGTCCCTCAAGAAGCAGGCTTCATCAATGAATTGTTGACCAAGAAGTCGCTTCGCGGCATCATTTCACACGTCTTGAACAGCGTGGGTGTGCCTCGCACGGCGCAATTCTTGGACGACATCAAGGAACTCGGATTCACCATGGCCTTCAAGGGAGGTCTGTCGTTCAACTTGAACGACGTCATCATCCCGCCCGAGAAGGAGAAGTTGGTGGCCAAAGCCACAGCCCAGGTGGGTGAGGTGATGGACAACTACAACATGGGTCTGATCACGAACAACGAGCGTTACAACCAGATCATTGACATCTGGACACACACCAACTCTCGTTTGACCAACATCTTGATGGACCGCTTGGAAAGCGACAAGCAGGGCTTCAACTCGATTTACATGATGATGCACTCAGGTGCACGTGGATCGAAGGAGCAGATCCGTCAGTTGTCCGGCATGCGTGGTTTGATGGCCAAGCCTCAGAAGTCTTCTGCGACTGGAGGGCAGGACATCATCGAGAACCCCATTCTGTCGAACTTCAAGGAGGGCTTGTCCATCCTCGAGTACTTCATCTCGACACACGGTGCACGGAAAGGTCTGGCAGACACGGCTTTGAAAACAGCCGACGCGGGTTACTTGACCCGTCGTTTGGTGGACGTCGCCCAAGACGTGATCATCACCGAGGAGGATTGCGAGACCCTGCGCGGTTTGACGGTGACGCCGTTGCGTCAGAACGACGAAATCGTAGAAGGCATCGGCGACCGCATCGAAGGTCGTACGGCGTTGGAAGATGTGTTGCACCCCACCACAGAGGAGGTGATGGTCGCCGGCGGTGAACAAATCACCCCTGCCATGGCCAAAGCCATCGAAGAAGCGGGTGTGCAGGAAGTGGAAGTCCGCTCGGTGTTGACGTGTGAGTCGCGCCAGGGTGTCTGCGCCAAGTGCTACGGCAAGAACCTCGCCACCAACCGCCCTGTGCAGACAGGAGAGGCTGTGGGTGTGATTGCGGCACAATCCATTGGGGAGCCTGGCACGCAGTTGACGCTTCGTACGTTCCACGTGGGGGGTACGGCATCCAAGATTTCGGACGAGAACCAAATCCGCACCAAGCACGAAGGCGTCGTGGAAATCGACGAACTGCGCACGGTGGACCGCACCAACGCCGAAGGCGAAAAGGAAGTGGTCGTGGTGTCGCGTTCTTCTGAGTTCAAGGTCATGGACCCCGCGACCAACGTGGCGTTGAGCACCACAGTGCTGCCATACGGTTCTGTGCTGTTCGTCAAGGACGGCAAGAAGATCAAGAAGGACACGGCAGTGTGCGAGTGGGATCCTTACAACAACGTCATCATCTCGGAGGAAGAAGGCACAGTGGCCTTTGAGAGCATCGAAGAGGGCGTGACGTACCGTGAGGAGCTCGACGAGCAAACCGGTTTCCGCGAAATTGTGATCACCGAAACACGAGACAAGAAGAAGAACCCAGCCGTCCTCATCATGGGCAAGAAGAAGGAAGTGCTCCGCACGTACTCTTTGCCTGTGGGCGCTCACCTTGCGGTAAAGGAAGGGGATAAGGTTGGCAAGGGCCTCATCTTGTGCAAGATTCCACGTGTGGCGGGCAAGTCCGGTGACATCACCGGGGGTCTCCCAAGGGTGACCGAATTGTTCGAAGCCCGGAACCCATCCAACCCTGCGGTGGTGTCTGAGGTGGACGGCATCGTGAGCTACGGCAAGATCAAGCGCGGCAACCGCGAAGTGATCGTGGAGGCCCGCACAGGCGACAAGTTCAAGTACATGGTGCCTTTGTCAAAGCACATCCTGGTGCAGGACAACGATTTCGTGAAGGCAGGAATGCCTTTGTCCGACGGTGCGGTGACGCCCAACGACATCTTGAACATCATGGGCCCAACGGCCGTGCAGGAGTACATCGTGAATGAAATTCAGGACGTGTACCGCTTGCAGGGTGTGAAGATCAACGACAAGCACTTCGAGGTCATCGTCCGTCAGATGATGAAGAAGGTGGTCATCGAAGACGGTGGCGACACCCAATTCCTCGAGAAGCAAATCGTGGAGAAGGCCGACTTCTTGAACGAAAACGACCGCATGTTTGGCATGGTGGTGGTGACCGACGCAGGAGGATCTGACCAACTCAAAGTGGGACAAATGGTGTCTGCCCGTCGTTTGCGCGACGAGAACAGCTCGTTGACCCGCCGCGATCTCGCCAAGGTGGAAAGCCGCGACGCCATCCCAGCGACGTCACGTCCGCTCTTGCAGGGCATCACGCGCGCCAGCTTGCAGACCAAGTCCTTCATCTCTGCGGCGTCCTTCCAGGAAACCACGAAGGTGTTGAACGAAGCGGCTGTGAGCGGCAAGCAAGACCACCTGTTGGGCTTGAAAGAGAACGTGATTGTGGGCCACTTGATCCCAGCGGGAACAGGCACACGCAAGTTCTCCGACCTGAAGGTGGGGTCACGCGAGGAGTTCGACGCCCTCGTTGAGCACGCGTCTTCTCAGGAGGACTGACCTTCAACTGCAAACATGAAAAAGGCACCTCAACGAGGTGCCTTTTTTCTTGCCCTTCATGCAGGCGAAAGCTTGGCCGGGGTTCAGGACTTTTGCTCGATGGCCCGGGCCGCCGCCGTCGCAGGATCTTCTCCTGAGGCATCGGGCTTTTCTGTGCCACAGAAGCCAAACAGGCAATTCTCTTTGATGACACGGTCCACGAAGTCGGGAACCATGCCGACCCAAGCGTCGTCTCCACGTTTGATGCTTTCAAGCGCCGTCCTGCTGAAGATGGACAACACTTCGGGGTCGTAATCTTCGATGTCCAGAATGCGCTTGTTGAAGACGAGATAGTCGTAGAGTGGTTTGAGTCTGGGGTGGATGGGCGTCGTCTCTGACGTCCAGAGGGCCTCAGATTCTTGGTCCTTCCATGGGTAGAGCAAGATGCGCAAGTCGCGGGAAAACAAGATGCCAAACGCCTCGAGGATGCCTCCGTTGAGGTTGCGGTAATACTTCTCGTTGAAGATCTCCACCATCGTCGCTGCGCCCATGATGACGCCCATGCGCTTCTTGGTGTGGCGAGAGAAGAACTCCACCAGCTTGTAGTACTTCTTGTAGTTGCTGATGAGGACGGTTTGGCCAATGCTGCAGAGGACGTCCGCGCGGTCGAGGAAATCCTGCTCGTCGATGTCGCCTTCCGCACTGAGGTTGTTCAAGGTGATCTCAAACAGCACCTGAATGTTGTCGGGGTCGACCTTGTTTTCTTGCTTGAACATCGCCAGGCCTTTGGCGATCATGTCGATGTTGACTTTGGTCACTGGGCGGAAGCTTCCGCGGATGGCCAAGATGTTCTTCTTGTAGAGCACGTCGGCGGCCTGGCGGTTGCGTCCGTCGGGCGAAAAAATCACCGCGTCGGTCATGCCTTGCTTGACAAGCTGAAGCGACAAGAGGCGGTTGTCGACGTCGGCAAAGGCCGGGCCGTTCATCTGCACCATGTCGATTTCCAGCTGGTCTCGGTCAAGGTTGTCGTACAAGCTCTGGAGCACCTCATTGGGGCGCTTGTAGAAGTAGAAGGCCCCGTAGATGAGGTTCACCCCGAGCATGCCTGCCGTCTGCTGTTGAAGCAAGGCGTCTTGCTCGTGGAAGCGCGCGTGCAGGATGATTTCGCTGGGCTCGCTCTCTGCGGACGTTTGGAACCGGATGCCAAACCAACCGTGACCTTGAATGGTCTTGTGGTAGTTGATGGTGGCCACGGTGTCGGCGAAGGCAAAGTATTGCTTCGTGGGGTGGTCCTCCCGTGTGATGCGTTCCTCAATCAGGTTGTACTCGTGGTCGAGCATCTTGTCGATGCGCTCCTCGCACACGTAGCGTCCTTTCGCTTCTTTGCCGTAGATGGCGTCGCTGAAGTCCTTGTCGTAGGCCGAGATGGTCTTGGCGATGGTGCCGGACGCCCCGCCCGCGCGGAAGAAGTGACGCACCACCTCCTGGCCTGCGCCGATCTCAGCGAACGTGCCATAGAGGTCGGGATTGAGGTTGATCCGAAGGGCCTTTTGTTTGGCTGAGAGGATGACGCGTTCCAAGTCCACGGCGTAGAGATCGAGGTTTGTATCAAAGGTAAGGATACCTTCGCGCCATGGCCATTGGAGAAGTGGAGAGATTGAATCGCCTCGTGTTCTTGGGAACCGGGACGTCTCAGGGGGTGCCGATCATCGGATGCTCCTGCGAGGTGTGCCGCTCAGAGGACCCCCGCGACCAGCGGCTCAGGACTTCTGTGATGATGGAAAGTGAGTCGACCCGTGTGGTCGTGGACACCGGGCCTGATTTCAGGATGCAAATGCTGCGGGAAGGTGTGACGAAGTTGGACGGGGTGGTCTACACCCACGAACACAAAGACCACCTGGCTGGCATGGACGACGTGCGGCCGTTCAATTACATGCAGAAGTCCACCATGCCGTTGCATGCTTCCGCACGGGTGGAGGAGGCGTTGCGTCGGGACTTTCACTACGCGTTTGAAGAGGGCAGACACGGTGGGGTGCCCAACGTGGAGATTTTGCCCATCGAAGACCACGGCACGATTCAAGTCGGACAGCTGTCGTTGGAGGCGGTGCCGGTGACCCACGGCAAGCTTCCCATCCATGGGTTCGTGAACGGGGATTTGGCCTACATCACCGACGCCAGCGCGTTGCCTGCGTCCACCATGGAAAGGCTCCAGGGCGTGGAGGTGTTGATTTTGAATGCCCTGAGACCAGAGCCCCACTACAGCCACTTCAACCTGGAGCAAGCGCTGGAGGTGGCCGCGCAAGTGGGGGCCAAACAAACGTGGTTCACCCACCTCAGCCATTTGATGGGCACCCACGCGTCCCGCGACGCGTCCTTGCCTGCAGGGGTGCGGTTGGCCCACGACGGCTTGGTGTTGACCAGAACAGGCGGAGCGTGGACGACGTCGACGTCGGCTTGGACCAACCCAATTCAACCTTGACCCCCATGATTTGGATGAAGCGGATTGGGCGGTTGCCCAAGTGGATGTTGACGGTTTTGGCGTGGAAATTGACCGTGCTGGCTTGCCTGTTGGGCGGGTACCGAGGCAAGGTCGTGCGTGCCAACCTCAAGCGGGCGTTTCCGGAGGCTTCAGCCTGGACGCGTACGGTGTGGTTTGTGACGTTTCAGCGGCACTTCATGCAGCTGTTGGTCGAGTCAGCCAAGCTCTTCACGATGTCCCAAAAGGACGTGGAGTCTGGCATGCCCCACCACAACGTGGAGGTCGTCCAAGCCTTGCACGACAAAGGCAAGCATGTCTTGGTGGCCGGTGGCCACATGAACAACTGGGAGTGGAGCGCCGTGACCGTGAATCAAGCGCTGCCGCATCGGTCCATGGCCTTGTACAAGAAGCTTAGCGACCCCAAGGCGGACAAGTTGATGCGGTCTTCCCGCCAACGGTTTGGGCTGGAAATGGTGCCGACGAAGGAAGGACGTGCCTGGATGAACGTGGCCCAGCACGGGGATCCCGTGGCGGTGGTCATGGGGTTTGACCAAAGTCCAGCCGACCCCTCCAAATCTTGGTGGACCACGTTCCTCGGCGCAGAAACGGCCGTGTTCTACGGACTGGAACAATGGTCCAAACTTTACGACATGGCCGTGGTGTACGCCAGCATTCGTCGGCAAGGCCCATGGCAATATGCGCTGACGTACGAATTGATCTCCGACGGCAAGGAGACGTTGGACGAGGGTGAAGTGCTGGACCGATGCTTGGCCAAACTCGAGCGTGAGATTGCGTTGGACCCCCCGCGTTGGTTGTGGTCGCACAAGCGGTGGAAGCACAACCGACCTGAGCAGAGTCCCGTGCATCCGCGACGTCACCGCCCGGAACCCCAAACTTGAAGGAGATGAATCCCATGCAAGGAAACGCGCCGCTGGCCGAGCGGATGAGGCCCACCACCCTCGACGGTTACGTCGGACAAGCCCACTTGGTGGGGGAGGCGGCCGTGTTGCGTCAGGCCATGCGGGCAGGGACGCTGCCCAGCATGATTTTGTGGGGACCACCTGGCGTGGGCAAAACCACCCTGGCACGGCTGATTGCCCAGGAGTCGGGAAGGCCGTTCCACAGCTTGAGCGCGATTCACAGCGGGGTCAAGGACGTGCGCAACGTGTTGGATTCTGTGAAGCGTGACGGCATGTTCGCGGGACGGGCGTTGTTGTTCATCGACGAGATCCACCGGTTCTCGAAGTCCCAGCAAGACAGCTTGCTCGGTGCGGTGGAGGCAGGCACGGTCACGTTGTTGGGCGCCACCACGGAAAACCCTTCGTTCGAGGTCATTCCGGCTTTGCGGAGCCGTTGCCAAACGTACGTGCTCGAGCCACTCTCAGCAGAAGTTCTCCAGGGCCTGATGGCACGGGCCTTGAATGAGGACGAACACATGGCGGCCAAGGCCGTGGCGCTGGAGGAAACAGAGGCCCTTTTGCGGGCCAGCGGAGGCGACGCCAGAAGGTTGTTGAACACCCTGGAACTGGTGGTCGACAGCCTCACACCAGACGCCGATGGCCGCAGGGTGGTCACCAACGACAAGGTGCTGGAGACCATCCAGAACACGCCTTCCAACTACGACAAGGGGGGCGAGCAGCATTACGACGTGGTGAGTGCCTTCATCAAGAGCATCCGGGCCAGCGACCCGAATGCGGCCGTGTATTACTTGGCCCGCATGGTGGAGGGGGGCGAAGATCCCAAGTTCATTGCGCGACGCCTCTTGATTTCGGCTTCCGAAGACATCGGCAACGCCAACCCCACGGCGTTGGTGCTGGCCAACAACACGTTCGCCGCGGTGGAGAGGATCGGTTGGCCTGAAGCCCGGATCGTGTTGTCGCAATGCGCCGTGTATTTGGCCACAAGTCCCAAGAGCGACGCCGCCTACAAGGCCATTGGGCAGGCACAGCAGTGGATTCAAACCCATGGGGAAGCGGCCGTGCCCTTGGCGCTCCGCAACGCCCCGACCAAGCTCATGAAGGACTTGGGCTACGGGAAAGGCTACGCCTACGACCACGAAGCGTCAGGACAATTCAGTGGCCAAGAGTGTTTGCCGAAAGGCATGGAGGGAACGGTGTTTTACGAGCCGGGCAACAACCCTCGAGAGCAGGCGACACGCGAGTGGCTGCGCCAGTTGTGGAAGTCGAAATACGGGTACTGACCTGAAGTCAGGGCTTCACCAGCCGGCGTCGGTGCGCTCAAGGGTGCCCATGTTGTAGTGCTCCGTTTTGAGGAGTCGCCCAGCGGGGTCGTAGTGGTACACCGGGCCGTCCAAGGCGCCCTGGACGTATTCGCCTTCTTTGGAGATTTGGACACCCCGCATCACCCGCCGTTGCAGCGTTTCTCCGAGTTGGGGGTCTTTGAAATCTTCCAACACGAAGCCACCTTGATCGTGCCACTCTCGGAATGGCCCGTCCAATTGCTTGTCTTTGTAGGTGTATTCGGACGCGGGGCGCTCCTCGCCGTGCCATTCGGTGAACGTGCCGTTGACGCGGATGGTCTCGAGCAGTTGGCCGTCGCGGTACCTGTGGATGTGTTGAAGCCGACCATCCTCAAGGTAGAACTTCCAACTGCCATATTCCACGCCGTCGAGGTAGGCGCCTTCACTCAAACGTTGCCCGCCGCCGTAGAATGCTTTGAAAGGTCCGTCGAGGGTCCCTTTGCGGTAGGTGACCACTTGGCGCGGAAGCCCGTTGTCGTGCCAAGCGGTCCAAGTCCCATCGAGCTCGCCATCCACGTAGGTGGCCCGCTCAAAGACTTGTCCTGAAGGGAGGAATCGTTCTTCCAACCCTGCCTTCACACCGCGGTCGTACGTCAACTGGGTGGTCACATTGCCTGCCCCGTCGAACAGCGTCCAAGCCCCGTGACGGACGGGTGGGGTGGGCCGCGACATTTGGACGTCGCCACGGACCCGAATGTCTTGATGCAAGTAGCCTCCTGTGGCGGCCACGCGGCCGTCTGGGGTGAACATCTGCGCCGTCGATTCCAACGGGTTGTCGCCGTGCTGGAGGTGGGTGATGGCTGTCCCGTCTTCTCTGAAATACCACCATTCGCCTGAAGGTCGCCCGTGGTCGAACTCGCCTCGGTAGTACAATTCCCCGCCGCCGTAAACGCGGATCCACATGCCATGCCTCAGTCCCTCGGCGTCCAGGGTGCTGTGGTCCACCCCATAGCTGCCCGTGGGCCAAGCGTTCTCGGCATTGAGCGGCCGGTCGTGCACGTCAGGCTGGGCAATCACGAGACCGGTCAGCCAAAACAAACACCAAGCCGCTGTCAAACCGAAGTCGGAATGTGTAGGAATCATGGAACAAAGATGCACCTCCCGGTGGACCGAGGGCGGGGCTTTGGGTACTTTTGCTATCCCAAAACCTGGATTCATGAAAGTGACTGTTGTCGGAGCCGGAAACGTAGGCGCCACTTGTGCAAATGTGTTGGCCACCCGCGAAGTGGCGAACGAAGTTGTGTTGTTGGACATCAAGGATGGCTTTGCCGAGGGCAAGGCGCTTGACATTTGGGAGACCGCGCCCATCAACTTGTACGACACCCGCACCGTGGGGTCGACCAACGACTACTCCAAAACGGCAGGCTCCGACGTGGTGGTCATCACCAGCGGACTTCCCCGGAAGCCTGGGATGAGCCGCGACGACTTGATCGCGACCAACGCAGGCATTGTGAAGACCGTGACGGAAAACGTCATGAAGCACAGCCCCGACGCCATTTTGGTGATTGTGTCCAACCCGTTGGACGTGATGACTTACTGCGCGTACTTGAACGCCAACATCGACAGCAAGCGCGTGTTTGGCATGGCGGGCATCCTCGACACCGCACGTTACCGCGCCTTCCTTGCAGAGGAGTTGAACGTGAGCCCCAAAGACATCCAGGCGGTGTTGATGGGTGGCCACGGCGACACCATGGTGCCACTCCCTCGCTACACCACCGTGGGCGGCATCCCTGTGACTGAAATGATCGATGCCGACAAGCTCGACGCGATTGTGGAACGCACCAAGAAGGGAGGAGGTGAGATTGTCAACCTCTTGGGCACGTCAGCCTGGTATGCACCAGGTGCGGCCGCGGCCCAAATGGTGGAAGCCATCGTGCGCGACCAGCGCCGCGTCTTCCCTTGCTGCGCATGGTTGCAAGGCGAGTACGGCGTCAACGACCTGTACCTCGGCGTTCCCGTGATCCTCGGCAAGAACGGCATCGAGAAAATCATCGAGCTCGATTTGAACGACGACGAAAAGGAATTGCTCCGCACCAGCGAGGCTGCGGTGCGCGACGTGAAAGGCGTGTTGGACCGCCTCAGCCTCTGAGTCAGTCCGGCAACTTGATCCATGTCAAAGGAGCTCCTTCGGGGGCTCCTTTGTCGTTGGTCCAAACCAAGACGTACGCCCCGGCTTCCCAACCTCGGGTGTCCAGCCGTCCAGAGGCCCATCCGGCCACAGACTGCCGATGCACCAGTTGGCCATGGGTGCTCCAGACTTGGAGTTGTCCTGTGGCGACGCGTTCTGCAGTCCACTGAACCGCGTCTTGCCCGGGGTTGGGCATGAGGCTGGGGGTGAAGACAGGCCGAGTGGTTTCGGCGAGTGTTTCTGTGGAGCCCTCGGTTCCTTCAAAGGCAAGCAGGCCGCCGTTTTGGATGCCGACCAAACCGTCCAAGAGGCCATCTTGGTTCAGGTCTGCGAAGGCCGCGGCCGCACGGAATCCTGGCTGGACGTTGAAGACGTTGTCGTCGACCTCGACCAAATCGGCGTCCCAATCGCCCGTGAAGAGCCCGAAGTCCTGGACGCGGCCCACTTCGTTGGCCACGAAGACCCGGAGGCCCTCCTCCGTCTCCGTCAAGGCGGGAACGCAATACCCGTTGATTCCGAGGAGGTTGTCCACGAGCAGGCCGCCCCAGGTTTCCCCGTGGATGGGGGAGGTGTACACCGACCAAGCGCCCAGGGCGTCTTGCTCCACCAGCGTGAGCGTCCCGTTTTTCTCTCCCACCACCATGTCCAGATCGCCGTCGCCGTCCATGTCCAAAAGTTGGGGGGTGGCGAACTGCCCCACGTCGATGGCGTTGCCTGTGCTCACGTCGGGAATGGACAAGGCCGCAAGCACGAAGTTGGGCCATTCGCCTGCGCCGGCCACGTTGTCAAACCGGTGGAGCAGTCCGAGTTCGTCGCCCACAACGACGTCGAGGTCTCCGTCGCCATCGAGGTCTCCAAACGCGGGGTACGCACTTTCAATTTGGAACGTGGACAACGGAATCCAATCGTCGTTCACCTTGTCGAAGCGAGGCTGATTCGCGGAACCGACGTTACGGTACGACGCCACAAAGGCCGGGGTTTGGTCGATGCCCTCGTGCCGCTCCTTGTTCGCGATGGCCAAGTCAAGCAGCCCGTCGCCGTCGAAATCCATCAGCACTGGGTAGGCCCCCCTGCCCATGTCAACCATGTCGCGTTGGAGGTAGGCGCTGTCCTGAAACGCCCACAGGGGGGCGTCGTCCGACCCGGTGTTCTTGAACCAGTGAACCCCTGCATCGTCGTTGGTCTCAAGGGGGGTGTTGGGGGAGAAGAGCAAGTCTTTGGTTCCGTCAAGGTCCACGTCGAGGTGGAACGCGGCAGGAAATCGCGGCAGGTTGACCGCTTGGTCGCCCCACAAGTTGTCTGGGAACTGCGTGTCGAGAAACACGGCGCTGTCCAACCCAGTGCTCGAAGATTCCATCACCACCCCAATGGTGGAGGGGTAGGTGACGTCGCTGACCAACAAATCCTTGGGTCCGCCTGCCTCGAGTTGAAGGGAAGTCAGCGCGCCTCCTGCGTGAAGTCCCGTCCGATTCACCTCGGGTGCGACGATGCCCGGATCTGCCACATTGAAGGAACATTCGAAGTCGTCTCCAATGAACAGCGCGTTGTTCTCTGCGGCTTCTTCCATCATGCCGTAGCACCGGTTGGTGCAGGTCAGTTCAAGACCGCAGGGCGATTGGCCTTGAAACCGGTACAATGTGGTGGCCGTTTCTGTAAACGTGATGATGTCCAGGTCTCCGTCGTCGTCGTGGTCCACGATGGCAGGCAAATCCATGCCGATGCAAATGACCGGGAGTTCACTTGCCCCGCTGCCAAAATCGAAGCTCGCGGTCAAGTCCGTGGGCGATGTGCTGAATGAAGGTGCACCCCCAGGCATTGTGGTGTTTTCAAACACCCGAATCCCGTTCATGTGGCTGGTGAAGATGTCCGCTTTTCCGTCGCAGTTGTAGTCGCGAAGCAGGCACCAATCCACCATCTCAGGAAACCCCAAGGCCCATTCCCAGTTGACCTTCAGGTCTCCGTTGGCCAAACGCTCAAAAACGAGAACGCGACTTCCGTCGCGGTCAAACGCGATCAGGTCTTCGTCCCCATCCAAGTCGGCGTCAAAAGGGGACCATTGAGGGGCGGTCAATCCCCCGGTCCAAGCATGGTCCAAAGAATCGCCTCCGTGAAGCACGGTCCACGTCGCCCGGGTCCAGTCGCCAGGAAGGGACTGTGCCCCACCGATGTGGACAACACCAACGCCGAGGAGGAAGGCCGCTAGGGCTGGGAAGAAGCGCATGAGCATGGGTTTCATTCAGAACCGCCCGAGCGGCGTCAAAGTTGCTTGTTTTAACGCATGAAAGACGGGGTCATCACCACATCGTCCAAAGCAAGCACCGTGCCGTTGGAGGTGATCACGTCGCCGCTGCGCACCCGGGCGTCGTTGATGGTGATGCCGCCGCGCACGTTCACGGGAAGGATTTGGCCGGCCAAGCATTTGTGGCTGTCCTTGGCCTTGAACTTCTCATAAGAAAGGTTGACTGGAAGCACATGGTGCCCCACGAATTCGTCCAGTTCCGCTCGGTAAGCTTGACGGGTCAACAGTTTCCAATCTCCCATGGCTTCCATGGCCTTGTTGGTGGGGGCCAACAGCGTGACGCCCTGTCCGTGGATGTGCTTCGCGAGGGTGGATTGTTTCACCAATTGTCCAAAAATGGAGTGCAGTTCCGTGCTCACCACGTACCGATACGGGCTCATCTTGTTTTCCACCGCGTCTTGCGACATGGACTGCTTTTTCAAGGCATCCTCTTCGCGCTGCTCCATGCGCTCGCGGGCTGCAGGGCTCATCTTGGCGGTGGGATCGGGGTGGGCCTCTTGGTTTTGGGTGCCCGCGGCGGTGCAGCCAGCCAGAGTCAGGGCCAACATCACGCTGGCCGTGGAGAAGATGTGAAAGAAAGTCTGCTTCATGGGACCAAGTTACGGCCACCGATGTGGGTGCAATCTGTGTACTTTTGACACGAGGATGCAATGATCAAACCCTCGACTTAATGAAACACGTTGGAAACACCCCCTTCGACGCGCGCTTGGATGCCGTCGGACTGGAAGGCGTGGGCCGTGCCCATTGGAACCTTCCCCCTGCCAAGCTCATTTTGCAAACCCTGCTCCGCGGAGAAGGTGTCCTGACCTCGTCCGGGGCGCTGGCCATCGCCACAGGCAAGTTCACGGGCCGCTCGCCCAAGGACCGTTTCCTCGTGAAAGACGCCTCCACCGCCGACCGGGTGGATTGGGGGGACATCAACCAGGCCCTGTCTCCGGACCATTTCCAAACCTTGTTGCAGGACGTTCAATCGCATTTGAACGGACGGAGTGTTTTCGTCAAGGACGCGGCTGTGGGGGCCGACAAGCGGTACCGCATTCCGGTTCGGGTGGTCGCGGAAAAGGCGTGGTCATCGTTGTTTGTGGACAACATGTTCATCCGTCTCTCCGATGAGGAAAAGTGGGTGGCGAACCCAGAATGGCACGTCATCTGCGCGCCAAGTTTCCAAGCGGACCCTGCACGCCACGGATGCCGCCAAGGGAATGTGAGCGCGATTGACTTTGGCAGGAAAACCATTGTGGTGGTGGGCTCCGGCTACACCGGTGAAATCAAAAAGGGCATGTTCTCCGTGATGAACTACATCCTGCCGGTGGAGCATGACGTGTTTCCCATGCACTGTTCGTCCAACGTGGGCGAGGATGGGAACGTGGCGGTCTTTTTTGGCCTGTCTGGAACCGGGAAAACCACACTCAGCAGCGACCCCAACCGTGCGCTCATCGGCGACGACGAGCACGGCTGGACGTCGGAGGGTGTTTTCAACATGGAAGGGGGGTGCTACGCCAAGACCATCCACCTGGACCCCGCTGGCGAACCCCAAATCCACAACGCCATCAAGTACGGGGCGATGCTGGAGAACATCGGGTTTGAAGAGGACGGGGTGACCCCGGATTACGACGACGACAGCATCACGCCCAACACCCGGGTGAGCTACCCGATTCACCACATCCAAGGCGCGGTGGCCTCTGGACAAGGCGGCCATCCCACAGACATTTTCTTCTTGACGTGCGACGCGTTCGGGGTGTTGCCTCCGTTGGCCAAGTTGAACAAGGGCCAAGCGATGTACCATTTCCTGTCCGGTTACACCGCCAAGGTGGCCGGCACCGAAGCCGGGGTGGTGGAGCCTCAAACCACGTTCTCTGCGGGGTTCGGCGCGCCATTCTTGCCGCTTCATCCCACGGAATATGCCCGCATGCTTGGGGACCGAATGGACGCCCATGGGGTTCGTCTGTGGCTGGTCAACACGGGCTGGACTGGGGGCGGCTACGGCGTGGGAACACGCATGAAGCTGAAGCACACGCGGGCCATGATTTCCGCAGCCCTCGGTGGGGCGTTGGACGACGTTCCCATGGTGGAGCATCCCGTGTTTGGCTTGAACGTGCCCACGAGCTGCGAGGGTGTGCCTGACCATTTGTGGGATGTTCGAGGCACCTGGGCAGACCAGGACGCGTACGACGCGGCGGCGCAGGACCTTGCCAAGCGGTTCGAAGCCAACTTTGCCAAGTTCGAGACGGCGGCCTCCAACGACATGAAGGCAGGGGCCCCGCGGGTCAGCGTGACCTCCGCCTGAGGAGCCACGGGGCGAGATTACCTTTGCCCCATGCACACGTGTTTTCATCCAGACCTCCATCCTGGGGTCCTTGAGTTGACAGAGGAGGAAGCCCTCCACGTCGTCCGCGTGCTCCGGATGAAGGAAGGAGAATCCGTGCGTTTGATGGATGGCATGGGCGGTGTGGCCACAGGCGAGCTTGCCCAGGTGGGCAAGCGTCGAGCTTCGGTGCATGTGGAAGAGGTGTCTCGTTCAGAACAGCGCCCTTCAGGATTGAGCCTCGTGGTGGCCCCCACCAAGCATACAGACCGCTTTGAATGGTTGATCGAGAAAGCCACCGAGTTGGGGGTCAAGGAGATTGTCCCTGTGTGGACGCGTCGCAGCGAACGTCGGACAGACAAGCATGTGCGCTGGTCCAAAGTGGTGGTGTCTGCGACCAAGCAATGCCAAAGGCCGTGGATGCCCTTGTTGCACGAAGCATGCCCGCTGGGCGAAGTGTTCGAACAGCATCCGCATTTGAAGGCCCTGCAAGGGGCTGTGGCGCACTGCGACGACGCTTTGACCAGTGTCCCAGCCAGGGAGGCTTGGTCAGACTGGCAAGCCAACTTTGCGAACGCTTGGTTGGCCGTGGGGCCGGAAGGGGATTTTTCTGCCGAAGAAGTGGCCTGGCTCCACACTTCCGGGGCGACGCCTGTTCACTTGGGCAGTTTGCGTTTGAGGACAGAAACGGCAGGCATGGCGGCGGTGGCTCAATTCACCATGAATCAGTGACCACAGAATGAAGAACTTCAACTACTCCAATTCGTTCCTCCTCCCCAGTGTGCTGGTGCATTGTTTGGTGGTGTTGGGCTTGTGTCTTCCTATTGTCCCCAATGCAGTTCGGGCTCAGTCTTTGCTCGACAACCTTCAACCGGAAATCATTGTACCCTCTGGTGGAGTGGATGAAAACGGCCAGCCTGCAGGACTTCCGGTTCAACCGGGGGATGTGTTGTTGTCCATGGTCCAATCTCCGACCAGCATGTATGCGTGTGTTATGGATGCGACTTCCGAACTGGTGTACGCCGAGCAGACGCCATTTCGAGGGTTTTACATGAAGCCATGGCGTCCGGGAGAATTTGTGTGGTACAACTACGTCCTCCGAAAATGGACGGTGGTGGATTCCCAATTCACACCTGTGGACACCTTGACCCAGAGTTTTGATCACGACGACGATTACCACGACGTTCATCTTTTCGAAGATGGGAGCTATTTGGTGGTGATGTTGGAGGAGGTTGTCATGGACCTGTCTGACATGGGAGGGGCCGTGGATGCTGTGGTCCTGAACCCATTGATGGTTCATCTGGACGAGCAGGAAAATGTGTTGAAATCGTGGAGTGGAGTGGACCATTTTCCTGTGGATCCCGGATTGGATCTTGTCTCCTTTTCCACGGTGGACCACCTCCATTGGAACTCAGTTCAATTGGACCAACACGGTGGTGTCTTGATGAGCTTTCGCAACCGCAGTCAAATTGTTCGATTGTGGCCAGAGGACTGGAGTGTTCATTGGAAGTTGGGAGGAGTGGACAGCGATTTTGTGCTGGAGGATGGGGACTGGGATGGTTTTGCACGTCAACACGATGTCCACGACCTTGGCGATGGGCGCATCTTGCTGTTTGACAATGGAAATGGCGGCCCTGAAGCACGTTCTCGGGCGCTTGAACTCGAGCTGGATACCGTCGCTTGGACGGCGGAAAACGCATGGCAATTCGACCACCCCGACCAGGTGTATGCGGGCGCCCAAGGGAGCGCCATTCGATTGAACAACGGCAACACACTCATTGCGTGGGGAACTGCTGGAACGCCGGAGTTTGGCACAAGGATTACGGAAGTGACCCAAGAAGGTCAGATTTCGATGGAGGTTCGACTTCCGCCGAGTGCCAACTTGTATCGGGCCAGGAAGTACCCATTGGGCATGGTGACAGGTTGCGTCATCGATTCTGCAGTGAATGCCTCAAGTTCTCCATGGTTGTTGGCGGACGCACCTTGCTTGTTTGGTGTGGACTACGACGGCGATTCATGGACCGATGTGGATGGCGATTGCAACGACTTGGATGCCACAGTCTATCCTGGCGCACCTGATTTTCCTGGAGATGAAGTGGATCAGGATTGCGATGGGCAGGATGCAGTGCTCGGTTGCACGGACATGTCCGCCGTCAACTTTGACCCGTTCGCGACAGTGGACGGCGGCACATGCCTGCACGAGGTGCAATTCAGGGTTGACTTTTCGCAGGAGATCGCTGAGGGCAATTGGAGTTGGAACCTTCTTCAAAGCACCTGGGCGTTGTCGACAGTCGACGACGTGAATCCTCAGCCCGTGTTGTCATTGCAACCTTCAAATGCTGCATGGCACACTGTGCAATTCACAGTGTTGCTTGGTTCAGGCCTGTACGAAGGCCATGTGATTCGCCCAGACGGCGAAGCAGAAACCATTCTTCGAGCATTCGAGGTCACCCCAGGCGATGGCCATGTAGATTTGGGAACCTCCTGCTTCAATCAAACACATCCATGTCCCGGTTGCACGGACCCCATGGATGTGGCATTCAATCCGTGGGCCGTTGAGGACGAAGGATGTCAAGGGTGGATTGTCCAGGGCTGCACGTACCAGGATGCATCGAACTTTGAAGCAGGCGCCAACCAAGACGACGGCACCTGCATCTTTCAAATCACGAACGATTGCCCCACCGATTTGGACCAAGATGGCGCGGTGACGGTGTCGGATTTGATGGTGTTGTTGGCCTCCATCGGGGCCTTGTGTGGCTGAAGTTATCCCGCCGGGGAGTCAGGCACAGGCATCCAATGGGTCACGTCTGAAAAGTAGTGGTTGCTGTTGCCCTCGCCCGCCCAAAAGTGCACGCCGTGTTTGGATGCTTTTTCTTCGTTGTGCAAGTAGAAATTCTCACAAAAACGCAACACGACCACTTCCCGCACTTCGAATTCCAGAGATTTCCCAGGAAGAAAAACTTTGTTTCCTGGGATGTAGCCCAGCACGCGTTGGTCATGTGCTGGAAGCGTGTCCTCGATGGAGATCCAACTTCCGCTCATTGTCCCTTGAATTTTGGTGTCCTCTTCTCCAAGAAGGCTGCGACTCCTTCTGCGTAATCCGAGGTTTGAGCAGCTTGAAACTGCAATTCCAACTCCAGGCTCAGCTGGTCTTCCAGTGAGTTGATCAATCCTGCATGAAGGGCCTTTTTGGTCATGCCCAAACCTTTCGTGGGCATGCTGGCCAGCGTTTGCGACAATTGATCCACGTTGTTGTCAAACTCGTCTTCGCGGGAAGCCAAATGAATCAAACCCATCGATTCTGCTTCAGCCGAAGACAATGGGGCACCAAGCATGGTCAAGGCTTTGGCGCGGGCCATGCCCACGAGCCTAGGCAGCCAAAAAGTGCCACCGCTGTCGGGCACCAGCCCAATCTTGGAAAACGCTTGAATGAACTTGGCGGAGTGTTTTGCCACCACAAAATCGCAAGCGAGCGCAATGTTGGCGCCTGCACCGGCGGCCACACCATTGACAGCAGCTATGACGGGCTTCTCCATGTTGCAAATGAGTCGGATGCTGCGATTGTAAGTTTCTTCGACAATGACTTTGAACCCTGGGGAGGTTTCTGAGGTCACTTCTTTCAAATCTTGCCCAGCGCAGAAGGCACGACCTGAACCGGTGATGACAACACACCTGACGTTGTCATTTTGGGCGGCATCGTCCAGGGCTTGTTGAAACGCCCGTCCCATGTGTTGGTTGAAGCTGTTGAAGACCTCAGGCCTGTTGAGCGTGATGGTCATCACGCCTTGTTCCAGGTGTGAGAGGATGAAATCCGTCATGGATGCAAGGTAACCTTGTCTTCCACGAAAAAGCCCGAACCTCGAGGCCGGGCTTTTCGATGAAGGAGGCAAGGGGCCACAATCAGCGCACGACTTGCAGGTGGCGCGAGCTTGTGATGCCGTTGTGATTGAGTTGCACGTGGTAGAACCCTGGTTGCAGCGCAGAAACATTGACTGTTGTGGCAGCTTGGGTCAATCGGAATGTTTTGACTTCACGCCCGCCCACGTCAAAAATGGCGAGTTGGCAGGGCTGGGCCACCTCGAGCTGAACCTGCAGCACACCTTGTGTTGGGTTGGGAAACAATTGCCAGTCCATGTGGACGAAGTTGTGCACGCCGTCCGCAACCCCCAGGCTGTCGCAAAACACCTCCACGCACCCCGCGGCGTCGGTGACTTCCACACAGTAGGTGCCGTCGGGCAGGCCATCCCATGCAATGGATGCATTTCCAGTTCCACCATTGACGCCGGTAGGGTTGAGGTTGCCGTCCAGCAATTCAAAGTCGTACGGAGGAATTCCGCCTTCCACGGCCAACGACAAGAACCCTGTGGCGTTGCTCGTAGACAGGGCGCCGACCATGTCTGAACACAAGCTATCTACAGCCAACGCACACGGGTTGTAGTTGCATGCGGTTTCCAAACCACATCCCAATTCGAAATTCTCAGCTGGGGCAAAATAGTTTTCGAAGAAGCCATTGATGTAGCCCGTTCCGTCGTATTGCAAGCTGTATTCGTTTCCTGCTGCGTCGAGGACATTCATGTCATCCCCACAAAAACTGACGAGTTGCGTGTTCAAGTCGGCCACGACCAGTTCAAAGCCTTCCTCGATCAAAATGGCTTCCACATCTTCGTCCAAAGACCACATCATCCCATTCTCGGTGGCGACCAAGGCGATGGGCAAGCTCTGAGACACCGCGTATCCTCCATCACACCCCAATTCATCGTCAACCAGTCCAATCACGAATTCCAATCCTGCACCATACGAGGCTGAGAAGAACTCGCAAGGGCCCGGCGCTGTGGCCGTGCTGTCGTAGTTGCATGCCAAGCTGTTCATGCATCCTTCAATGACCCCTCCGCAAGTCACCAAAGGAGTCGGGTCCAACTCCAGCGGCCCTAGAGGCGTCAGGTCCACATCTTGGAAAGCCGCGAATTCGCTCGGGTAGCGATGGGCTCGAAACGTCATGTTTTGGTTGATGTTGGGCACACTGCCTTGAGCGACAGGAGATGCAAACCCTCCAGCATTCACCAAAGGCGTTTTGTACCTCCATGCCAGTTCACCTTCGGGGGTGACTTCGCGGGTGTCTCCCCACCGTCCAAAGCAAATCAGGCTGTTGCCATTTTCCAGACGTTGAAAGGAAGACAGCCCAGAAGAATACAGGGAGTCTGCGGGGACGTAGGACCAATCGAAAGTCTGAGGCAAGTAGGTGCCCTCGCTGGATCCAAACGTATTGTCGTAGTCGGTGTACGATGGATTGAGGAGGTGCACAGCACTGTAGGGCTCACCGTTTTCGCCAGGCACTCGGTTGTTGAAGACGGCAATTTTCCCGAAATCTGGATTGGCGAGGGTGACATGGTCGTACACCCAGTGGCAGTCGTGCTGGTAAAAGAGCTGTTTGTCTTCAGGTGTCCCCATGTCATAAGCCTCGGGGTTGCCCCAGCGCCACAGGAGTTGACCAGGTGTGAAATTGTCGTAATCGACAATCCAAAGCTCATTGAAGGTGGGCACACTCAACATGAGGTGTTGGAAGTACGGATTGTAGTCGATGGCGTTGATGTGGAGCCAGTCGCTGGCCTGCACACTTGGTGTGCCATAGTTGAGGTCAATCTTTTGCACGGATTCGCTGACCACCCCAAAATTGGATTTGGTCTCGTCAAAATCTTGCACAAGATGGTCCCACGCATGCCATTCCCAGACGACGTCAGCGCCGCCTCCCCCGTTGGGAGACAATTCCATAATCATTTCTGACCACAGGCCGTCCTCTGGGATCAAGCTCGTGTCACGACCAGCCTGCAATGCCTCTGCGGGGGTGAAGTGTTCCCAAGCTATGGCAAACACATTGCCATCAGGCTTCACTTCAATGTCGTGATGCAAACGTGCTGTGCTGTCGTTCAAGGTGAAGGACCACAACGTCTCGTTGTCCCAATTGCGCCTCTCCACTGTGGCGCCGCCGCCGCCTGCCCAAATGGGGTCGTTTGAAAACACCTGAGGCCTGTAGGTCAGAATGAGGTCTCCGTTCTCTTGCAGGTAGGCCATGTTGCCGGGACGCAACGTGTCCTCATTGGTCCACGTGTGCACCACTTCGCCGCAGAAGTCCAACAAGTACACATGGGGTTGGTTGTGAGGGTACAGCAGCGTGTATCCATCGTCCACCAAGTCTGGCTGGAAGACCGTGGTTCCAACCGTGTTTTGAGCCAGGCCGACCGAGAAGAGGGCCACAAAGAGGGCGAGTGAGGTGAGCTTGTAAATCATCAAAATGTGTTTGAATCAGGAAAGTTAATCAGGCCAAACTTGTTGAATCCGTTGTTTTGAAATGAAGGACGCCTCACGGGCCCATTGGTTGCATTGGCGGAGGTCCTCCATGCCAAGATTCAAGTGTTGAATCAGATGCTCGCACTCCTGAATCAGGGAGATGTCCATCACCCCGTGGTCGTCGGTATTCACCGTGGTCCTCACCCCGGCGTCCATCAACCGTTTGAAGGGGTGAGATTTCAAATCTTGCACAGCCCGCGTGAGCACATTGCTCCATGGGCACAGTTCCAAAGGCACGCCGTCTTTGGCCAGCCGAGCCACGACCTCCGCGTCGTGAATGGCTTGGACCCCATGTCCGATGCGGTCCGCCCCCAATTCATCGAGGGCGACCAGGATGTTCTTCGCCGCACCAGGCACAGCGGGCTCGCCAGCGTGGACGGTGATGCCAAGGCCCTGGGCTTTGGCCTTTTGAAATAAAGGTGCAAAGGGAGAAGCGGGGTAGGACACCTCATCGTCCGCCAAATCCATGCCCACAAAGTGCGCCTTGCGTTCCAAGATCCAATCGCACCAAAAGGCGTTGTCTTCCACAGATTTGATGCGTTGAAGCAGGCCAATGAGCCCCACAACCATGGGGTACGCGGCCTCGGCACGGGCGATGCCGCGCAAAATCGCCTCGAGCATGCGGTCGGCGTCCATGGAGGGGTGGGCGTCGAGCAAGAAAGAAGGGGCGTACCTCAATTCCAAAATGCGCACGTTGCTCAGCAAGAACATGTCTTCGCAGGCTTCGAAGGTGAGTTGCTCGACTTTGGCCTCGGTGTCGATGACGTCTCGGGTGTTCAAGAACTTGTGGAGGACGGAGGGCAAGTCGTCCATGGGTTCCTTGATCAGGAATTCCCGGTCAAAATCCGCCTCGCGTGCCACCGCCATGCCCTTTTCCAAGGCCCAACCGCGAAGGGTGGCTTTGCGAAAGGCCAGCTCCAGGTGGCAGTGCAATTCCACCTTGGGCATGTGTTTCAAGTCCTCGTAGCTCATGCCACCAAGTTCGACCGAGGCCGACCGTCCTCCAAAAAGCAACGGCGTAACTTCGTGGCATGGCCGTGAGCATCAAAAACAAAAAGGCGTCCTACACCTATTTCCTCACCGACGAGTTCACGGCGGGGCTGGTGCTCTCCGGGTCAGAAATCAAATCCATCCGGGCCGGCAAGGCGAGCATCACCGAAGGCTATTGCAGGTTTGACGCCGGTGAATTGTGGGTGCACAACATGTACGTGGCGGAATACGCCAACGCCGGATACATGCCCCAGGACTCGAAACGAAAACGTAAACTTTTACTTCAAAGAACTGAGCTTAAAAAGCTGGAAAAGAAAGTGAAAGATGTTGGCGTGACTTTGGTTCCGACGTTGCTCTTCATTTCGCAAAGCGGGTACGCCAAGCTCAAGTTCTCGGTGGCCAAGGGGAAGAAGTTGCACGACAAACGACAAAGCCTGAAGGACAAGGATCAAGCGCGCGATTTGGCCCGGATGGCCGATTGAGGGGGATTCAGGAATTGGCCTCCTGGGGGGCGCCTATGACAACCCTGTACTGGTCCACAAATTCTTCCCAGTCCCACAAGAAGTGCTCCATCACTTCTCGCAAGTTCTTCTGAAGAATGGGGTTGGGGACGTTCATGTCCGCAAAGTACGCCTCCTGGTGGGCGATGACGTTGTACTTGTAGCACACCGCCCTGGTCATGGCGGTCAAGGTGTTCTTGCTCGGCCGATTGATCTCTTTCATGAAACTCCGGTACTCTTTCACCTTGCGTGCAAATGTGTCAGGCGGCAAGCCCAGGGAGAATCCAAACTTGGCGCAGCATCGCTGAATGATGGCCCGGTCCACGCCATTGTTGAAGTGTTTCGGAATCAAGCTGAGGTTGGCGCTTACCACAATCATCAAAAAGCGGCCGTAGTCCTCTTGGTCGAGGTTGGGTGAAGAGTCGAATTCGGGGGCGCTGTTCAAGAACTCAGCCATTTGCGGCCAGCCTTGCTCCACCGTCTCAAACGAGGTGTTGACGAAGATGTTCGCCACCTGTTCGTCGGTGAGTTTTTTCTTCGAGAGCCAATTAAGAAGTCCCAGGTTCTTCATCCTTGGGATTCAAAGCTATTGGGCCGCAACACGCGTGAGGGGTGGGGGGTCATGAACGCTATCCACAGGGTTATCCACAATGAAGGCGGCCTCCCAAAGGCATGATTTAGTTTTGCCGCGTGTATCAAAAGCTCCTCAAGCCCCTGTTTTTTTGGATGCCTCCTGAGCGTGCGCACTATGCCGCCATGGACCTTTTTGTGCTGGCGTCACGCATTCCTGGAGTGTCTTGGTTTTTGCGCAGAAAAGTTCGTCAACAAAATGAAGGACAAGAGGTTGAGGTTGCTGGATTGAAGTTTCCAAACAAGGTGGGTTTGGCTGCTGGGTTCGACAAAGACGCGAAGTGGCTGGACGCCCTGGCGCTGCTCGGCTTTGGGTTCGTGGAGATTGGAACGGTGACGCCAAGGGCCCAGTCGGGCAACCCGAAGCCACGGTTGTTTCGCCTGGTGGAGGACGAAGGTGTCCTCAATCGAATGGGGTTCAACAACGAGGGCTTGGTTCCGGCTGTGGCCCGTTTGGTTCGACGGCCTGAAGGGTTGGTTGTGGGAGGCAACATTGGCAAAAACAAAATCACCCCCAACGACCGTGCGGTGGACGACTACCTCGCTTGTGTGGACGCCATGCATGCCCACGTCGATTACTTCGTGGTCAATGTGAGTTCACCCAACACCCCAGGACTGAGGGAGTTGCAAGACAAGGAGCCGTTGACGGCGTTGTTGCGTGCAGTGGTGAAACGCAATGCGGACCACCCAGGCAAGCGCCCAGTGTTCTTGAAGATTGCGCCAGATTTGACCGACGGCCAGTTGGACGACATCGTGGACATCGTCCTCAGCGAAAAGGTGGACGGCGTGGTGGCCACCAACACCACCATTTCTAGGGAAGGCCTCGCCACCGATTCCGAAACCGTGAGCGCCATGGGGCCAGGCGGGGTGAGCGGTGCGCCGGTCCGGGAGCGGGCCACAGAGGTGATTCGTCACTTGGCCGCCAAGAGTCAAGGTCAATTCCCCATCATTGGCGTGGGCGGGATCGACAGCGTCGAGGCAGCCCAGGAGAAATTGGACGCCGGGGCCAGCCTTGTCCAGGTGTATTCGGGCATGATTTACCAGGGACCTGGCTTGCCGAGTCGGTTGGTGCAGGGGTTGGCCTGAGGGCTCGACTCAGGGGCTGCCGTGGAGTTCGTGCCACGTGGGGGCCGCCTGGTTCAGCCGAACGCCCTTTTCAGTGTGACGGACTGTGCAGGCGGCGTTCTGGGCGTCGTGTTCTAGGAAGAGCGTCCATTCCTCGTTGGCCGCGGTGTCCAAGAACAGCTTTTTCTCTTCCAAGGTGAGCAGGGGGCGCGTGTCGTACCCCATGACGTAGGCCAGGGGGATGTGTCCTGTGCTTGGGAGCAAGTCGGCCATGAAGGCCGTGGTCTGGCCTTGTCCGTGCCGGAGCAACGGGATCATTTGGCTTTCTGTGTGGCCGTCGGCAAAGAAGATGTCCCACCCTTCAATGCCCATGGCGTTCTGCGTGATGCGTCCGGTGCGTTCCACCATGTGGAGTTGCCCCGAGTCCCGCAAGGGTTGGAGGTTGTCATGCAGGAACGACGCTTTCTCCCTGGCGTTGGGATTCATGGCCCAATCCCAATGCGCGTCGTTGCTCCAAAACGTCGCGTTGGGGAAAGCGGGGACCAATTGCCCATCTGCCCTTCGAGCCACAGCGCCTCCGACGTGGTCGAAATGCAAGTGCGTCAGGAACACGTCGGTGATGTCTTCCCTCGAGAATCCAGCTTGCGCCAAACTCGAGTCCAAGCTGTGCGCCCCGTGCAGATGGTGGTGGCTGAAGAATTTCTCCGATTGCTTGTCTCCAATGCCGCAATCGATGAGCACCAGGCGGTCGCCGACTTCGACAAGCAGGGAGCGCATGGCCCACGTGCACAAATTTTGGCTGTCCGCCGGGTTGGTCCTGGACCAAAGTTGCTTGGGCACCACCCCAAACATGGCCCCGCCGTCCAGTTTGAAATTCCCGGTGTGAATCGTGTGAAAGCGCATGGTGGAAAGGTATGATGACCCAAGTGAGTTCAGTACATTTGACCTTTGAATCACGCCCATGCTTGACGCCCTTTCTCCCGTCGACGGACGCTACCGGAGACACACCCAAACCCTCGCCACCTGGTTGTCTGAACAAGGACTGATCCAACACCGGGTCGAGGTGGAAGTGGAATACTTCTTGGAGTTGGTGAAGATTTTGCCCCAGTTGGCCGATTTCCCCCAAGACAAAGTGGACGCCCTCCGGGCTGTGCACCTCGAATTCTCAGCCAAGGACGCCCAATGGGTGAAGGACCAGGAACGCATCACCAACCACGACGTGAAGGCGGTTGAATACTTCGTGAAAGACGCGATGGACAAGTTGGGCGTGGGGGCTTGGAAGGAGTTTGTCCACTTTGGGTTGACTTCCCAAGACGTCAACAACACCGCGATTCCGCTGTCGCTGAAGCGCGCGACGGAAGGTGTGGTGCTGCCGTTGCTGGACGAGGTGATTTCGGATTTAGCTCGCTTGGCCCTGGAGTGGAAGGATGTGCCGATGTTGGCGCGGACGCATGGACAGCCGGCGTCGCCCGTGACTTTGGGGAAAGAGCTTCAAGTGTTCGTGGAGCGCCTGCGCGGCCAGCGCGTCGGGCTTGCCGACGCCGTGTATGCGGCCAAGTTTGGCGGCGCCACCGGGCAATTCAACGCCCATCGGGTGGCCTACCCCGAGGTGGATTGGCCTGCCTTTGGCCAAGCTTTCGTGGAGGGCAAGTTGGGCCTCACGCGAACCCCGTTGACCACGCAGATTGAGCCGTACGACCATCTTGCGGCTTGGTGCGACGCCTTGCGCCGAATCCACACGGTGATTCTCGATTTGGACAGGGACGTGTGGACGTACATCTCCATGGACTACTTCAAGCAAAAGATTGTGGCCGGGGAAGTTGGGTCTTCCGCCATGCCGCACAAAGTCAATCCCATCGACTTCGAGAACAGCGAGGGCAACCTGGGGGTGGCCAACGCGCTGCTCGGGCACTTCGCGGAGAAATTGCCTGTCTCAAGATTGCAGCGCGACCTCACCGACAGCACCGTGATGCGCAACCTCGGTGTGCCCCTCGGGCACAGCGTCATCGCCATGAACGCCACCCGGAAAGGGCTGGGCAAATTGGTGTTGAACGGGGACAAGATTGCCGCCGACTTGGAGGCCAATTGGGCCATTGTGGCCGAAGCCATTCAGACCATCCTGAGGCGCGAAGCCTACCCCGAGCCGTACGAGGCCTTGAAAGCCTTGACCCGCACGAACGGCACGATCAACCAGAAGGTGATGCGTGAATTTGTGCAGGGCTTGGACGTGTCCGACGCGGTCAAAGCGGAACTGAACGCCATCACCCCAGCGAATTACCTTGGGTTCGCTTCAGACTTGGTGCGCGGATGAGGTCCGTTTGGACCCTGTTCCCTTTGATTCGTCACCAGCGAGGCCAAGTGCTGTTGGTGGGGGGGCTTCATGCGTTGAGCGCCGTTTTGTCTTTGTTCACGTTTTTGTCCGTGGTGCCGTTTCTGCGCATCTTGTTCGGAGCGGCGCCTGGTGCGGATTCCCAAGATGGGGTGCTGGCGTGGATCAGCCTCGGATTTGACGGGTTTGTGCAGCGGGAAGGCGCGTCCATGGCGCTCGCGGCGCTGTGCGGCGCGATGGTGGTGCTGGCCCTTCTGAAAAATGCCGTGCAATACGCGGCGCTCTACGTCATGGCGGGCATCCGAACCGGGGTCAGCCGAGATTTGAGACAAGACCTTTATGGCAAGCTCATGTCCATGCCGATGGCCTGGTTCTCGGAGTCCAAACGCGGGGACGTCATGAGTCGCTTCACCCACGACCTGATGGAAGTGGAGCACTCGGTGATTGGTTCGTTGGAAGCGTTGCTGAAGTCGCCGCTCATGGTGCTTGTGAGTCTGGCGACCTTGTTGGCCTTGAGTTGGGAGTTGACGTTGTTCGCCTTTGTGCTTCTGCCAGTGACGGGTGCGTTGATCAGCCGTTGGTCCAAGCGACTCAAGCGCCACGCCCAAAAGGGAAAAGAAGAGCTCGGTCAGTTGGTGACCGTGCTGGAGGAAACCTTGTTGGGCATGCGGATCGTGAAGGCCTTCAACGCCGAGGGGCAATTCACAACGTCCTTTTCTGAGCGGAACCACGGCCATTTCAAGGCCATGCGCCGGATGCACCGTCGTGAAAGCATGTCGTCGCCGATGAGCGAAGTCATTTCGCTGTCGGTGATGGCGCTTTTGTTGGCCTACGGCGGTTCGCTCGTGCTTGCAGGGGATTCGGCGTTGTCAGGGGATTGGTTCATCGGCTACTTGGTGGTGTTTTCGCAAATCATCCCGCCTGCGCGGTCCTTGGCCGACGGGTACTTCCGCGTGTCGAAGGGTGTGGCGTCGTTGGACCGGTTGAACGAGCTGTTCGAGGTGTCGTGGTCTCGGGAAGCGGATTTGGGTGAGGCGGGGGCCGAAGCCCCCACATGCCAGCGGGCGCTGGTCTTTGAGGATGTGGTGTACCGTTATCCTGAACAGGACGCCCCTGCCTTGAATGGCTTGAACCTCACCATTCCAGCCGGTCAGGTGGTGGCTTTGGTGGGGCTTTCGGGGTCGGGCAAAACCACGGCCGCGCACATGCTGAGCAAGTTCGCCAACCCAGATGAAGGCACCCTTTGGGTGGACGACACCGACCTGAGGACGGTGTCCGGGCATGCGTGGCGGGCCAAGTTGGCCGTGGTCACCCAGGACGCGTTGCTCTTCCACGGCTCGATCGCCGACAACATTGTGCTGGGCGACGACACCCCCGACTGGGATCGGATGCGCCGTGCGGCGGAAGCGGCGCACGTGTTGGAGTTTGCGGAAGCGTTGCCCGAAGGATTGGACGCCAAAGTCGGGGACAGCGGAGGCAAGCTCAGCGGCGGCCAGCGTCAGCGTGTGGCGTTGGCGAGGGCGTTGTACCGAGACGCCGACGTTCTGCTGTTGGACGAGGCCACGTCCGCCTTGGACGCAAGTTCAGAGTCTTTGGTTCAGCAAGCGCTGGAACAAGCCGTGAAAGGGAAAACCGTGGTGGTCATCGCCCACCGCATGTCGACCATCCGGGAAGCCGACACCATTGCCGTGCTTGAAGGAGGCCAGGTGGTGGAGCAAGGGACGCACGAGGAGCTGGTGGCCTTGAACGGGCGCTACGCCGAGTTGAATCAACTGCAGCAAGGAAGGTGAGCGCCATGTTTGTGTCTGGGTTCACGTTCATCAACAACGCGGTCAGGTTCGATTACCCCATCGTCGAGGCCATCCAGAGCATCATGCCGCTGTGCGACGAGGTTGTGGTGGCGGTCGGCGACGCCCAAGACGGCACACGCGAATTGATTGAAAGCATCGGCTCGGACAAGGTTCGCATCGTGGACACTGTGTGGGACCATTCCTTGCGCGAAGGGGGGCGGGTGCTGGCTGTGGAGACGGACAAGGCGTACGCGAACATTTCACCTGAGGCCGACTGGGCGGTGTACATCCAAGGCGACGAGGTGTTGCACGAACAAGACTTGCCTGCCATCCGTGAAGCGATGGAGCGACATCTCCAGAGGCGTGATGTGGACGGCCTGTTGTTCAAGTACAAGCATTTTTACGGGTCGTACGATTATGTGGGGGCGTCGGACCGCTGGTACGCCCATGAGGTGCGTGTGGTCCGTGCGGGGTCCTCGGTGAAGTCGTTCCGTGATGCCCAGGGGTTTAGAATCCGAGACAACGAGCCCCTCCGGGTCTTGCCCGTGGACGCCACGGTGCATCACTACGGATGGGTGAAGCCGCCGCAGGTGATGCAAGACAAGCGGGTGCAATTCAACAAACTCTGGCACGACGACGAATGGGTGGAAACGCACGTGGTGGGTCCTGAGTCGTTCGCGTACGAAGATCACATTCGTTCGCTTCACAGGTTCGAGGGGCCACATCCTCAGGTGATTCAGCGCAGGGTCGCCGCCATGAACTGGGCGTTCTCGTTCGACCCGTCTCAGAACCGTTGGACGTGGAAGGAGCGCCTGAAGTCGTTGGCCAAGAAGGTGGGCATCAACCCCAACTACGCCAATTACAAGTTGCTCCGTCGTTGAGCGCAGGCCTCTGCCACCTCGGTTGCACCGTCTTGTCAAAATTGGGCCACATTTGTCCATGCCTCGATTGACTTGGATGCTTCGAAACCGCTGTCCCCAATGTGGGCAGACCCATTTGTTTGTGGAGCCCAACGCTTACAAGCTTCGGAGCACCGCCCACATGCACAAGGAATGCGCGGCGTGCGGGGAAGATTTCGAACGGGAGCCGGGCTTTTATTTCGGGGCGGCGTACGTCAGTTATGCCCTGACTGTGGCCTTGTGGGTGGCGGTGCTTGTGGCGATGATGGCGTTTGACGCGTGGGGGTGGATGGAATTTGGGATGTTCACCCATCCAGGCACCTACTTGACGACAGGCTGCACGCTGCTGTTGGTGTTGATGCCTGTGATTTACAGGTTGAGCCGTTCCATCTGGATTTCGATGTTCACGAAAACACGGGCATGAAAAAAAGGGACCCTCACGTTTGAGCGTCCCTTTCAAACCAAATCGCCTGATTCATTGCGCCGTCGCCAGCGCATTAACCAAAACCGAGTCCCTATACCAGGCCAGGTTGCAAAAGGTTACACCCCAGGCAAAAAAAACTCTTCACGCTTGCTTCGAACGCTCCTTGTCGGCCTCGTCGCCTTGCACTCGGATGCTCTCTTCGTGGACGGACGCCAAAATCTTGGACAGGAAGTCGTGGTTCAACCCCATTTGACTGGCCCAATCCAGGCGGCTCTTTACAATGTCTCGCCAGCGTGCCACGCTCAACAAAGACCACTTGTTCCTGTGTTTCAGCGCACCGATCTCACGGGCGAGGGTCATGCGCTTGTCGAGCATGTGCAACAATTGCTCGTCCACGCTGTCGATTTGAAGCCTCAGGGCGTCCAGGGACTCTTGTCCATCGTCGTTGACAACGTGTTGGACCGGCACGTCCAGTTGGGCGAGCAACTGGTCCAGGGCGTCGGGCGTGATTTGTTGCTCGGCGTCGCTCAGCGCTTGCGCAGGGGAGGGGTGGCTTTCAATCATCAGCCCTTCCATGCCCAGGTTCATGGCGCGTTGGGCCACGTCTTGCAAGTGTTCCGCCTTGCCTGAGATGTGGGAAGGGTCACAGAACAGCGGGACTTCTGGCATTTCCGACCGCAATGCGATTGGAATCTCCCACATGGGCGCGTTGCGGAATTCAGAGCTGCCGTAGCTTGAAAAGCCTCGGTGCAAACCACAGACCTGGCCGCGTGTGCACGAGGCGACGCGTTCCAGTGCCCCAATCCACAATTTCAAATCGGCGTGCATGGGGTTCTTGACCATGACCAAGAGGTCGGTGCCTTTCAACGCTTCCGCGATGGCCTGAACGGCAAAGGGGCTCACCGTGGTGCGCGCACCGATCCAAACGGCGGACATGCCTGCTTCGAGGACCTTCTCCACGTGCTCAGGGGTCGCGACCTCTGTGATGGCCCTGAGGCCGGTGGTGGCTTCAGCTTCCATGAGCCATGGCAGGGCTTGTTCCCCCAAACCTTCAAACGAGTTGGGCCTGGTGCGCGGCTTCCACAGTCCGGCGCGGAAGAACTGAACCCGCCCACCCTCGGCCAAGGATTTGGCCGTGTGGAGCACCTGTTCTCTGGATTCGGCACTGCATGGGCCGGCCACCACCACAGGACGTTTGTCTTGTCCCAAAGGGTGATTGGCTGAGAATCGTGCAGACGGGTTTCCTTGAACCATGACACAAAATTACGGGCCGTTGGCATGGACGCCTTGCTTCTTGCCACAAAACGGGCAGTTTCAGGCACAAAAAAACCCCGACGCATGCGCCGGGGCTCTTGAAGTACCCAGAACTGGACTCGAACCAGCACGCCCGAAGGCACAGCCGCCTGAAGACTGCGCGTCTACCAATTTCGCCACCTGGGTAAGCGGAGGCCGCAAAGGTAACGCATCGGAATTGAAGTCAACTCACTTCAACGTGCTCGGGCAGACAAAATCTGTGGTGGGGATGGACGTGGCTTCGATGGCCTTGAACCCTCCCAACACGTCGATCCCGTTGTGGTATCCGCGGGCTTTGAGCATGGAGTGCGCGATGACGCTCCGGTACCCCCCAGCGCAGTGGATGTAGAACAGGGTGTCTTTGGGGATGCGTTCGAGGTGGTTGCCCAAGAATTCCAGCGACGCGTGCGCCGCACCTTCCACATGGGAGGCGCTGAACTCGCCGTCCTTTCTCACGTCCACGACGCAGGTGTCTGGATGGTTGGCCAACACATGTTCAAACGCTTCGGCGTCCACGGTTTCAATGTGGTCGGTCTCCTTGCCTGACGCCACCCACGCGTCCACGCCCCCTTCGAGGTGGCCGAGGACGTTGTCGAACCCGACACGCGAAAGGCGGGTGATGGCTTCCTCGATTTGGTCGTCGTTGGCGATGAGCAAAATCGGTTGCTTCACGTCGACAATCACCGCGCCAACCCACGGCGCAAACCCACCCTGCAGCCCGATGAATGTCGACCTTGGGACATGACGTTCAATGAACTCCGCCGTGGGCCTCACGTCCAACACCACCGCCGAGGTTGCGTTGGCTGCGGCTTCGAACGCGTCGGGGGACAGCGCGCGCGTGCCGCGCGCCATCACGTCGTCGATGCTCTCGTACCCGCCCTTGTTCATCGCCACATTCAGCGGGAAATAGCCGGGAGGGGGCAACAGGCCGTCGAGGACTTCCTTCACGAACTCATCTTTGGTCATGTCCTCGCGCAACGCGTAGTTGGTCGCTTTTTGGTCGCCCAAGGTCCCCACGGTTTCCTTGCTCATGTTCTTGCCGCAAGCTGAGCCGGCGCCGTGGCCAGGATAGACGATGGTCTCGTCGGGGAGCGTCATGATTTTGTGGCGAAGGCTGTCGAACAAATGTCCCGCGAGGTCCTCCATGGTGAGGTCGCTTTTCTGCGCCAAATCAGGACGCCCGACGTCTCCCAAAAACAGGGTGTCGCCCGAGAAAATGGCGTGGGGTTGCCCCTGCTCGTCACGCAACAAGTACGTGGTGCTTTCCATCGTGTGCCCCGGGGTGTGGAGCACTTCAATTTCCACGGCGCCCACTTGGAGACGTTCCCCGTCTGTGGCGATGTGCGCCTCGAACCCAGGGTTGGCGTTGGGGCCAAACACAATCGGGGCGCCAGTCTTTTCGGCCAGGGTCACGTGACCGGACACGAAGTCCGCATGGAAGTGCGTTTCAAGCACGTATTTGATGCGGGCGCCTCGGCCCTCAGCCAAGTCGAGGTAGGGCTGCACTTCACGAAGGGGGTCAATGATGGCCATTTCCCCTTGGCTTTCGATGCAGTACGCGCCTTGGGCAAGACAGCCCGTGTAAATCTGTTTGACTTCCATGGCCTCAAAGGTACAGCCTCGGTCCAACCGAGTCAGGCGACTTGGGTCACATCGCCGTGCAACCCAGGTGACTCAAGATTCATCCGAAGCGGAGTGTTGCTGGGCCATGGCTTGGTTGCGACGAGACACGGAACCTGGGCGTTCGAACTCGGCCAAAGCGTCGTCCACATTCAACTGGAAAGAGATGCTCCCTTCGTCCAAGAAACCGTCGGAAGCCAAGGTGTCGCGCACAGGGCCAATGGCACCGGCCAAGCACACCTGAAGGCCAGCCTCTCGCCATTCCTGCAGCAAGTTTCGGAAAGTCACACGGGCACTCGCGTCGATGTGGGAAATGGTGTCGGCCTGGATGACGATCAATTGAAGCTGCGCCCCTTTGCGCGTCACCCAGGTTTGGAGGGTGCGCTTGAAGTGGCTTTGGTTGGCGAACGTCAGCGCCCCGTCGTAACGGACCACGAGCACTTCAGGCACAACCACCGCATCCTTGAAACGTTCCACATTCCGGTGCACCCCATGGACGTTGCCCAGCACAGCGTGGTGAGGGGTCATCATTTGCCGGATCCACAAGGCCAACGCGAGGGTCACCCCGACGCCAATGCCCATGGGCAAGCTCACCACAAGGGTGACGAGGAAGGTGGTGGCCAACACGCCGGCCTCCCACCTGTCTTGGTGCCAAAGCTTGCGCGGGAATTGCAGGTCCACGAGCCCAGCCACGGCCACCAGAACCACGGCAGCAAGCACGGCGTTGGGCAAATGGTGAAACAGGGGGGTCAACAAGACCAAGGTCAAGGCCACCACCGCCGCCGCAATCCAGGCGGTGACGGGCGTTTGGCCTCCGGATTGCTCGGTGACCGCGGTGCGGGAAAACCCCCCAGTGGTGGGATAGCTTTGGAAGAACGCCCCGAGCACATTGGCCATGCCCAAGGCTTTGAGTTCTTGGTTGGCGTCCACGTCGTACGCGTGCCGTTCTTCCACGGCCTTGGCCACGCTGATGGCCTCCATGAAGGCCACCAAGGCCAGCGTCAACGCCACGGGCCACAGGGCCTTGACGTCGCTCATGGCCCAAGAGGGCAGGCCAGGGGAAGGGAGGCCGCTTGGAATGTGGCCCACCACTTGGACGCCCAGCGCTTCGAGCCCCACGCCCCAAGAAACGGCGACACTCCCCAACACGACCAACAACGAGCCGGGCAACTTGGGGACCCGCACTTTCAGCACTTTGAGCATGAGAATGGCCCCGAGGCCCACGCCAAGTGTGAGTCCGTGAGTGCCAGAAGCCGCGTCCATGAGGTGGCTCACTAACAAGTGCATTTGGTTGCTCCGTTCGCACGTGACCCCAACCAAATGGGGCAACTGGTTCAGCCCAATCAAGAGGGCTGCAGCGCTTGTGAACCCGCTGATGACGGGTTTGGACAGAAAGTGAACCAAGAAGCCCATGCGGAGCATGCCCATGCCCCATTGCATAAGGCCCATCATGACCGAGAGCAGCAGCGCCAATTCAATGTACCGTTCCGTCCCCGCCAAGGCCAGTCCGCCCAGGCCAGCGGCAACCAACAAGCTGTCCATGGCCACAGGTCCCACCGCCAAGTGCCTCGAGGTCCCGAAGAATCCGTAGACAATTTGAGGGACCAACGCCGCGTACAGGCCGTACACCACGGGAAGTCCTGCAATCATCGCGTAGGCCATGCCTTGGGGGATGAGCATGATGCCCACCGTCAGTCCGGCAGGCCAATCTCCTTTCCATTGCGCTTTGGAATAGGTGCGCAACCAAGTCAGACAGGGAATGTGGGAAAGGAGTCGCACTGGGCCAATCAATGGACGGCAAGGTACGGGTCTCGGAAGGGTGGGTGTGTGACCCGGGTTGCGCCGTGGTCAGAACGTGGCCATTTCGATGGCGTTGCGGTGCAGGGAGAGCACCCCTTCTTTTTCAAACCCTTTCAGCAGCCGAGACACCACCACCCTGGATGTGTGCAGGTCGTTGGCAATGTCCTGGTGGGTCGTGTGGAGGGTGAGGTTTCCCTGCACTTTCACTTTGTCAGAGAGGTACCGTTTCAAGCGGGCGGACAAATCCATGAACGCCAGCGCATCGATCGCTTGGAGCATTTCCTCCAACCGGCTTTGGTAACTCTCCAGCACAAACGTGGACCACGACGTGTACTTCTTGATCCACGCTTGTCCCACCGCCACGGGCACCATCAACAAGGAGGTTTCTTGCTCGGTGACGGCGCGGATGCTGCTCTTGCTCGCCCCCATGTACGTGCCCATCGACAACGCACAGCTGTCGCCCGATTCCAAGAAGTAGAGCAAGATTTCGTCGCCGTCTTGGTCGAGCCTCATGATTTTGATGGCGCCATTCAGCAGCAATGGAATGGCCTCCATTCGCTGGCCGACGTCCATCAACATGGTCCCTTCTGGCACCAGCATGTGTTGGGCGTGTTCCAAAATTTCCTCCATCAATGCGGGTTCAAAGACGCCTGCAAAGCGGGAGGTCACGTCTTGGTGCCAAGGTGAGGGTGAGGTCATGGGGCGGCGATTGGTTCTCCTAAGGTCGGAAACGAGGAGGCATAAAAAAAGCGAGAGTGAGACTCTCGCTTCAGTGCCCAGGGTGGGACTCGAACCCACACGCCCTAACGGACACATGGCCCTCAACCATGCCTGTCTACCAATTTCAGCACCTGGGCGGTGCAAGGCTTGGTGCCCCTTTGTTGTGACCCGGCTGGGACTCGAACCCAGGACCCTCTCATTAAAAGTGAGATGCTCTAACCAGCTGAGCTACCAGGTCGTTTTCCTCCATTGAGGGGGGCAAAGATAGTCAGTTTTTCTACCGCGCAAACTTTTGCGACATCAGATATGCAACGTGTGGTTGTCTTTCAGCGATTAACTTGCACACGGCTTGGGCAAAACCAAGCCCAACCTCAACTTCGACGAAGGATGACGACACGAATTTGGATGGGGTGTTTGGCCCTGATAGGATGCGCTTGGCTTGCGCCAGGCGAGGCGCTTGGACAAAGCGCCTTGGACCTTCCAGGCATGGATGCGGTCATGATGCAGCACAACTTGAGCACGGCAACGTTGGACCGAACTTGGACTGAGCATGTGCACGAGGCTGTGTTGGTGTCCCAAGGATGGGTGGAAGTGGCCACCCCCAAGGCAGGCATTCCTGTGGAAGACTTGCAGGTTCTGCGCGGCGACGTTCCTCAAGCGCTCCTTGCCACGCACATCCAACCTCGTGAGACGTCCGTGGCGTACCCCACCGACCGCAACACGTTCGTGGTGGTGTCGAGCCAAGGCTTCATGGACAAGTGGTCTGCCCGTTACCTCGTCAACGCCCAAGCCCGATTGAAATGAGCAAGCGCATGATTCAGTGGAAGGCTCTGACCGCGTGTGCCCTTGTGATGGGGCCTTGGACTGGTTTGAATGCCCAAATTTCCATTTCCAGCACCGACCTGATTGAAGGTTGCGGCGACGCCCTGGTGGACTCGGGCAGCAGCACAGCGCCTTACGGGGCCAACGAAGACGAGATGGTGACGTTGTGCCCCACGGCCCCGGACACCACCATTTGGATCGAGTGGAGCGTGTTTGACCTCGACGCACAATCCCAAATCACCGTGCACGACGGAGACGACACCTTCGCGCCCATCCTGGCGCAAGGGAGCGGCGACCAGTTGCAAGGGCTCGTTCAAATCGCGTCAGAAACGAACCCCACGGGGTGCTTGACCATTGTCTTCACAAGCGGCCCTGAGAGCACAGGGAACTTCGCCGCAGGCATCAATTGTGGGCAGCCTTGCGCCGTGCCCGTGCCCGTCGTCAACGTGGAAGACCCCGCGCCTTACCGCGTGTGCCCAGGGGTCGAGGTGCCGTTCGACGGGGCCGATTCGTACGCCACTGGGGACGCCGACATCACCATGTGGTACTGGGATTGGAACGGCGACGGCGCGGTGGACGATTCCACCGACAACGGGTACGCCATCCACGTGTACGACGAGCCTGGCATCCACCGCATGCAAATGAGCCTGGTGGATGAAATCGGGTGCGAGAGCGTGCAATTGACCAACTACTTGGTCTACGTGAGCAACGACCCTGTGTGGACGATGGAACCGTTGAGCCAGGTGGCCTGCACAGGAGAGCAAGTGGATTTGTCCGTGTCCGTGGAGGGACAGCCATTCACCTTGGAGCCCAGCGTGGACTTCGGCGGCGGGTTGTTCATTCCGGATGAACCGGGACAGTGCTTTTCCAGCGAGTTGACCTTCACCCAATTCATCCCAGGCCAAACCATCGGATCGGCTGCAGACGCGCTTGAAAGCTTCTACATCAATTTCGAGCACAGCTTCATGGGGGATTTGACCATCACCTTCGAATGCCCCAACGGCCAAAGCATGATGGTCCATCAGCAAGGTGGCGGAGGCACGTTCTTGGGGGTTCCTGTCGACAACGACGCAGACCCAAACACCCCAGGCGAAGGCTTCGACTACTTCTGGACGCCAGACGCCACCAACGGGACGTGGGCGGAAAACACGACAGGAACGCTCCCTCCAGGGGAGTACGAAAGCGTCCAAACCTGGGGCAACCTCGACGGATGCCCCTTGAACGGCGTGTGGCAAATGGAAATCTGCGACTTGTGGGGTTCCGACAACGGATTCGTCTTCGACTGGGCCATCCAGTTTGCGGACAGCCTTTACCCCGCGGAATTGAGTTTCACACCCACGTTTGGGCTGGAGTGCGACAGCACCTATTGGACCACGTTGGAACAAAACAGCCACATCGTCCTGGACGGTGCTTGGAACTGTGCCGACGTGGGCGTGACCATGACGACCGCAGGCCAACACACCTACACTGCCCACGCCACCAACAACTTCGGTTGCGAATACACCCAAGATGTGGAAGTGGAGTTCGTGGCGTTCAGCCCAGCCATCGACGCCAACCCCGATGTCTACTGCGGCGGACAGCCCGTGGAATTGAACGCCTTCGTGAGCGATCCAGAGGCCGGCGACTTCACCGTGGTGTGGGGACCGGAAGAGTTCCTCTCGGACACGCTGGGCGAAACGGTTTACGCGTCTGGCATGGTGAACCCTGAATACTTCAACGTGCATGTGGTGCAGGAATTTGACGCGTTTGGAGGGTTGCTGTGTGAGGCGGACGCCGACATTTTGGTGGGCACATGCGAAATCACCATCCCCAACGTGATCAGCCCTTACGGCACGAGTGGCGCGAACGACATGTTCCGCATTCCTGGCATCGAGACGTACGAGAATGTGGAGCTTGTCATCCTCAACCGGTGGGGCAACGTGGTGTACGAAAGCGACGACTTCGGCGCGAGTTCGTTCTGGGATGCGGAGGCCGACGGCGCCACCTCCGGGGTGTACTACTACAAGCTGACCATTCCTGTGGAAGACGGTCCCCTTGTGGTCACGAGCATTGCCGGCAACGGCGTGGAGTATTACCCCGAGGAGGGAAAGCCTGTGGTGCTGGAAGGCACCGTCCAAATTGTGGACTGAAGACGTCTTTTGAAAGAGGACGCGCTGGAGGTGCTGACGGCCTGGACCCAGGCCTTGTTGGTGGAGCGGGATGAAGAACGCGCCCGCCTGCAATCTGTGCTGGAACACGCCTCGCTCAAGCAGCGAAGGGCAGAAGGGTTGTCCTGGTCGCCGGTCGCCGTCGTGGCAGCCTCGTACGCATTTGGCGGGGCGCAGTGGTCGCTGACGTGTGGGGAAGGAGGCGGGATGTCCAACGCGTTTCGCGTGGGCAGCGCGGTGTTGTTGAGCCCCGTGGGCGACGACGAGGCGTCCAAGGCACTGGGGGTTTGGCCGGCACGCGTGCGAAAGATGCGGGGACTCGACATGGAGGTGGTGCTCGAAGGAGACGGCCCGGAAGGCGTGTCTCCCCAGCACCTCAAGTGGACGGTGGACGCCAGGGCCGACGAGCGCAGCTACAACGCCATGGCCCATGCCCTCAGCCATTGGGTCAACGCCGATGGAGATACGGACAAGTCGTTTCGGGACCTGGCACTTGGGGTGGCGGAACACTGGCCGGAACCGCACCCGGACGACGCGGTGGTCGGTGAGGCTTCCGGTTTGAATGAAGGGCAGCGTCGGGCCGCCCAGGACATCTGGCGCCGCCCGCAAGTGTCTCTCTTGCATGGGCCTCCAGGCACAGGAAAAACGAGCACGTTGGTGGCGGCAGTGAAGGACTTGGTGGCTGCGGGGGACAAAGTCCTGGCGGCGGGCCCTTCCAACATGGCGGTGGACGTCCTTGTGGAGCGCTTCCACCAGGCGGGCATGAATGTGGTCCGGGTGGGGCACCCCATGCGGGTGCAGCAAGGGGTGCTTGAAAGGACCTTGGATTCCCGGGTTCAGGACTTGCCAGAGTACGCTCGGGTGGTGAAAACGCGTCGCGATGCGGCCCAACAACAGCGGGATGCCGACAGACATGTGCGCAACTTCGACGCGGCCCAGCGCGAGGCACGCAGGCAAGCCCGTGCCGAAGCCCGTGCCCTTCGGAAGGAAGCCGAGGAGCTCGAGGCTTACTTGGCGGAGAAGGTCATTCGTGAAGCTGACGTCGTGTGCGCCACGTTGGTGGGGTGCGACGACCGACGCTTGCGGGGCGTGAAGTTTGATGTGGCGGTGGTCGACGAGGCGGCCCAGGCCCTGCCTCCGGCGACGTTGATCCCGATGAGGCGCGCCGCCCGCTTGGTGCTGTCTGGAGATCCATGCCAGTTGCCCCCGACCGTGAAAAGCCAGGGTGCGCGCGTGTTGGCGACCACCATGATGGAACGCTTGGTGGAGCGCCACCCAGGCCAAACCCATTTGCTGCAGGTGCAGCACCGAATGCACGAAGCAATCATGGCGTTTGGCAATATGAAGTTTTACGACGGCCAATTGAAGGCGCATCCCGACGTGGCCGCCCGCACCCTGGAAGGGCTCAAGCCTTGGGTGGTGGTCGACACGGCAGGTTGTGGGTTTGACGAGGTGCGTTCCCAAGAGGGGGGCAGCGTGTCCAATCCGGACGAGGCGTCCTTCGTGTTGGACCGCGCCGCAGAATGGCTGAACCTGCACCCGGGCATGTCTTTGGGGATTGTGGCGCCTTACGCGGCCCAGGTGGAAACCCTGAGGGAAGGTTGGTCAGAACTTGTGCGGGCGCAGCAGGGATTGCGCCAGGCGGCCGTCACCATCCACACCGTTGACGGATTTCAAGGCCAAGAGCGGGACGCCATGCTCGTGTCGCTGACGCGGAGCAACGACAAAGGGGAGGTGGGGTTCCTGAGCGAGAGCCGACGGATCCACGTGGCCCAAACGCGGGCCAAAATGGCGTGCATGCTGGTGGGGGACAGCGCGACGCTGTCGACGGATGCATTTCTGGCAGAGCTCTTCGAGCATGCCCAGGCGCATGAGGCCTACGACAGCGCGTGGAGTTGGATGGTGTGACCTCAGGTCAGGCTTCGATCGGCGTGGCGTCTTCCTTGGGTTGTTCCTGGCCATCCACGACTTGCCACTCGTCTTGGGGAAAGACTTCCACAATTTTCTGGTAGGCGATGGAGGGGATGACGTATCCCACGCCGAGTTGGTTCATGTGGCTGGACACTTTGTCGAAGGCGTCGCGCACGTCCATGGCGCTGAGCAGAATGTGTTGGTTGCTCTCCTTTTCTGTGCCCTTGTCGGCGTCGAACGTGGTCATGGCCACTTTGACCCGAAACCACTTGTCGCACTCCGGAAAACGAATCACCTCGATGAGGTTGGTTTTGGTCAGCTGGGTGATTTCGAACGGCCGAATGCCCTCGTACTCGCAGATTTGGGTCATGCGCGTCTCTGCCTCGGTGTAGGTGTACGCGTCCAGCACAAACTGCTCGACCTTCTTCACTTCCGCCCCCTCGCTGTCCAAGGACCGCGAGCTCACCTTGCAATTGAACCAGTGTTTCACCATGCCGCGAAGCTACAGGGAGGCCGTGTCGCTGTTCACCAACGCGCTGTGAAAATTGCCCACATGAAGTGCACATCTGCTGCAGTCGGAGGAGGTAGTTTGCGTCCATGCAATTGCCGGAGGACACGTACATGCACAAGGGGCAGAGGAGGAAGCTTTTGGAGGAGTTGCGGGGCATGGGCATCCGGGACGAGCGCGTGCTGTCCGCCATGGACGAGGTGCCGCGGCACTTTTTCATGGACTCGGCCTTTTCGCAGTTCGCCTACTCCAACAAGGCCTTTCCGATCGCCGCAGGCCAAACCATCAGCCAGCCCCACACCGTGGCCAAGCAGAGCGAGTTGCTCGAGGCCCAGCCCGGGGATTCCATCCTGGAAATTGGGACAGGCAGCGGGTACCAGTGCGCCGTCCTGTGCGCGTTGGGCTTCAAGGTGCACAGCATTGAACGCCAAAAAGCGCTCTTCGACGCCGCGGGACCGTTGTTGAAGGCCATGGGATGGAAGCCGGCGTTGTACTACGGCGACGGCTACAAAGGCAAGCCAGTGTTCGCCCCGTTTGACGGCATCATCATCACGTGCGGGGCGCCGGACGTGCCTCAAGCGTTGTTGGGCCAATTGAAGGTGGGGGGGCGCATGGTCATCCCTGTGGGCGGGGGCGAGACCCAACGGATGTGGACCATCGACCGCATCAGCGAGCGGGAATTCACCAAGAAAGACCACGGCATGGCGGCCTTCGTGCCCATGCTGTCAGCCCGCGCCCGCGACTGAACGCAGACGTCGTCAGAGCAACCCGTCGACCGGTCCCAGCCCTTGGCGCACCAGTTCAGGTTCACCGCTTGTGCAATCGAGCACGGTGGAGGCCTCCAATTGGCCGATGCCTCCGTCGATGACCAAGTCCACCACATGTCCGTGTCGCTCGCAAATGAGCTCAGGGTCGGTGGTGTATTCCATCAGGTCGTCGTCGTCATGGACGCTGCTCACGACCAACGGCGAGCCGAGCTCCTTCAGTACGTGAAGGGCCACAGGATGGTCCGGCACGCGAATCCCGATGGTTTTCTTGCGGCTGCGGTAAAGTTTGGGGACTTCACCGCTGGCCGGAAGGATGAAGGTGTAGGGCCCAGGCAAGGCACGCTTCATCATCTTGAACAGCGGGTTGCTCAGATGCTGGGCGTACTTGCTCAGGTCGCTCAAGTCCGCACAGAGCAGGGAAAACTCGGCTTTCTCGGGCTTGATTCCCTTGGCGCGGGCCAGGCGGTCGAAGGCCTTGGGGCTGCCCAGTTTGGCGGCGAAGCTGTACACCGTGTCGGTGGGGCAGACCACCAGGCCGTCCCTGTTCAGCACGCGCAGCACCTCCTGCACCTTGCGAGGGTCAGGGTTCTGGTCGTGAAGTTTCAGCAAGTCTGCCAAAGCGACTGGGGCTTCAGCCGTTCGAATTGGCGTGGTCCGCGAGGAACTTGGCCAAGCCGATGTCGGTCAACGGGTGCTTCATCAACCCTTCAATGGCGCTCAACGGACCGGTCATCACATCTGCACCCAGCTTGGCACATTCGATGACGTGCATGGGGCCGCGGACGCTGGCCGCCAAGATCTCTGTGCCGAAGTCGTAGTTGTCGAAGATGTTGCGGATGTCTTCGATGAGGTCCATGCCGTCCGAGCTGATGTCGTCCAAGCGGCCGATGAATGGGCTCACGTAAGACGCGCCTGCTTTGGCAGCCACCAAGGCTTGGCCTGGGCTGAAGATCAAGGTGCAGTTGGTCCGGATGCCGTGGTCGGTGAAGTGGCTGATGGCCTTGATGCCTTCTTGAATCATCGGCACCTTCACCACGATGTTCTCATGGAGAGCAGCAAGGGCTTCACCCTCGCGGACCATGCCCTCGAAATCGGTGGAAATCACTTCTGCACTCACGTCGCCGTCGACGATGTCGCAAATCGCCTTGTAGTGGGCCTTGACCGCCTCGTCGCCTGAGATGCCTTCTTTGGCCATCAGGGAGGGGTTGGTGGTCACTCCGTCAAGGATGCCCAGGGCTTGGGCTTCACGGATTTGGTCGAGGTTGGCGGTGTCGATGAAAAACTTCATGGAGAAATGGTTGGGCGTTTGGCGGCAAAAGTAGGCCAAATCTCAGCGCATGCTTCCTCCTCGGCACCCCTACCTTCGCGGTGTGAAACGGGGCCTTTGGATGTTTTGGGCGGTTGCCCTCTTTGGATGCGATGTGTCGCAATGGGATCCGGGTGCGCCCGAGGTGCTCGAGGTGTCTTCTTACACCCTGACCACGACACCAGAACAAGGCACCAATTCCCACCGGGTGGAAGAGGTGTGGGTGTACGGCGCGGCGGATGTGCTGGGGGTGTACCCTTTGCCGGCCACCATCGCCCTCCCTCAAGGGTCACCACAGACCGTCACGTTGGTGCCGGGCATCCGAGCCAATGGGGTGGCCGCCACGCGCCGACCGTACCGTTACTACGACGTCAACACGGTGAGCCTCGACGGCGATCCAACCACGGTTGAGTCCGTCGATTTTGGCGGCGGCTATGTGGACCACAGCGGGCTGACCACCAAGGTCATCCTGGCTGAGGATTTCGAGTCGGCCAACCGTTTTTTGGCTGGGGCCAGCAGCAACGCGGAAGTCGTCCGTCAAACCGAGCCAAGCCAAGTGTTTGAGGGGGCGGCTTCCGGGCACATCAAGCTGGACAGCACTCACACGCAACTCAGCGCAGCCACGAACGAACAATTCTACAACCTGCCCAGGGACCGTGAGGTCTACCTCGAGTTCAACTACAAATGCGACATCGGATTCCTCGTGGGGCTGGATGTGTTGGGCGGGAGCCAAGCCGGTCGGTTGCCCATCCTCGGCCTCAACCCGACCTGCGACGAGGAGGGGCTGTGCGAGTGGAAGAAGATGTACTTGGATTTGTACCCTGCCTTGTCCACGATGCAGGACGCGGCGGCGTTTGAAATTGCGCTGAACGCCAGCATCCCTGCGGACGGCAGCGAAGGCAACATTTGGTTGGACAACTTCAAATTCGTGCACTTTGCCGACTGACCGTCAGCCTCAAACCAGGCCTTGGACTTCTTGGGCATGGCGGTACGTGGCGACCGACGCCCTGGCCTCAGCCGTGGCTTGGGCGGTCTTGTTCACCTTCCGCAAAGCCGTGGTGGAGCCCCGGCGGTTTGGGATGGAGATCAACATCACCCCCGACGAGAATTTTTGGAAGGCGATGGTCGTTGTACCCCTCTTTTGGGTTGGGTTGCACGCGTGCATGGGCATGTACCTGGACGTGCGCCAACGTCACCGCGGATTGGAAGTGCGGCAGTCTTTCCGGTCGGCAGCCTTGGGCGGCGTCTTGCTCTTTTTCTTGTTGTTGCTCGACGACGTGACCCGAACCCATGTGGACCATTACGAGACGTTGGGGGTGTGGATGGGGACCCACTTGACCCTGATTTTGGGCGCCCGTTGGGTTTGGACGTCCAGGGTGGTGCGGAATGTTCAAAATGGAACATGGGCCTACCCGACGTTGGTGGTGGGTGACGAAGATGGCAACGCCGCTTTCTTGAACGACGTGTCACGAACCCCAGGAAAGCTGGGGTGGGATGTGGTGGCGACGTGGACACGCGAGGACCTCAAGGCAGGGCTGAAGTCGCTGGATTCGTGGCTGGACACGCACCCCGTGGACCGGGCGGTGTTGACCATGCGCGTGGGCGACGACCCTGCGACGTTGGGGTGGATCGCACTCTTGGAAGGACGTGGCGTGGACATCTTGGTGGTGCCAGGCGCCCTGGATTACATGGCGGGGACGGTTCGGTCGTCCAACTTGTTTGGGGTGCCGCTGGTGAATTTGAGCAAGCCCGGGTTGACGGCGGGCATGCGCGTGGTCAAGCGCGCGTTGGACGTGGTCTTGAGCGCGTTGGCCCTTGCGGTCCTGTCGCCCTTGCTGGCCGCGGTGGCCATCGCGGTGCGTCGGAGTTCGCCCGGACCTGTGTTTTACCGTCAGGAGCGGCTTGGCCTCCACGGCACACCTTTCAAGATTGTGAAATTCCGGACCATGGTCGTGGATGCGGAAGGGATGAAGCCGCGCCTAAGCTCGGACGACGATCCCAGAATCACGGCGGTGGGAAAGAAGTTGCGACAAGCACGAATCGACGAACTGCCTCAGTTTTGGAACGTGTTGAAAGGGGACATGTCGTTGGTGGGCCCCCGTCCTGAGCGCGCGTTTTTCACCGACCAAATCGTCCGTCACAGCCCGCACTTTTTGAGGCTGCAGCAAGTCCGGCCAGGGATCACCTCGTGGGGCCAAGTGAAATACGGCTACGCGGAGAATGTGGACCAGATGCGTCAGCGCCTCCGGTACGACATCATGTACCTCGAAAACATCTCCCTGTTGCTGGACTTGAAGATCCTGCTTTACACCGTCCGGACGGTGGTGCGGAGGGAGGGTAAGTGATTTACATAAAATTCACGAAATTGCAGGCATGGAGACCATGCCATCGGCGCAGCGTGCCACGCGACGTGCCCGACGCATCCTGGGGTGCCTCGCCCTTGCAGGATGGTCCTGGTTTGCGCATGGTCAATCTTCCCAGACCGGTTGGGTCGCCCAAGACCAAAAGGAAGGCACCCTGGTCGTGAACTATTACGCCAGCGCACCTGACCCTGAGTTGGAGCAGCTCCGTGCACTCACATTGGACGCGTTGGGGGTCTACCTCCGAGGGCAAATTCTCTTGACGGAAGAGGACTTGGGCTGGGCCGAGTCGGTGAGGTCGGTGTCTCGCGGCATGGAACGCATCGTGTCCGACATGTTGCGGATTCGCTCGTTCGCAGGGACCGAAAAATTCCAAGGATTCTCTCCTTTGGTGTCCGACTTGCTCCTGGACTTTGACGAGCTCGACCCCCGCGATGCGGAAAGGTTTCGAACGGGGCAAACGAGAAGTTTCGAGGAGAACTTGTACGTCTTGGTGGAACAACGCATCCAAGAAATCCTTCTGCAAGCGGGGGTGGAGCTCGGACGGTTCGTCAACCGGGGGCTGCTCCAGAAAATCGGGACCATTGAGCAAAGCGTGCCTGAGGACAACCTCGAGGAATGGATGGAGCTTGGGGAAAACGAGGAGCTGAAGCCCTTGGAGCTCAATTTTTCATTGGAATCCATGTCGTTGCTGGATGGCGCTGAGGATGGGGGGTGGGACGACCTGGGAGCGCCGTCGTCCTCATCTGCCTCAGGCCTCGAGCAGATGATGCTTCGTGTGCTCGACTTGCTCGAAGACCAAAGCGCGCGGATCTCGCGGCTCGAAAACCAGTCGTCCGGCGCCAGGGATTGGGCGGAGCGCGCCTGGAGCCCGTCGCGGACGTCCCCTTCGGCTGACGCCGAATTGAAGGCCTTGAATTTGCCGGCGTCGTTCAGCGTGCAGTTTTACGAAGGGAGCACCCGGCTGACCTTGGCCGCGCAGTTGCAGTTGAATGAAGTCGTGGAAGTGATGGGCATGCACGGACGGCTTCGGGTGGTGTGCACGGGACATGCCGATGTGAAAGGCGACCGTGCCGCGAATTTGGCCTTGTCAAAGCGTCGGGCTGAAGTCGTCAGGGCCCATCTGCTGGAAAGTGGGGTGGCCTCGACACGCGTTGTGCTCAACTACTTCGGGGAAGAGCGCGCCCAGAACCGCGGGGCCTTGGACAGGCGCGTGGAGGTGGCGTTCTTTGTGGAAGAATGAAGATCATCTGCATCGGACGGAACTACGCGCAGCACGCCAAGGAACTCGGGAATGCGGTGCCGCAGAAGCCCGTGGTGTTCCTGAAACCGCAAAGCGCCATTCTCAGCCACAAGCACCCCTTTTACATCCCCACGTGGACCCAAGAGGTGCATCACGAGGTGGAGTTGGTCGTCAAGATCAACCGCATTGGAAAAACCATTTCAGAACGTCATGCCCACCGGTACTACGACGAGGTGGGGCTGGGCATTGATTTCACCGCGCGAGACGTGCAGGCGGAGTTGAAGGAAAAAGGCCACCCATGGGAACGGGCCAAGGCGTTCGACGGGTCGGCGGTGGTGGGGGGCTTTGTGCCGTTGAAGGAACTTGGCAAGCCCGTGGATGACCTTGCGTTCACCCTGCACAACCGTGAACAATTGGTGCAATCGGGGAACTCGTCGGACATGTTGTTTTCGGTGGACCGGTTGATTGCCGAAGTGTCCACCTTCATGACTTTGAAGATGGGCGACTTGATCTTCACCGGCACGCCCGCAGGGGTGGCCGCCGTGCAACCTGGCGACCGGCTCATCGGTCACTTGGAAGGCCGCGAGATGTTTGCCGTCAACATCAAATGAATCAAGACATGCACCTCTCATTGATTGGATTCATGGGCAGCGGAAAGTCCACCGTGGGCCAAGCGATGGCCACGCGGTTGGGGCGCCCGTTTCTTGACATCGACACCGAAGTGGAACGCATGCTTGGCATGCCCATTCCCCAGGTCTTTGCGGAGCTTGGCGAGCCCGCCTTCAGAGAGGCGGAGCAAGACGCGCTGAGCGACGCCCTGCGTCCCAACGAGCCCATTGTGTTGGCCACAGGGGGAGGCACCCCTTGTGCGGATGGGGCCATGGAGTGGATGCGCCGCAAGTCGCTTGTGGTGGCCCTGGCACCCCCGCTTGAGGTGTTGTTGCTCCGGTTGGAATCCTCGCTGGACACCCGTCCCATGCTGAAAGGGAAAACAGGCCAAGCGCTGGCGCAACATGTCCAAAGGATGATGTTGACCCGCGCCGCATGCTACGGCCAAGCCGACGTCACTTGGACGCAAGGAGAGTGGACCGAAGATTTGCTGGACGACGCCCTGGCACAAGTGCGCTGGAGACTCGAAGGAAGTTGACTCAGGGCGCGGGGCGCTCCAAATGCACCGACGCGTGGTTGGGGTCGGACAGGTCGACTGCGATGTGTTCGTTGTGGTGGGTGCTCAACGTCAATCCGCAGTAGTCGGCTCGGATGGGGAAGGAGCGGTGCTTCCGGTCGACGAGCACCGCGGTGTGAACCTCGCGTGGGTGGCCCTCCAAGACAAATCGAACGGCGTGAATCAACGTTCGGCCTGAATTCAGCACGTCGTCCACCAGGATCACAATCTTGTCGTTCCAAGTGGCCATGTCCACGTCGCAACGCAGCTCGTGTTCCAACGGCAAGTCCTTGTGCATGGTCAGCGTGCCGGTCACCACCTCGAGGTTGGACAGGGCTTGAAGCCTCGAAGACAACGCCTCGCACAAGGCGACACCTTGGCCGGCCACCCCAATGAGGACGAGGGTGGACTCTTGGTAGTGCACTTCCAGAAGTTCCCGGGCCATGCGGTCCAACTTGCGGACCACGTTTTCGTGGGTCATGACCAAATCACGTTGAGTGCTCATGAGACCAAGTTCGGGATTTTCTCCAACAATGCGACCGCCTCCACATGGGCGGTGTGCGGGAATTGATCGACGAGTTTCAAGGACTTCAATTCGTACCCTTGGGTTCGCAGTTCCACCAAATCCCGGGCTTGGGTGGCGGGGTTGCAGCTGACGTACACAATCCGCTGGGCCTCGAGCCGCATGACTTTGCGAAGGGTCTTGGGCGAAATGCCTGCGCGCGGAGGGTCGAGCACCACAGTGTGAAGCTTGCCCTTGTACTCAGGATGTTCCAACAAAAATTTCCCGGCATCTGCCGAAAAGAAGGTGACGTTGTCGACGCCGTTGCGGGTCGCTGCCTCGCGGGCGTCGTCGATGGCTTGGGGCACGATGTCCACCCCGACCACGGGCACGTTGGCGTGCTTGGCCAGGATTTGGCCGATGGTGCCGGTTCCGCAGAACAGGTCCATGATGACTTGGTCAGGGCGGGTTTCCACGCCTTCCAAGGCGAGGGCCATGACCTCGGCGTACAACCGCTCGGCCGAGGCTGGGTTGGTCTGGAAGAACGAGGCCATGCTGATGCCAAACGACAACCCGTGCAGCACCTCGGTCACCGTGCTGTTGCCCCAGATGACTTTGGATTGTCCTTCGCGGGCTTCCACGCGCTCGCCGACGTCGTCGTTGAGGGTGTGCAGAATGCCCTGCACACGGTCGCCCCACAAGCCGCGAATGAGCCCCACAAAACCGTCCACGTCCAAGGGGGCGTCTGACGTGGTCACGAGGTTGACGAGGAGGCCGCCGTCGGCCAGGCTCTTGCGGACCACCAGGAACCGGAAGAAGCCTTTGCGCTGGGGTGGATGCCAGGCTGGCAACCCCGTGGCCTCGCACCACGTCCGAACTTCATGAAGGGTCGACTCGACCAGGGGGTCGAACAACCCGCTGTCCGCGTCCAAATTTTCCACAGCCCACCAGGTTCCACGGTGCTTGAAGCCCAGCCCAAAGTCGTCCACCTTTTCGTCGGTTTCGAGGTCGTGACGGATTTCCGAGAAGCTGTACTCCATTTTGTTTCGGTAGTGCCAGGTCTCCGGGGAGGGCACAAGGCCTTGGAACACGTCGTCCAAATTTTCCACCCCGCCGATTTTGCGGTACAGGTCCAGCGCGGTGGCCGTCTTCCATTCATGCTGGCGCTCGATGGGCACCGTGGCGTAAGGCGCCCCGGGGATGGCTTGGTGCGGCAACTCCAATTCAAAGTCCGCCTTTTCCAGCACCTTCAACAAGCGGCATTCGGCGTGCTTCGACTTGCACTTCACGACCTGGGCTTCGACGGTTTGGCCTGGGAATGCGTTTTGCACGAAGACCACAAACGGCCCCTTCTCCGTCTCCAAGCGCGCGATGCCCTTGCCTCCGAACGCCATGTCTTGAATCTGCAGCGTCAGAATCTGTCCCTTGTGAAACGTCCGCTTCACGCGTCGATGTCCTCCCATGTCCTTGGTTTGCCGCGAAGGTACTGTCCCGGGATGCGGTACCTTTGAGAGATGCCTGTTTCGTCCAAACAATTTTGTCGCTGCGCGCTGCTGGTGTGGAGTGCCTTGTGGTGCTTGACGCCTGCTTCAGCCCAAATGCGAGAAGGTGAGTGGTCTTTGGCCACCTTCAACGTGCGCTACGACAACCCAGGTGACCCCTTGACGTGGGAAGAGCGGCGGGACCAAGTGGCCCAAGTCGTCGGCTTTTACGACGTCGTGGGCCTCCAAGAAGCGCTGCCGAATCAGGTGGAGGACCTGGCCGCGCGGCTTCCTTGGATGGCCCATGTCGGTTCAGGTCGAGATGCCGACGGGGGCGGAGAAGCCTGTCCCATTTTTTACGACAAGAACAAGTGGGAGATGCTCCACAGCCAAACGTTGTGGCTGGCCCGAGATTGGAAAACCCCAGGGGCCGTTCACCCCGCCGCGGATTTGCCGCGGATTGTGACGGTGGCCACGCTGCATCACAAGGCCGACGGCAAGACGTTGAGGGTGTACAACACGCATTGGAGCCACGTGTCGGTCGACGCGCGGGAATTCGCCGGGGACTTTCTTGCCGTGCTGGACGCGGCATGCGAGGCAGACGCCACGGCGCTGCTGGGGGATTTCAACGAAGTGCAGGCTTCACCAGGCCGGATGGCCCTAACCGATGCGGGATTCGTAAACACCTACGACAACCCCAAAGTCCGTTGCCGCCGCGAGTTTCCCACCTACACCACCTTCAAACCGGAGGGGTCGGCAGGCGGTCCTCGCATTGACGCAGTGTACGTGAAAGGGTTGGAGGCCACATGGACGTGCGTGGACGAGGTGATCGTCAAAGGCTTCTTCATCAGCGACCACATGCCTGTGCACGCCGTGGTCAAGTGGAACCCCTCCGAAAAAGGCCGTCCATGACCCCGCAGGAAAACCTCAAAACGATGGGCACGTGGCCGGTGTTTTTGACGGCCATCTCCACCATTTTGGGGGCAATCCTGTTCTTGCGATTTGGGTACGCTGTCGCCCACGTCGGCTTGGTGTCCACGTTGTTGATTGTCTTCGTGGGCCACTTGGTGACGGTGCCCACCGCCCTCGCTGTGGCGGAAATCGCCACCAACCAAAAGGTCGAAGGTGGTGGGGCTTACTACATGATTTCCAGGTCGTTCGGTTTGAACATTGGCGGCGCCATTGGCCTTGCGTTGTACTTGTCACAAGCGATCAGCGTGGCCTTTTACGTCATTGCATTCACGGTGGCTTGCCGCGATTTGCTGCACTGGGCTGACGTGGTTCACGGCGTGGCCATCGACCCCATGTGGGTCAACCTCGGGGTGATGGCGTTGCTCACGGTGCTCATGGTGGGCAAGGGGGCCAACCTCGGGGTGAAAGCCCTCTACATCGTTGTCGTGCTTTTGTTCTCGGCGTTGGTCTTGTTCTTTCTGGGCAGCGGTCCAGGAAACCCCAACCTGAGTCCTCTGGCGACCATCCCCGATGTGCTGACGACCGCGTCTGGCGAAACCGTGAATCGGTTCTCGTTCTTCGAAGTGTTCACCTTCATCTTTCCTGCGTTCACTGGCATTGCTGCTGGGCTTGGGCTCAGCGGCGATTTGAAAGACCCTCGTTCCAGCATTCCGAAAGGCACCATTTGGGCCACGGTGGTGGGCATTGTGATTTACATCGCTGTGGCCATCAAATTGTGGTGGAGCGCCCCGCTCGAGGCCTTGGCTGCAGACGAATTGTACATGGAAAACATCGCCCTCTGGGGCCCCATCATTCCCATCGGACTGGCCGCCGCGGCGATGAGTTCGGCCTTGGGCAGTGTGATGGTGGCGCCTCGGACGTTGCAAGCCATTGCCGCGGACGAGATCTTTCCGGCCGGCATGTCGGCCTGGCTCAAGAGGGGCAGGGGGTCCCAAAACGAACCGGTGCGGGCGTCCTTGGCCACGTGCGCCATTGCGTTTGTGTTTGTCTTGATGGGCGACATCAACGCCGTGGCCGAGATCATCTCCATGTTCTTCATGGTGACCTACGGGGCCATCTGCCTCGTGTCCTTTTTGGAACACATGGCGGCCGACCCAAGCTACCGTCCCACCTTCCGGTCGCACTGGTCCATCAGTTTGATGGGTGCGGTGTTGTGTGTCGTGCTGATGTTCGGGATGAACCCGACCTACGCCACGGCGAGTTTGATCATCATGGTGCTCATCCACGCATGGGTGTCCCGCCTTGGCGGCGGCCAGCGCGGGATGGTTCGGTTGTTCCGTGGGGTCATTTTCCAAGTCCAGCGGTTCTTGCAGCTGGCGTTGCAAATGAGCGACGACGACGACCTCGAAGAGTCCACGGGCTGGCGGCCCTTCGTGTTGGCGATTTCCCCCGACACCTTCGACCGCCAGGAAGGGTTTGACATGGTGCGCTGGGTGGCATACCGCCATGGCTTCGGGACGTACATGCATTTCGTCAAAGGGTTCTTGTCCGAGGAAACCCAGGCGGAAGCCAAGCAGGCGCAGGCCCAATTGGTCAAGCGCGCCCGCGGCAACCGCAGTCGCGTTCACCTGGACACCATCATCAGCCCCTCGTACACATCGGCGATTGCCCAGTGCATTCAACTGCCAGGCATTTCAGGCAAGGGGAACAACCTGTTCTTGATGGAGTACTCGCCGGACCAGCCGGCCAACCGCGACCAACTCATGGACAACTTTGGGCTCTTGGCGGCGTCGGGCCTGGACCTGGCGCTGTTGCGGAGCAGCGGTCGGAAGTTTGGCAACAAGCACGACATCCATTTGTGGATCACACCTGAAGACAGCGTCAACTCCAGCCTGATGATTTTGCTGGCTTACATCTTGCAGGGCCATCCCGATTGGAGCGACGCAAGCATCAGCGTGTTCTTCCTTCACGACGGCGAGAATGCAGAAGAGGAGGAGGCGTTGCGTGCAAGCATTGTGGAGGGCCGCTTGCCCATTGCGGAGCAAAACATCGAGCACGTCACCCACCACTCCAGTTCTGTGCAGACCATCAAGAACAAATCAGGCGGCGCGGATCTTGTCATTCTTGGATTCCAAGCGACTGACATCGAAACCATGGGCGAGGACGCCTTTGAGCGGTTCAGCGGCTTGGGAGAAGTGATGTTTGTTCACGGGATGAAACCCCTTGCCATTCAGTGATGACCAAAATTGCCCTCATCCACGGCCCCAACTTGAACTTGTTGGGCCAGCGCAACCCAGAGGTGTACGGCGACTTGACGCTCGAGAAGCTCGAGGCTGCTGTGGTGGCACGTGCGGCAGAGCTTGGAGCCGAGATCCAAGCGTTCCAAAGCAACCACGAAGGCGAACTCATCGACGCGCTCCACGCCGCGGGCGAATCTTGCCAAGGCGTGGTCTTCAACCCCGGCGGGTTTTCGCACACCTCGGTTGCGTTGCGCGACGCGGTGGAGGCCATTCAAATCCCTGTGGTTGAAGTGCACATCTCCAACATCCACGGCCGCGAGCACTTCCGCCGCACCAGCTTGACGGCGGCTGCAGCCAAGGCATGTGTTTCAGGGTTGGGCCTTCAAGGCTATTTGTCTGCCTTGGAAGCGTTGCTGGACGCTTGATTTTCCTGGAGTTCTTGCCCCAAAAGGTTCCACAACCCAGACGACTCCGTCTTCTTCAATGGTTTTGCTGACGATGGTGAGGACGTGCAGGGGGAGCGCGGTCTGGGGTCAAACGCAAAGACTGGGATGTCC
>JBMZWX010000008.1:0-62451 GCA_049627085.1 Flavobacteriales bacterium | reverse complement strand
GGGTTGAAGGTGTTCGGCTTCTGTCCTGCTGGGTCCACATGTAAAGTGGACTTGACGGTTTCGTGGAGGTCCTGATTCAGGCTGTCCAATCCCTGGAGCATCGGCGCGTTGCGATTCAGGATTAAATTTCAAGCATGACGCGTTTTCTCTTATCGTTGGCACTCGGCATCTCGGCCTGGTCCACAACTCGCGCTCAAACCGACACGCTGTGGATTGTGCCTGGCGGCGTCGGGTTGGGTGGAGACACGTTGGCTGCGTTGAGGTTTTGCGGGTCCCCAGCGTTTCAAACTCAAAACGAGACCCTTGGAGCATGGCCTGGCCAATGTGTGGTGGTGAACACCGACTCCGTCGACCACCAGCTGCACAGCAGCGTACCTGGTTTTGAGCCGTTGGCCCTGGAGGCAGGGGCGGAGGCGGTCTTGGAACTGGACTTGCCAAACCATTCTACCCATCGGATTTGGTCTGCCACGCAGCGAGGCGATTTGCTCGGCCTGGAAACCTTGGTGCGGACGGGGTGGCAAGACGCCCCTCATTTCGAGTGGAATTTGAACGAGTGGGACCCCGCGTCAACTTGGAACTTGGCGGAAGGGTTGGAAGTGGATTTGACAGAATCCTACGTGCCCCGGCAGTTCACCATCAACGACCTGAATTTTCCCAACACGCTGGAAGACTCCACAGCCCATGTCTATGCCTCTGTGGGAGAAGTCGTCTACATCTCCATTGTGAATCATGGCCGCATGGACCAGGTTCTCCACTTCCATGGCTTTCACGTGGACATCCTGCAAGCGTCCCAACATGAGAACAGGGTGGGGTGGTCCAAGGACACCGTGCCTGTCAAGCAAGGGGAGTGCGTGGTGGTCAAGCTCAACCCCAACCAGCCTGGTGAATACCCCGTGCATGCCCACAATCTGGTGGCAGTCACCAACGCGGGCTTCTATCCAGGGGGCATGATCACCTTTTTAAGCGTGGCGCCATGAGACAATCCCTTGTTGCATTTCTCTGTGTTGCTGCAGTGATTTCGAGAGCCGCCGCCCAGCAAGCGCCCCCAGCCCTGTTTTCGGAAATGGACGGCATTCATTTCTTGGAAGATGGCACGGCGCTTCCGATTTGGGGTTACGGTTGGACCACGGACGGATACATCACACTTCCTGGTCCGCTGCTGCACTATCAAGAGGGCGATCAAGTGGTCCTGGTCTTCGAAAACCCGAGTCCGGAGAGCCACACCATTCACCTTCACGGGCTGGATGTGGACCAAGCCAACGACGGCGTGCCCTCAACCTCATTTTACGTCGCCACTGGTGAATCGACGGCCTACGAATTCACCGCCACGCACTCCGGGACCTACCTCTACCATTGTCACGTGACCACAACATTGCACCTCACCATGGGGATGTACGGAATGGTGCTTGTGACCCGTCCTGACGGGACGATTTATGAGGGCGGTCCCTCGGTGTCTCAGGATGTGCCTTTGTTGTTCAGTGACCTCGAAGTGGCCACCAATCTGGACCCCGTGGGAAGCTTTCCTTTCCATGAGATGCGACCAGACGTGTTCATGGTCAATGGGAAAGCGGGCTCTCAGTTAGAGGACGAGGTGGTGTGGACGACGTCGGATGCCCCAACGGCTTTGAGGTTGGGCTCTGCGGCGTACAGCCGAATCCGTTGTCACTTTCCAGAGGCGTTGAATGCCCAACTCTGGATGAGTGACGGAAGGCCTGTACCTGTGGAGGCGTTGGATTCCTTAGACATGTATCCCGGGGAACGCTTCACAGTGTTGATTCAACCTGAAGAAGGGTACGACGGTGGTTTTCATGCGGAGTTCCTGCACATGGTGGACGACCAATCAGAGTCCATGCAATGGATTGCCGTCAGGGACGATTCAATGCACCCCAGCTCCATAGCCACCCTGGAAGGTGTGTGTGCCACGTGGTTCCCAATCCCTGCTTCGGACTTCGTTCAGACCCTCTCGGACAGAATTTTCACAGTTTGGGATCCACAAGGGCGGGTTGTTTTTCAAGGAAAAGTGCCAGCCAACCGACTCGATGTCTCCGCTTGGCCCAACGGCGTGTACACCACCCGAACGAACGGGGGCAAGGTGTCCCGATTCGTGGTGAGTCACTGACCCCGTTGTCAGATCAAATCCGGGTCGATGTTGTTCGGCGTCCGTCCTGCTGGGTCCACATGTAAGGTGGACTTAATGGGAGTTCTGAGTTGTGGCAGGAATCTCGTTAATTGCAGCATGACCTCGAGATGCTTGACAGCGCTGTTGGCTCTAGGGCTTTTGATTCAAGGGTGCACAGTTCAGAAACGAAGCCACTTGCCTGGTTGGCATGTGGAACGGGCGACGCAACGTGTTGGGCACCGTGCAGTCGCGAGGTCCTCGGAGGAGCCACAGGTGTCGGATGCTGTTGTGAACCTTGAGGCAGAACTGGCTGAGGAGGTCTTGGCAGTTGCGGTTGTTCCCGCGCCACTGCCTTCTTTGGAGGCTTCTGTGCCTCTGGACTTCGGGGCCTCGGAGCCCGACCTTCAGAAGTTGGAATGGAGGCTGTCTTCGCACGAATCGCCACATGTGAACGACGTTGTCACAGAGGAAGAAGTCGCCCCCGCCTCCAAGAATTCTGGCGGCATGGGCAGAGCCTTGTGGCGGGTGTTGTTGGGCTTGATTGCCGCGGCGCTTGGCGCATTTGGCATTCGGTTTGTTCAAATGGGTTTGGGGTGGTGGGACTTGATGTCTGGGAACACCCAGTACAACCCAGATGGGGATGTGACCTTGTTGCTGCTCGGAGTCGTCCTGCTTGAGGCAGCCTGGCGGGCGCTTCTTGTGGCGTTCCCAAAACTTCGGGCGTGGGTGCCCTCATGGTCTGTTTTGAAACCAGATCCACAAGCAAGACAAGCAAAACAAAAAGAGCGCGAGGACCACCTTCCACCCCCGGAGGAGCGCAGGAGCACGGCGGGACGAATCTTGATGGGCTTGCTCGCCATCCCACTCGCCATTGGTTGCATACCTGCCTTTGCCATGGCCTTTGGTTGGGGTTTTCATGAATTCACGGTGCCGTTCGCGTTGCTCGCGGTGGGATTGATTTGGTTGAGTTTGCGCGCCCTGCTGGAGGCCTTCCCGAAGCTCCGAGCCAAGACAAAAGTGTGGGCCAGTCCTGATGCGGAGCAAAAGCGATCGGCAAAACGCCAGGAGCGTTTGGCGACTCAGCCAGGCTCCAACCAACCGTGGTGGCGACTCAGCCTTCCGGTCCTGGCCGTCGCTGCAGCATACGTGATCGTTGCGGCACTCACCGGGATCATTGGGTGACACACAAGCGTCCTGCGCAATTCAATCTTTTGCCCCATTTTTCCGGCGCCATGGTCCAAGCACATCGTCCAGCTGACATTGAACGCGCCCGTGAAATCTTGGTGGGTGCCCTGAAAGACTCCTTGGGCGTCCACTGGGTGCTTCGCAACAAGAGCGAAGCAGGGAAGGTCTTGGCCTTGGAGGTGTTGTTCTTTGAAGGGGTGGACAAGGACGGCGTGTTCCTCGCAGAGGATGGCCAAGGGGCGGTGGTGTTTTACGACATCAACGACCAAAGGTGGAGCTGGTCCAACGCCCGTCGCAAGGCCCAGTTGGTGGTGCGTCACGCAGGGCTCAGGAGCGTCTGGCGCTTGTTGAAGTACAGGAAGATGATTGCCGCCACTAGGCCCAAGGAGGCCATGGTGGGGTTCTTGGTTGGGACAGATCGGCTTGCGAAAGGGACCAAGGCCATCTTCGACATTCACGATGGCATGCAGCAGCTTGCCAAATCCCGGCGGTTGCCCATTTGTTTGGAGACCACGCAGCCCAGGGTCAGGCGGTTGTATCAATATGCGGGCTACACCGAATATGCCGTGAGAAGGCATCCTCATGCCGACCTTGACATCTACTTCTTCATCAAACACCACGTCGATGTCTGACTCCTTTGCCCAAATCTCGTTCCCTCCGGAACAGGACGATTTCTACGCGGACCTGCGAAAAGAAGTGTCCGCGCATTTCAAGAACGCAGGCCAAACCCACTTTGGCAACCGACAAATGCACCTCAAAGTGGCGGTCATGTTTGCCGTGTACTTCGGCTTGTACGCATGCATGCTGACCGCGTCTCCTGACCTGGAAATGCTGTTGGTTTGGTACGCGTTGATTGGGGTGTGGGGCGTGTTCTTGGGTTTGAACGTGGGGCACGATGCCGCCCATTTTGCCCTGTTCAAGTCGCGAAAATGGAACAAGGTCTTCTTGCACGTCTTCGATTTGTTGGGCACGAACTCGTTCAACTGGAAGAACCGCCACGTTGGAGCGCACCACTTGTTTCCAAACATCATGGACCACGATTCTGACATCCAGCAGTCCGACGTGGTGAAGATTTTCCCCAAGGACAAGCACCGAAGCATCCACAAGGTGCAATGGCTTTACATGCCCGTGGTGTACATGATTTACATCTTCCGCTGGGTGGTGTACCGCGATTTCAAAGACATTTTCTCCCCGAGGCTAGGAGGGTTTGACAACCGCCAGTATCCGGCGAGGGAGATTGTCAAGATGGTGCTTTTCAAGCTGGGCTATCTGGGCTACATCGTGGTGGTGCCCAAGTTGGTGCTGGGCTTTTCGTGGGGGCAGGTGTTTGGGGCGTTTGTCTTGTTGACCGTCTTCGCGAGCCTCACCATCACGATGGTGCTGTTGTCCACCCACGTGGGGGAGCACGCCAATTTTCCCGAGCCTGACGCCGACGGAGTCATGCCGCACTCGTGGTCGCACCACCACATGCTGACGGCCGGAGACTTCGCGACAGAGAGTGCTTTGGTGACCCACCTGTTTGGGGGCTTCAACCACCACGTCATCCATCACCTGTTCCAACACATTTGCCACATCCATTACCCTGCGCTGACCAAAATTCTCATCCGGGTGGCGGCCAAGCACGGGGTGGAATACCGTTCGGAGAAGCACATGTTCTCGGCCATGTATTCTCATTTTAAGTTGCTGTACAACAACGGCAACCCGATCAACCCCGAATTGGCCCAGCCATGAAGCATGCACCTTCTGAGCTGCTCCAAAAGACCGTGCCCTTCGCCAAGGAGGACGTGGTCAAGAGCTGGCGACTCGTGGCGTCGGCTTGGCTGCTGCTCGTGGCCTGCATCGTGGGTGTGGTCGTGCTGCCGTCTTGGTGGATGAAAGTTGTGAGCAGCCTGGGCGTGGCCGCGCTGATGTCGCGCACGTTCGTGATCTACCACGATCACGTGCACGGCGCCATTTTGAAGTCGAGCCCCTTGGCCAAAGTGCTGTTTGCGGTGTACGGGGTGTTTTGTTTGGCTCCGGTGACGGTGTGGAGGCGCACCCACGAGTACCACCACCGCCACAACGGCAGGATTTCCAAACCCAGCATTGGGACGTACCCCGTGTTCACCAAAACGAGGTTCGAAGCGGCGTCCGAAGCGGAACGCAAGAGCTACTTGTTCCAGCGACATCCCGCCGTCATCGCCCTGGGGTATTGGTTCACGTTTCTGCACGGGATGTGCATCCAACCCGGCTTGGCCAGCCCCAAGAAGCACTGGGACTCGTGGCTCGCGGTGCTTCTGCATGCCGTGTACTTGTCCGCGATGTGGGTGTTTGCAGGGTGGGAGGTGGCGCTGCTGGCCGTTGTGCTGCCCAACACGTTGGCGTTTGGGTTTGGTGCTTACCTCTTTTACGTGCAGCACAATTTCCCGGCTGTCCAGTACGTCAGAGACGGAGAGTGGGCCTACGAATCGTCTGCTTTGAAGTCGTCAAGCTTCCTGGATTTGAACCCTGTGATGCATTGGGTGACCGCCAACATCGGCTACCACCACATTCACCACCTCAACGCCCGAATTCCGTTTTACCGTTTGCCGGAAGCCAAGGCGGCCATTGCGGAATTGCAGCATCCGCTGAGCAGCGACTTGACTTGGAAGGAAGTGAGGCGATGCCTTGCCTTGAAGGTTTGGGACGACGAGCTCGGGCGCATGGTTTCCCTGGCTGAAGTTTGAGGGTTTGGCTACCTTCCGGAGGTCAAGCCCAAGTGCCTGACCTTACCTTGAAATCGGATCTGCCCCCATGAACAAGCTCGTTGTCAAATACTCCATTGAATTCGTGGTGGTCGTCCTCGGAATCGGGCTCTCGTTCTATGTGGACGACTTGCGGCAGCACGCAAACGATGTTGAATTGAAGAACAGGTCGCTCCTCCGGATTCGGGCCAACATCCATTCCGATGTGAAAGACGCAGAATGGAACAAGCACCTGCACAAGACGGTCATCCGTTCGTGCAAGAAGTTGCTGTCCAAGCACACCCACTATTTCGACCATGCGCAGGACTCCTTGGCCTGGCACTTGAGGTACCAATCCATTGTCAATTCCACTTTCCTCGACAACACGGAAGAATACGAGATGCTCAAGAGTGCAGGGTTGATGCGCCTCATCGAGAGCGATTCACTCGTGGTTGAACTTCAATCCAAATACAGCATCCACGACATGTACAAAGAGGTTGAAGCGGACATCTCAAGGATCAACCATGAGATCGAGCGCTGCTACTGCGAACTCACGGACTTGTCTGTGGTCCACCGACGCGGCGGCTACTTCAATCACGGCCAATACATCTCTCCACATCCTGTCAGCGCGGAATGCCTCAATTGGGTGTGGGTGAAAATGAAAGCGTCCCAGCGCTACATCGACTTGATCAACGATTGCATCAAACGGGACCAAGGGCTTCTCATGGCCATCGATTCGGAGCTTCCCCCAGACATGACCCGGTTGGTTGAAAAAGATTCGTTCGAAGAGCAAATCAAAGACAGCACATCGAAGTAACAACTTCCACTGTGGCTACAGTGAAGTGAAGAAGCCGATGATCGCTCCCAAAATCAGGAGGAAAAGCAGGATCGTCATGACGGCCACAACGACAGCCACGGCCACTGAAGCGAACGCAGCCCCTCCCAGGGCAATGTTGGACCGTTTCAACCGTTTCCGTTCCTGCTCGACATCGACGCCGTGTGCCTCTTTGATGTCGAGGACTTTTTTGGCTTTACGACGGTTGACGAATTGCGCCACGAAATAGGCCACGAACGCAAGGGGGTGGCCAGCGCCGGCGGCCAGCAACCCCAGTGCCAGGCAGAGAAGCCCGAGCGCCAACTTGCCAAAGAACTTTTGCTGCCGGTACGCTTCGTCCCAAGGCTGAGGTTCCAGCAATTCAGGCTCGTCAAGGTCCACGTCCAACACGCGCGGTTGAATTGCATGCAAGGTTGTCACTTGAGCAAAGGGAGGCGTGTTCAGATGTTGTTCAACTGTCAGGACTGGTCGAGTGAATCCTGAGGTCAGACGTTCAACGTGCAAAGGGGGCATCTCCTTCACCTTGGCGCTCCGGGATTGTCGCAATTCGGCCTGTGCAGAAGCTTTGTGCATTCGCTCAATGTGAAACCCTGGAAGCGTGGTTCGCTTTTGGATGGAACAGCTTGCGGCAAGCAAGGCCAGGAGCGTCAGCCTCGAGAACTTGATGAAGAAAACACGCATGGCGTCAATGCAAATACCAACGGTGGCTCCAGGTGACCATGGCGGCGCTCGTCATGCTGCTGCCGTAAGCATTGCTGTCGTACATGCCATAATGGTACCTCCAGGGGGTCTTGCCCACCTTCAGACGATCTATGAGCCACGCGCTGGCTTCAATCGAGAAAATCCATTCGCCACACAAGATGTCTGAAGGGTCTTTGCCGCGCCTTTTGAGACGCCTGGCGACCCGTGGTTTCACGTCGTCGCTGCACCGTCGGTCTTCTCGGCCCACTTGGAGGTACCAGTGGGTGGGCCATGGCCGAAGTCCGGCTGCCATCGACCATCCGTTGGCGGGGTTGCGGACGCCTGCACCAAGTTTGGCCGTCAAAATCGAGGGGAAGGCAAGTCCCAATTGTCCGTCGACAAAGACCCGCTGCGAGACAAACATGCGCTTGCCCACCAGGAAAGACACCCCGGGGAACACAAATTCGCCGTCGATGTTGGCCAGGCCAAAGTTGGCGTCGATGTAACTCTGATTGAACGGTTCAAAGCTGGAACCGCTTGGTTCATAAGTCGCGTCTTCTTGCGCAGAGACCTGCGCAACCATGAAAAGTGCGAGAACAAGCCAGAAAGATCTGAATGCGTGCATGATGCGAAAGGTAGGCTTGGCTGGCGACAATGAACGGCGCCTGTCCTTGCGGGTGCTTATCTTGAGAGCAAGAAACCAACCGAATGAGACACCTTGCATTCTTCTGGGCCTGTTGCATCCTGCCTTTGGCGGGCCTGGCCCAAGTCGTGACGGCCGTGCCTTGCGACCAAATGACCCTTGTGGTGAACGTGGGCTCCAACCCCAACTCCATCAGCATCTACCATCCAGGGGGGTATCTGACCTGGCCAGGAGAATCCAACGTCATGGCCTGGGAATTCACCGATGGCGCGGGCAACGTGATTCACGAGGAAGTGTTGGTCGACAACAACTTTGTGTCTTTCGGATTTGACATCCCGTTGACCGACACCCTCTTTGTCTCGGTGTTGTTGACCAATGAAGACGCCATGTTGGATGGCGAGCCTGTGGCGTGCTTGATTGAAGACTTCTTGGTGTGGGAAATCGACACCTGGCCCATCAGCGGGGAAGAGTATGGCACGTGGACGTTGGGCGGGAGCGTGGGCGTCGACGCCAACGGCCCTGTGAGTTGCATCGACGAAGGCTTGATCGATCCCAACGTGTTCTGCCCTGAGGTCTACGCCCCGGTGTGTGGGTGCGATGGGGTGACGTATTCCAATTCTTGCGTGGCCACCCATTCCGGCGGTGTGACCTCATGGGAAGAGGGTGTGTGCGCCACCGACGCAGGTTGCATGTGCCCGTGGGCGTGCAACTTTGACGACCAAGCCACCTCGGAGGATGGGTCGTGCGACTTCCTCTCGTGTGCTGGATGCACGTATGCGTGGTCTTCCAACTACGACCCCGAGGCCCTTTACGACGACGGCAGCTGCATCGAGGACCTCGTCGACGACCCCTGCCAAGCCGATTTGAACGGAGACGGCTCGGTCAGCACCGCAGACCTGTTGCAGTTCTTGACGGCGTTTGGAGAGGTTTGTCCTGGGTGACATGAATCCTCAAGGATTCCGTTCAAGCATCATGAGAATCTCCTTCTTCACATTGCTCGTGTTGTGCCTGTCCACGGCGTCCATCGCCCAAACCGCGCTCAAGGTCAGCGCCACCGATCCTGTGATGGGCAGGTACGCCTTGTCTGTGGAGCATCGGCTGAACGACTCTTTTTCTGCAGGTGCTGAAGTGGATCTGCTGTCACGAGAGGTCTTCCTCGAGGGGTTGTCCTGGTTCATTTCGCAACACGCCACGAAGCGAGGGGTCGTGGCGGAGCCCTTCGTGCGATGGTACCCTTCCGGCGCAGAAGACTTGGATGGCCTGTATGCCTCCTTTGGCGGCTTTTTCGGGTTCGCCAAATACACGTTGGACGAGCCCGATGGGCTGGGCCGACACACATGGTCTGCCCGTGGGGCGTCCCTCCACCTCGGGGAGCAAAGGTGTTTGGGGCGGCTGGTCTTGGACGTGTCCTTGGGGGCGACTTGGGCCAACGACACGTACCCTGGTGTGTATGTGGAGTCGACTGCGCTGCATCCGCCGCCCCAAGGATTGCGTGCATCTGGCGGGTTACGCCTAGGATGGGTGTCCAACACCAAGGGGTCTGGCGCAATGCGCTGAACATTAAATAAATATTGCTACTTTGTTGCCAAGATGAAGAAGCTCCCTTTGATCTTGGCCCTGGTGGCGTGTCAGATGCATGCCCAAACCCCATGCGACGTGTTCGACCACAACGGGGACGGCACCCTAGGGGCCAACACGTGGTTGTACGTCTTGGGTTCCTACGGCGTGGAAGGCGGGGAGCCCGACGCGGATGGATCTGGGACGGTGGATGTGGCAGACCTTTTGGCGTTCATCCCTCAGATGGGCACACCGTGTCCAGGAACTTGGCTTCCCATGTCTTCGGGTCATGTGCTCGGGGTGGGGTTGATGGAAGTCGCGGTGCACGACAACGATCTCGCGGGATTGGGGGGAGATCTGCCTGCAGGTGCAGTGACGTATCGGTTGTACGCCGTCCTGAGCGAGCCCAGTGACCGGGTGCTGGCGATCTACGGCGACAACGATCGTCCCCTGCAGCTGAACACGTCGGGAGAATTCTACGGATTTGGTGGAACCACGGGGACCACGCTTCTGTCTGATTATCAGCCTCTGTTTGACGGGGTGTTTCCGGCCAACGCCTACTCCACTTGGTTCTCCGCAGGCATTGAGTCGGAGTGGTTGTCCGATTGGAGTGTCAGCACGGGCATGCAATATGTGGACGGCTCGGGGCAGGGTCTGCAGGCGCAGGGTCCCGGCCAGATTACGATGAACGACGCCGTGGGCGGAGCCATTTGGGGGCAAGACGTGATGTTGGGCGATTGGCCTGACCACAGCGGTTTGTCTTTGTTGGGACAATTCACGGTGACCGACCCTTCTGAGTTTGAAGGCACGGTCAATTTGATGGTCCTGACCAATGGCGGAACAACCTTGGAAATGGCCGAGGGATTGACCTTCCACAACGGGAGCCTGCTGGTTACCGGGTGCACCGACGAATCCTCGTACACGTACAACCCCGAGGCGACCGTGTCTGGAGCTGAGGATTGCTTGTACGCCGGAGATTACAACGGCGACGGTGTGTTCACCGTGGACGATTTCTTGCAATTGCTGAGCCAATACGGCTGTCAAGGGTGCCCAGAGAGCGATCTGGATGGAGACGGCTCGGTGACGGTCTCAGATTTGCTGGCCTTCTTGGGCTTGTTGGGCGGCTGAAGCGCCCTTGCTCAAAGGACCACCACGTGGGTGCGCAGCGCAGGCATGCCTGTCTCCAGGACCTCCACGACGTACGTACCCGCAGGCAAGTCTGCCAGGTCAAATTGCACCACCCCAGCAGAGTCGATGTGTTCCGTGCGCAGCACTTGTCCAACCAAGTTGGTCAGGCGCACGTCGCCACCTGAGGCACGGTCAAGCTGCACGTGGATGCGGTCTTTGGCGGGGTTGGGATAGACGCTGAGGCCGGACGCATTGAGGTCGGTCGCCTCAGACGTGGGGCACTCCAATTGGGTCAAGACGTACGAAGCCCGGTTGGTGACGAACGACTTCAGCCCGTACGTGGTGCTTCCGCCAGGTCCGCCTCCGCCAGGCCCGCCGCCGCCCACGAGGTCGGACGAGAGGTTGGTGTCGAAGTCGGCGTTGGAGTACATCTTGTGGCTGTCCGCGTAGACGAACGGTGCGATGAGTTCGGCCGCGGCGTCGATTTGGGCGTGCATGTGCGCCTCGTTGAACACGTGGTCCACCAGGTCGCAGACGTGCTCGATGTAGCGGGCGTGGAGGTCGGGGTGGCCCAGCATGTTCTCGAGCAAAGGGCGGGGGGAGTCGCTGTAGTCAATGGCCAGCGTTTCCATGTTGCCGGCGCCGTTCGCGTAGGAGCCAAACGCCTCGTTGCCGTCCCACTTGATCCACTGCCACAGGTCTGTGTCCATGTTGTGGTAGATGTAGTAATTCCGGGCAGACCCTGTGTAGGTGTCCAAATTGCTGAACAGCATGTCCAACGCCGCTGACCGCAGAAAACCGTCCACGTCCATCCTGAAATCAATGCCTGTCTCGAACGCATCTGCGGTCGTGTTGTTGACGAAGTCGAGGAACGACATCAAATCGCTCCAATCGTTCGCGTCTTCATTGCTTTTCAGCTCGTAGCGTTCCTCATACACCAGCTGATCGTTGCCGTAGTGAACAAGGTCTGCTTCCGCACCGCCATCTCCACCGCCAGGGCCGCCCCCGCCGAAGTTGTCCCCCGCCTTGAACAGGTTGCCGCTGTCCTCTTGGATGTTCCAATCGAGGAATTGATCGTCAATCTGTTCCACCACGGTGTAGAACCCCCAGGGCTCGCCGTTGAACGTCACCTCTGCGAAGCTGGCCCGTGGCGCCGCGACGCCCACCTCGCGACAGACGTCGAAGAACAGCTTCTCGCGCATGCAGGTCGGATCCTTGAAGCCGTTGCTGAAGTTGAGTTTCTTGAGCCCGTCATAGTTCTGGCCAGAGATGAACTTGTTGAAGTCGATTTTGAAGGACTTCTTGTCGCCAGGGTGCATGTAGCTGGAATTGCCTTTCAGCCGAACCGCCACGCTGTCCATGACGTGCGCGCCACTCACGTCTATCAAGGTCAAATGCGCGGCGATGTATTCGTTTTCGTCCGCCTCGTAGTTGGCTTCCAGCAACGACCAAAAGTCCGCCTGAGGGAACGCGAGGTCAATGGCGATGACTTGATCGACAGAGAAGATGTTGTCGCCGTCGATTTGGCCAACCAACCCCAAAGGGGCGATGGTCAACAAGCAAAAAAGCACGCGTGAGATCATGGGTCGGTGTTTTTCAGGAAGTCAGTCGCCCAGGATGCAGGCGGCGTTCTCCTGGGTGTTGGAGGCCTTTTTCTCTTTCACCACCTGGGCGTCGGTCATGGGGTCGGTTTCGTCGATGGTGTACTTGCACTTTTGGGCGGACATGTCCAAGGCACTGAAGGCAAGCACAGCAAACGTCAGGAGGGGGAAGAGGGAGAATTTCATGAGGTGTCCAGGGTTGGTGCCGCAAAATAGCGCCCCGTTATCTTTCGACGCCATGGTCATCTACGAGCTATTTGTCCGGAATTTTTCAGAGGCCGGGACCTTCCAAGCCGTCGAGGCCGGGCTCGACGACATCGTGGCGTTGGGGGCAGACACCCTGTGGTTGTTGCCCGTTCATCCGAGCGGTCGTGCGCGGTCCCAAGGGAGCCATGGATCGCCGTTTGCCGTGCGAGACCACATGACCGTGCATCCCGACCATGGGACGATGGAGGACGTCGCGTGCTTGGTGGCCAACGTGACGGCCGAGCCCGTGAGGGTGGAGGTGGACTTGGGAACAGGGATTGAGGCGCGAGATGTCTGGACTGGACGGGAGGCAGAAAACGTCCAAGACCTGGCAGCCCACGAGGTCCGTTTGTTTGTCAGCGACTTGGGCTGACGCGCGTCAAACGGCGTATTTCAACTTGCGTTCGATCGCCTGAATCATGGCGTTCGCGATGTCGGTTCCCGTGGCCTTTTCAATGCCCTCAAGGCCCGGGGAGGAGTTCACCTCGAGCAACAGCGGGCCCTTGTTGGATCGGATGATGTCCACGCCAGCCACGGCAAGGTTCAGCGTTTTGGCGGCTTTCAATGCGAGCTTCCGCTCCTCGGCGGTGATTTTGATCAAGGACGCCGTGCCTCCCTGGTGGATGTTGGCCCTAAATTCGCCCTTTTCCGCTTGACGTTGCATGGCGGCGACCACCTTGCCGTTGACCACAAAGCAGCGAATGTCTTGGCCGTTGGCTTCCTTGATGAACTCTTGGACAAGGATGTTGGTCTTGACCGACTTGAAGGCGTTGATGACGCTCTCTGCGGCCTTGTCCGTCTCTGCAAGCACGACACCACGCCCTTGGGTGGATTCCAACAGTTTGATGATGAGCGGCGCGCCATTCACCATGCGGATCAGATCCTTGGTGTCTTGAGGGGATTTGGCAAAGCCTGTGATGGGGATGTTGATGTCGTTCTCCGAAAAGAGGAGGGACGCGAAAAGCTTGTCTCGGGACTGGGTGATGGCGTCGGCGGAGTTGAGGCAGTAGACTCCCAAGTGCTTGAACTGGCGAAGCAAGGCGCAACCGTAAAATGTCACCGCCGGCTTGATGCGGGGGATGATCGCGTCGAATTGGTTCAAGATGTTGCCTCCGCGGTACCGAATTTCCGGGGAGTGCACGTCCAGCTTCATGTAGGAATGCTCGACGTTCAAGAAGACCATTTCGTGGCCGCGGGCCGCGCCCGCCTCCATGATGCGCTTGTTGCTGTACAATTTGGGGTTGGACGCCAATACACCAATTCGGAGTCCGGTTTTCTCCTGGGAAAAGGCCTTGTAGAGGTCCTTCAATTCCTCGTCGGACACGTCGCCTTGCACGCATTCTTGGGCCACATCGACCAGGAAGCGATCGACGAACGCATCGCGTCCCAACAACATCCGGAATTCCATCGCATCTCGGTTGGCGAGGGTCAAATCGACCTTCATGGTGTGCTCCCCCACGAGCATGGTGGTTTGAATCACCAGCCGTTCCTCGGAGATGCCGGAGGTGTTCTTGACCACTTTTCGCCCAGTGACCCGCTCTTCACAGCTGATGACTATGCTGCGGTTGTCTTGGATTGGGTTGACTTCAAACTTCACCCACTCTTGGCCATCCTTGATGAACGGTTTGATCTTGTTTGCTTGGATGGTGGACGTTTTCGCGCCTGAATCCACGCGGGCTTTCACGGCCGGCACCCCGAGCTGCGGGAAACGGCACCACTCTGCATTGCCAATCACATTCATGACCAAGATTTTGAAAAAGGTGGCCAAAAATAGACCCGCCGAATGGTTGCCAAACCAAGCGACAAGTGTCCGACTGGAAATTTCATGATTTGGTCACATATGGAACTCCGAATCATGAAGGCGCATCTCTGATTTTGAACCATTTGGGCTTGGCGGCAGTTCTTCTTTCATGACCTCATCTCGCCTCCTTTCCCTCGCCGCTTTGTGGACTTTCATGTCGTTGATTTGGGCTCCCTCAGTCGGGCACGCCCAGTGCAACGCTAGCGATTTCAACCTGCTGTGCAACGAGGGGACCTTGGTGAACGACGCGGTGTTTGATTGTGGATTCTCGTGTTTTTTGAGCAGCGACATCAACGCGTGTTTTGAAGGGTGCATCGCCGAGGCGCTTCCAGAAATGAGCGCCGGATGCGTCGGGTGTTTTGCAGACCAAAGCACGTGCGTTTCCAACAACTGTTTCTTCGCCTGCGCGTTTGGGTCGGAAGCCGACTGCGAGGCGTGCGTCGCCCAAAACTGCCAAGCCGATTTCGAGGTGTGTGCGGGCATTGTGGACTTCGACCAAGACGGTGAATCCACCATCTGCGACTGCGACGATTCGGACGGCACGGTCTATCCTGGTGCGCCTGGCACGGCGTCTGGCGTGGACAACAATTGCGACGGCGTTTTGTCGGAAAGCGAGGCGGCATGTCCCTTGGACCTCGACGGCGATTTGGCCGTGACCGTGTCGGACGTGTTGAGCTTGCTCTCCGAGTTTGGTTGCGAAGCGGGGTGCACCAACGACGTGGACGGGGACGGGCAAGTGAGTGTGGCGGACGTGCTCACGTTGCTCAGCGGCTTCGGCACCGTGTGCTGACGGGCCAGGATCTCAGTTCAAAAGCACCCGAGCGCCGAGGAATCCGCGGATGCCCTGGTTGGGCCCGTAGACGTACGTCGGGTCGAACACAAGCTCATCCTCTTCAGGGTTCAGGCCAAACGGATCTGACGTGTTGCCCAGGAACCGCACGCCCTCGGGCATGTGTTGCCAAGGCGTCCAATTCAACAGGTTTTTCACCCCGCCGTACCACTCCACTTTCTCGCCTCGGTTGTGGGTGAGTTGGAGGTTTTGGATGCTGAACCAAGGTGATTGTGCGGGTCGTGGATCCACGAACTCGGCCGTGGTTTGGGTGGGCAAATCCATGGGGCTGTAGACGCTGCCCGTGTAGTCCAACGTGAGGTCCCAGCGGTGCAGGTGATGGCTCAATGACCACGTGCCCGAGAAGCGCTCGGTGAGTTCTTGGCGTTTGCGCAATCCGTTCTCCTCTGTGTAGACCTCCATGCCGGTGATACCCACGCGAAGGGTGAGGTCTTCATACGCCACATCCAAGTTCAGCGAGAGGCCTTGAGAGACTGCGAAGCCGTCGAGGTTGTCGTAGATGATTTGGCTGGGGTCGGTGGTGTAATCTGGCAGGATTTTGTTGCTGAAGTGCGTGTAGAAGGCCGAGCCATCGAGGGTCACCAGGCCGCTCTGGCGCCCAATCCACTTGCGTACGAAGTTCACGTTGACGTTGTTGGACCGCTCTGGATTCAAGTCGGACACGACCACCACCTCGCGGGCGCCCGTCAGGGCCGCGTGGTCCTCTGTGAAGATGTTGGCCACCCGGTAGCCGCTTCCCGCAGACAAGCGGACCACCGTCCACTGGTCTTGGGCGTTCCATTTGTAGTTCAGGCGCGGCGTGAAGATGTTTCCATGCACGGAATTCCTGTCGCAACGAAGCCCCAAGAGCAAGGTGTTTTGGCCGTTCAAGGCCATTTGGTCTTGGACAAACAAGCCAGGAAGCCAAACCTCGGACGGCCCGTCGGCCGTGGCGGGGGTGTTGTCCTCGTACAACGTGTGCCTCAAAGCCGCTCCTGCCAACACGTCGTGGACCTCGCCCAGGGATTTGTCCCAGGTCAGTTGGCCGAAGGAGATGTGCTGCGCGGCGATGTACGACACGTCGCCGTAGGCGGAATTCTGGTGGTGCCCGTTGGCGCTGAACTGCAACCTCAGGTGCTCGGCGGAGGGCAGTTGATACGTGCCAAACGCTTCCCACCTGTGGGTGAAGATGCTTTCGCCGTAACGCTCAGAACCTCCGCGATGCACCGCCTCGACCCAGTTCATGTCGCCCCCGAACCGGTCCTCGTAGATGTACCGGCCGCCAAGTGTCATGACGCGATCGTTTTCTCGGTCGACGGTCCATGTGTTGAACAGCGACACGCGGTCCTGAAGCGGCATGTCGGTGAATTGGTCGTCGTTGCGGTCCACGCGTTGCCCGAAGTGGAAGGCGTTCACGCCAAGCAGTCCCTGGACCTTGTCGTGGAGCTGGACCGACGCGGACACGTCGGTGGTGACTTCTCCCCACGAGGTCCCAAAGACGTCGGCCGAGAGGGCAGGGGCGTCGCTGGAAGACTTGGTGATGACGTTGATCAATCCCCCGACAGCCTCTGACCCATACAAGGTGCTCGCGGCGCCTTTCACCACTTCCATGCGCTCGATGAGGGCGGAGGGGATGCCGTTCAGTCCGTAGACCGTGCCCAACCCGCTGACGATGGGCATGCCGTCGATGAGGACCATGGTGTACGGCCCTTCCAAGCCTTGGATGCGGATGTCTCCGGTGTTGCAAATCGAGCAATTCATCTGGGGCCGAACGCCGTTCACGCATTCCAGCGCGTCGTACAAGGACGACGTCGGGTTGGCTTGGAAGAAGGCTGGGGAGTACACCTCCACCGGCACGGGGCTGGCCAGTTTGGACACCTCCTTCATGGTGCCCGAAATCACCACTTCCTCAATCGCTTCGGGACGAGCCTCGAGGTAGAAATCCAACTCGATGACGCCGTCGGCCTGCACCTCCACGCGCCGCTCGAGCGGCACATACCCCACCATGGACGCGACCACAGTCCAAGCCCCGGCTGAAACGTCGTCGATGCGGTACATGCCCTCGGCATTTGCGGCCACCCCGACGCGCGTGCCTTCGAGGCGAACGCTGGCGAAGGGCAGGGGCTGGCCTTGGGACATGACCCTGCCGGTGAAGGAGCCTTGCGCCCACGACAACAGCGCGGGAACAAACAGCAAAGCGCACAAGAGGAGGGGCCTGAGCATGAATCGAAGTTCTAAGTGTAAAACTACATTGTTAGGGTGTTCTAACTATCGAGGTAGGGCTGCCAAATTTGACCTTAGATTTGCGGTTCATCCCCTACCATGGCTTCCCACACCGTCGAGAATTACTTGAAAGCATTGTTTGCGCTGGCCAACGAGGCCGGGGAGGTGGGCATTTCAGACTTGAGCGACCACCTCGCGGTGAGCAAGCCTTCTGTGAACAGCATGGCCAAGGCCCTTCAGCAGGATGGCTTTCTGAAGTACGAGAAGTACAAGCCTCTGAAGTTGACCGCCAAAGGGAAGAAGGCTGCGGCGTTGGTGGTGAGGAAACACCGGTTGACCGAGATGTTCTTGGTTGAGCTGATGGGTTTTGGCTGGGACGAGGTACACGACATCGCGGAGCAAGTGGAACACGTCGAGGTCCCCGCGTTTTTTGACCGGATGGACGAGCTCGTGGGCTTTCCCACGGTGGATCCCCACGGTTCTCCCATTCCGGATGCCCAGGGCAACGTGCTCGAGATCGACTGCGTGAAGCTGTCCGAATGCGCCGTGGGCGACAAGGTGTCGTTGGTGGGGTTGTCCCAGTCGTCCAAATCCCTGTTGACCTTCCTTGACAGCCATGGCATCGCCTTGGGCCACACGTTCGACATCCGCGCCGTGGAGCCGTTCGACGGCAGCATGACCGTGGTCCATCAAGGCGCCTCAGACCAAACCTTCAGCTTGAAGGTGTGCGAGCGGTTGTTGGTCAACAAGGAGGCCTGACCGCGCGTCAAATGCCAACCACGTTGGGTCCCAACCCCAGAGCCTCGAATGCAAACGGCATCAAGTTGACCGCGCTTTCTGAGATCATCACGTCTTCGTCGCGCACCTGCAAGAGGATTCTCAGGTGCTGGTCTTGTCGACGTTCTGCTTCCACCAAGACTTGGCGGCAACCGCCGCACGGCATGAACCCTTCGGGAATCGCCTTTTCAGAAGGGGACACAATGGCCACCGCGGTCATCTTGGTGCCAGGGTGTTGTGCCCCTGCCGCAAACACGGCCACCCGTTCTCCACACATGCCAGAAGGATAGGCCATGTTCTCTTGGTTGCTGCCCTTGACGATTGTGCCGCACGCCAGGCGCACGGCGCCCCCCACGTGAAATCCGCTGTACGGGGCGTAGGCATGTTTGGCGGCCTCGTGGGCGGCTTCAAGCAACGTGCGGTCGTCTTCAGTCAACTCGTGAGGGGGCAACACGTCCACCGTGCTGGTCCATGATCGTGTGTGGCGTTTGGTCATTGCCAGCAAGATAGGGCAATCACTTCACGATGAATGGCGTGGTCGCAGCGCCGACTTGAAGCATGTGCAGTCCCGCGGGCAACGACCTCACGTCCAAGGATTGGAATTGACCGCCTTCCCAAGTGGAGGTTTGCATCACGGCCCCCACGCTGTTCCACACCTGCATCTGTTCCCCGGCCTTGCAAGCCTCGCATTGCACCACGAGCGTCTCTTGCACGGGGTTGGGGTAGGCCAGCAGCAACGGGGTCGCAAGGACATGCGCCACCTGGGCCACGTCATCCTCCACCCACACGTCCAAGCACACCTGCGGCCCCACGCATCCGTCTTCGTTGGTCTCGGTCACGCACACTTGTTGCATGCCCAAGCTGTCCCACTGGAGCGAGATGGCGAAGGAGTTGAAGACTTGTTGGGCTTGGGCGCCGGTGTAGGTCCAAGCGTAATCGCTTCCCAACGTGAATTCGTAGTAGTATGCCGCGCTGTCGCCTTGCACCACAGCGTCGTTCCCGTTCAGAACCAGCGGGTCTGGGATGTCGGCTTCCAACACCTCCACGTTGGCCGAGGCAATGCATCCGGCGTTGTCCGTGGCCACCAGCGTGTGCTCGCCCGCCGGCGCCGCATCCGGGTCGACGCCACCCCAATCCAAAGAGATGGGCTCCACCCCTCCGTTGAAGGTGGGGGTGAGGGTCCCGCTGAACGGGTCGGTGCACAAGGGTGTGGTGGACGTCAGGGCCACTTCGAAAGGCGCGGGTTGGGAGACCAACACCGACAAGTTGGCTTGGCACAAGTTGGCGTCCGTCACTTGGATGGCGTAGGTGCCCGCGCCCAGTGCTTCAGGGTTGTATCCTCCCCAATCCACGGCGTAAGGCGCGACGCCTCCCTCAACGGCCACCTCTCCCATGGCGTCTTGGCCTCCATGACAGGACACGCTGGTCACGGAGACAGAGGCGTCAAGGTCGGTGGCCTCCATCACGGTTTGGGTGTAGGGGGCGGAGAGGTTGCCGCACGCGTCGACCGCTTGGATGGTTCGAACAATCGTCTCTGCAAGCGGGCATGCCCCTTGGCTGTAAACTTCCTCCACCACCAAGTCCACGCTGGAACAGAAATCCTCGGCGACAGGTGTCGTGAACACGTGGTTGGCCAGGTCGTTGGTCACCACCGTTTCATACGGGGCGCTCAACCAGACCGGGGGCGTGTTGTCTTCCACCACGACCACCTGCTCCACGGCGGTGACGTTGCCGCATTCGTCCGTGAATTCTGAAAGCTTCTTTTCAACGAATTCGCCCGGGCACACCCCAGGCAACGTCACAAAACTGGGCGCCTCGGTGAGGGTGACGGCACTTCCGCATTGGTCGGTCACCACCAGTGGGGGATGCACCACAGGGGCGTTGCAACCCAGGTAGACCGTGTCCAGACCAGAGCTGACCACAGGGACAAGGTTGTCGACGACTTGGATGGTTTGGGTCAAGGCGTTTTGGCGCCCCATGCAATCGGTGATGACCCATTGGCGCTCAATGGTGTAGTTGCCAGGACAGCTTCCAGGGAACACGGTGGAGGTGAAGTCCACGACCAGGTTTTCGTTGATCTCGTAGCAACTTTCAGGAAAGAGCGCTTGGTAGGCCACCGCGGCAGGCGCAGGTTGCGTGGCCAACGAGGGGATGGAGGGAATGTTCTCGCACGAGGCCGTTTCGTCCTGCGGCTGGGTCAAGAACTGGGGCAACAAGCTGTTTCCATCGCAGTCCACGTCGTTGTTGGCGGGGTAGGTGCAGGGTGAGCCCAAGGCCGGAGGGTCTGTGGCTTGTGGGTTGTAGTTGCAGGCCCAAGGCTCTTGGCATCCAGGAATTTCGAGGGCGTTGCAAATGCCGTCTTCGTCGAAGTCAAGGTAGCAGTTGCCGTCGCAGTCGTAGAGCCCGGAAGGGTAGCTGTCGATGGCGTATTCACAGAGATCGTTGTTGGCAGACTCTGCGTTGGGGTTGAAGTTGCAGGCCTCGGGGTCGAAGCAGTCGCCGAGCTCCAGGCAAAATGTGTAGCTCTCTGAATAGTTGTAGTTGCCCCCGGTGGCCACAAGCGCGCCCCCGACGTAGATGTTGTAATAGCCTTGGCCATACCCACAACAAATGCCGTCTCCAAACGTGTCGGTGATGGTGAAGGTGTAACACCCGTCCTCGAGGCAATAGTTGTAGGTGAACAACTGCCCATTTTGGCCCCAGTTGTAGGACTCCGTGTCGACGTTGGGGCCTGGCGTCCCCGTCAACACCCAATCGATTTCTCCAGGAAAGTTGTCGGTCAACACCTCGATGGTGACCGTCTCGCAGGCCTGCCCTCGGGCGGACGACGCGACGCCAAAGGCCAAGACGACGACCGCCAGTTGGAGCCAAGTTGAAAAGCGAGTGTGAAGCCTCATGTCAATGCAACAACCATCAAACGTGTCAGAAAGTTGGATGGCACGGCGACTCAGTCCTTGATGCGGTTGAACCGCAGGGCGTGCAGCATCCACTTGGGCAAGGGCTGGCTGGCTGGTCGTTTCTGCACATCCAGGAACAAGCCAAGTTTTTCGAGGATGGGGATTTTGTGGACTTCGATCATCTCGATCCAAGCTTCGTCGGGGTCGTCGATGTAGGTGCAGTGCACGCGGGTGTGGTCGCCCATGTTCAGCGCCTCGTTGCTGTCGCATCGGAATCCGAAGCCTTCTTTGTCCAGGGCCTGGCCGAGCGGCTTCATGCCGCGGATGTCAAACCCAAGGTGCACGATGCCGGTGTCGGCCCAAATGCGGTCTTCAAACAGGAAACGGCCTTTCCTGTCCATGGCCTGGACCAGCTCAATGCGCGTCGGCCCCATCAAGGAGGCGAAGCCGCCAGTGCCGGGGTTGGACGGCACGAGGATCACGCGGCGGTAGGTTTGGTCTCCACCGTGCAAGCCGGCCCAATCTTCGAACGTTCCGGTTTGGTCCAACAAGACCTTGTCGTACTTCAGGATGTCCTTGTACAGTTTGAACGAGGCCTCCATGTCGGTCACCCCGACCACGCCTCCCATGACGCCGCCAGAGGGGTGCCCTGAGTTGGAGAACCAGTGGTCGGAGGGAAGGATTTGAAAAAGGTTGTCGTCCAAATCCCGCACGTGGAACGTGTCCTCGCCCAGTGGGGTTTTGCTGAGGGAGGCGTCGCATTTGTCGCCCACCAGGGCGCGGGCGTGGGCATGCATGGCGCGCACGTCTCGGGTTTTGATGAACGTGCATCCAATCCCCAAATCGCCGACCTGCGGCTCGAACACGCACGGACGAGGCTTGAAACTTGTGGGGCTGACGACTTCGACAGCGCAGCCGCCTTGCATGTTCATCACCATGCTGGCGCGTTTCACTATGGTCTCGCCGTTGCAGTGGCTGTCCATCAAAGGGGCCGCAGCCACCGCGTCGAAAAACGGGATGTCCAGCCCAAACAACTTCCGGTACAGTTTCAGGCTTGCGTCCATGTCAGACACGGCGATGCCCATGTGCTGGATGCCTTGGATGGTGTAGTCAGGGGAGTGGCTCATGTGGCGACGAAGTTAAGGAGACTTGGGACCTTGGGGTGGGGTGAAAGACGGCCGCAGCCCTTAGCTTTGCCCCATGACTTTGGGCCGTCTGACATCCTTGTGCGCCGCCGTGCTCTTCTTGGGCATTTGGACGGCTTTGACGGCGTTGCAGTTTGGCCACCAGCTGGGCCACGTCGTGTCCGGATGTTCCCACCACGAGCACCACGGGGTGCACGCGCACCACCACGCGTCATGCGCTGTGTGGGAAGGGACGCACGACGACACCCAACTCTCAGAGCATCTCCACGTGTGTGAAGTGTGCGGCTGGGATTGGGCCCCAGAAGGCCCCCAGCCTGACTTCGATGGGCCTCGAGCCCTGCCCGCCCATGAAGCACAACCTCAAGGTTGGCCTGTGCTTCAAGCGGCGGTTCTTCCCCACGAACGGCTGACAGAGCCTGACCGGGGGCCGCCTGCCCTCTGCTGATTTCACAGTCCTCCGTTTCATTCAACCTTAAGCCATGCAGGCCTTGTGTCCTTTCCTTTTTGGGAAGCCTGGGCGTGTGTTGTTGTGGTGGGTGTTGTGTTGTGTTCCGGCGTGGTGCTGGGCCCAATCTGAACCTGCCGCAGCGGTGCACGGCCATGTGCTTCAAAGCCCTTCGCAGCGCCCTTTATCTGAGGTGCTTGTGATGGCGTGGCCATGCGGTTTGGCGTCCACCACAGACACCTGGGGCGCCTTCCGGGTGGCCTGCCCACACGGGGTGGACTCGCTGACGTTGGTTTCGGAGGGCCACCACACCGCCACGGTCCAGCTGGAAGGCCGCGCTCACGTGGACGTGTGGCTTGAGCCGCTGGGCTTCAACCTGTCTCAAGCGACGGTGTCGGCCGTGCGGCACGTGGAACCAGAAGGCCAAACCTTCGACACGCCTGAACTCATGCAGGCGTTGGACAACACTCCGGGATTGCAGAGCCTCGACCTCGGGGCGGGCATGATTCAGCCGGTGGTCCGCGGACTCTTCGGGTCTCGGGTGGCGGTCTTGGAAGATGGCGTCCCGCAGCAAGGCGGACGATGGGGGAGCGACCACGGCGTCTTGGTGGCGCCTGAGCTTCAAGTTGCGTCGTCGTGGGTGCCAGGTGGAGGGCAAGTTTGGATGGGCCCTGAGGCTGTGGCGGGGGGATTGCGTTTTCAATCTCCAAGCCTCCTCAACACGGAGGGACAGCACACCTCGTGGGGTTCCAGGTTCCGTTTGGGCCAAACCCAAGCGGCGTTTCACGTCCTACATCGCACCACAGAGGATGACAAACATTGGCATGCCGGCATCTCCACCTCGGCGTTTGGGGCCACCCAAGTGCCTCAACGGGCGTTCTCCTACTTGGACAGGGCCTACACCTTGGAGACTGGGGAGCTTCCCAACACGGCCGGCCGAGCCGGTCACGCGGTGTTGGGTCTGGGGCGTTGGACGGAGGCCGGACGTCACGTGTCTTGGTCCATGCGGGTGTCGGAAGTGCGGCAAGGCATGTTTCCCGGGATCGTTGGCCTTCCGATGCAAGGGGATTTGGCGCCCAACGACAGAACTTTCGAGGTCCGATTGCCGAGCCAGCATGCCTCGCGGCTCCAATCCCTTGTCCAATGGTCTGCACCCCAGGCCATCGCATCCGAGGGTTGGGTCTACAAGGTGTCGACGTCGTGGAATCGAAGGCAGGAGTTCGCCCCGCCTCACGCCCACGGATGGGGACCGTTGCCTTCGTCGGACTTGAGCTTGTCCTTGGAGGAACTTTCCGGGTTTGCCGAGGCTCGCCACACTGGCGCGCATGGGTCTTACGGAGCCCAGGCCGAAGTGCAGCACGTGACCACCACAGGGTGGGAGTTCTTGTTGCCCTCGCACCGACGTGCACGCGCCTCCTTCATTGGAGAGGCTCGGCTTGCGGGTTCGACGTTGTCGGGCCGCCTTGACGTGGTGCAATCGAGCCAAGTGGGGCACACCGAACCCTTGTACAACGCCGCGGGCGACGTGGTGGGCGACGACCTTCGGGCGACGCCTTTTGCCAAAACGCTTCCGGGCGGCATGTTGTCTTGGCAAACCCCGCTGCAATTTGAACGGCCGGAGCTGGACGGTTTGGCGACCGTGGTGGCCTACGGCCGCTTGCCGAGCAACCACGAGTGGGGTGCCAACGGCATCCACCACGGCTCGTTCCGCTTCGAGCAAGGCAACCCCAACCTGTCCACGGAATGGGCCTTGGAGGGGCGCGGGCAAGTGGGGATGGTGAATCCCGACGGCCTCGGTTGGTCTTGGCAGGTTCAAGGGTTTGCCGCGCTGCATGCAGGGTTCATCTCGCTCACCCCGACCGCGCACTTTGCGCCGGTGGCCCACGCCGGTCAGATCTATGAATTCATGGCCAACGACGCCTTCCGGACGGGTGCCGAGTGGACCCTGGCGCACCGCTGGGCGTCTCAAGGGCTGCACTGGTCCGGATCGGTGCTTGGACAGTGGGAATTGCAAACCGGACTCGGGTTGCCGTTCACGACGCCTGCCCAATCTCGACTGGAATGGTCCGGAGGTCATGGAGCGCAGCTGGAATGGAGCCTGGGATGCCGGGCGCTTGCCCCAGCCGTGTTGACTGCACGCAATGAGGCGTCCACCCCGGGCGCCGTCCTTGCAGATGTGGCGATTCGCCATGTCACGGAACAAGGCGTATGGGCTTTGGAAGTCCAAAACGCCTTCAACCAGGCGTGGCTCGATCACGTCAGTGCCTATCGCATTCTTGGGCTCGTCGCCCAAGGACGCTGGGTGCAACTCAGTTTCAGCGCGACGTTGAAACACACCAATTGAAGAACAAACGAACATTCATCCTCATGAACATGAATCTCATTCAAACTTCGGCTGCCGTCCTGGTGGCCATGGCCTTGGTGTCCTGCCAAGAAACAGACACAGAGGCACCAACCGCTTGCACGGGCTTGGGCGCAACCAACAGCGTCACTGCAGAAGAAATTGAAGCCGAAGCCGGCGACCACGTCGATTTGGAAGACATTTTTTGCGACAATGAAGCCTTGAGCGAAGTGCGCTGGGACATCCACAACGGCGGGGGCCACGCGCATGAAGACGAGGAGGAAGGCGAAGAAGAGGAGCACGAGCACGGCTTGGTGCTGCACAGCGGCACAGACTGGGCCGTGCTTGAAACCCAAGCGTTGATCGGCACCCAAGCGGAAGCGGATCTTCACGTGGAAGTGCCTTTGACGGCGCGCGGGGTGTGGCACGTGATCGTATCCCTGGTGGACGAGGCTGGCAATTCAACCACGTTGGCCACCGATTTGCACGTGGAGAACGACCACTTGCCTGAGTTCACCTTGACAGAGGTGGCGGGTGAAGACCCTGCCATGTGGCACGGCGAGCCCACGTGGGCTTCAGGCACGGCCGTGGTCGTGACCGGCAGTGTCGCCGACAGCGACGGCGTGGCTTCCGCCATGTTGGAGCTCATCTCCGAAGACACGGAAACGGTTGTCTGGGAAGTGGCTTTGGACCCCGCAGGCGCCACCAACTTCGAATTTTCTGAAACCGTGACCGTCCCAGCCACAGGCGGGGAGCACCACTTCGAAATGAAGGCCGTGGATGCGAACGGGGTGGAGATGGAGACCGGGTTCCACGTGGAAGTGGAGTGATTGTCGTCCAAACCCAATGCAAGAAAGGGAGGCCGCATGGCCTCCCTTTTTCATGGGTGGATGGTTCTCATGAACTCAATCCATGCGCACCGCCACCTCTTTGGTGACCGTGCCGCGTGAGTTCACGTGGAGCAACACTTGGCCAGGCATGGCTTGGTGGGGTTCCACCAAACGTCCCTGAAGGTCGTAGGTGCCGGCGGGCCATGCCACATCATGGTGCTCGTTCACGTTGTCGGTGGCCGCTTCTCCCCAAACCAAGGTGCCAGGGGCGATGCCCACTTGCACAGATCCAATCAAGTTTCCGAGGTCGTCGTGGATGTCCACGTGGCCCTCAGAGACAAAGTCAGTCACGCCGCTGAAGGTCATGTCGTTGGTGGGGTGGATGGCCAGGCTGTAGGCGCTGGTCGCGTCTGGGTTTAGGATTTCTCCGGTCCCCAGGCCTGTGGCGCCGTCGACCAGGCGCAGGCCAGCCTCCTGGTCGATTTGGAGTGCCAGACGGTTGGCAGAAACCACGGAAGATGCGTTGCATCCTGCCGCGACGTCGGCCAGAACCTCCGTGGAGGCTTGGAGCGTCTCGCCAGCCACCACGCGGCTGACGGACGTCGAGCTCCAGTCGCCGTTGTTGACGGACAACACCGCCCCATTCACCTCGTGCAAGGCGACAGGATTTTTGCCCGTGTCGCCCAAATCCACCTCAGTGTACGTGTTTGATGCAGGGTTGAAGGTGCCCACAAGCCCAACTTCACCGCCCCACACCCATCCGTTGTTCACCCCAACCACCACGAGGCCGTTGTGGACGCAAATTGCTTGACACGCGTACTGAGGTCCCGATGCCAAGGGGAGTTCACCCTCCAACGACAAATCCTCAGCACTCAGCCACACCAGGTGACTCTCGAGGTCAAGCGGGCCCCAAGTGACTGGGTCCAGCCCGCCGCGCGTGACATACACCTTGCCGTCCAACAAGGCCAGTTCTTGTGCGCCTTCGAGCGCCACTTCAGCCAGCACGTCGCCTGTGGCCAAATCCACCTTCATGACGGCATTCTCAAGGCAAACGTAGCCTTGTCCGCCCTGCACTTCGAGGTCGGTCGCGAAGGCGATGGAGTCGAAGGACGCGATTTGGGCGTAGCTCGACGTGGCGAGGTCGATGACCCCAAGACTCGGTGCTTCTGCGATGACACCATTGGTCCAGTCGAAGCGGCCTTCGTTGAGCACGTAGAGTTGAGACTGGCCGAGCACAGAGAGTGACATGCAGGCCAGGAGAAGGGTAAGGGTTGTTTTCATTGAACAAATGCTTGCCGCAAAGAACGGGAAAGCCAAGCCGCATGTGGTTCCTCCATCGGTCCTAATTGCCGTGAGCCATGCCGCGTTCACACCCTGTGTAGCTCAGGTTGCCGAACAACATGGCAGATTAGCATGGTTGTTGTCGTATCTTTAAAGTGTAACTCTTTGTCGATCTGGCGCGTAACCATGAAAACGACTCAGAGCTTAACCAACAGCATGAAGACTCTTTTTCATCCACATTCACTCCGATTTACCTCGGTGGCGCTTGCCTTTCTTTTGGCTCAGGTCAATCTTGGGGCACAGGTGAATCCCTTGTCCTCCACGGGTTACTCAGAGGATGCAGCGCTGGGCCATTGGCTGGAGGCAAGACCCGTGGCGGTTCACGATCAAGGTGTGCTTGCGGGCCAAACCACATACAGGGTTTACATGCACTTCTTGCACGAGGACGACTATTTGTTGTCGTGTTCAGGAGACGGCGCGGATGTGTTTGAGTTGACGACAACCAGCGGCGGGTGGTACAACGATCCTCTGAATGCGTCTTGGAATGCCTCTGGCGTCTACCCGGCGTTTTTTGGGTCGTTTCCTGAAATCGCGTTTGACAGTTTCTTGACGACAGGTGCCGACAACGCGTCCTCCGCCCAACAAGCTCAGCTGACGCTGAACAGCTCGGTGGACATTCAACTTCAGTTTGCAGGTGCTTACGGAGATGGCGCATCCGTTTCCACCGCGACCGGCGTACCCTTCACGTGGCACAACTTGGCACCCACGCCAGGTCATGTGGGCTTTGCGGGTGAATCGCGGGAGGTGCTTGTGGCGCAAATCACCACGGCAGGCACACTCTCTGGCCAAATCCGGGTGCAGTACCTCTCCCACGGCGATGCCAACCAGGAAACCCGCGCGGTGTTCCCCATCTGCAGCGGCAGTGGGGAGTGTGGTGCCTGCACAGACGAGACTGCCCTGAACTTCGAGTCCTATCCTGAAGGCAGCGTGTTTTACGACGACGGGTCGTGCGTGTACCCTGAAGGGTGCACCGACGTTGCGGCATGCACGTACGACGCGGATGCCGTGGTGGACGATGGCAGCTGCTTGTACACGGACGAATGCGGGGTTTGCGGGGGAGCAGGCGTCGACCAAGACGATGACGGTGTGTGCGACGACGTGGATCCATGTGTGGGGCAATACGACGAATGCGGTGTGTGCAACGGCCCAGGCATCCTCGACGGAGCATGCGATTGCGACGGAAATGTCTCGGACGCCCTCGGTGAATGTGGAGGCGTCTGCGCCGCCGACGCCGACGGAGACGGGGTGTGCGACGATGTGGATCCATGCGTGGGCGAGCTGGACACCTGTGGCGTGTGCAACGGCCCTGGTGCGGTGTACGAATGCGGTTGCGCGCCCATCTTAGATGGAGACTGCGATTGCGAAGGCAACCAACTGGATGCGGTGGGCGAATGCGGTGGTGACTGCGCGTCCGACACCGACGGCGACGGGGTGTGCGACGTGGACGAAGTGGTGGGATGTTTGGCGCCTCTGGCGTGCAACTTCAATGCCTTGGCCACGGACAGCGATCCCGATTTGTGCGTTTACCCATTCACCCCATGCGAAACCTGTTCTGGCGCCACGGACGGCAGCGGGGTGGTGTTGGCCAACGACGACGATTTGGACGGCGTTTGCAACGCCGATGAAGTGGAAGGGTGCCAAGACCCGGCTGCGTGCAATTACCACGCCTTGGCCACGGACCCGCTTCCCTGCGAATACGCCTTGGGATGCGACCTCTGTTCTGGAGGAACCTTGGGCACGGGATTCGTGATGGACTTGGACGAGGACGACGACGGCATCTGCAACGACGAGGACACCTGCTTTGGGGTCATCGACGAGTGCGGCGTGTGCGCAGGTCCAGGTGCGGTGTACGATTGTGGCTGCAGCCCGATTCCACTCGGAGATTGCGATTGCGAAGGCAACCAGCTTGACGCGGTGGGGGTGTGCGGCGGCACATGCGACCAAGACGACAACGAAGACGGCATTTGCGACTACTTGCAGGTCGAGGGGTGCACCAACCCTGGGGCATGCAACTTCATGGAAGAAGCTTACATCGACGACGGTTCGTGCTTCTACACGACGTTGGGCTACGATTGCAATGGAGAATGCCTGGAAGACGCGGACGGCGACGGGGTGTGCGATGCCTTCGAGATTTTGGGATGCACCGAGTTGGGCAACCCGATGTACAACCCTTACGCCACCGAGGACGACGGATCGTGCATCCAAGGGGGGTGCATGGTGCCCATTGCCTGCAACTACGACCCCACCTTGGACTACGCCATCATGGAGCTGTGCGACTTTGAATCGTGCGCCGGCTGTTCCATTCCCTTCGCGTGCAACTACGATCCTTTGTTGCAATACGTGGTGTTGGAGTTGTGCGATTTCACCAGCTGCGGGGGATGCCTGGACCTGTTTGCGTGCAACTACGACGCCTCAGCCCAAATCTCAGCACCTACCCTTTGTGTCTACGAGCAAGACGCCGTGGGGGAATGCGGTGGGGACTGCCTTGAAGACACCGATGGGGATGGCGTGTGCGACGTGTACGGTCCGTGTTCCGATGCGGATGCCCTTGGGGTGTGTGGTGGAACTTGCGAGGGCGACATCAACCTCAACGGCGTGTGCGACTCGGATGAGTTGCTGGGATGCACCTACGTGGAGGCCCTGAACTACGACGACGGTGCCACGCTCGACGACGGCACGTGCGCGTTCCCAGACACGAATTCATTGTCTTCCGAACAGCCTTGCGAGGGCGACGTGACAGGGGATGGGTTCGTGAACGTCAGCGACATCCTGCTCACCTTGTCCAGGTTCAACACCTGGTGTGAATGACATGGGCAAATCGTTTCGCGACCACCGACGCCTGTGGCTCCTTCACGGCGGGCTGTCCAACGTGATGATGGGCGCTGGATTGTGCGTCGCCATGGATGCCTCTGCACGTCGGGCAGCAGGTGAGGCGTTTTGGACCTGGGCAAGGGAAGGTACCCTAGGTTTGGCGGTGTTCATGGCAGGTGTTGGCTTCTTTGGAAGCGCCGTCCGCCATCTTGTTCACATGGACCGGAGGAGAGAAAGGTCAGGGCAGTGAGCCTGTTGTGGCCGACCTTTGTCCTTTGAACCGGCCTGCATTGAACACATTTGACACCCTCGGGCTTTCCGCCCCGCTCTTGAAGTCCATCACCGAGATGGGGTTCGAGACGCCCACCGACATTCAGGCCCAGGCCATTCCCCTTTTGCTGGAAGGAGAGCGAGATTTCATCGGTCTGGCCCAAACAGGCACTGGGAAGACTGCGGCGTTTGGCCTGCCGCTCCTCGACCACCTCGACCCTGAGTGGGATGATGTGCAAGCGTTGGTCCTGGCGCCCACCCGAGAATTGGGCCAGCAAATTGCCGAGCAACTGGAGAAGTTTGCCCAGCACAAGAAAGGCATCCGCACGGTGGCCGTGTACGGCGGTGCCAACATCGCCACACAGATAGGACAACTGAAGTCGCCGCGCCACGTGGTCATCGCCACGCCGGGCCGCTTGATCGACCTGGTCAAGCGCAAGGCGGTGAAGCTGGACCGCATCCGTCACTTGGTGTTGGACGAAGCAGACGAGATGCTGAACATGGGCTTCAAAGAGGAGCTTGACACCATCTTGTCGTTCACGCCCGAAGACAAGTGCACGTGGCTGTTCTCAGCGACCATGCCAAGTGAGATTCGGCGCATGGTGGGCCAGTACATGACCGACCCGTTGGAGGTGAAGGTGAACCAGTCGGCCACGGTCAACCAAAACATCGACCACCAATTCGCGCTGGTGCGACATTCTGACAAATCCGAGGCCATCGCCCGCTTCCTGGACCTGGATCCAGATTTGTACGGGGTGGTGTTTTGCCGGACGCGTCGCGAGACCCAAGCGCTTGCGGAAGATTTGTTGAAGCGCGGTTACCGCGCCGACGCGTTGCATGGAGAAATGTCTCAGGCCCAGCGCGACCGAGTCATGCTTCGATTCAAGCAAAAGCACCTCCAAGTGTTGGTGGCCACCGACGTCGCCGCCCGGGGCATCGATGTGGACAACCTCACCCACGTCTTTCACCACTCCCTGCCAGGGGAAGCGGCCTACTACACCCACCGGTCTGGCCGCACGGCCCGCGCTGGCAAGAAGGGCATTTCATTGGCGCTGATGGGGGTGAAAGAGCGGGGGCACCTCAACCGGTTGTCGCGGACGCTGGACATCGAGTTCACCCAAGCCATGGTGCCAAACCCTGAAGAGATTGTCCACGCCAGGCTCGCCACATGGGGCAAGGGTGTGTTGGATTTGCCGGTCGGTCGGGGCATTCCAGAGGAGATTTGGGAACAGATGTCGCTTTTGTTTGGCGAACTCTCCAAGGAGGAGCTGCTTCGCCAGGTCGTGTTGACGGAGCTTCGCAAGTTGGACACTGGGACAAAGGCTGATCTGAATCAATCTGCGCATGGAAAGCCCAAACGCGATTGGGGCGACCAAGACGGACGGGGCAAGCGTCCCTTCCGCAAGAAGCCCTTCAAAAAGCCCTACAAGAGCAAAGGGCATCACGGCGGCGGTGCTTCCACGCCCCAATGGGAAGATTCAAAGCCAGGCAAGCCCATGGGTGCGGGCAAGGCCAAGATGAAGCACAAGAAAAAAGGCGGCTTCAAGCCAGGCGGTGAAGCGCCGTGGCAAGGCAAGTCGTCTGGCCGTCCTGGATTTGGGGTGAAGGGCAAGAAGAACAGGTATTGACCCAACGCGGTCCCGCCCACCCGGTGGGATTTTTGGGGTGTGGGTGCTAATTTGGACTCATGCTCTCCAAGAAAGCGCAATATGCCTTCCGGGCTTTGGCCGTCATGGTCGAAAAGTCTTCCGCGCAGTTCCGTGAACACGCAGGAGGAGCGCTGCCATCTGAAACCAAGCCCATCTCCATCCGCGACATCGTGGAAACCCAGCCGATGAGCGTGAAGTTTCTGGAGTCCATTTTTTTGGAACTCAGGAGGGCAGGGGTGTTGGATTCGAAAAAAGGCAAGGGCGGGGGGTATTTCTTGCGTCGCCACCCGGAGGACATTCCTTTGGCACAAGTCATCCGCATCCTCGACGGCCCCATTGCCCAACTGCCGTGCGTCAGCCTCAACTTTTACCAGAAGTGCGAAGGATGCAACGAGCAACAATGCGGGTTGCACCACATCATGGCCGAGGTGCGGGACGCCAATTTGGCGGTGCTTGAGAAGCGCACCTTGTGGGATCTGGTGAGGGAATAAGATTAATCCCATAGGTTTTGTAGGTTTCAGGAGTGGCCCCTACTTTCGCGGCCATGATCAACGCGCTTCCTTCGGTGGGCACCGACCCCGTGGTGGGTTTGAAAACCCTGTGCGACCAACATCCAGGCAAAGTGGTGTTCACCACATCCATGGGGTTGGAGGACCAGGCTTTGACGGACTTGATTGCCCGACACGAACTGCCTGTGCGTGTGGTCACCTTGGACACAGGGCGCCTGTTCCAAGAGACCTACGACTTGATGGACCGCACGCGTGCGATGTACCCAAGGTTGGAGTTCGAGACGTACTTCCCGGCAGCCGAGTCGTTGGAGGCCTTCGTGAACAGCCAAGGCATGTCCAGCATTTTCAAATCGGTCGAAGCCCGAAAGACCTGCTGTGGCATCCGCAAGATTGATCCCTTGCACCGCGCGCTCGAAGGTGCTGAGGTGTGGGTGACCGGCTTGAGGAGTGCCCAAAGCGACAACCGGGCAGGGCTGTCGCGCTTGGAACGAGATGCCATGTCCGGCAAGCTGAAATACAATCCGCTGTTGGACTGGACCGACGGCGACCTCGACACCTACGTCAACTCCCACAGCGTCCCCACCAACCCCTTGCACAGAAAGGGCTACCCTTCCATCGGTTGCGCCCCTTGCACCCGGGCGGTGATGGATGGGGAACACCCCCGCGCCGGAAGGTGGTGGTGGGAGCAATCGACCAAAGAGTGCGGCTTGCACAAGGGGTGATCCCCAGCTTGAGCCATCTTTGAGGCATGGCCACAGGTTTTTTCGCAATTCTGGACGACATCGCCATGCTCATGGACGATGTGGCGGCTGCAAGCAAAACGGCCATGTCCGAAACGGCCGGCATCCTCGGAGACGATCTTGCGGTCAACGCGGAGCAGGCTGTTGGATTTGAGTCCTCACGGGAGTTGCCGGTGCTCTGGGCCATTGGGAAGGGCTCGCTGCTCAACAAGGCCATCATCGTGCCACTCGCCTTCCTGTTCCACAGCCTGATGCCTTCTGCTTTGGATGTGGTGCTGCTTTGCGGCGCCGGCTTCTTGGCTTACGAGGGGGCAGAGAAAGTGTGGCACAAAATTCATGCGGCCGGGGCCACTTCGCATGCCGACAAACCCATCTTGCCTGAAGCCCAAAAAATCAGGGCCGCGTTGCTCGTGGACGTGGTGCTGTCCATTGAAATCGTGCTGCTCGCCTTGGCTTCCGTGGCGGACGAGCCGCTTTCGGTGCAAGTGCCTGTCGTGGTGCTCCTGGCGTTGTTGGCCACCGTGGGGGTGTACGGCTTGGTGGCGGTCATTGTGCGGATGGACGACGTCGGGTTTGCGCTCATGAAGCGCCCGCAACGTGTTTTGCGTGCGCTGGGCCGGCAGATGGTGGCCGCGTTGCCTTGGGTCATCAAGGCCATCGGCTTGCTTGGAACCGTGGCGTTGCTTCTCGTTGCCGGCGACATGATCATTCACCACGTGCACATGGTGCATCACCTGGTCGAGGCTTGGCCGGGTCCTTTGGCCGCCACGGCTGTGGCCTTGGTCGTGGGCGGCGTGGAAGTGGCCCTCGTGGAACTGGTCCGGCGACTGAGGTGACCGGAAGCAACCTTTTCCGTCCCACGTTGTTCCACGGGTATGAATTTCAACATTTTCCGCCTCTCGTGGGGCATGGTCTTTGCGGTGTGTGCCTCTGTGGCATGGGCCCAGTGCGATGCCGACCACAACGTCATTGTGACCAACTTCGAATTCACCCCGTCGAGCTTGACGGTGGTGCCGGGCGAGACAGTTGCGTTCATCAACATCGAGGGACTGCATGGCGTCAATGGAGACTCGAGCACGGTGACGGGTGCGTCTTTCAACAACCCGGAGGTGTTCGCGTTGGACCAAGCTGAAGGCACCATCGAGGGCACCTGCTTGGGCGTTGTGATGTTCGACATCCCCGGCGTATACCGGTACGATTGTCCTGTGGGCTACAACGCCGAGGCGGGCATGCAAGCTGAAATTGTGGTGGACGCATTCGATTTGGCCGATTTGCTGTTTCAGAACAGCCAGACTCAGATCGAGCCCACATTTTGGCAGTCTGGCTATGCGTTCCAATCGTTTGTGCCTGAGGTGTTGACGAGCCTCGCCCCACACACGCTATTCGCCCCCTCAGATCAAGCGGTGTCCGACGTCATGGACTTCATGAATTTGGGACAATTCGACATGTTGAACATCCCCGATTTCACAGAAATCATGCAATACCATGCGGTGCCTGGCGTACTCATGGCAGAAGATTTGGAAGATGGCATGGCCCTTCAAACGTTGCAAGGCCAAACCCTTCCGGTCGTGGTCAACGACCAAGGGACGTTCGTGGATGGAGCCAAAGTGATTGCTGGCGACTACGTCGCAGACAACGGCGTGATGCATGTGTTGGATTCGGTGCTTGCGCCCCAGGGCTTGCCGACCCAACACGTCATGGGTTGGATTGAGGAGAGTGAGGAGCACGGCATTCTGTGGTTGGCCATCCAGCAATTGGGCCTTCAGGACGAGTTGAGCTTCCAGGTGCTCATCGACAACAGCTACAGCGAGCCCGGACCGTGGACGGTATGGGCCCCGACGGATTTGGCATTTGAAATCCTGATGGAAGAACAAGGCTGGTCGGTGGCAGACCTCATGGATTCTCAGTTGTTGTACGAATTGGTTCAAAACCATGTCGTTCAATCGTCCATTGCACCCAGCCAATTGACCAACGGATTCGCCTTCACCAACCTCAATGGCGAAGTGGGGCAGGTGTTGGGCGAGCCCGGGGCGTGGTCCATCGAGGATGCGAACGTCATCGGGACAGGACACGAGACGTACAACGGGTACGTGTATGTGTTGGACGCCGTGTTGGCCCCGGACATCGACACGCCCGCAGGCACTTGCGGGGTGTGGCGCCTGGAGCTGCTTTCTGGCGGTGCAGGTTGGGGTGAGCATTACGTGGAGTTGCAGTTGGGCGAGACGGTGGAGGATTTCATCTTCCTTCCCAATGGATCCTCGATGAATTATTTCTTCGGGGTGGATGTCGGGGAGCCTGTGAGCGTGGTCTACTACGCCTATGGAGATGGCGGGCAGTCCGAATCGTTCAGGGTCTACGACGGGGAAAACAACTTGGTCCACCAGTCCGGGGTGAACCCGTGGCCAGCGCCTGCATTTGGGCTTCAAGCCTGTCAGCCTGAACCCACCAACGTGTGCGGAGAGTTGACGGTGGAGATGACCGACGAGTGGGGCGACGGCTGGGACATCGGTGCGTTGAAAGTGTACATCAACGACGCGTTCGGGTACGAGTTGACCCTGCCCAACGGCCAAGGGCCGTTTGAGGTTTCGCTGCCTGTGCAGGAAGGGGATGAATTCGACTTCATCTACGTGAGCAGCTATTTCCCACAGGAAAACGGGTACGTCGTCCGAGGGTTGGATGGGGAGGTGCTGGTGGACGAAAGTTCCTTCGAGCAAACGCCGGGCAACTTGGTCAACGTCTTTCCCTGTCCCGCCACGAGTGGGGTGGACGACGGAGAACCTGCGAAGAACGTGACGCTTCGCCCCAACCCGTCCGACGCGCCGGCCTTCACCTTGCAAGGGGAGGGCTTGGGGGCGTTGAAGGTCACGCTGTCCAGCCTCCAAGGTGAGGTGTTGTGGTCGGGCATCCAGCAAGATTCAGGTTCCCAGGTGCGTCCAGGGGAGTTGGCGTCTGGGGTGTATTTGATCCAATGGGAACAAGTGCGCGGCACCTTGTCTGGCACGGCTCGCTGGGTCTTGAGGTAACTTGGCGCCATGCGTGGCATGGTTGTATTCGGAGTGATTCTGTGCGTTGGGCTTGTGTCCAGCGGTTGGGCCCATGCCCAAGATTTGCCGTTTGGCTTGACGTTTGAGGTGGAGGGAACGACGGGAGGGGCAGATGCCACGCTGGTGTTGGACCTCGACCTGTTTCAGGCGGAGGATTGGGTGGTGTCCACGCACTCCACCGACAGCATGTTTGGCAAGGTGGACGTGCGTTTGTTGGATCTGCCGTTGCTCATGCCGGCGGGGGAGTTGACGGAGCGCCCCGAGTCCACCTGGGAAGTGGAGCATTTCTCGCAGTTGGACATCCGAGTGCTTCGCCAAGACACCGAGATGCGCTTGCCGGTGCGCGCGACTTCCGGCCGCGATTTTGAAGCCAAGGGCCAGGTGTTTTTCGTGCTGGAGCCGCTGTGCATGCCGTTCGAGGTGGATTTCACCGTGGGCAGACGGGCGGGGGTGTGGACCGTCGAATCCACAGGCGGACGCCAAGCATGGTTCCCGGGAAGCGATTGATGGAGGCCGCTGTACTTTCGAAGCCATGAAGTTCAAATCTTTGCTCGCCTTGGGCGCGGCAGGTGCGCTGTTTGCGTCCTGTGGAGCCGATTCAACCCAAACCATGACCTATCCTGAAACCCGAACTGTCGACGTGGTGGACACCTTGTGGGACACCTCTGTGGCCGACCCGTACCGTTGGTTGGAAGACGACCGCGATCCTGAGGTGATGGCGTGGGTCGCCGACCAGGCTGAGACCGCGACGTCGTTCTTGCACGGCCTCCCAGGCCGCGAAGAGTTGCGTGAACGTTGCGAGGAGCTGTTCAACCACCCACGCGTTGGCATTCCACGCCGCATCGGGGAGAAGGTGTTCTTGACCCGGAACAACGGGTTGCAAAACCAAAGCGTGATCTTCGTTCAAGACCACGAAGGCGCCAAAGAGCGGGTGTTCTTGGATCCCAACAAGTTGAGTGAGGACGGTACGGTGACGGCAAGCCTGTCCGGGGCTTCGCCCGACGGCCGGTACGTCGTAGAGGTGCGCAACGCGGCAGGGTCGGACTGGCAGGAGATGCGTGTGTTGGATTTGACCACAGGTGAATCGACGGGGGAAGTGTTGGAGTGGGTGAAGTTTTCAGGCGCCTCTTGGGTGCAGGACGGTTTCTACTACAGCCGCTACCCCGCGCCAGAAGGCAGTGCGTTCAGTGCGGAGAACACCTTCCACAGCGTGTACTTCCACAAAGTGGGCACGCCGCAGGACCAGGATGAGTTGGTCTTCCGCAACGACAACGAGCCCAACCGCTACCACTTCGCAGGGGCCACGGAAGACGGCCGATACGTCGTGCTCAACACCAGCACAGGAACCGACGGCAACGCCTTGCATGTCATGGACCGCAAGGCGGACAACCCTGCCTGGTTGCCCTTGGTGGAAGGCTTCAAGCACCATTCGTCCTTGGTGGAGCATGTGGAAGGAAAGTTGTACGTCCTGACGGACATTGGGGCGCCCCGGTACCGTTTGGTGGCCGCGGATCCGGCCTCGCCTTCAGATCAGTCCCTGTGGCAAGACGTGCTCCCAGAATCGGACGACTTGTTGGAGTCGGTGAGCGTGGTGGGTGGTCAGCTTTGGGCGACTTACTTGCACAATGCCTCTCACCGGGTGTTGCGGTGCGACCTCGACGGGTCCAACCCCCGCGTGGTCGCGCTGCCGGCTGACGTCGGGTCCGTGGGTGGCTTTGGCGGAAAAATGGACGCCGAGGAATTGTACTATGCCTTCACGTCGTTCACCCAGCCCACCACCATTTACAAGTTGGACATCGCGTCGGGCACCTCCACACTTTGGAGCCAGCCCGAAGTGGCCTTTGATCCCTCGGCATTTGAAGCCAAGCAAATTTGGTTCTCCTCCAAGGACGGCACCCAGGTGCCCATGTTTGTGGTGCATCGGAAAGGACTTGAGTTGGACGGGACCAACCCCACGTTGTTGTATGCGTACGGCGGATTCAACATCAGCTTGACCCCGAGCTTCAGCGCGAGCAACATCGCGTTCTTGGAACGCGGTGGGGTGTACGCCATGGCGAACCTTCGCGGAGGCGGAGAATTCGGCGAGGCGTGGCACAAAGCCGGCATGTTGTTGGACAAGCAGAACGTGTTCGACGACTTCTTCGCCGCCGGCGACCACTTGGTGGCGGAGGGCTACACATCGCACGACAAGCTGGCCATTGCTGGTGGCTCCAACGGCGGGCTGCTGGTGGGCGCCATCATGACCCAACGTCCGGACTTCGCCCGCGTGGCGTTGCCGGCAGTGGGTGTGATGGACATGTTGCGTTACCACAAGTTCACCATCGGGTGGGGCTGGATTCCGGAATACGGATGTGCGGACAGCACCAAGGCGGACTTCGAGAATTTGCTCGGCTACTCGCCGGTCCACAACTTGAACGAAGGTGTGACGTACCCCAGCACCATGGTCACCACCGCCGACCACGACGACCGCGTGGTGCCGGCGCACAGCTTCAAATTTGCCGCCCGCCTTCAAGCGGTGCACAAGGGCGACCGTCCGGTGATCTTGCGGGTGGAGACCAACGCCGGCCACGGCGCCGGCAAGCCGATTGGAAAAATCTTGGACGAACAAGCTGACAAGTGGGCGTTCGTGTTGAACGAGTTGGACGCCTGGGAGCTGTAATGAAAAGCGTGGTTCTGTCGTAAGAGTAACCCAAGTTGCACTTTGAACGGTGGAAATGGTTGACCTTCGAGGTGTCACTTCATCTGCGCTGAGTCAAGAGGCGGCGCAAGGTGAGAGGTTTATCCAGGTTTGATCTGGGCCCTGATTGAATTGCAATCGTTCGAATGCAAGACGGTCAGGGTTTTTTCTTTTCACCGCGAAGCGTCACTCTGAGGTCGTGAGGCCGTCGACCACCTCAATCATGAGGGCGAATTCTTCTTCGTCGAAGAGCCTGGTCAGCATCGCGATGCGTCCCTCTTGGTCCACCACCACGTTGCGCGTGACGCCTGTTTTTTTGCCAGCAATGCTGTAGAATACCTCGCCACCTGCATCAGGGCACATGGGATAGGTGACCTTCATCTTGGCCGCGAAGTCCGCCACCTTCTCTGCAGGTTCGTCCAGATCGACACCGAGAAGGGTGAAACCGGCCTGCCGGTCTTTGAATGCCTGCCAAACCTCGGATTCCAAGTGGGGCATTTCCGCGCGACACACGCTGCACCACGACGCGGTGAATTGAAGCACGTAGACGGAGCCAAGCAGGGAAGCACGGCTGTGGACCGCGCCTGTCAAGTCTGTCAATTCAAAGTCGGGGACGTCGTCGCCCACGGCCACGATGAATCCACGGGCGTCGGGCCCTGCGGCTTGCGCAGAAGCAGATGCAGGAGAGAGGCCCGTGCAAGCGACTAGGAAAATGGAGGTCAGAAATGTTCGCATGCCTTGAAGTTCGGACATCTTCAGCGACGGAGGGTCGTGCGATGGACTTGATTGTGTTGTTCGCTCGAATTCGACTCCTGGGTGTACCTTGGTGGGATGAAGTTGTTTTCCACTTTGGCTGTGGTGTGCGTTTCAGCGCTTTCCTCGGCAGCCTGTTTGGCCCAGAGTGTCACGTTTCATGCGGACATCGCGCCCATCATTTACAACGAGTGCACCCAATGCCATCGGGTGGGGGAGATCGGCCCCATGCCGTTCACCACGTACGCGGAAGTCGCAGCCTACGGCAACTTCATCGAGTACGTCACCCAGACAGGCTACATGCCGCCTTGGACCCCGGACCACAACTACAGTTCCCTGCGTGGCGAGCGGTTTTTGACCCAAGTCCAAAAGGACCTCATCAGCGCTTGGGTGGCGGACGGCATGCCGGAGGGCAACCCCGCAGACAGCCCCGGGTTGCCGTCGTACCCCGACGACAGCCAGATTGGCGAGCCCGACTTGGTGTTGGGCATGCCCGAGCCCTTCGTGCATGAAGGCAACATGCTGGACCAATACCAGGTCTTCGTGATCCCCACGGGCGTGACCGAGGCCAAGGAAGTGAAGGCGGTGGAAATCAGACCGGGCAACAACGCGGTCGACCATCACGCCCTGGTGGCGTACACCAACGTGCCTTATGTCATTGCCCAAGCCCAAGCCTTGGATGCGGCCGATCCCAATCCGGGGTACGAGAGCTTTGGCGATTACGGCGTCGACGTGGAGCAGTTCTTGTTTGGGGGGTGGGTGCCCGGCACGCCGCCGCTTGAATTTCCGCCGACCATTGGACATGTCATGGAGCCTGGAAGCCACCTGCTCTTGCAGATGCACTACGGGCCGTCTCCCATCGAGGAGGTGGACCAAACCGAGATCAACATCTTCTTCCACGACGCCCCCATCCAGCGCGAGATCGTCACGGTGATTGCGGGCCCCGAAACGCTGGGAGAGCCCTTCGTCATCCCGCCCAACGAAATCACCACCTTCCATTCTTCGGTCCCCGTGGAGGGTGACATCAGCCTGGTGTCCATCACGCCCCATTGCCATTTGTTGGGCAAGTCTTGGGAAGTCTTTGCACGCAGCGCCAATGGGCAGGACACCATCCCGTTGATCTCCATCCCCGAGTGGGACTTCAACTGGCAAGGCATTTTCACGTTCCCCGAGCTGGTGCACATTCCAGCGGGGTATGTGGTCGAGTCGTTCTGCGCGTACGACAACACGGCCGACAATCCCTACAACCCCCACGACCCACCGCAGTGGATGTCTTGGGGGGACTTCACCACCGAGGAGATGTTTGTGCTGTTCCTCCAAGGCGTTCCCTACGAAGAGGGGGACGAGGACATCTCCTTGTCGGTGCCCGACCGGAACACGGTCCTGCACTACAGCCAGGACAACTTGTTCCCTGCGTGGCCCAACCCTGCGCGCGCCGACCAGGTCCGTGTGGGCTTTCACTTGACCCAGCCGGCGAAGGCGTCGCTCGTCTTGAGAGACATGCAAGGGCGTGTTGTGAAAACTTGGTTGGACGGCAAAAACCTCCCGGCCGGTCACCACTTGGAGGCCTTTGACGTCTCGGCGCTCCCCACGGGTCAGTACCTCTACACGCTGACCACGTCCACCGGGACGGTGCGCAGCGCCCAACTGCAAGTGCTGCCTGAGTGAGCCCGGTGTGGAAGGTGGTGGTGTTTTTGGCGCCACTCTGTCCCATCTGCCAGGATTACACGTATTTCCTCAACGCGCTCCACAACGAGTGGACGGCGTCGGAATCTCCAGTGGAATTGGTGGGCGTTTTTCCAGAGGGGAGTGCTTCTCAGGAGGACATCGAGGGGTTTGCGGACACCTACGGAGTGACCTGGCCTTTGCAGTTGGACCGGGAGGGTGCAGCGGTCGACCTCAACGCGAGGTGGACCCCAGAGGTCTTCGTGCTGGACTCCCTGGGTCGGGTGCATTACCGCGGCAGGGTCAACGATTTGTACGTGTCCCTGGGCAAGCACCGCCCCAAGCCCAAAAGGCATGACCTGCGTGACGCCCTGGCCGCCCTGTTGGCAGGGCAAGCGCCACGCGATTCCGTGACCCAGGCCATCGGTTGCCCCATCGAATGAAGGGCAACGAAAAAGGCGCCCCATGGGGCGCCTTTTCATTGCGTTGAAGCGTGAATCACTCGAACGTCCAAGTGTACTCGCCACCACATACAGTTTCGATGGTGGTGTCGGCCTCCACGCATGCAGTGATGAGTGCGAGGTCTGCGTAGATGTCGTACGTGCCTGCGTCGAGCTCGATCACGGCGCTGCCGAGGGCTTCAATCTCCACCATGTCGTCACCGTTGGCTTCGATCATGGGGGTGCACAAGGTGTTGTTGTACACTGTCAAGATGGCCTTGTTGCCTTCTTCGCAAGCCAATGGCTCTTCGCAGCCGGTGAACGCGGCTGCAGCGGCCACCATGCCAAGGATGAATGTTACTTTCTTCATGAGACTGGGTTTGGATTCACTGCGAAGGTAGTGGAACGAATTCCACCAAAAGAGGTATTTTAAGAGGCATGAACGACAACCTGGAGGAATTGTGGTGCGTGCGGGTGACCTGCGACGACCAAACTGGCGTGGTGGCTGAATTCACTTCAGCGCTTGCGCGCGATGGGTGGAACATTTTGGACGCACAGCAGCACACAGATCAGTCGTCTGGGCGTTTTTTCATGCGCCTGGAAGTGCATCATGCCTCCTCGGGCGAACGTGCGCTTGAGGAATCCTTGATGCCCGCAGCAAGGCGCGTCAACGCGGAAGTGGAGTGGGTCGCCCAATCAAGCAAACCGCGTGTGGCCATTCTGGCTTCGAAAACCACGCATTGTGTGGTCGACTTGCTCGAAAGGTGGCGCACCGGTGAGTTGCCATGTGAGGTGGTGTGCATTGTGGCCAACCACGAGCACATTGGAGTGCATGCGTCTTGGTACGACGTTCCTTTTCATCATGTGCCGTTTCATCCGTCGAAGTCCAAGGCCTTTGCGGCCATTGAAGGGATTTTGAGTCAGCATCGCGTGGACTTGACGGTGTTGGCGAGGTTCATGCAAATCATGCCGGCAGAACTCGTGGCCCAACATGAAGGCCGCATGCTGAACATCCACCACAGCTTCTTGCCCAGTTTTGCCGGCGCCAAGCCTTACCACCAGGCCCACGAAAAGGGGGTGAAGCTGGTCGGGGCCACGTGCCACTATGTCACGGCGGAATTGGACCAGGGCCCCATTCTGGAGCAAGAAGTGGTTCGGGTCTCACACCGCGATGGGCCCGAGGAGTTGAGGCGCAAGGGTCGGGTGTGCGAGCGAGAAGCGTTGGCCCGCGGGGTCAAGCTTCATCTGGAAGGACGCGTGTTTGTCCACGGCCAAAAAACCGTGGTCTTTCCTTGAGTCAGAAGTTGTCGCCGTCGACCATCCGGCCAAGCGACCCGAGCACGGAGCCCTCGCCTTTGGACCGGCCTTGCAGGGCTGGGGCGTGGCGAATCACGCGGTCGGCGAGGCGGCTGAATGGCAGGGTTTGCAAGTACACCGTGCCTGTTCCGCGGAGGGTGGCCAAGAAGAGCCCTTCCCCGCCGAAGAACATGCTTTTCAAGCCGCCGGATGCTTCGATGTTGTAGTCGATGCCAGGCGTGAAACCCACGATGCATCCGGTGTCCACGCGCAAGGTCTCGTTGTTCAGGTGGCGTTCCACCACCGTACCTCCTGCGTGAAGAAACGCCAGCCCGTCGCCTTGGAGCTTTTGCAGGATGAACCCTTCTCCGCCAAAGAAGCCGGCCCCAAACCGCTTGTTGAATGCGATCGACACGCTTGTGCCCTTGGCGGCGCAGAGGAAGGCGTCCTTTTGGCACAGCAACGTGCCGCCCCGTTGCTTCAAATCCACGGGCATGATCTTGCCTGGGTAAGGCGAGGAGAAGGCCACGCGACGCTTGGACACCCCGACGTTGGTGAAGTGGGTCATGAAAAGGGATTCCCCGGTCAAGACGCGCTTTCCGACGTTGAGGAGCCCGCCAAAGAACCCTTGGTTGGGGGTGGAGCCGTCGCCCATTTTGGCTTCAAAGGCGATGTCCTGTTCCATCCAATTCATGGCGCCGGCCTCGGCAATCACGGTTTCTTGCGGGTCCAATTCCACCTCCACGGCTTGGAGGTCGTCGCCGTAGATGGTGTAGTCGATTTCGTGGCTGGTCATGACCATAGGTTTTTGAATGTGGAAGACAATTTGCTGAACGGGCAGGTGGCAGGCGGCTGGTCTTGCGAGAAGGCATCCCCGACCAGCAGGCGGTGCGTGTCTTTGGCCTTCGACGGGTAAGACATGCCTTTCACCTTGACCGGCTCTTGGTAGAAATAGTTGGTGTGCGTGACCACGGCGTTGGAGAACGACCGATGAAATTGCGGGGTCAAACTGCCTGAAATGGGTGGGGTGAGCCACGACCAATCGCCAGGCACCTCACGGCCTTGCTTGGCTTCAGCTTGGCACCATCCTTCAAAGGCCCGGCCCATTTCGTGGTGGTCGCCCATGGTGATGCCGGCGTGGTCGAAGCTGGAGAGCAGCGCTTGGTTGAGTTTCACCAGCGCTTCATCCTTCCAAAGGCTTCGCTGCGTCGACGGTTGGATGCCGCATGCCTTGGCCCACGGTTCAAGCACGTTGTATCGGTCCGGGTCGGTGAGGTTGCGTGCCGCGATCTCCGTGCCCAGATAATGGCCGTTGAACGGGGCGAAGGGGTACACCACGCCGCCAATTTTGAGGGCCATGTCGGCCAACAGCGGCACGGCATACCATCGGAGGTCGAGCTCGGCCGTGGCAGCGTGTTCCGGATGAATGATGGGCACTTCGTGCAACGTCAAGTCGCCCGATTGGAACGGGTCGTGGGGTGGAAGTGGCTTCCCGTCCTTGACCATGACCCACGGCAGTGGGGTCCATGGCGTTCGCGCACCGCGCCAGCCCAGAGATTCGCAGTAGGCCGTGAAGTCGACGCTGTCCGGGTCGCCCAAAGGGACGTCGTCGTGTTGTTGGAAGCCGGCGTACCGGATGAGCTGGTGATTCACCATGCGCCACGCGTCTTGTTGGCCAGGCTTCCTGGGTGGGAAGACGGTGATCACATTTTGGATGTTGCCTCCGTTGAAGGCGTCGTTCACGTGGTTGGCCAAGTGACGGTGCGCGTCCTCTGCGGTGTCGCACTGCCTCGCGTCGACGACCTGCAAGGTGCGCCAAAAGTGCCTCCCAATGCATCGGTTGCTGTTGCGCCATGCAAGCCTTGTTCCGAACCTTAACTCTTTGTATGTGTGAGTATAAGTTCCTTCTGAATCAATCTCTGATTCAATTTGACGCCAACGTTCTGTGACATCCGGAATCCACTTGCCTGCGACCGAGTCTGCGGCCATGGCTTCCAAAAAAGCACGCGCTTGGGATTTCAGTTCTCGCCTGGCTTCAGACGAGGAGATTGAACCTGTTTCAGGCAGTTGGAAGGGGGAGGTGGCGCTGTCCGCGAGGTTCATGACACGAAGTTAGCGCCTGCATTGCCGCGGCGCACGGAGTTCACGACCTTTGACATCGCCATGGCAGACGCACCTCAAGGAACACGCATCAACAAGTACCTCAGCGAAGTGGGGCATTGCTCACGTCGCGCCGCCGACAAATTGCTGGAAGAGGGCCGCATCACGCTGAATGGCAAGGTGCCGGAACTTGGGACGCGCGTGCAACCAGGGGATGTGGTGGAGGTGGACGGTGAGCCGGTGGCCGGCAACGACCAGGAGCGCATCGTCATCGCGTACCACAAGCCGGTGGGCATCGTCTGCACCACAGACCAAAGGCGTGAGAAAGACAACATCATCGACGCCATCAATTTCCCCACCCGCATTTACCCCGTGGGGCGGTTGGACAAGATGAGCGAGGGGTTGATCTTTTTGACCAACGACGGCGACATCGTCAACGACATCCTCCGCGCCCGGTATGGCCACGAGAAAGAATACCACGTCACGGTGAATCAGCCCATCATGGGTGATTTTGTGGAACGCATGTCTTCGGGGGTGGCCATTTTGGACACGGTGACCTTGCCGTGTGAAGTCGAGCAAACTGGACGGCAATCGTTCAAGATTGTCCTCAAACAGGGACTCAACCGTCAGATCCGCCGCATGTGTGAGGAGCTTGGTTACCGCGTGAGGCGGCTCAAGCGCACGCGCATCATGCACGTGGAGTTGGGGGACTTGCCCGTGGGCAAGTACAGGTCGTTGGACGACCAGGAATTGGGCAAGCTGCGCAAGCGCACCCAGGGGGCCAAAGAAGCTTGACCCCCTGAGGCTTGCTTCATTCAGATTTGTCGGCCATCAACTTGTTGCAAGCCAGGGCGACCACAAGGCCGATGCCCAAGCCCTTCAGCAGGTCGATGAACACAATTGCCAAGATGGTGACGGCGAACGGGATGAAGTGCTTCATGCCGCTCTCGTAGATGCGCTTGAACGTGGCTGGCTTCGCCAACTTGTAGCCCACGACGAACAGGACCGCCGCCAAGCTCCCGAGGGGGATGTAGGTCAGCAGCGTGGGGGCCAGAAGGAAGAACACCATGAGCCATGCGCCGTGCAGGATGGCGCTCATTTTGGTGGCGTTGCCGGTTTGGATGTTTGCGGAGGAGCGCACGATCACCTGGGTGATGGGCAACCCTCCAATCAACCCGCTGACGGTGTTGCCGACCCCTTGGGCCAACAGTTCGCGGTTGGTGGGGGTGACGCGCTTCTGAGGGTCCAGTTTGTCGGTCGCCTCCACGCACAACAACGTCTCGAGGCTGGCCACCACGGCAATGGTGACGCCCAAAATCCAGATGGCGCTGTCGCCAATCGCAGAGAAATCAGGGAAGGTCAACAAGGAGCCCCAAGCCGTGGGGTCGATGCCGTTGGCGGCGTGGCCTGTGGGCACGTCCACCAGTTGCTTGGCGGTCAAGGCACCTCCGCCGCTGCGGGTGACCAAGTTGACCACCACGCCGGCCAACACGGCCACGAGGGAGCCTGAAAGCACCTTGGTGAAGCTTTGGGCTTTCATGAAGGAGGTCTCCCAGAGGAGCAAAATGGCGAGGCAGACCCCCGTCACGGTCATGGCCGTGGGGGCGGCGTAGGCCAGGTTGTCGCCCAGCAACAACAAGACGTCGAACACCTTGTCTGCCTTGGTCGTGCCTTCGGCGCCGGCGTACCCCAAACCGTGTGGGATTTGCTTGATGAAAATGATGATGCCGATGGCGGCAAGCATGCCTTGGATGACGCTGCCAGGGAAGTACTTCCCGACGATGCCGGCACGCGCGATGCCCAGCACCAATTGGGCCAAGCCACCGATGACCACGGCCAAGAGGAAGGCTTCAAACCCGACGTCTTGGATGCCGTCGTACACGATCACCGCAAGCCCTGCGGCAGGTCCGGACACGCCCACGTGGCTGCCGGAGATGGGGGCGACAATGATGCCGCCGATGATGCCGGCAATCAAGCCGGCGATGGGTGCCGCGCCGGAAGCCAGGGCGATGCCGAGGCAGAGGGGAAGGGCGACAAGGAAAACAACGATGGAAGAGGGCAAATCACGCCCGATGTGTTGGAACATGGAAAAGGAATTGAATCAACAAGGAACAGCGGGTCGGCCTTGGGGCCGACGTCAATCTTCAGGCGTGCTGTTCCGGAGGATCCAACAAGGTTCCGTCCAACAACCGGTCCCAAGCCGGGACGCGGTGGACATCCACGTTGTCTTTAAGGGGATTGAACGGCCAAGAAGTCAACAGGGCGGCCAAGATGGATTCGTCCCATTCAAAGGAAGATTCTTCTCCTTCCGATTCTTGCTCGTTGTGCTCGAGCTCAACGCTCCAAGCCGATTTGGCGTCACGGACTTCCCACAAGGGGGCGCCGAGCATCCACACCCAAAGCAGGGTGCAAAGAAGGGCTCCGAGGTGACGACCAGTGAGAGGCATGCAGGGGAGGGTCAGGCAGGCTTGTGCGTGAATTCCACTTCGCCGGTGGCGACGTTGTACACCCCGCCAGTGATGACGATGCTTCCGTCGGCTTCAAGTCCCGCGAGGATGTCGCTTTGGGCCCGAAGGGCTTCGCACATTTCAGTGACGTTGGCCGCCACACAGGCGTTCAAGGTCTCTGGGGTGCCTTCTTCCCCGTGGGAGGCACGTGTTTTCTCGACGGCGGGTTGAATCTTCTCCAACAAGCCGGTGATGTTACCATCTTCCACGCCAGCCCAGGCTGCACCGACGGCGCCGCATGAGGTGTGGCCCAGGATCAAGATGACTTTGGTGCCCGCGTATTTGCACGCGTATTCCAAGGAGCCCAACACGTCGGGGTTGACCACGTTGCCGGCCACCCGTGCCACAAACAGGTCGCCAATGGCGGCGTCAAAGACTTGCTCGATCGGGGCGCGGCTGTCGATGCAGCCCAGCACCGCGGCGTACGGGAATTGTCCCTGACTTGCGCCGTCCAGCATGGCCACCTTGTCGCGGTTGCGTGGGGTTTGGGATTTGAAACGGGCGTGGCCTTCTTCGAGCCAGCCAAAGGCCTCCTGCGGGGAGAGCTCCTGTTGGATGTCGCGGGTCACTGCGCCCGCCAGGTCTGAAAAGGATGTAGACATGTGCCTGAAAGATTTGTCCCAAAAATATCGGCTCCTGGTGCCTCAAGGCGCGCCAGCTTCCAGAAGAAATCAAAAGACGGGCATGACTTATTCGCCCCGTAAGTTTGGGCCATGCGCGACATCATTTTGAAGCATTTGTTGGACCATGTGGACAAGGATTTGGCGGAGGCGAAGGCGCGCATGGCGTCGTTGAAAGAATCGCTGGGCGCAGAGTCCAAAAGTTCCGCGGGCGACAAGCATGAAACCGGCCGCGCCATGATCCACTTGGAACAAGAGCGCGTTCAGGACACCGTGGGGCGGTTGGAACACATGCGCGGCATCCTCATGCAACGTGCCGCCCAAGACAAGGCCATCCAGCGTGTGTCACCAGGTGCGCTGGTGGAAACCACAGGACCCTGGGTGTTGGTGGGGGTTCCGCTGGGCAAAGTCCAGCTGCCAGATGCATTGGTGCTGTGCGTGGGTGCGGAGGCGCCGTTGGCCCAACAATGGCATGGTGCCCAGCCCGGCGACCAAGTCGCTTTGGGTCCTCAGAAACTCACTATTCAGGCCATTCACTGACCTGGCCCGCGCACGCGGAATGTCCTTGGTCCGACTTGGTCTTCTTCAGGGCTGAAGGTGATGTGGACAGGGACGTGGGGCTCCAACGGCATGCCGTTGTCTGAGAACCGTCCTTGCACGTTGCATCCCACCCACGCCATCGGCACGTAGCCTGCGCTGACGATCGTCAAGCGGTCGCCTGACACGGAAACATCGACGTGGCTCGTTGGCACGTTCACGTCGACGGCGTCGTCCCACAGCGCCGATTGCCGGAGCGTGTCGCCGGGGTGCGCTGCATCGGTCCATTGCCATGCGAGGTAACTGCTTTTTGGGGTTTCACGCCACAAGTCCATCGGACCGAGGTTGAGTCTTGTCGTGCCAAGTGCCGGACAGCGCCATGCCACTGACGTGTCCTTGAGAACCACACCCTCCATCGTCTGGCACTGCACGGCAAGGTGTCCTGAAACAGGCGATGGAAGGTCGTTGAAGGCTTGAAGCTGCAAGGAATCTTCCGAGGCCCGTTCCCAGAGGACGGTGCGCGGGGCGTTGGCCCGTTTGGCGGCGTGGTGTCCCAGCTTCCATCTGCCGGCGTGGTCCACCGTGCTCCAGGACACCGCCGGCCAGACGTCGTTCATCGACCAGTAGAGGGAGCCGGCGTATTTGCCCATGCTTGTGCGGTGCCGTTCCAAAGCCTGCCGCAGCCCTTCGGCCTGGGTCATTTGACTTTGGACAATCCAAGTCTCCAAGCTGTCCCGCGCGGGTGCACCCACCGTTGTCGACATGTAGTGCCGCATCATGTCCCAACCGTCGAATCCGGGCTCCAGCCAATCCATCTTGCTCCGTTGGCGGAACTGCAGGGCATCGTCTTGGAATGTGAGGATGCCCGCCTCTTGGAGCGTCGCCAGATGAGGCAGGCTTTGCAGTCCGTATTCGCTGGCAAACCGTCCTTCGTGACGGCTGTAATAGTCCCACGGCTCCTTCCCAAACCAAATGCCCCACGCATGGGCATCTCCTGCGTCTTTCTCCAAGGTGGGGGAGGTGGGGAGGTAGAACGCGGCGCTGTGTGCGTCCACCACGTCGGACAACAGCCCGTCGAACATCGCCGTCGCAGCCTGGGCCACACGCGCGCTGTCTTGTCCGTGCAAGTTGTACATCTCCTGCCAGCCCCAGGATTCCCAGGCTTTGGCCACCTCGTTGTTCCCACACCACAAGGCGAGGCTTGGGTGGTGGCGCAGTCGCTTCACCTGCGCCGTCGCCTCGGCCTTCACATTGTCTTGAAAGGCAGGATTGTCGGGCACCATGGCGCACGCGAACATGAAGTCCTGCCAAACCAGGATGCCTTGGGCGTCGCACGCATCGAAGAATGCCTTGGGCGGGTAGACGCCACCGCCCCAAACCCGAAGCATGTTCATGTGGGCGTCCACGGCGTTTTGCACCACGCCGAGCCATGAGGCTGCGTCGGTGAAGTCGTGGAAGTCTGGCGGCACCACGTTGGCGCCGCGCGCAAACACAGGAACGCCTTGGACCGTCAGCTGGAACGACGTGCCATGGTCGTCGGGGGTTTGGACCCATTCCAGGTCCCGAATTCCCCACCGCTCATGGTGCACTTCGCCGGAAGACCGGTGCGCCCAACGCGCCTCGTACAGCGGCTGACCGCCCATGTGGATGGGCCACCAGAGCTCAGGATGGGGGACCACGAGGGTGTCGCCCCGCCGTTGCCAATCCTGGACTTGTCCGTTCAAGGTCAATTCAAGCGAAAAGTCCGAGTCCCAGCCGTGGCAGAGCAGCCAGGCTTCTGTGGAGTCGGCGTGGACGACCTCCATCCAAGGGAACTGCACTGGACGCACTGCCTGGACATGCCGTTGCAGCACCACGTCCCCGTGAATGCCAGGTCCGGCGAGTCGGGGTCCCCAATCCCATCCAAACTGGTATCCCGGCTTGCGCACAAAGGGGCTGACTTGCCGCCCAATGGGTTTGGCCTCGTTGCTTGCAGGCAACGCCATCCCAAACGCGTCCAGTCGGCGCTGGCCTTCTTCCGGTGCGGGGATGAAGGTCACACGCAGGCGGTTGGAGTCAAGCAACTGAAACGGCGTGGTGGTCCAAGTTCGGTGGGCGTTGTCTGCGTTCAAGACTGGCAGGTCGTTGACCTCCACCGCCGCGAACACATTCAGCCCTTGAAATTCGAGGGTGGCGGAATCGAAAGCCGACCAGCCACGCGGAAGAACGAACGAGGCGGTGTACGTCCAGGTGGAGTCCTCCACCCATTGCACGTCGCGTTCATGCGTGCCTGTGTAGGGGGCCGGCGCGAGCCCTGCCCGGACCAAGTCTTGCAGCACGAAGCCCGGCACATGGGCATCCACGGGCGCGCGGCCTTCAATCCCAACTTGCCACGACGCCCCTAGGTCGGCGAGCGAGATGCGGTCGGACGTTTCGGGGGCGCAGGACGCGAGAAAGGCAAGCACCAGGCCTGCCCCCAAGGTCCAAACGGGCTTCATGTTCAGAAGCTGAACGGGGTCTGACGGATGACGCGCGTCTCAAAAGGGTTCAGCACCATGACCGGAATCTCGGCTTCGTTGGTGATGATTTGCTGCTCGTAGGTTTGACCCAAAATGCCCATCAGGCTCTTCTCGCGAAAGTTCATGATGCTGATGAGGTCGGCCTCAATCGACGCGGTGTATCGAATGACGTCCTTGACGAAAGACGCGCCAGCGTATTCACTGATCTTGGTGGTGCATTCAATCTTGCGCTCCTCGAAGTAGTCGGATGCAAACTCCACGTTGCGGCGAAGCTGATTCTGCAAAAACTCGTCTTCTTCGGCAGGAGAAATGATGTGCACGCGGCCTTTGAAGTAGGTGGCCATTTCTGCCACGACGGCCAATTTTTGCTTCGTGTCTTGGTGAAGGTCCAACGGCACCACGATGTCGTCGTACCCCGTTTCCCGGATGGGGCGCGACTGCGAAATGATGAACGGGACCGAGCATTCGCGCACGATTTTCAATGCGCGGCCTCCGGTGATGAACTGCATGCCTTTGAGGCCGTGGGTGCCCATCATCACAAGGTTGGCGTCCATCTCCACGCTGACGTCGTCGATGTCGTCGAACAAATTGCCGATGCGCACGGTGGTTTTCACCACCCCTTCAAAGTCGGCCAAATGCTCGGCAGCAAAGGCTTCGAGGCGGGTCCGGGCTTCGGAAAAACTGCCCTTTTTGGCCACGATGTGGAGCAGGTGGATTTCACTTTGAAACGCCTTGCCCACGGCAAGCGCGTGGTTGACGGCCGTGCTGGACACGGGGGTGAAGTCCACAGGGACGAGAATGCGGTGTTGAGCCATGGCACAAAAGTACTCCGACCGGCCCTACATTGGTGTAACCATGACACGCTCCATTTCACCCTTCCTCCCCACAATTGCGGCGCTCGCCCTTGTGTTGACCCTTCCGGCGAATGCCCTGTGCCAAACCGATTGTGACGGCTACCGCTACCGCTACACCGGGGCCTTCGACAGCTTCAACGTGGACTACGACTTGCCCTATGGCGAGAACATCAACTCGATGCTCTTGTCTGAAGAGCTCGTGGCCGACGTGTACACCCCGAGCGAGCAATCCGACGAATTGCGGCCCTTGGTTCTGATGGCCCACGGCGGATTTTTCTTGGGAGGCAGCAACGACGGGTTGGACGTGGTCTCGCTATGCGAAGACCTCGCGCGCATGGGGTACGTGACGGCGTCCTTCAGCTACCGCTTGGGGATTGACAATTTGTTCGACTTCCAAACCTCGTTTGTCGAGGCCGTGTGGCGTGGGGTACACGACAGCCGTGCGGCCGTGCGCTATTTCCGCAAGTCCGTGGAGATGGGCAACCCGTACCACATCGACCCTGAGCGCATCTACCTCGGTGGAGTGAGCGCCGGAGGCTTCATTGCGATGCACCACGCGTACGTGGACGAAGATTCTGAGATCCCCACGTACATCGACGAGTCCGAGCCAGGCCTGGGCGGTGGTTTGGAGGGCCTTTCTGGTAACGAGGGCTACAGCAGCGACATCGACGGCGTGTTCAACATCGCGGGCGCGCTCCAAACCGCCGACTTCTTGCTCTTGGGCGACAACGAACCGCTTGTGAGCATCCACGGCACTGCAGACGAAACGGTGCCCTACGCCGAGGGAGAAATCGTGTTCACCGGCATTCCGATCATCGACGTGGACGGCAGCAGCATTGTGCACGCCATGGCCGACTCTGTGGGAGTGGACAACTGTCTCATTCCTGTGGAAGGGGCGGGCCACGTGCCGCACATCTTCGACGAGTCGTACTACGATTTGACCTTGAGCACGGTGGCCGGCAAGCTCGGCGAGTGGGCGTGCGAAGGCTACGTGCCCGTGTGCGGTGGGTACGATTACACCGCGGAGTCTTCCGTTTCGGACGCGAGCGCCACCTTGCCTTTGTTGTTCCCCAACCCTGCAAGCGCCCAAGGCCGCGTGTTCGCGTCCTTCGACGCCCGGTCCGAGTGGACCTTGGCCAATGCGCTTGGTGCGGTGGTGGAACGCGGTGTGGCCCAGGCAGGCGACCAAGTGGTGTGGTCAGGCTTGGCCCCTGGGTGGTACGCCCTTCGGAGCGCAGCGGGAAGCCAAGCGTTGGTGGTCCAGCCTTGACGCCACGAACGGCGCTCAAGTCCAAGCGTCTTGCGCGGCCCTGAAGGTGTTCACGTGGGCTTGCACCACGATGTTCACGTCAGGGGAGTAGCCGCCGCCCATGGCGCAGACCACGGGGATGTCCTGAGCTGAACAGGCCTCGAAGACCATCCGGTCGCGCTCGGCGCACCCTTGCATGCTCACCCCAAGCCTTCCAAGTTTGTCGGAAGACAAGATGTCCACGCCACATTGGTACATGACGATGTCGGGCCGTTTGTCGGAGAGCAGGCGGTCCAAATGTGTCTTCAACAAGGAAAGGTAGACGTCGTCGTTGGTCCCGTCAGGAAGGGGCACGTCGACGTCGCTTTGCTCTTTGTGGAGCGGGTAATTGGAGGCCCCGTGCATTGAAAACGTGGTGACACGGGGCTCACTGGCGAGCAGCAAAGCTGAGCCGTTGCCTTGGTGCACGTCGCAATCCACAATCAAGACGTGCTTCACGGCCTGTTTCTTCAACAGATGCAAAGAGGCAATGGCGAAGTCGTTGAGGATGCAGAACCCCTCCGCCCGGTCGGCATAGGCGTGGTGGGTGCCGCCGGCGATGTTCATCGACACGGTGCCTGAAGCCAAGCACCGTTCGGCGCACTCCAACGTGCCTTGCATGATGACCCGCTCGCGCTCGACCATGGCCGAAGACCATGGAAACCCACTTCGGCGCTCCTCGTTTCGGCTCCAAAGGCCGTCTCTGGTGCGCCTCCAATATTCCGCGTCGTGGGCAAGCAAGAGGGTGCCCTCCGCCATGATGCCAGGCTCGAAAAATTGACCTTCTTCGAGCACGCCCTCGTGCAGCAATTGGGCCCTCAGAAGGGCGTATTTCTGCATGGGAAATCGATGGCCTTCAGGCACATCCAACACGTAGCAAGGCGCGTAGGCGACGTCCATGTCGACTTCAAGCGCTTGGCTGGGTCAAATGTTCAGCGATGGCCCGGGCCAGCACCCCGGCCGCATCAGGGCACATGCGGAACCAAAGCTCAGGCTCCACCATTTCCAATTCGGACACAGCCCAGGCCCCGCTCAAGTCGCGCACCATGTCCACGCGGGCATACAGCGGCTCGCCCATGTTGCGTTGGTCCATGACCTTCACGGCGGCGTGCATGGCGCGCTCTGCAAATTCACGCTCCTCCAGGGTCATGTCGTGTGTCACCACCGTGCCTCCGTGGTCGTCTTGGACTCTGAAATCTCCAGGCTTGGCTTGCTTCTTCACGGCGTGGGTCACAGTGCCCCCCAACCACATCAATGAGAGTTCGCCGTCGGCCACCACGCTGGACAAAAACGGCTGCACCATCATGTCCTGGCGTTGGAGCAACGAGGTCCAAAGGACGTCAATGGGGTCAGGATGGGGAGGCGAGAGCTGCCATGCGTTTTGGCGCTGCGTCACCCGGTAGGTGTCCTTGGCTGCACCCGAGACGGTGGGTTTGATCACCAAGTCGTCTGAATTGAATGCCTGACAGACCTCGGCCCAGGACAATCCAGTTTGCCGCTTGTGGATGGTGCTCGGCACCACATGGATGCCTGCGGCCTCCAAGTCAAGCAGGTAGTGCTTGTCCAAATTCCAGTGCAAGCACGCGGCCGGGTTGATGAGGCTGGTGACCTTCTGCACTTCGCGGAGCCAATGTTGAAATTCATCCCACCGGTCGAAGTAGTCCCATGTGGTTCTGAAGACGAGGGCGTCTGCGGCGTCCCAGTCGACGCTGGGGTCAGACCAAACTTTGCGGTCCGCTTCCAGGCCACATGCGCGCAAGGCTTCCACCAAGGCGAAGTCCTCGTCCAGGACATTCTGCACGTAGGGTGAAAGGGACGAAGCCTTTGATGGGGAATAGGCATAACGCGCCTCGGTCAGCACCCAAACCACCATGATCAGAACGTCATCCCCAAGCGGAGCCGCATCATGCGGATGGCTTGGATGTCTTCCGCACCTTCGGCAATCCAATTGTTGCGTTGGTTTCCGCCAGCCAGGCTTTGGCTTGACCAGAGGAGTCCAGTTTGCACTGGGCCAAAGCGGTACGTGGCGCCCAAGGAGACCACCATGGAGGCGGCGGCAGACGACACCGGGGTCAACGTGGCCCCGAGCTCGTCAGGGCTGAGTTCGCCTCGCGCGCCAGAAAAGGAAGCCGCAAGGCGGTCGATTTCGGCGTTCATGCCGAGTGAGGATCCAACGCTCGCCGCCCAACCCAGTCCGTAGGCGAGCTCTTGGCTGGCGCACACCTCGACCCGCCAGGTTTCCAATCCATCGGCGAAGGTCCCCGCGCTTTGGAATTCCCACAGGTTCCCGTTGTAGAGGTCGTCGTAGAACAGGAATTGATCCACCAAATCAGCATGCCGCACCTGGTTCCAGCTGGCCACCACGTCGTTTCCCTCAGCGTCCACGCAGTTGACGTACGCTTGGGTCCAAGCTTTGCCAACTTGGACACCCAGTGACAGGTTGTGCTGCAGGGTTTTCGAGGCGCCGATGCGAATGTGGTTGGGCACGTACCGTCCCCAATTGTCGACCACGTTGTCAAACCCGTTGTTCATGCGGTTGAGCACGTTGGTGAGCTTGCTGTTGCTCCAGCTGGGTTGGCCCAGCTGGGCGGCGTCGCGAAGGTTGTTGGTGGTTTGGCCCAGGAGTTCTTCCACCACGTTCACGTCGGTTTCCAGCCACACGCTCCAGCCGCCGAGTGCACCCATGCCGTCCGTCCAATTGGACATCCACTGGCCTTCTTGGGCCTCGGCGTCTCGGGCCGATTGTTCGAGCAGAGATTCGTCGAGTTTTTGGGCCCATGTGGCAGATGATGCCATGCCCAAGACCAGGGCCGCAGCCCCACACCCTACCTTCATCACTTGTCCGAGATTTCAGGATTCTCAAAGACCAAATGCCCGCCAAATCCCGCAACTTGTACCGTCACGGTCCGCGCGAAGGGGCGATGCCGCTCTTGAACGATGTACTTGGGGTTGACCAACACGTCGAAATCTGTGCCTTTGAGTGCTTTGTGGATGGCGGCTTTGCGTTCCCGCGTGCCTGGTCCTCGCTGGAAAATCATCCCGGGGTACTCGGCGAATTCTCGGTCGCCGGACCGGAAGATGCCCAGCACCACTTTGGTCTGGGACACCGCTTGAAGGGTGGTGGTGGTGTCCACAACGACGTGGGCTTTCACAGGTTCAATGGCCAACAGGGCAGCGCCTTGGGCCAATTGGGTGCTGCGGACCGTGGTTTTGGAACAACCGGTGGCCAAGGCAGCAGTGAGTCCGAGGGCGAGGGGAATCCACTTCATGTGGCCGAAGGTAGCCTCCGCAGGGCCATCTTGCGGCATGGATTGGATGCTTCTGATGTCGGCGTTGTTTCCGGCGGGATTCATGGTGGGCTTGGTGGTGGCCATGCGCATTTGGCCGCCCAATTCGGTCAACCGCATGTACGGCTATCGGACGCGCAGGAGCATGGCCTCCCAAGGAGCCTGGGACTACGCCCAACCAAGGTCGATTGAGCTGATGCGCCAATGGACCGTGTGGATGGTGGTGTGGACGCCGTTGGTGCTGTGGCGTTGGCGCTTGGAGGACGCCACGCTCATCCTCTGTGGGCTCATGACGTTGGGGGTCTTGATGCCGTTGTGGTACGTGGAGCGGGAATTGAAATCCGAACCGTTCAAGCCTTCAGGTCACCTGAACGGCTACGGGTGGGCGTTCACGTTGTTCGTGTTTTGCAGCGTGATGGCGCCCATCCAACACGGCAAGTCCGAGCCTGAAAAGCAGATCACAGGCGAGGTCGTGCAGTTGCGGTGGCACACGTCGAGCCGCGACGTGGGATTCAGCTTGGCCGGCGACGACACGCATTACTACATCAACCGGGGTCTGGACATGGGCATGGACAGCGTCGCTTGGAACGAGCGCGTCTTGGGCCAAACGGTGGTCCTGGAAGTCGTGGACCGCCCCGCAGGGCTGAACTGGTTCGGTTCGGTCGGGACCATCCGCGGCGTCCTTCTGGACGGGGACACCTTCTACAGAACAGGCAGGGTGCAGAACCCTTAAGCCGCAATGGGGACGGGGCGCCCCAACTCACGCAACATCTTGGTGTGCAAGCCCAGGGCCTGCATGTACGTCGTGGACGCGCGGTAGGGGATGCCAAACTCCTCGGCGGTTTTCTTCACGATGGGCGCGATGTTGGGCAAATGCACGTGGCTGATTTGGGGGAAGAGGTGGTGCTCAATTTGGTGGTTGAGACCCCCGCACAAGAAGGTGAGCAACTTGCTGCCGGTGCCGAAGTTGGATGTGGTGCGCAATTGGTGGGTCAACGGATCCACGTCGAGCTTGGCCCCTTTCACCGCAGGGGTGTAATCGTGGTCTTCAAGCACGTGTGCAGGCTGGAAAATCACCGCGAGCAGGAATCCTGCGACCATCTGCATCACGCACCACCCCGCAACGACTTGCAGCCAGTGGGCCCCGCTGAACAAAATGGGCAGCACCAGCACGTAGGTGAAGTAGGCCGTTTTGGTGATTCCCATTTCCAAAGACAGCTTGCCGACGGTGGTTCCGGTGGGCTTGATGAGGTCTTTCTTGTGGTAACGGCGGAGCTGCATCCAATCCTTGGCGATCATCCAGAAGATGGTCATCATGGCGTAGAAGACCCACGAATAAATGTGTTGGAAGCGGTGCCACCAGTGACGTGGCTTCAAGGGGCTGAAGCGCATGATGGGGTGCATGTCGATGTCTTCGTCCAAGCCGTCGACGTTGGTGAAGGTGTGGTGCAACACGTTGTGCTGGATCTTCCACATCATCGCGTTGCCGCCCACGAGGTCGAGCACACGCCCCACCCACAAGTTGACCCACTTTTTGTCGCTGTAGGCGTCGTGGTTGGCGTCGTGCATGACGTTCAACCCGATGCCGGCCAAGCCCAGTCCCATGACCAGTTCAGCCACCCAAAACATCCAACCTTGGCCCGCCAATCCCCAGGTGATGAGGGCCCAAGGCACGAAGTACAAGCCCAGGGCGCCGGCTGTTTTCAGGTGCAAACGCCAATCACCTTTGCGGCTCAAGTTGTTTTCCTTGAAATAGGCGTCGACGCGGGCACGAAGGGTCTTGGTGAAGTCCGTCGTGTCTCGGCTGTATCGGATGGCAGGAATTTGCATGAGGTGAAAGTAGAACCTTGGATTTTACGCGTGGTTCACTCCGGGCACAGGATGCCCACAGAGTTCTTCACATCACCTGGGTCAGCCGAAGGGGGACTTGGGCTTGGGGATTTTCCGAACACGCAACGACTTGGGCGTGACCTCGAGGTACTCGTCGTCGTTGATGAATTCCATGAATTCTTCGAGCGAGAGCTTCCTGGCCGGGGCAATGCGCAAGCCCTTGTCCGCGCCTGAGGCGCGCATGTTGGTCAGCTTCTTGCCCTTGATGAGGTTCAACTCCATGTCTGTGTCGCGCGCAGATTCGCCCACGACTTGGCCGGCGTAGATGTCCTGTCCGGGGTCGATGAAGAAGATGCCGCGGTCTTGAAGTCGGTCGATTTCGTAGGCCCTCGCTTGGCCTGTTTCCATGCTCACCAATGAGCCTGTGCTCCGCGTGGCCAAGTCGCCCGCGTAGGGCTCGTACCCGTCAAAGCGGTGGGTCATGACGGCTTCCCCGGCGGTGGCGGTGAGGATTTGGTTTCGCAATCCGATGAGCCCGCGAGAGGGAATGCGGAATTCCATGTGCTGCAAATCGCCCTTCGCTTCCATGACCTGGAGCATGCCTTTGCGCATCATGACCAACTCAGTGGCCTTGCCGGCAGTGGCTTCGGGCACATCGATGACCAAATGTTCGAAAGGCTCGTGCTGCACGCCGTCGATGTCTTTGAACAGCACCTGCGGCTTGCCGATTTGCAATTCGTACCCCTCGCGGCGCATGGTCTCAATGAGCACGCTCAAATGAAGGATGCCCCTTCCGTAAACGTTCCAGCGGTCTTCGCTGTCGGTGGCTTCCACGCGAAGGGCCAGGTTTTTCTGCAGCTCGGCGTCGAGGCGCTCGCGGATGTGACGGCTCGTGAGGAACTCTCCGTCTTTCCCGAGGAATGGGGACGTGTTGATGGTGAAGAGCAAGCTCATGGTGGGCTCGTCCACGGCGATGCGCTCCATGGGCTCCGGCTGTTCGAGGTCGGCCACGGTGTCGCCAATCTCAAACCCATCCATGCCCGTGATGGCGCACAGGTCGCCGCTTCGGACATGCTCCACTTTTTCCTTGCCCAGGCCGGAAAACACGTACAATTCTTTGGCCCGCACCTTTTTGTTGCCCTCGGCCGTGCACAAGGTGTAGTCCTTGTTGGCGTGAAGGTCGCCGCGGTACAGACGTCCAATGGCAATCCGCCCCGTGTACTTGCTGTAATCGAGGGAGGTGATTTGGAGCTGGGGGGTGCCTTCTTCATAGGGCGCCTCAGGCACGTGTTCCAAGATGACGTCCAACAAGTGGGTGACGTCCTCGGTGGGGTGGTTCCAGTCCTCGGCCATCCAACCGTTTTTCGCGGACCCGTACACCGTGGGGAAGTCGAGCTGTTCCTCTGTGGCGTCCAGGTTGAACATCAGGTCAAACACCTGCTCCTGCACCAGGTCAGGGGTGCAGTTTTCCTTGTCCACTTTGTTCACCACCACAATCGGCTTGAGCCCAAGCTCAATCGCCTTGCCAAGCACGAATCGCGTCTGGGGCATGGGCCCCTCGAAGGCGTCGACGAGCAACAACACGGCGTCGGCCATCTTCAACACACGCTCCACTTCTCCGCCAAAATCCGCGTGGCCCGGGGTGTCAATCAAGTTGATCTTCACGCCTTTCCACGTGGCGCTGACGTTTTTGGCCAAGATGGTGATCCCGCGCTCCCGCTCGAGGTCGTTGTTGTCCAAGATGAGTTCACCAGAGTCCTTGCGGTCGTCGACGACGTTGCACTGGTGAATGATTTTGTCGACGAGGGTGGTTTTCCCGTGGTCGACGTGGGCGATGATGGCCACGTTGCGGATGCCGCTCATGAGGGGTGGTTTTGCGGGCGCAAAGGTCGAACATCCCTTCAGACGGCCGACCGAAGGCTTGGCATTAATTTTGCCTGGCCCAAGCCGTTGCCATGAACATCTTCAAGTCTTCCTCCTCGTTGGCCCTCGCGGCGTTGAAGCGCTGACGACCGGAACGGATCAGGCCTCGGCCATCCAGCCTTCGAATTCATCCAACATGGTCTGCATGTCTTCGAGTTCGGTCAGCGGATTCATGAAGGTGCAGCGCAGCCAAGCTTCTCCGTCCAAGCGGGTGGCCACGACGTAACTGGCACCATCCTTCAGGTGGCGACCCCTCAGCTTGGTCACGAGGTCGGCATCGCGGGAGTCGGTCACAGGCCGGAAGCACACGATGTTGGCTTGGGGCGTCATGGCCAGTTCCCATGCCGGTCGCGATTCCACTTCCTCTGCGAAAACCTCCGCCAAAGACCAAAGCCTGTCCACGAGATGCCCCCAATTGTCTATGCCGCCGTCGAACATGGCCGTGGCCAGTCGGGTACTGAGCATGCGCTTGGTGCATTCAAAGGTGCGCTTTCCTGTGTCCCACCAATCTTGTCCTTCAGCGCTCTCCCAGAGGTATTCCGCTTCTTGGACAAAGGGCAAAAAGCTCTCCTTGCTTTCGCGGTAGAGCACCCCAGTGAGGAGGGCGGGAAGGCCGCACACTTTGTGAAAATCCAAGACCACGCTGTCGGCCAGCGACATGCCGCGCACGAGGTGCTTGTGGGTGCCGCTGAATCCTGCAGGGGCGCCATGGGCTCCGTCCACATGGAACCACACGTCCTCCGCATGGGCCCATTCGGCAATGTCCTGGAGGGGGTCGTACGCCCCAGCGCTTGTGGTGCATGCACTGCCAACCACCGCCAACAGCTTTTTGCCTTGCTTGCGCTGCCCTTCCGCTTGGCGCGCCAGGTCGGCCACGTCCATCCGATGGTGGGCGTCCGTCTTCACCAACACCACCGCGTTGGGCCCCCATCCCATGATTCGGACGGCACGGTCGACGCAATAGTGGGCTTGTTCTGAGACGAGCACCACAAAGGGGTCTGCCTGACGAATGCCATGGCGCCAGGGGTCCTGGTCGAGGCGCATCCCAAGCTTGCGTTGGGCGGCAAGAAGGGCCACCAAGTTGCCCAAGGTTCCGCCGTGGCAGAGGACACCTCCGCATTGCTCCGGCAACCCGAGCGCTGTTCCCACTTCGTTCAAGAGCACGTGTTCCAAGGTTGCGTTGGTGGGCCCCATCTCGTAGATCGCCTGCCCGTTGTTGAGCAAGTCGGTCAGGGCACCCAACATGGCTTCCTGCGGGAACGGGACGGCCACTTGGTGGCCCATGTACCGCGGGTCGTGCAATTGGTTGGAGCGTTCCAAGACGGCATCAATGGCCTCATCACGGGACCCGGAGCGCGCCATGAATGCCGTCCAATACGCGAGCTCGTCCTCGGGTGTGCCCACAGGGTAGCTGGAGGGGCGGCGTCGACCCACGCTGTCGTCGAGGTGGTCTGCCAGCCGGTCCACCAGGTCGTGGCCAAAGGCGCGAAAGGCCGCTGGGTCGTAGGCTTCGCGCAAGGAGGGATGCAAGGGGAGCAGGGGGCGACGGGGCTTCATGGCGGTGCTTTTCGCGAAGGTACTCGTCGCCCCTTCGGTAATCAGTCGGCGAGCAACATGCGTTCAAGTGTGGAAGAGGTCATGGCAATGGGTTTGGGATGTGAAACAATCGTGAAAAGCCTTGGACCAAGGAGCATGCCAAAAACCACAAGGGCCCTTCTCGCTGTATCTTCGAGGGCCCATGATTGACCTGCTTGGAATCACGAAGACGTACACCACCGGAGCCCAGTCTCTGCAGGTGTTGAAAGGCGTGGACCTGGCCGTGGAAAC
>JBMZWX010000007.1:0-70857 GCA_049627085.1 Flavobacteriales bacterium | reverse complement strand
GCGCAGTTCACAAACAGACGGTGGCAACTTGTCAACTTCAGCCCTGAGAAGGCGGTGAAGTGAAAGACCTTGAGTTCATGGAATCCAAGAACACCCACCTCATCTTGTTCAGCGCCGTGTTTCTGGTGTTGGGCTTCTTGCTTGGCCGTGTCACAGGGCACCAAGGTCCTCGCATGCATAAGGGCCATCCTGGTTGCATGGAAGTTGGCGACAACGTGTGGGTGTCGGACGGCGAAGTGGAGGTGATGATGTTCACCGACGAGGAGTTTGAAGGGGACACCGTGATCACGTTGCCAGGCGGTGGCGTTGTGAATGTCACGTCCAACGGCGACGAGATCGATGTGGAGGTGAACATGGAAGAGGTGATGGAAACCATGACCGGCGGCCAGGACGTCCAAATCATCCGCAAAGAATCCGGCGACGGCGAGGTGCGTGTGGAAAAGCGCATTGTGGTCGTCCGCGACGAAGAGTGACCCTACTGAACAGCAACAGAACGAATTCCCATGAGAGCATTTTTGACCCTTGCCCTGGCCATTGTCGCCATGATGTGTTTGTTGGAGAGCTGCGGTGAGAGCACCGGCGAAGCCACACCCGCGGCCCCAGCCGTCCCCACGTTGGAGCAAGCCATTGCAGAACGCGGCGATCCTTGCGATTGCGTGACTGAAAACAAGGAGTCGGCCGCGGCCTTCCTCGAGGGCATGAAGAGCATGGACGAGGTGTCCACCGCCGAATTGAACGTCTTGATTTCAGAGGCTGTGTTGCCGTGCATGCAGCCTTCGGGCAACCGCGAGCTCGACCGCCTCTACACCCAAGCCATGGGTGGATGCGTGGAATTCATCAACCTCACGGAGGTGATGAACGAAGTGAAGGAAGAGGTGTTGACGCGCGCGCAGAAGGGCACGGACAGCGCCAAGGACAAAGTGAAAGAAGCTGTGGGCGACGCGAAGCAGTCAGCCTCAGAGTTGCTGGACAAACTCAAGAAGAACTGAGCCCAGGTCAGACCTTCATTCCCCGTCTTCGAGGCCGAGTCGTTTGAGCACCGCTTGAACCTCGGCCTCGGTTTTTTGAAGCTTGCCTTGACAGAAGTCGAGCAGGAGAGAAGCGCGCTGGATGTTCTCCGTCAGGCTGTCGATGCCCAGCTCGTTGGATTGCATGCGCCCCAAAATGTCTTGGAGTTCCTGCAGCGCTTCTTCGTAGGTCAGGTCGAGGTTGTCGTGTTCAGCCATCTTGATTCGAAGTTACGGACGTGACCACAGCCGTGGCGCGGCCTTGGTGAAATTGAAGTTCGACCACGTCGTCCTTGGACAGCAACGCGGCGTCCTTCACGGCCTTGCCTTGGTGACGCGCGATGGAGAACCCACGGGCCAAGGTGTTGTCGGGCTTCAGAGCATCAACGGTTTGGTGGAGTTGGCCGATGCGTTGGGTTTGGCGCTCCAAGGCTTGTTGCGCCAGCGACAACGTGCGTTCGCGCAAGTGGCCAAGCTGGACGGCCTTGGCTTGAAGCATTTGGTCTGGTTGCAACCTCATGGTCTGGGTCAGATGCGCCAAGCGCTCTCGTTCCCACGCCAGGCGTTGGTGGGTGTGGCGACTCATTTGTCCGGTCCACTCCAGCAGCAGGGATTGCTCTTGCACCATCTTGTCCACCAGGCCGTCGGCCACGGCGGTGGGGGTCTTGAATTGCGTGTGGGCCACGAGGTCGGCGACGCTCAAGTCGCTTTCGTGGCCAATTCCGGTCAGGACCGGGACGGGGCAGCGGCTGATGGCCCTGCACAGTTCCAAATCGTTGAAGGCGTCCAGGTCCAACGCCGATCCGCCGCCGCGCACCAGCACCACGACGTCGGGGACTGAGGCCGCCGCGGCTTCCAGGGCGGCCACGATTTCAGCGGGCGCGTGCTTGCCCTGCACGGACGTGGGGAACACCTCGACGTCGAAGCCGAGTCCCCATTCGTTCCGGAGGAGGTGCACGCCGAAGTCGCGAAAGCCCGAGGTGCCAGGGGAGCCCACCAACGCAATGCGTTGCACCAACCGGGGCATGGGGAGCAGGCCGTTTGTGGCGAGGGCGCCTTCTTTCTTCAGGGTGGCGAGGGTGGCTTGCTTGCGCCGTTCCGCCTCGCCCACCATGGCGTCGAGGTCGATGTCTTCAACCACCAAGCTCACCCCAAACACGGCGTGGTAGTTGACCCGTCCGCTGAACACAATCTCGGAGCCGGCTTGCAAGATTTGGTCGGCGTTGTCTCCAAGCTTGGCCTTGACAACTTCGGCTTGACCGCGCCACAGGGTACCGCGCATCACCGCCAGCCGCCGGCCGTCCTTTTCTTCCACCAAATCGAGGTAAACATGGCCCGTGGGGCCCGTGGTCAGCTTGCTGATTTCAGCCTTGAACCACATGGCCCGCCCTTCGGTGACGCGTTCCAGCGTGCGCTTCAGGCTCTCCCCAAGTTGGGAGAGGGTGTAGATGGTTTTTTCAGCGGGTTGCGACACGTGGGGTTCGGCGTTCAGTGCGCCCCCAAGGTCCAAGATGCGCGACGCCCGTCGTTCGACACGAACGACATCATATGCACGCCTTGGGCTTCCCACTTAAGGCGCTGGTCCTTCACGGCTTGTTCGTTGCTCAGCACGCGGCCGGCGAGGTCGGCCACCACGAATTGACCCTCGGTCGGTGCGGTCCAGGTCCATTGGCCGAATTGGGCGACCGGGCGCGTGTGGCTGAGGGACAGGTCGGCGAGGCCTGAAGTGCCTTCTTCTGGCAAGGTGAACGACGCGCCGTCGTAGGCGTCTCCCAACGTGCCGCCGTCGCCGTTGGAAGCGAGGCCGCTCATGTAGAAGATGGCGTCACCGGACCCTGAGGCCGGGGCGGTCCAAGTGACTTCAAAGACGTTGCTGTTGCTCAAGGCGTTTTGCTCCACGATGTGGCGTCCGTTGACGTCTTCCAGTTGCACGTTGCTGGCAGGCATGGAGAACGCGCCTGCGTTGCTGCCGTCGGCGAAGACCGCGGTGCCTTGCGCGCCGTAGCGGCTGGCGTTGGAGCTTTCCACCACCATCCGAACGAGGTAATCCTGGCCCGCGAGGTAGGAGGTCACCGATTCGTTGGTGGCGGGGTCCACCACCTCAAACGCCGACGCGGCGTCCGTGTTGCCGGCGTTGTGGCACGCGGAGCACGGCGAGTTGGAGCCGGGGGCGCCAGTGCGGTCTTGGTTTTGTTGTTCAGCCACCCCTCCTGAGGAGGCCATGAGTCCAACGAAAGCGACGACGCTCAAAGCGGTGATGGTGATGCGGTTCATGCTCCGAAGGTCGTGAGATTCCGCCGAATGGCCTCGTTGATTTCTTCACGTTTTCTTGACAGGCGCGAGGCGGCGAAGTGGTCGGCAATCCGTCTCTTTGGGGCATGACCTTTCGCCCCTTGTTGGGAGGTTTGGTGGCCAGCGTATGGTTGGCTTGCCAAGCGCCCTCTGCCCCGACGACCATGACCCTTGATCACCTGCATCCTTCCCTGGCCCAAACCGTGGAATCCATGGCGGACGACACCGTGGACATCGCCCAGGCGCGCCAGTCTGAGCTCAACGACGTGGCCCTGTGGGTGGCCGACATGCTGGCTGATTCAGGTCACGTGGACTTGACTTTCATCTGCACGCACAACAGCCGACGCAGCCATTTGGCGCAGGTTTGGGCGCAGGTGGGCGCAGAAGTTTCAGGGCTGCAAGGCGTGCGCACATACAGCGGAGGCACAGAAGCCACTGCGTGCAACCCACGCACGGTGGCGGCGATGCGTCGTGCGGGATTCCAAGTGGCGGTGCAGGACACCGCACGCGGCGCCACCAACCCGACCTACGACGTCTCCATGGGCAAGGACCTTCCTGGGATGGCGTGCTTCTCCAAGACGTACACCGACGAGGCCAATCCTCAGCAGGGGTTTGGGGCGGTCATGACGTGCAGCAGCGCAGACCGGGGATGTCCCCTGGTGCACGGGGCTGCCGCCCGTTTTGCCACGCCGTACGTGGACCCCAAGGTGAGCGACGGGACGGACGACGAGGCGTCGACGTACGACGCGCGGTGCCGTCAGATTGGGACCGAGATGCTGTACTTGATGGGAGAGGTCAAGCGACGAATTGGATCCAAAGGAACCAAAGGGTGAACGCCGTCAGAAAGGCCAAGCCGGCCCAGGCCCACGCCTGAAGCCCGCGCCCCGGTCTGGCGTCCACCGGGAAGTCGGACCGCGTCACAAGTCGGAGGTTCCAAAACGCGACCAGGGGCGCGACCAGGAACGACAGGGTGGTGGCGAGGTCGACAAGTTGCTTGATTTGGCCTGAGAACATCACGACGATGGCCAGGCCACCGGCCGCCACGGTCAACAGGGCCACCTGACCCCAACGTGCCGAAGCGTCGCGCCCCAAGGCCACCGCAAGCGACTGCGACAAGCTCCGGGCGTACCCGTCCATCACGGCGATGCAGGTGCCAAGCATGGCGCTGAAGGCGGCCGCACCCATGATCGGCGCGCTCCACGGTCCAATGCTCTTGGCGTACAGCCCGACGATGCCAGCGGCGAAGCCCGCGCTCCCCGACGGCAACGATTCGCCGGTGCGGTGTAGCAGCAAGGCGCCGAGCGTCAAAAACCCAAACGCCAGGAGGGCCGAGACCGCGTATCCCAAGTTGAATTCGCGCAGCGTTTCTCGAAGGGTGGGGCGGTACCCAGAGGCCTGGATGCGTTCCAGCGTCCAGATGCTGTTCCACGTGCTCAAATCGACTGCCGTGGGCATCCAGCCCATCAACGCAATCAGGAAGGCGGCTCCGGCCGCGGTGTCCAAGTCCCATTCCGGCCAATCCACGGCGGGAAGGGCTTCGGGGGGCGAGGCCACACTGAGCACGACCGCCACCCCGGTGGACAGCACCAGCACGCTCGCAAGGAACTTGACCAGCTTGTCCAACGTGTTGAATTTGCCCACGAGCAGGAGGGCCGTGGTGGCCACAAACAGTCCCACCGCCACCCAAGTCGTGGAAGCGGTGCCTGCCGCGGCAGAAATCCCGAGCAAGGCGTCCAGGAACGCCGCCGTCACCAGCCCCACAGCCGCCACCACGAAAAAGCCCGTGGCAAGGCCCGTGGCGAGGTAGCCCCAGGACGCCAGGCGCCCCAACTTGCGGTAGCCCTCGATCAGCGAGGTCCCGGTGGCCGACGCGTAGCGCGACCCGAATTCAAAGAAGGGGTATTTCGCGGCATTCGCCGCCACCACCGCCCACACGAGGCCAAACCCCGCCAGCGCCCCCGCCCGGGTCGATTGGACCAGGTGGGACACCCCGATGCAGGTGGACGCGAACAAGATGCCTGGCCCCAGGGTCTTCAGCCACCGCTCCACCCGGGAGGACGCCATGTCAGTGGGGGAGGGATTCACCGTTCAACGGCCCTTCTCCGCGTTCCTTGAGGGTGTCGAGATGTTTGTACGTCACCCACATCTTCCAGCCGACGACGGCCTTTTGGAAGCCACTCAACCGGGTCAAATCAGGCACCTTGTGGATGGAGGGCAACAGCCACTTGTTCAGTTTCGAAAGCAGCGCCCAAATCATGACCCTTCCCCGCTTTTGCTGGCGCCCTTGAAGTGGTCCTCCTTGTACTTGAACAGCACATTGAAGGTGGTCAGGCTGCCGTAAATCCGCGTGATGTATTGCTGCAGGTTCACCTTGTCCTCGTCGGACAGTTTGTCCTGGGCGTTGATCTGCTGTTCCATGACGCGCAGGCGGTCCCGCACCATGACGACCTTGTGGAAGAAGGTTTCCACCGGCACCTCTTTGGCTTGCAAGCCGTCGTCGCCAGGTTGCATGATCAGCGTGCCGCCGTCCCACCGGTCGCCAAGTTCGATGGGGGCCGGTTCGATGTGTTGCTCAATGCGGTAAATGTGCTCTTCGAAGACTTGCTCCACCGCCGAGGTCAAATCACTCAAGTCGACCGCCCCTTCTTCCATGCCTCCCTCCACAAGTTCCCAGCCGTCGAACGACTTGTTGAATTCTTTTTCGCCGTGTTCTTGGAAAAACACGCGCCAGAAGTCGCCGTCTTGGTTGAAGATGACCCCCTCGCCGTAGCTGGGGTGGTTGATTTTTGCGCCAAGTGTTGCCATGGGATGCAAAGTGCAACAACGGCCGTGACATACGCTTGGGCCCCTCAACGCGTTTCAACATTGACGCGTGGGAATTTGTGGCCGTCCTGTCCCAAGCGATTCGGCGCTTCCTCTGAAATTTGACAGTCATGAAAGCATTGCGTTGGGACCGGTTGGGGCTTGTGGGGCTGATTTTGGTCGGCTGCTCAAGTGGGATGGTGGCGCTCGTGGGGTCCAGCGAAGCGGAGGAAGAGGCGTTCACGCGCTTGACCCACCCCAAGCCGGTGGTCGCCCTCCAGAAAAAGGAAGCGTTTCCTGTGTTGTTGCGCAACCGCACCGCCCAAGAAGAGGCCGACGACGCCACGCAAGATCAAGTGACCCCAACACAAGCCGCCCCTGAGCGCACCTTGTTGCCCGAGCCTGAGCCCACGCCACAGCCCGTGGTGGAGTCCGTGCCCGAGCCCGCGGTCGACGCCCCGCGCGAGCGCCGCACAGACATCTTGCCCTGCAGCGTGTGCAAGAAGACCATGCGCATCCCGAAGAACCCATACACCGCGCACCAACGCGCAGCGCGCAGCCTGCCCAACAGCTTCTTCGTGAAGAACGACGTGGAGCTCGGGGCAGGGAAACGCAACGGCAAGTTGGTTGAGGTGGAAGACGGGCGCGGTTATCGCATTGCGCGGTTGACCCACAGCCACCCGTGGTTGCTGCCTGAAACGTACCAGTTGCTTCAGGACATGGGGAACGACTTCGCCGACGCTCTGGAAGGCACAGCCTCTGAGGGGGCGGTGTTCCGGGTGACGTCCGTCACGCGCACCGACAGCCAGCAGCGCAAGTTGCGCCGCCGCAACCTGAACGCGACAGGAAGCCAAAGCACCCACAGCTACGGGGCGTCGTTTGACATCGCCTTCGTCGACCGCATGGACGACAACGCCTCTTGCGGCAGCCCCACGCGGGAAATGGAGCGCTTGCTCAACCGCTACCAGGATGCGGGCATCATCTACGTCATCCCTGAGGGCGGGTGCATGCACATCACGCTTCGCAAGCCCTGACGTCAACAAAAAGAGAACAAAAAAAGGCGACCCGCAGGTCGCCTTTTTCATGGAGGTGGTTGGGGCCTCAGAGGTGGATGACCTCGTCGTAGGCTGCGGCGGCCGCCTCCATCACCGCTTCACTCAGGGTGGGGTGAGGGTGGATGGTTTTGATGAGCTCGTGGCCTGTGGTTTCGAGCTTGCGCAACGCCACAATCTCCGCAATCATCTCCGTCACGTTGGCGCCAATCATGTGGCCGCCGAGCAGTTCGCCGTACTTCGCGTCGAAGATGAGCTTCACGAAGCCGTCTTTGTGGCCGGACGCGCTGGCCTTGCCGGATGCTGAGAAGGGGAACTTCCCCACCTTGATCTCGTGACCCGCTTCCTTCGCCGCGTCCTCGGTCATGCCCACGCTCGCCACTTCAGGGAAGCAGTACGTGCAGCCTGGAATGTTGCCGTAGTCGATGGGCTCGGGGTGGTGGCCGGCGATCTTCTCCACGCAAGTGATGCCTTCCGCGGAGGCCACGTGGGCCAATGCAGGACCAGGCACGCAATCGCCGATGGCGTAGTAACCTGGGATGTTGGTGGCGTAGTAATCGTCGACCATGATCTTGCCGCGGTCGTGCACGATGCCGCACTCCTCGAGGCCGATGTTCTCGATGTTGGACACCACGCCCGCCGCGCTCAACACGACGTCACACTCGAGGGTTTCTTCGCCCTTTTTGGTCTTCACGGTGACTTTGCAGCCGCTGCCGGACGTGTCCACGCCTGTGACTTCGGAGCTGGTTTTGATCTTGATGCCCGCCTTCTTAAAGGTGCGCTCAAGTTGCTTGGAGACTTCCTTGTCCTCCACCGGCACAATGCGGTCGACGTATTCCACCACAGTCACTTCCGTGCCGATGGCGTTGTAGAAGTAGGCAAACTCGATGCCGATCGCGCCAGAGCCGACGACGACCATCTTCTTGGGCTGCTTCTTGAGGGTCATCGCCTCGCGGTAGCCAATCACCTTTTCACCGTCCTGAGGAAGCGAAGGCAGTTGGCGTGAGCGCGCTCCGGTGGCGACGATGATGTGGTCCGCTTCCAGGGTGGACACCGCACCGTCGGCGGCAGTCACCTCGAGCTTCTTGCCGGGGAGCAACTTGCCGTTGCCCATGATCACGTCGATGTTGTTCTTCTTCATGAGGAACGTCACGCCTCCGCTCATGCCCTCCGCAACGCCACGGCTGCGTTTCACCATGCCTTCAAAGTCCACCTTGGGGGCGCCGACTTGGATGCCGTAATCCTCGGCATGCTCGATGTACTCAAACACGTTGGCGCTCTTCAAAAGCGCCTTGGTGGGGATGCACCCCCAGTTCAAACAAATGCCGCCGAGCGCCTCACGCTCCACCACGGCGGTTTTCAAACCCAATTGCGATGCGCGGATGGCGGTCACATATCCGCCAGGCCCGCTTCCAAGAACAATCACGTCGTACTTCATGCCGCGAAGGTACTGCCTTGAAGCATTCAACTATCTTCGCATTTTCCCCAAAGAATCCACGAAAGGAACACAGCGATGAGGAACTTGATTTTGTTTGGCCCTCCAGGGGCAGGGAAGGGCACGCAGAGTGCTTTTTTGGTGAAGCATTACAACTTGGTTCACCTCAGCACTGGAGACATTTTCCGCGCCAACATCAAGGGAGAAACGGAGCTGGGGAACTTGGCCAAAAGCTACATGGATCAAGGTCAACTCGTTCCCGACGACGTGACCATCCGCATGCTGGAATCGGAGGTGAACAAGCACCCCGAGGCCGCCGGATTCATCTTTGACGGATTCCCGCGCACCACGGCGCAAGCCGCGGCGTTGGACGCCTTCCTCGAAGGGAAAGGCCAAACCATCTCCTCGATGCTCGCCCTCGAGGTTCCTGAAGAGGAATTGAAGCAGCGCCTGCTTGCACGTGCGGCCACCTCCGGCCGCGCCGACGATGCCGATCCGGCCGTCATCCAAAAGCGCATCGACGTGTACAACGCCGAGACCGCCCCTGTGGCCGACCACTACCGCGCCGCGGGCAAGTACCAAGGCATCGACGGGGTGGGTTCCATCGAGGACATCACCGAGCGGCTCACCGGCGCGATCGGCGCCTGAGGCATGGCCAGCCAAAACTTCGTCGACTACGTCAAGATCTGCTGCCGTTCTGGAAAGGGCGGGCAGGGCTCGACGCACATGCACCGCGACAAGACCACCTCCAAGGGCGGTCCTGATGGCGGCGACGGCGGACGTGGCGGTCACGTCATCATCCGTGGCAACGACCAGCTTTGGACACTTCTTCACTTGAAGTACCAGCGTCACGTGATCGCGGCCCACGGCGAAGGAGGTTCCGGCAACCGCAAGCACGGCGCCGACGGCAAGGACGCCGTGATCGAAGTCCCGTTGGGCACCCTGGTCAAGGACCCCGAAACGGGGGAGACCCAATTTGAAATCACAGAGCACGGACAATCTGTGGTGGCCACGCCCGGCGGGCGCGGTGGGTTGGGAAACGACCACTTCAAGTCGCCCACCAACCAAGCCCCGCGTTACGCCCAGCCAGGAGAGGACGGCCGCGAGGAATGGAAAATCCTGGAGCTCAAGCTGCTTGCCGACGTTGGACTTGTGGGGTTCCCCAACGCTGGGAAGTCCACGCTGTTGAGCGTCGTGAGCGCGGCCAAGCCTGAGATCGCCGACTACCCCTTCACCACCCTCCGTCCGAACCTGGGCATGGTGGCCCACCGCGACAACAAGAGTTTTGTCATGGCCGACATCCCCGGAATCATTGAAGGGGCGGCAGAAGGAAAGGGGTTGGGCTTGCGTTTCCTTCGTCACATCGAGCGCAACCCGGTGTTGTTGTTTTTGGTCCCTGCGGACGCGGACGACATCCCTGCGGAATACGCCACGCTGCGCCGTGAACTCGAGAAGTACAACCCGGACTTGATGGAGAAGCAGCACATTCTGGCGGTCAGCAAATGCGACATGCTCGACGACGAGTTGGAGCGGGAGTTGCGTGCGGAATTGGCCCAGCACTTGGACGTGCCGCCGTTGTTTTTCAGCAGCGTCGCGCAGCAGGGCCTTCAGCCGCTCAAAGACGCGGTGTGGAACGCCATCGTGAAGGCCAACCCGTTGCTTCACAACCCCCACTTCCAATGAGCACGTCGCCCTGGTTGTCGGTGGCCGAAGAGGTGCAGGATGCCCTTGCCGAGGGGCGGCCAGTCGTGGCCTTGGAGTCCACCATTGTGGCCCACGGCATGCCTTTTCCTGCCAACCTGGACACCGCCCGCGAGGTGGAGTTCATTGTGCGCGCCGAGGGCGCCGTTCCAGCCACCGTCGCGGTGGTGGACGGCAAGTTGCAGGTGGGCTGCACGGAAGACATTCTTCATCGCTTGGCCTCCGAGCCAGGCGTGTCCAAAGTGTCCCGTCGTGACCTCCCCGTGGTGCTCGCCCAAGGCAGCTTGGGGGCCACGACGGTCAGCGGCACCTTGATCGGCGCCGGTCTGGCGGGGATTGGGGTGTTCGTGACGGGGGGCATCGGCGGGGTGCACCGCGGCGTCGCGGACACCTGGGACATCAGTGCGGACCTCGGGGAACTCGCCCAGCACAACGTGGCCGTGGTCAGCGCGGGGGCGAAGTCGATCTTGGATTTGCCCAAGACGTTGGAAGTCCTCGAGACCCAAGGCATCACGGTGCTTGGGTACGGCACGGATGAATTCCCAGCGTTTTTCACGCCTCGAAGCGGACTCCCGGTGGCCCACCGGGCAGATTCGCCGGAGGACGTGGCGCGCACCATGCATGCCAAGTGGGGCCTTGGGCTCACTGGAGGCGTGCTGGTCGCCAACCCTCTGCCCGACGCGGCCGGTTTTGACGCGGCCGGCGCCACAGAAGAGGCCTTGGCTGCGGCCGATCGCCAGGGGGTGGAGGGCAAGGCGCTGACGCCATTTTTGCTCAAATTCATCGCCGAGGCGACGGAGGGAAAGAGCTTGGCGGCGAACGTGGCTTTGGTGAAGCACAACGCCATGGTCGGTGGCCGAATCGCCATGGCCTACGCGGCCTTGGGTTGAGTCCCTCCAAGGAGGCGAGGGTCTGCGTACTTTTGCACTCCATGGCGGCAACTTCCACCACCCCCACGAACCAAGATGTTCAAGCGTTTCGAGAGACGCTGCTCGCAGATTTCAAATTGATGTGCCTCAGCCGCGAAGCCTCGCTTCTCGGCCGCAAAGAAGTGCTCACAGGCAAGGCGAAGTTTGGGATTTTCGGGGACGGAAAGGAGATGGCGCAAGTGGCGCTCGCCAAGGTGTTGCAGCCGGGCGATTGGCGTTCTGGTTACTACCGGGACCAAACGCTCATGATGGCCAAAGGCCTGTTGAGCGTGCAGCAATACTTCGCGGCGTTGTACGCCCACACCGATGTGGCGGCCGACCCCACCTCAGGAGGCCGTCAGATGGGCGGGCACTTCGCTACCCGAACTTTGGAAGACGACGGAAGTTGGAAGAACCTGATGGCGGGCTTCAACAGTTCCCCCGACGTGTCGCCGACAGGGGCGCAAATGCCAAGGTTGGTGGGGCTTGCCCAAGCGAGCAAGGTGTTCCGGGCATTGCCCGAATTGGCCTCCTCCATGCAGACCTTCACCTCAGGCGGCAACGAAATTGCCATCGGCACCATCGGGGATGCGAGCACCTCGGAAGGTATGTTTTGGGAATCCATGAACGCGGCATGCGTGTTGGAAGTCCCCATGTTGATGAGCGTGTGGGACGACGGCTACGGCATCTCTGTCCCCAAGAAGTACCAAACCGTCAAGGAAAGCATTTCGACCGCGTTGTCCGGTTTTCAGCGTGAGGAGGCCACCAACGGGTTGGTCATCTACCGCGTCAAGGGGTGGGATTACCCGTCCTTGGTCGCGACCTACGAAGAAGCGGCGAAGCGCTGTCGTGAGGACCATGTGCCCGTGTTGGTGCACGTGGAAGAGGTGACCCAACCGCAAGGCCACAGCACCTCCGGCTCGCACGAACGTTACAAATCCGAAGAGCGGCTCGCATGGGCCAAGGAATTCGATTGCATCCAAAAGATGTCCGAGTTCTTGCTCCGCGAGGGGGCGGCCACAGACGACGAATTGCAGGCGCTTCGGAAGGAGGCCAAAAAAGACGTTCGGGCGCAGCAAAAGGCGGCTTGGTCTGCTTTCCGTGCCGCCATCGACGAGGAACGCCTCTCCGCAAGCGACGTGCTCCAGCCGGTGGACGCTGCCCGGGCTGATGCGCTCCGCAACAATCCCGACGCGGGCCGCGCCGAAGTGGCGCAGGCGGTCAGGCAGGCGCTTGTCGACACCGCAGGAGACGGGGCGACGGTGCGCACCCACCTCGCGGGGTGGTTGTCGGCGTTTGAGAAGGACAACGTCCAGCGGTACAACGCCCACCTCTACAGCGAAGGGGACGACAACGCCCTGGACGTGGAGCCTGTGCCCGCCACGTATGACGCCGACCCTGAAGTGCTCGACGGCCGTCAAGTGCTTCAGCGCAATTTTGAAGTGATGTTCGAACGCGACGCGAGGGTGTTGACCTTCGGGGAGGACACCGGCGGCATCGGAGGGGTCAACCAAGTGATGGAAGGCATGCAGGAGAAGTTTGGCGCCACACGCGTGAGCGACACCGGCATTCGGGAATGCACCATCCTCGGGCAAGGCATTGGGATGGCCATGCGTGGGTTGAGGCCCATCGCGGAGATCCAGTACTTGGACTACTTGTACTACGCCTTGCAATTGATGCGCGACGACTTGGCCACGGTCCGTTACCGCACGGCGGGAGGGCAGAAGGCGCCACTCATCGTGCGGACGCGCGGACACCGCCTGGAAGGCATTTGGCACAGCGGATCGCCCATGGGCGCCATCGTGCACTCGGTGCGCGGGATGCACGTGTGTGTGCCACGCAACATGACCCAAGCAGCAGGGATGTACAACACCTTGATGGCGGCCGACGAGCCGGCGTTGGTGGTGGAGTGCCTCAACGGCTACCGAAAGAAAGAACCTTGCCCCAACAACCTCGGAGACTTCCGTGTGCCCGTCGGCCAGGTGGAGGTGTTGAGGGAAGGGGCAGACTTGACCATGCTCTCCTACGGATCGACGCTTCACTTGTGCCAAGAGGCGTGCGAGCGGTTGTCCGACTTGGGCGTGGAGGTGGAGCTCATCGACGCCCAGACGTTGTTGCCCTTCGACTTGGAGGGCGCCACAGCCCAGTCGGTTTCCAAGACGAACCGGTTGTTGGTGGTGGACGAAGACGTGCCCGGAGGCGCTGCGGCCTATTTGTTGGATGCGGTGCTGAACGGCCAGGGCGCGTGGAACATGTTGGACGGCCAAGCCCAAACCTTGACCGCCAAGCCACACTTGCCGGCCTACGGGAGTGACGGCGATTACTTCTCCAAGCCCAGCGTGGAGGACATTGTGGAGACGGCGTACAACGTCATGCGCGAAGTGGACCCCACGAAGCACCCGTCGTTGCGATGAGCGAGGCACGGCAAACCTTTGGCATCCACACCGAGTACATCGACCTTCTTCAGTTCCTGAAGGCCACGGGCATCGCGGCCACCGGAGGGGAAGCCAAGGCCATCGTTGACGAAGGCCTGGTCGTCGTCAACGGCGAGGCTGAATCTCGCCGGCGTCGAAAATTGCGCCCTGGGGACACGCTTGATTTGGCCTTGAACCCGGCAGAGGCTTGGGTCATTTCGGAACGCGAAGCCTGAGTTCCCACAACATTTCGCACGTGTCCCGTGGACAACCTTCGCTCAGGTGAGGGTCCATCGTCGGGGGTCTTGCAGCATCTTGCGGGTCAAACTCCAGCCATGGCACGTTTTACACTCTTTTTCACCCACCCGCTGAAGCAGGTCCTGACCCTTTGTTTGTTGTGGGTTTTTGCCTTGGGCGCTCAAGCCCAAATCCAATTGGTCGGCAATGTGGTGGACGGCGAGACCGGCGAGCCGATGTTCTCGGCCAGCGTGACGGTGGACGGCACGACCAAGGGTGTCATGACCGACTTTGACGGCCGCTTCAACATTGGCGTGGCCTCCTTGCCCGTGACGTTGAACGTCAGCTTCATCGGGTACTCCTTGAAGCAGGTGTCGGTGACCCAAGCCAACCAGCGCATCGAAGTCAAGCTCATGCCCGACCAAGTCCTGATTGAAGAGGCGGAGGTCGTCGGGGAGCGCATCAGCGACAAGCAGAAGCAAGCTCCGTTGACCGTGGAAACCATGGACGCGTTGGCCATCAAAGAGGCGCCCACCGGGAGCTTCTACGAAGGCCTGGGCAACCTGAAAGGTGTGGATTTGACGTCGGCTTCGCTGGGCTTCAAGATTGTGAACACACGCGGATTCAACAGCACGTCGCCCGTGCGTTCCTTGCAATTGATCGACGGGGTGGACAACCAAAGCCCCGGGTTGAACTTCTCCCTGGGCAACTTCCTTGGGGCGCCCGATTTGGACGTCAAGACCGTGGAGATTGTGGCGGGCGCGAGCTCGGCGTACTACGGCCCTGGGGCGTTCAACGGCGTGATCAACATGGAAACGAAAGATCCGTTTGTGTTTGACGGACTCAGCGCCTCCTACCGGACGGGCGAGCGGAACTTGAGCGAGTGGGGGTTCCGTTGGGCGGAATCGTTCGACAACGAGGACGGCGACCCGGTGTTTGCCTACAAAGTCAACGCCTTCTCCTTCTCTGCCTACGATTGGGAAGCCACCAACTACGGGCCCGTCGACGGGTCGCTCGTGGATGCCTCCAATCCCGGACGGTTCGACGCTGTGAACATCTACGGAGACGAGTACAGTTCGCCGTTGGATTACGGGGGAGACAACAGCACCAACGCGCGGGGCCTCGGCACGATCTACCGTACGGGGTACAAAGAGGTGGATTTGGTGGATTACAACACCGACAACCTCAAGGTGAGCTTGAGCGGGCACTGGCGCTTGCAGCCTGAGAAGACGTACGAAAGCCCCGAGCTGATTTACGGCTTCAACATGGGGCGGGGCACTACGGTGTACCAAGGGGACAACCGCTTCAGCCTGCGAGACATCGAATTCTACCAGCACAAGGTGGAGCTGCGCAAAAAAGGAGACTGGTTCATCCGTGCCTACCGCACCAGCGAGGACGCAGGAAACAGCTACGACCCTTACGCCACAGCCCTGCGCATGCAGGACAGCTTGCGCAGCGACTACGATTGGTCCAAGGTGTACTACGCCTACTGGATCGACAGCATCGCACCCCAGATCAACGCGACGTACCCCACGTTGGAGATCGTCCGCTACGACACCCTCTGGATCGTGCCGCCGGACATTTACACATTGGTGCCCGTTGCGGGATACCCGGAAGGGGCGGAGGATGCGTGGTACGACGAGAACGGCGAGAACTTGGCGAATTGGCATTCTCAAGTGGAGCAGTGGACCAACAACGGGTACGCGGGCTTGGCGGACGTCGCGACGGATCCGCAAGGCTTTGCACAGCCCGGTTCCGACCGGTTCAACACCTTGTTCAACGACTTGGTCGGCAAGAAGAACAACGAAGCCGAGAGTGGGACGCGGTTCTTCGACCGCAGCTCGCTGGTGCATGTCCATGCCGAGAAAATTTTCAAACCGTGGTGGGCCGACGAGATTCGTTTCGGCGCCAACATGCGACGCTACACCCCGGATTCCGACGGCACCATCTTCTCCGACACGAATGGCCGGGTGATCACCAACCAGGAGGTGGGCTTGTACACCGGCATCAAGCGCCACTTCCTTGAAGACAAGTTGATCGCGACGGCGACCATGCGCGCCGACAAAAACCAAAACTTCAACCTCGTGGTCTCGCCTGCGGCTTCGCTTGTGTGGACGCCGACGCCCACGGACTTCGTGCGGTTGAGCTTCAGCTCGGCGCTTCGCAACCCGACGTTGGCCGACCAATACCTGTTCCTGGACGTGGGGCCTGCGACGCTCGTGGGCAACCTGGATGGGGCGCAGGATTTGGTCACCGTGCAGAGCTTCATCGATTACCGCAACAGCTCCACAGGTTCCAACATTGGCTTCAACTTGGACACGTTGAAGTACTTCGACATTGCGCCGCTGCGTCCTGAGCAGGTTCGGACGGTGGAAGCGGGCTACCGCACCACGGTGGGGGAGAAGCTGTACTTGGACGCCAACTACTATTTCAGCTGGTACACCCATTTCATCGGGTACAACCTGGGCTTGGACGTGCTGTTCGAGAACCCGTCGTTCCCGGAATTCATCACAGGGGTGGACGTGTACCGTTACGCCGCCAACAGTTTGAACCAAGTCCAAACCCAAGGCGCCTCGCTCGGCTTCAATTACTTCCTCGACGACAAATTCACCCTGAACGGGAACTACAGCTGGAACAAGCTGGTCAAGACCGACGAGGACGACCCCATCATCCCCGCGTTCAACACGCCCGAGCACAAGTACAACCTGGGGTTGACCGCGCGAGGCTTGGAGGCGAAAGGCAAGGACAGCTGGGGCTTCAGCCTGAACTACCGTTGGGTTCAAGGCTTTGTGTTTGAAGGTTCCCCGCAGTTCACGGGCTTTGTGCCGGCCTACGACCTTTTGGACGGCCAGGTGAACTACAAGTTTGACACCCAAGGATTGACTGTGAAGGCTGGGGCGAGCAACCTCTTGAAAAACGAACACATCGAGACCTACGGCGGCCCCACAGTGGGGCGGTTGGCGTACATCAGCTTCGCCATGGACCTCTGAATTCAACCCTTAAATATCCTGATCCGTCGATGAAAATGTGTGCTTGAGACACGAAATCAACGGATTTGGCTTAGATTTACGACAAACCAATTCTTTACAACATGAAGAAATTTTTGACCCTTGCCCTTGGGTTCATGGCCATCTGTCAGATGGACGCCCAGGTGCGTTACCTCAACGAGGTGTTCACAGACGTGAACGTCACGACGGATGTGCTGTACGGCCAAAACGTCACTGTGTTGCCCCTTCTCCAAGGCGCTCCCCCTGCGGCCCAGCCGTTGGTGTGTGACATCTACGAGCCCGCAGGCGACACCGAAACCGATCGTCCTTTGATGATCTACATCCACACTGGAAACTTTTTGCCCCAGTACTTGAACGGCAGCGCAGTCGGCACCAAGAGTGACTCTGTGGCGGTTGAATTGTGCTCTCGTTACGCCAAGATGGGCTACGTGGTGGCTTCAATCGACTACCGTTTGGGTTGGAACCCGCTTGCGGCCACCCAGTCTGAGCGCACCTACCAATTGATCAACGCGGCGTACCGCGGTGTTCAAGATGCGCGTACGGCGGTCCGCTTCTTCCGGAAGTCGGAAGCTGAAGACGGCGATCCTTACGGCATCGACCCCACCAAAATCGGCTACCTCGGCGAAGGCACTGGCGGTTACGTGAGCTACGCGGCTTCGACCATCAGCGACTACAACGACATCATCCTCGACGACAACGGTCTGCCCATCGCCAAGTTCTGGACTGGAACTCCTGGTGCGGAGGACTACATTCCGATGGTGATTGAGGCGGTGAATGGCGACCCTGAAGCCATCACCGACGGCTACGCGCCTGCGGGCATCTTCGGGCCAGAGCCAGTGCAGTTGTGCATCGCGAACCACGTGGGCTACAGCTCTGACGTGGCTTTCCAAGTGAACTTGGGAGGTGCGTTGGGTGACCTCAACTGGTTGGATGCTGGCGACCCTGCCATGATCAGCTTCCAGTCTCCAGTGGACCAGTTCGCGCCCTACACCACAGGTGTGCTCGTGGTGCCCACCACCAACGAGAACGTGGTGGAGGTGAGCGGTGCGTTTGACATTCACGCGGAAATCAACGCCCAAGCGGACCCCAACAACAACGCTGCTTACCAGGCGCTCGGATTGACCGATGCTTTCTCTGCCCAGGCGATGGCCAACGGCAACATGGGCATGGACGGCCTGTACCCTGTGAAGAACGACTACGTGAACGGCCAGCCTACGCAGCCTTTCGACGGCGCGCCTTGGCAGTGGTGGGATGTCGCGTACACCGAGTTGGTGGACGCTGCAAACGGCACCACCATCGCCCAGACCCAGCTCACTTTGAACCCCAACATGGGCCCGCTCGAAGGACGCGCTTACTGCGACACCATCGTGGGATACGCCGCGCCTCGCATGGCGGCGCTGCTCGGATTGGCTTCTGCCGGACCTGGTTGCACCGATTCTGACGCGTGCAACTACAACGCGTTGGCCACGTCAGACGACGGTTCATGCACCTACGCAGAAGCCGGATACGACTGCGCTGGCAACGCCATCGCTCCAGGTTGCACCGACCCCATGGCCTGCAACTACGACAACACCGCCCAGACCGACGACGGTTCTTGCGGTTACTTGGACAGCTCCACTGTGCCTACAGGCGCTGAAACCCCTTGGGTGGTTGGCTTGACTGTGACTGGCACTGCGTTTGAAGCGTTTGGCGCTGGATGTGAAGCAGACGGCGGTGTGAACCCCAACGTCAGCATCAACGGCGTGATTGTCGGCGACGGTTCTGCTCCATTGAGCATGGCCGGCATCCAAGACCCCACCGGTCTCCTCGGAGAATTGGCTGCGTTGGCGTCCACTGTGGGCTTCAGCATCTGCGGCGACAACATCACCGTGGCGGCCTTGGGCAACATCATCCCCATGGTGGGCAACGGCCAGTTCTGGATTTCACCCATTCCTGTGAACGAAGAAGGTCAGTACTTGTGGGCTGCGCCCCTCGGCAACTTCCCTGTGGGTTGCGCCGATCCTGCGGCCAACAACTTCTCAAGCCCTTGCGACTTGAGCTTGGCTTGCACCTACGACGTGGTCTTCTCTGTGGACATGAACACCACCGAAAACACATCTTCTGTGGGTTGGGCTGGCACCGCCAACGGATGGAACAACGTGGGCAACGTCATGTCGGACGACGACATGGACGGCGTGTACGACGTGACCATCTCGCTCCCTGCCGGTGTGCACGAGTACAAGTTCATCCAGAACACCGACTGGGCATTGGCTGAGACCTTCTCTGGTGCCGAGTCTTGCACCACCGATCCAGGTGAGTACGTGAACCGTGTGGTGACCGTGACCGGTGCCATGAGTGTGGACGTGGTGTGCTACAACAGCTGCGACGTGTGCCCAGACGCGGGTTGCACCGATCCAGCGTTCGCAGAATTCGATCCTTACGCAGGCATCGACGACGGTTCTTGCCAGAACCTCGTGGTGGCCGGTTGCGTGTACGAAGCGGCGACCAACTTCAACCCCTTGGCCAACGACGACGACGGCTCTTGTGAGTTCGAAGACGGTGGCAACAACGACTGCCCTGCCGACCTCGACCAGGACGGCACCGTGGCCACGGCCGACTTGTTGCTCTTCTTGAGCGGATTCGGCCAGTCTTGCAACTGATCTGAACGGATTTCATCCTGACGAAAGGGCTGCCCTCCGGGGTGGCCCTTTTTTCTTGCTTGACCTCAAAAGGATGTGAAAGGACGGCACTCCGGCACCTGAGTGGCATTTCGGGTTTGCATTCTGTGTTATCTTGTTGCCTCAAACAATGAACAACACCAACAACATCATGAAGCAGTTTTTTGCAGCGTGTGCGCTGATGCTCGGCATCGCCACCATGGGCTTCGCCCAAGAAGTCGTGAACGGTCCTGCCATCACCTTGGACAAGGATGTGCACGATTACGGAACCATTCAGCAGGGTGCCGACGGCAACTGCGAGTTCACCGTGACCAACAGCGGCACTGAGCCACTCATCATCTCCCGTTGCAAGGGGTCCTGCGGTTGCACCGTTCCCCAGTGCGAGAAGTCTCCGATTGCACCAGGCGCCACGTCTTCCATCAAGGTGAAGTACGACACCAAGCGCATTGGCCCAATCAACAAGTCTGTGACCATCACCTCCAACGCGGGCAACGAGCCCACCAAGGTGATTCGCATCAAAGGCAAAGTGGAAGCGTCCGACCTGGGCAACACAGGCGGCGTCCCCGTGAAGCAGCCTGCGGCTGGCGCCCCAACGACGGGCAAGCAGTAAGCTGAACTTTCTGAACAGAACAAGCACAGCAAAGCCACCCCGAGGGGTGGCTTTGTCGTGTGATGAAAAGTACTTTTGTCACCCACGGAACGACGCATCCCATCGCCATGAACATTCCTGCGCAATACGACCCCACCACCAAGGAGGACAAATGGTACGCCCACTGGCTTGAAGCGGGGCACTTTCATTCGGTGCCCGACGACCGCGAGCCTTACACCGTGGTCATCCCGCCACCCAACGTGACGGGGGTGTTGCACATGGGGCACATGCTCAACAACACCATCCAGGACGTGTTGGTGCGTCGTGCGCGGATGCAGGGCAAAAACGCGTGTTGGGTGCCTGGCACCGACCACGCGTCAATCGCCACCGAAGCCAAGGTTGTTCGCCGGTTGCGCGACCAAGGCATCAAGAAGTCGGACCTGTCCCGGGAGGCGTTCTTGGAGCATGCGTGGGAGTGGACCCACGAGCACGGGGGCATCATCCTTGAGCAGCTGAAGAAACTTGGCGCGAGTTGCGATTGGAACCGCACGCGGTTCACCATGGACGAAGGCTACTACGAAGGAGTCATCGACACCTTCGTGCAACTTCACGAGCGTGGGCTGATCTACCGAGGCGTGCGCATGGTGAACTGGGACCCCTCCGCCCTGACGGCGTTGAGCGACGAAGAGGTCATCCACACCGAGGAGCATGGCAAGCTGTACTACGTGCGTTACGCCATCGTGGGCGAAGAAGACCGCTGGGTGACGGTGGCGACCACCCGTCCCGAGACCATCATGGGCGACACCGCCATCTGCGTCCACCCGGACGACGAGCGGTACAAGGACTTGGTGGGCAAGAAGGCGGTGGTGCCGGTGGTCAACCGTGAAATCCCCATCATCGCCGACGACTACATCGACATCGAGTTTGGCACAGGGTGTTTGAAGGTGACCCCCGCGCACGACGTCAACGACTACGAGCTTGGGCAAAAGCACAACCTCGAGACGATCAACACGATCAACGCCGACGGCACCATGTCTGCCGAGGCAGGGACCTACGAGGGCATGGACCGGTTTGAATGCCGCAAGGCGTTCCCCAAAGAACTCGACGGCCTCGGGAACTTGGTGAAGGTGGAGGATTACACCAACAAGGTGGGGCGAAGCGAGCGCACCAACGCCGTGATTGAGCCGCGCTTGAGCCTCCAATGGTTCTTGTCCATGGAAGAGCTGTCCAAGCCAGCCTTGGACGCTGTGATGAACGACACAGTTCAATTCCACCCGCCCAAGTTCAAGAACAGCTACCGCCACTGGATGGAGAACGTCAAGGATTGGTGCATCAGCCGCCAATTGTGGTGGGGTCACCAAATCCCTGCGTGGTTCTACGGCGAAGGCGAGGAGGACTATGTGGTGGCCAAGACTGCGGAAGAAGCCCTGGTCAAGGCCCAGGAGAAGTCGGGCCGTCCTGACATGGCGGCGTCCGAATTGAAGCAGGACGAGGACGTGATGGACACGTGGTTCAGCTCTTGGATTTGGCCCATTCAGGTGTTCGACGGATTGCACAAGGAGGAGGAAGTGGCGTATTACTACCCCACGAACGACTTGGTCACCGCGCCTGAAATCATGTTCTTCTGGGTGGCCCGCATGATCATCAGCGGGTACCACTACCGCGGGGAGGCGCCTTTCAAAAACGTGTACTACACGGGGATTGTCCGCGACAAGAAGGGCAGGAAGATGTCCAAGAGCTTGGGCAACAGCCCTGACCCCATCGAGCTGATGAAGCAATACGGGGCGGACGGGGTGCGCGTGGGCATGCTGTTGACGTCGCCCGCGGGGAACGACTTGCCGTTCGACGACAAGCTTTGCGAGCAGGGCAGGAACTTCGCCAACAAGATTTGGAACGCCTTCCGCTTGGTGCAAGGCTGGGAGGTCGACGAGGCCAAGCCCCAGCCTGCCGCCGCAGCCGCGGCCGTGAAGTGGATGGACGCACGGAGCCAGCAGGCCATGGAGGAGCTCGACACGCAATTCGCCAACTTCAAGTTGAGCGAAGCCTTGATGACCACCTACCGCCTCGTGTGGGAGGAGTTCTGCAGTTGGTACCTCGAGAGCATCAAGCCGCCGTTTGGGACGCCCATCGACGGGGAGACCAAGCGTGCGACACTGGCGTTGTTCGAGCGCATGCTGAAGTTGCTCCACCCGTTCATGCCATTCCTCACTGAGGAAGTGTGGCATTGGACCGGGGAGCGACAGGGCTTTGAGGACGACCTGTGTGTGGCCGCTTGGCCAGAGCGCGAGGCGTACGACGGGGCCATCCTGGCGGACGTGGAATTGGCGAAGGAAGTCGTCACCGGCATCCGCAACATTCGGAACGACAACGGCATCCCCAACAAGGAGAAGCTTGTTTTGAAGGTCCAGGAAGGCGCGGGGTACCCCGCGCACCTGGAGCCGTGGATCGCGCACCTGACCAACCTCGAGGCCATCGAGCACGTGACGGACAAGGTGAAGGGCGCCTTTGGGTTCGTGATTGGAACGCACCGCTTCAGCGTGCCCTTTGGCGAGGGCTTCGATGTGGAGGCGGAGCGCGCGAAAGTCCAAAAGGACCTTGAGTACCAGCAAGGGTTCTTGCGCAGCGTGCGCGGCAAGCTGTCCAACGAGAAGTTTGTGCAAGGAGCCCCCGAGGCGGTGGTCAACAACGAGCGCAAAAAGGAGGCGGACGCCTTGGCGAAAATCGCCGTCCTCGAAGAGAAGCTCGCCGACCTCGCTTGAGGTTGAAATGACCCAACTGGTGTCGAACACTCCACCCGGCTGGGGTGTTGTCTTCGCATGTTTGGACTTTTCAAGAAGAACCCGCTGGACAAGCTCCAGAAGGAGCATGCGGACCTGCTGGCCCGCGCCCACAAAATGAGCACGGTGGACCGCACCAAGTCGGATGCGTTGGTGGCCGAGGCTGCGAAAGTGGAGGCGCGCATTGTGGAACTCCAAAACCAAGCGTCATGAGGACCGTGGCCGTGGTGGGGGACAGCCGTGGGATCGGGGCGGCGTTGCGCGAGCAATTGCTTGACGCGGGGCACCGGGTGATCGGCGTGTCTCGAACAGGGGTGCAACGGGAAGGTGGCGCCCACGAGCGGTACCAGAGTCTGGTGTTCGACGCGGTGGCGCACCCTTGCGATTTGTCCGGGTTCACCGAGCAGCTCGACGGGCTGGTGTATTGCCCAGGCACCATCAAGCTGAAGCCGCTTCGAGGATTGAAGAAAGACCAGTTTTTGTCCGACTTCGAAGTCAACGTCATGGGGGCCGTGCAAACGCTGCAGGCGAACCACGGGCTCCTCAAAAAGGGCGAAGCCCCTGCTGTGGTGCTGTTCAGCACGGTGGCCGTCCAAACCGGCATGGCGTACCACGCCAGCATCGCCGCCTCCAAGGGGGCTGTGGAAGGGTTGACCCGGACGTTGGCCTCCGAGTGGGCCCCAGACATCCGCGTGAATGCGGTGGCACCCACGTTGACCGACACCAGCCTCGCGGCCTCCTTGCTCGGCAACGACGCCAAACGTGAAGCCGCCGCCGACCGGCATCCTCTCAAGCGTGTCTTGACGGCCGACGAGGTGGCCTCGGCCGCCGCGTACCTTTTGAGTCCGCACGCCGCCGGGGTGACCGGCCAGGTCATGCAGGTGGACGCCGGGATGGGTTCGGTGCGATGAGCGGGCGGTCGTTTTGGACGGCCAAGGAGTGGATGGCCTGGCCGTCGCGCAAGCGCGCCCGGACCGTCAACAGCCTCAGCGGGTTCAAAAGCGCGAACGTCATCGGCACTGCAGATGCTCAGGGCGTTCACAATTTGAGCGTCGTGAGCTCCGTGGTGCACCTCGGGTCGTCCCCCGCCCAGATGGGCGTGGTGTTGCGCCCGCCCGGGGCAGACGCCCACACGTACAAGAACATCATGGCCACAGGCCAGTGCACCTTCAACCATGTGGGGGCGGCTTGGTTCCAGCAAGCCCACCAGTGCAGTGCACGGTACCCGGCCGACGTGTCAGAATTCGAGGCAACGGGCTTGACCCCGTCGTTCCCCAACCAAGTCGGCCCAGATTGGCAGGCCCCCGCGGTGGAGGAAGCGGCGGTGCGCATGGGCTTGACCCTGCTGAAAGACCTTGAGCTCCCCAACGCTTGCCACTTCATGGTGATGCAAGTGGAGTGGGCCGACGTGCCTTCAGATGTGGTTCGGGGCGACGGGTATGTGGATTTGGAGGCCGCGGAAACGGTGGCCATTTCGGGGCTGGACGGGTACCACACGACCCAATCCTTGGGACGTTGGTCGTACGCCAAGACTGACCGTGAGGTCGCTGTCCTTGGCGACCCTGCCCGCGGTTGGGAAGACGTCTCAAGCTGAGTCATGCCTGCTGGGGTGCATGTCGTGTGGCTCAAGCGTGACCTCCGGACGAGGGACCACGCGCCGTTGGCCCGGGCCATGCAGCAGGCGGCTGCCGACGGCCACCGGGTCGTGGTGCTGCATGTCTTCGAGCCTGGATTGTTGAGCCACCCCACCACCTCGTCCCGCCACGTCCAATTCCAATGGCAGTGTTTGGAAGACCTGGCAGGCACATTTGACCAGGAGGTGTGGCCCGTGTCCTTCGTGCGGTTGCATGCCCCGATGTTGGACGTTTTGGACCGTTTGCACGCCCAAACCCCCATCCAATCGTTGCACTCTCATGAGGAAACAGGGGTGGCGTGGACCTTCGACCGGGACAAGGCGGTGGCGGCTTGGTGCACGCGCAATCGGGTGTCGTGGTTTGAAGAACCTCAGCTCGGGGTGCAGCGCGGACGCACCCACCGACGGGGGTGGGTGAGAGCATGGCACGTGAACATGGCGCGTCCTTTGACGCATCCAGACCTCAAAGCACTGCAACACATCCAGCCGAGTCAGACGCCTGCGTGGCAGTGGCCCGAAGCTTGGCGGTGCCATTCTCCGCCCGCGGTCACCCATGCCGACGACCTTGCGGGGACGCGGCCGTTTCAGCCTGGGGGCGAACGTGCGGGGCACAAGTATTTGGGGTCGTTCCTCGACGAGGGGCGGGTGCATACTTACCAGCGGCACATCAGCAAGCCGGAGGCCAGCCGCACGTCGTGCAGCCGCCTGTCTCCCTATTTGGCGTGGGGTGCGTTGAGCGTCCGGCAAGTTTACCAAGCCTTGGAGGCCACGCCGCGCCAGGGAGCGAACCACCATGCGTTCGGGAGCCGGCTCAGGTGGCATTGCCATTTCATCCAAAAGTTTGAAGCGGAGCACGCCCTGGAGTGGCGCAACCTGAACCGCGCGTACGACGCCTTGCCCACGGTGCACGACCCGGACGCGTTGTCCCGGTGGCAGGAGGGGCAGACGGGGGTGCCGTTGGTGGACGCGTGCATGCGTGCAGTGCGGGAAACAGGGTACCTGAATTTCCGGATGCGAGCGATGTTGGTCAGCTTTTTGACCCACCACATGAACCACCGATGGCAAGATGGGGTGACGCATTTGGCGCGCTGTTTTTTGGACTTCGAGCCAGGCATTCACTTTCCGCAGTTCCAAATGCAAGCTGGTGTCACCGGCATCAACACCGTCCGCATTTACAACCCGGTGAAGCAAGGGGAAGACCACGACCCGGAGGGGGCGTTCATCCGGAAATGGGTGCCCGAATTGGCCCAGGTCCCCAACAATTGCATCCATGCCCCGTGGACGGCCCCGCCGATGGAAGCCGCCATGGCCGGGTGGGGGATGGAGGCCTATCCAGACCCTGTGGTCGACGTGACCGAGGCGGCCCGTGCGGCCCGAGATCGGATGTGGGCGTTCCGCAAACGTCCGGAAGTCAAGGCGGAAGGGCGAAGGATTTTGGCCCGCCACGTGGTGCCGCCAGCCGCCCAAACAAAAGGCCGAATGCGCGAACTTTGACCCATGGCCGAGACGACCCTGCTACACCACGAAATTGTGGGAGACAACCCCGACTTGCCTTGGATGGTTTTCATCCACGGGGCGGGAGGGTCGATCCGCACGTGGAAGTTCCAGACCGACGCCTTCGCGCCACACTACCGGTTGCTTTTGCTCGACCTGCGCGACCATGGGCTGAGCAAGGACATCCTCCCCGCATTCCCGGCCTACGACTTCGACATCGTGGCGGAAGACATCTTGAAGGTGCTGGACCACTTGGGCATCGAGAAAGCCCACTTTGTCAGCTTGAGCATTGGCAGCGTGATTCTCCAAAAAATCGACATGCTGCGGCCAGAATTGGTCGACCGCATGGTGATGGCGGGTGCCATTTTCGACGGGAGTTGGGTGATGCACTTGTTCGTGCACAGCGCGCGCGTGTTGAACCACATCTTGCCTTTTCAGGCGATTTACTGGATGTTCTCGTTCATCGTGTTGCCAAGGAGGAACCACCGCATGAGTCGCTGGATTTTCAGACGGCAGAGTCGGCGTTTGACGCAGTTGGAGTACCTGAAATGGGTGGAGTTGTACAAGCCGTTCTTCAAGCTGGTGAAAGACGTGATGTCGCGCCATGTGGCGAAGCCTTCCCTCGTGGTCATGGGCGACCAAGACCACATCTTCTTCAAGGCGGCCCAGCAGTTTGCCGAAGTGCACCGGAATGTGCGGTTGAGCGTGATTGAGAATTGCGGCCACGTGTGCAGCATTGAGGCGCCGGAGCTCTTCAACGAGTTGGTGCTCAAGTTCCTGGACGGAGCAGAGTTTCCGCAACGCGTGACGGCCACACCGGTGCCCATGTCTTGGTCTGAGCTGAAGGCGCTCCAACAACCCAAGGCCTGAGGTGGCCCACAAAAAGCCACATTTGCCCGAGAAGGACTGCGCAACGTGCGGAAGGCCGTTTTCGTGGCGCAAAAAATGGGCCCGCTGTTGGGACGAGGTGAAACATTGCAGTGAGCGCTGCCGTCGGCAAAAGCAGAGAACATGACAGGCGTTGGGGTGTTGGTTTTTCCTCATGTCAGCACTCCCTCCAACCGACGCATTGGGGTCCGCGCACACGGTGCGTCTGATCCTTGGTGACCAACTGAATGCGGCGCATCCTTGGTGGTCGGACGTCGACGCGGGGGTGGTCACGGTGCTCGTGGAGTGCCGGCAGGAGACGGACTACGCCCGGCATCACATTCAAAAAGTGCTGGCGTTCTTTCTCGCCATGCGTGGGTTTTCATCGGCCCGGGCCGAGGAGGGACACCGCATGCACCACGTGACCATCGACCAGCCTGAAGCGTTGCGTCCCATGCTCGATGTGGTGCACGACGTCATCGCGGCCACCGGAGCCACGCGCTTCGAGCACCAACTTCCGGACGAGTGGCGGCTGGATGATTTGCTTCGCACGGGCACGGCAGACTGGGGCGTTGAAGTGGTGCCTTGCGACACCCAACATTTTTTGACCCAACGCGACGACCTCGCGACCCATTTCAAGGGCAAGAAGCAGTACTTGATGGAGTCGTTTTACCGGATGATGCGGAAGCGCCACGCCGTGTTGCTCGACGGCGCCGGACAGCCAGAAGGAGGGAAGTGGAACTACGACGCCAACAACCGGAAGAAGCTGCCCAAGGGCCATGTGCCGCCTCAGCCGAAGCTTTGGCCGCGCGACGTGGCTGGGTTGGTTGCCCAGCTCGAGGATGCCGGGGTCCAAACCGTGGGTCGCGTGGATCCGACTGCCTTCGGATGGCCGGTGACCCGGGAGGAAAGCCTGGAGTTGTTGAGGTTGTTTGTGGACGAGTTGCTGCCGCTGTTTGGCGACTTTCAGGACGCGCTCACGGAGGACAGCTGGACGGTGTACCACAGCCGCTTGAGCTTCGCGATGAATGTCAAAATGCTGTCGCCGCGCGAAGTCATCGAGGCGGTGGAACGCAAGTGGCGGGAGGCGCCCTCCCATGCGAGCATTGAGCAAGTGGAAGGCTTCATCCGTCAAATCCTCGGGTGGCGAGAGTACATGCGGGGCGTCTATTGGGCCCACATGCCTGAATACGCGAAGAAGAATTTCTTCCAGCACGACCGTCCCCTGCCCGGGTGGTTTTGGACGGGAGAGACTGGCATGCGTTGCTTGCAGCACGCCATCACCCAAACCCTGGACCACGCCTACGCCCACCACATTCAGCGCCTCATGGTGACCGGCAACTTCGCTTTGCTTGCCGGCATCGATCCCGACGAAGTCGACCGTTGGTATTTGGGGGTGTACATCGACGCCATCGAGTGGGTGGAGATCACCAACACGCGAGGCATGAGTCAGTTTGCGGACGGCGGCATTGTGGGGACCAAGCCCTACGTGTCTTCCGCCAACTACATGCACAAGATGGGGCCCCATTGCGCGGCGTGTCGGTACAACCGTCAGGGCAAGACCGAGGACGACGCCTGCCCCTTCAACAGCCTCTATTGGCATTTCCACGCACGGAACCGACACCTGCTGGAGAAAAACCCACGCATTGGCATGGTGTACCGGACATGGGACAAGATGGACCCCGCCAAGCAACAAGCCCTTCTCGACCGCGGGGATGCGGTCCTTCACAACCTTGAACAACTTTGACATGGCCACCCTTCATTGGTTCCGAAACGACCTTCGTCTCGACGACAACCCTGCCTTGCAGGAGGCCCTTCGCGGGGGAGACTTGGCGCTCGCGTATGTGATTGATCCGGCGTTTTGGCAAGAAGACCGGTGGGGCCACCGCAAAACCGGCCCCTTCCGAACCCGTTTTCTGTGGGAAAGCGTGGCCGATTTGCAGCGCGCCATCGAAGACGTGGGCGGATGCCTTCACATCTTGGAAGGTGCGCCCCAAGACGTGCTTCCTGCCTTGATGTCCGATTTGGGATGCAAGGTCTTGACCGCCCAGGCCGAGCACACCCCGGAAGAGCTCGACGCAGAGTTGGCGGTGGAGCGCGCCGTCGAAGCGCAGGGCGGACATTGTCGCTGGGTGGAAGGCCTCACGTTGTACCACCCTGAGGACATCCCGATGTCCCTGGAGGCGTTGCCTGACATCTTCACCCAATTCCGGAAAAAAGTGGAGAAAGGAAGCGATGTTCGCATGCCTCATCCGGCCCCGGAATCCTTGACCTGTCTGGAGGCGGACGACCTCGGCAAGTTGCCGGAATTGGCGTCGTTCCTCACACGCCATGGCACGGCGCTTCCGGTGGACGACGCGCGCGCCGTGTTGCCATTCCGTGGGGGCGCAAGCGAGGCCCGCGCCAGGCTCAAGCATTACTTCTGGGACACGGAGAAATTGGCCGTGTACAAGAAGACCCGCAACGGGTTGGTGGGGGCGGACTACAGCAGCAAGTTCAGCCCGTGGCTGGCCAACGGATGCATCAGCCCCCGTCGAATCGCCAGCGAGGTGGCCCGGTTTGAGGACACCGTGGAAGCCAACGACAGCACGTATTGGTTGGTCTTTGAGTTGATTTGGCGCGATTACTTCCGATTCGTGGCCATGAAGTACGGGGCCAAAATCTTCCACAAGAAGGCCCTCAAGCCGGACAGCCCCAACCGCGGCACCCAACGTCACGCCTTCGAAGCGTGGAAGGAGGGACGCACCAAGGATCCTTTCGTGAACGCCAACATGCGGGAACTGGCCCGCACGGGGTTCATGAGCAACCGCGGACGCCAGAACGTGGCGTCGTACCTCGTCCACGATTTGGGCATCGATTGGCGCCTCGGGGCGTCGTGGTTCGAGCACCTGCTCCTGGACCACGACCCTGCGAGCAACACCGGCAATTGGATCTACGTGGCGGGCGTGGGCAACGACCCCCGTTCCAACCGGAAGTTCAACACCCGCCGTCAGGCTGAGATGTACGACGGCGAAGGCAAATATCAAACCCTATGGAGCGGAGATGCTTTGGAACTTGACGTACGCTGACCCGGACCGTTGGGCCGAGGTCTACGCCATTTCCGGCAAACCGCTTCCCTGGTGGAAGAAGTCGGGCAGCCCTCGGTTTCGTCTGCGCGATGGCTCGGCCGAGGTGAAGGCCCTCGTCGACGAAACGGCCGACGTGAAGTGGTCCAACCTGCAACGCACCCAATCGGGCGCCATCTTGTACTTCCGGGTTCGCCTTGAGGTCTATGGCGTGCCTTGGAACCGAGGGGACATCCACGTGGAGTTGTCGGCTCGTGACGACGAAGGCACGTTGCATCTGCGCTCCAAGGACCAAAACGTGTCGCTCGCATTCTCCCCAGGGCAACTCAAGGCTGTGCAAGCCTTTGTCCGCGACGCATTTGGGGCAGCTTGACCCCAAACCGTGTCCAATGTACACGTGCAATTTGTTGATTTCGTGTATATTGCATACCCGAAAGATTTAGAAGATGAGCAAGACACGCACCTTGGATGAACTCCGCCAAACACGCGACGCCGTGTACACACCACCCATGTCTCACCAAGAAAAGATGGCCCAGCGGTTGGTGGGGGACATCTACGTGATCATGGACGAGGACGGAAATCCTGCCGTCGCGTGCGACGACGTGGCCTGCCTGATCCAGGCCCGTCCTGAGTGGTCGGCCCAAGAGCTGTCCAGCCACTTTGATCAGCACGCCGAGCCCTTCGTGGCGGCGAACGGCGAGAAGGTGCACCACGTGCGGCGCAAGAAGCAACGCGTCTGAGCACCACGCCAAAGTGACCCCAAAAAAGCCCCGACTCGAGAGAGCCGGGGCTTTTTGCATCCTGAGGAATCAGGATCAGTGGCTGGCGAGGTAGGCGGCCACGCCGTCGTTGGTGGCGCTCATGGCGTCCTTGCCTTTCTCCCAGTTGGCTGGGCAAACTTCACCGTGGGTCTCGTTGTGGATCCACGCATCCAACACGCGGATGGCTTCGTCCACGTTCCGTCCGATGGGGAAGAAGTTCACGAGCTGGTGACGCACGATGCCCTCTTTGTCGATGAGGAACAAACCGCGGTACGCGATCATTTCACCTTCGGCGGTCAAGTTGCCTTCCTCGTCGTAGTCGTATTCCCCGGCCAACACATCGTAGTTGGTGGAGATGGTCTTGTTGGTGTCAGCGACGAGGGGGTACGTCACGCCTTCAATGCCGCCTTGGTCCTTGGCCACACGGAGGTAGGCCTGGTGGGTCTCGGCGGTGTCGGTGGACACACCCACCACCGCGCAGTTGCGCGCGTCAAATTCTCCGAGCTTCTCTTGGAAGGCGTGAATTTCAGTGGGGCACACGAATGTGAAGTCCTTGGGGTAGAAGAACAAGATCACGTACTTGTTGCCGAGGTACTGGTCAAGCGAGAAGCCGTCGACGATGTCCTTTCCATTGACAACTGCGGTTTCGCTGAAGTGGGGGGCCTTGCGGCCGACGAGAACTGCCATGGTTCTTGAAAATTTTTGGTTTGAATGATGTGGCGCAAAGGTAACAACGGCCCCCGGTGGGAGTTCAGAGGAGAACCGCCAAGAATTGTCACGGAAGTCACATTTCAGCGCTGCATCTTTGTGTCATGAAGAAGGGGGGCGACACCGACCGTTACATCAACCGAGAGCTCAGTTGGCTGTCCTTCAACCACCGCGTGCTTCAGGAGGCGCAATCTTCCGACAATCCGCTGGTGGAACGCATGCGCTTCCTGGGCATTTTCTCCAACAACCTCGACGAGTTCTACCGGGTGCGCGTGGCGTATTTGCAACGCATGGCGTCTGTGGATGCCAAGGCGAAAACCACGCTGGGTTTCCCGGTTGTGCGCACGTTGAAGGAGATTGAATCCCAAATCACTTGGCTGCAAGGCGAGTTTGACGACACGTTTGTGGCCCTTCAGCACGAGCTGAGGCGCGAGGGCATCGCCATGGTGGACGAGGCCCACCTTGCGCCAGAGGATGCGGAATTTGTGGACGATTACTTCCGCCGGACGGTTCGCCCATCTTTGGTGCCCATCATGTTGGGACGGGGGGTGGAAATGCCAGAGTTGGTGGACGGGGAGGGGTACTTGGCCATTCGCCTCACTTCGGCCGAGGGCAAGAAGAAGTTGGCTTTGATCCAACTGCCGAGCCACTTGCCCAGGTTCTTGACGCTGCCGGCCGACCAGGGTTTGAAGCGCGTGATGTTCCTGGACGACGTCATTCGCGAGGCCTTGCCCAGGATCTTCAAGTTGTTCGAGGCGGTGCACATCGAGGCGTTTGCGATCAAGGCGACGCGGGATGCGGCCATCGACATGGACGACGATTTGACCCGGTCGGTGATGGCCAAGATGGAGCGCGGCCTCAAGCGGCGGAGTTCTGGCGAGGTCGTCCGTTTTTTGTACGACAGACAGATGCCCAAGGACATGCTCCAGGCTTTGCTTCGCAAGCTGGAATTGCAATCGGAAGCAAGCGTCATTCCGGGCGAACGCTACCACAACCGCCGGGACTTGATGGGGTTCCCCGACTTCGGTCGGTCCGAGTTGGTGCACCCTGCCCAGAAGCCCTTGACCCATCCACGTTTGAAGGCCGCCACAAGCGTGATGAACGCCATCGACGAGGGCGACATCCTGTTGCACTATCCGTACCACAAGTTTGTGCATGTGGTGGACTTGCTGCGCGAAGCGGCCATCGACCCGAGTGTCCGAACCATCCAGATCAACCTGTACCGTGTCGCCAAGAACAGCTTGGTGATCAACGCGCTGGTGAACGCTGCCCGCAACGGAAAGCACGTGGAGGTTGTGGTGGAATTGGCGGCGCGCTTTGACGAGAAGCAGAACATCCAGATCAGCAACATGCTGAAGGAGGCAGGGGTGGTGGTCCGTTTTGGGATTCCCAAGTTGAAAGTGCACGCCAAACTCATCCTCATCACCCGGAAACACCAAGGCCGCGTGCGACGTTACGCCCACATCGGCACAGGCAATTTCCACGAGAAGACAGCCGGGGTGTACGAGGACTTGAGCTTGCTGACCGCGCACTCGGACCTCACGAAAGAGGTGGCCAAGATTTTCGACTTTTTCGAAAGCAGCTTCGAGCGCAAGCAGTACAAGCTGTTGTTCGTGAGCCCCTTCACGAACCGCCGGCGGTTCATGAACCTCATCAACGAGGAGATGAAACGGGCGAAGGCGGGCAAGGAGGCTTGGATCCGACTCAAGTTGAACAACCTGGTGGACACCGGGATGATCGACAAATTGTACAGGGCGTCGGCGGCTGGCGTCCGCATTCAACTCGTGGTGCGGGGCATTTGCGCGCTGAAAGCTGGGGTGCCGGGTCTGAGCGACAACATCGAGGTGAGGTCGGTCGTGGGACGCTACCTGGAGCACAGCAGGTTGGCGGTGTTTGCGGGCGGCGGAGACACCCAGGTGTACCTCAGCAGCGCCGATTGGATGACCAGGAACCTGGACCGCCGTGTGGAAGTCACCACGCCTGTGTTGGACCCTGGGTTGAAGAACCAACTTGTGGATTTGTTCGACCACCTCTGGCGCGACAACCAAAAAGCCAGGCGCGTGACGGAGGACGGCGACAACCTCCCGGCTCGTGAGGAGGGGGGAGCGCCCTTTTTGGCCCAAGAGCGCCTGTATGCATACCACGCCGCCCAAGGATGAAGTGCGCCGCCATTGACATCGGGTCCAACGCGGTGAGGCTCCTGGTCTCGCGCGTGGAGGAAGTGGATGGCCGCCCACAAGCCCAAAAACTGGCCTACTACCGTGTCCCCATTCGACTTGGTGCCGACGTCTTCAGCACGGGTGCCGTGTCTGACAAGCGCTTGTCGGAGTTGACCAAGGCCATGAAGGCGTTTTGGCACTTGATGGACGTGCATGGGATCGACTGGTTCAGGGCATGCGCCACCAGCGCCATGCGTGAAGCCACCAACGCGAAAGACGTGGTGAAGCACGTGAAGAAGCGTGCCAACGTGGACATCGAGGTCATCTCTGGGGATGAGGAGGCGGATTTGATCTTCTCCAACTTCAATGCTGCGGATTTCGACCAGGACAAGGACTACCTGTACATCGACGTGGGGGGAGGCAGCACGGAATTGACCTTGATCCGTCACGGCAAACGCATCAAAGGGAAGAGCTTCAAACTGGGGACGGTGCGCGCCCTTCAGAACCAAATCCCCGACGGAGAATGGGACGCCGTCAACGCGTACATCGGCGAAATCTCCGAGCCCGGACGGCCTCTCTACGCCATCGGGACGGGGGGCAACGCCAACCGATTGCAGCGCCTTGCCCTTTTGCCGAGGCACGACGCGGTGTCGCTGAAAAAGCTTCTCAAGCTGTCGGATGCGTTGGCTTCGGCAAGCCACAACGAGCGAATGTCTCGGTTCCACTTGAAGCCAGACCGCGCAGAGGTCATCGTGCCCGCTGCAGACATCTACACCCGGGTCATGCAATTGGCCCAAGCGACCCACATGCACGTGCCCAAGGTGGGGCTCAGCGACGGCATGGTGTTGGCCGTCTACAAAGCGTGGAAGGCCTCCGAAAAGGGGTGACCTTTCCAGAGACCTTCCAACACATCGTTTGGGCGTGAGCCCCTGCCTCAGAGGTTCTTGGCCAAGAAGGCGTCGACCTCGTACACACGCTTGGGCTTCAGCACAATCTTGCCTTCGCTGTCCAGCAAGAAGTACGTTGGCGTGGCCGTGATCTTGTAATCCTTGACGATGGGCGAGTCCCAGCCTTGCAGCTGGCTCACGTTGGGGTAGCTCATGCCACGCTGTTCAATGACGCCGACCCACGTGGAGCGCGCCTGGTCCAGGCTCACGCCAATGGCCTCAAAGCCTTGACTCTTGTACTTCGCGTGGACGGGAATCAACACAGGAATCTCCTGCTCACACTTGTGGCACCAAGAGGCCCAAAACATGACCAAGGTGTACTTGTTGGCTTTGGCCGTCTCCATGAGGTTCAACGAACCGCCGTCCCACTTGTCCATGGTGAAGTTGGGCGGGGTCTTGCCCACCTGAAGGTTGATGATGCCTTGTGCACGCTGGCGAATGACGTCGCTCAAATCCGCGCCGCAATCCTCGTCGTAGATGTAGTTGTCGAGGATGTATTGGCAGATGTGCTCCTTGCCGGTGTTGTAGAATCCTTCCAGCATGGAGTACAACGCGCTTTCCAGGGTGACCGGGTTGGGCTCGAAGTGTGCCTTCACCAAGTCGATGCAGGCCAAGAACCCTGGGTCGTTGCCCTTGCTGTACGCCACCATGAAGCCTTGGATGCGGTCGCTGATGGCCATGCTGCGCACCAAGCTGTTGTCCATGGGGTCCATGTCGTCGAAGTAGTTGCCCTGCGACTTGGGGTACTTGGGGTTGCGCCAGCCCAAAAATTTGGCGAGGTACGTGTCGGGGTATTGGCCCATCAACTCGTGTTGCTTGGCCACCAACTCCATTTCCTTGTCTTCAATCTGCTTCTCCACTTGAGCGCGGAACGGGCTGTCCTTGAGCTGCTTCCGAAGTGAACGGATTTGGTTGTTGTTGACGCGCGAGAAGTTTTGGTAGGTGAACCAAGCCGCATTCTCCTGGCTGCCTTCCGCCGTCTTGCTGCTGGTCAATTGCTTGGAGCGGAACTTCAAGTTGACCTGCGGCTCGTCGGGGTTCATCACAAACTGGCAGTTGTTCTTGGCGTTGTCGGTGGCCAACTGGTAAAACCCGCGGTGCACCTCCACCTGGCCAAAGTCAAAGGCCTGGTTCTGGACCTTGGCGCTGTCCATCAAGGTCAGGTTGCGCCCCTCGGTTTCGTAGAGGTACAAGACCGTGCCGTTGGCGGCAGGCACTGTGCCCTGAAGGCGCACCTTGCCGGTTTTGTCCCCGCGGTTCGCGTCGGTCACGCCGTCTTTCCATTTGGCAGAAACGGTGACGTCAGGCTGTTGAGAAGCGGCTTGCTCACTGGCTTTCGGCGTGCTGGACGCAGGCGTTGAAGTTGCAGAAGAAGAGGTTCCTTCAGAGGCGTTTCCGCATCCGACCGCAAGTGCCGCGGCCATGCAAAGAGTCCAAATCATGGGATGTTTCATTGGTTGAAAATCAGCTTTCACGAATGTAACGCCGTTTGACGCATGGAAGGCCTCTGAGGTTTCAGGTTGTCACGTAACTTGTGTGAATGGAACGGTCGAAAGCCTTCACCTTGCTCGGATTGTCCGAGAACGCCACCTCAGACGACATCACGGACGCCCTGGACCAAGCGGTGTTCAAGGTCCGTGACCAATTTCTGCGGGGCGCGGTGATCCCCAAGTTGGCAGCCAGCCGCGTGGAGCGGTGTGTGTTGCTGAGTGACGTGGCCCAAACCCTCGGGGTCGCGGCTTTGGGGGCGCCGGTGGCGGTCCCCCCAACGTTGCCGCTGGCCGAAACCCTGGAAGGCGTGGTGCGTGGCCACGTGGAAAATGTACGCCGGTGTCGAACGGCGATGGCGTCGACCCTCGACCCGGACAGCGTGGCCCAACTCGGCCACATGATGGCCAACCTTCAGTCGGAGTACATGAAGGCGTTCCTGCAGCACACCGAATCCCTGGTGACTGAAGACCATCACGAGGCGGTGCCTGCGCGTGAGGAAGCCGACTGGATGGCGTTGCTGGCCGCGATTCGCGCGCATGAAGAAGGCCCCGGAGGAGGGGCCTTGCTTCAAGAGGTGGTGCGCAAGGAGCGCGCACGCATGGGCGCCATGGTCAGCTCCACTGCGCCAGCGCCGCATTGAATGTGGCGGAAGGCCGCATGACCGATTCGCATTTCGCAGCGTTGGGTCGGTAGTAGCCTCCCAACTCCACGGCCTGACCTTGCACGGCGATGAGCTCTTCGACGATGTTGGACTCCTCGGTCCGGAGGGTTTCCGCCAACGGCGTGAATTCTTCAGCCAACGTGGCGTCTTTCGATTGGGCGGCCAACGCTTCTGCCCAGAACAAGCACAGGTAGAAGTGCGAACCGCGGTTGTCGATTCCGCCCAAGCGACGGGTCGGGCTCTTGTCTTCGTCCAAGAAACGCGTCGTCGCGTCGTCCAGGCACTTCGCCATCAAGGCCGCACGTGCGTTGCCGGTTGACGTGGCAATGTGCTCCAAGCTCGGCGCCAAGGCCATGAATTCACCCAAGCTGTCCCAGCGCAAGTAGTTGTCTTCCACAAGCTGTTGGACGTGTTTGGGTGCAGACCCCCCGGCTCCGGTTTCAAACAACCCTCCGCCGTTCATAAGGGGCACGATGCTCAACATTTTGGCCGATGTGCCGACCTCGAGGATGGGAAACAAGTCGGTGAGGTAGTCCCGCAGCACATTGCCTGTGACGGAAATGGTGTTCTCGCCACGCGCGATGCGCTCAAGGGAGAATTGGGTGGCGTCGGCAGGCGACAGCACCCGCAGGTCGAGCCCGTCGGTGTCGTGGTGAGGCAAGTACGCCTCCACCTTGGCGATGAGTTGGGCGTCGTGGGCGCGGTTGGCGTCGAGCCAGAACACCGCCGGGTCGCCGGTGGCACGTGCACGAGACACCGCAAGTTTCACCCAGTCTTGGATGGGCGCGTCCTTGACCTGGCACATGCGGAACACGTCGCCCGCTTGCACGCTTTGGGACATGAGCACCTGGCCAGTGGCGTCGGTCACTTCCACCGTGCCGGCATGGGCGATCTGGAAGGTTTTGTCGTGAGAGCCGTACTCCTCCGCCTTTTGGGCCATCAACCCCACGTTGGGCACCGTGCCCATGACCGCAGGGTCGAGGGCGCCGTGGCGCTTGCAGAAATCGATGGTCGCCTGGTACACCCCGGCGTACGAGCGGTCGGGGATGATGGCCACCGCGTCTTGGGTTTCGCCTTGGGCGTTCCACATCTTGCCGCCTTCACGGATCATGGCCGGCATGGAGGCGTCGATGATGACGTCGGATGGCACGTGCAAGTTGGTGATGCCTTTGTCGGAATTGACCATGGCCAAAGGCGGACGCGAAGCTAGCGTCTCGGCCAAGGTGGCTTCAATCGCGGTCCGGTCTGCCTCAGGCATGCCGGGCAACTTGGCCACCAAATCTCCAAGGCCGTTGTTGAAGTTCACCCCAGCGGCCTCCAAGGCGGCGCCATGTTGGTCGAGCACAGGCTTGAAAAAGGTGCGCACGGCGGCCCCAAACAAAATGGGGTCGGACAACTTCATCATGGTGGCCTTCATGTGCAACGAGTACAGCGCGCCGTCGGCCTGGATGCGGTCGATCTCGTCGGTCAAGAACGCTTCAAGTTTGGCCATGGACATGGCGGCGCAATCGACGATTTCGCCTTCCTGCAGCGCCAGGCCTCCTTTCAAGACCCTCCGGGTGCCGTCTTCGGCGACGTGCACGATGTCGGCTGTCGTGGCGGCAGGCAGGGTGACGCTTTGTTCTGAGCCGAAGAAATCGCCCTCCGACATGCTGGCGACGCGGGCCTTGCTGTCCGACGCCCAGGCGCCCATGCGGTGTGGGTGCTTCTTGGCGTACGCTTTGACGGCTTTGGGGGCACGGCGGTCGCTGTTGCCCTCCCGCAGCACGGGATTCACGGCAGAGCCTTTCACCTTGTCGTAGCGTGCCTTAAAGTCCTTCTCTTCGGCAGTGCTCGCGTTGTCGGGGTAGTCCGGCAAGGCGTATCCCAAGGCTTGGAGCTCGGCGATGGCCGACTTAAGCTGCGGAATGGAGGCGCTGATGTTGGGGAGCTTGACGATGTTCGCCTCGGGCGTCTTGGCCAATTGGCCGAGCTCGGCGAGGGCGTCGTGGGTCTTTTGGTCTTCAGGGAGCACATCTGAGAACACGGCCAAAATCCGGCCGCTCAACGAGATGTCACGGGTCTCCACTTCCACGCCCGCCTTGCCGGCGAAGGCTTGGACGATGGGGAGAAAGCTGTAAGTCGCCAACGCGGGCGCCTCGTCCGTAAGGGTGTACAGAATTTTTGACATGCGGCGGCAAATGTCGGAAATCCGAGCCGTCCATGCCAGTTCAGCCTTGAACTCCTTCCAGGACCTTCTCCATCCAAGCGCATGGCAAGTCCTTGTCCCGTCCCGCAAGGCGGTGTTCCAGCACGTGGTGTCCGTGGCGCAGAAGCAGGGGGAGGAGATGCAAGCTGGCCTGGGTTTGGAGCCGTGCCATGCCTTGCTCGCGCGCTTCGCATTCCGCCGCATGAAGGAGCATGAGGCCCACCCCTTGACGTTGGCACGTGGGCGCCACGTAAAGGTGATCGAGCCAAGCCGTTGACCCTGCTTGCGCAACCCAGCTCGCCACACCCACCAAGTTTCCTCGGGCGTCGCGCGCCGCGACCGTGTGTTGGTCCGCCAGCCTCTTCGTCCAATCTGCGCGGTCGATGTCCGCCCATTTGGCACGCTGCAGGGACGTGTATTGGCTGTTGGGGCTTTCCAAGATGCTGTCTCGACAGAGGTCGACGGCGCGTCCCACCTCCTCGCGCTTCAGCGGCCCCAAGGTCACCTCATTCACGGCCCAAGGCGACGATGGGGTCCAAGCGCGCCGCCAGACGGGCAGGGTAGTAGCCTGAGACAAGGCTTGTCAGCAAGCACAACACGACGCCCACGGTGACCCAGCCCCACGGCACAACAAACGGCGTCTCGAAGTACCCCGCAATGAGGTTGCCGGTCAACAAGCCCAGGGCGATGCCCAAGACCCCGCCCAATTGTCCAATGACCATGACTTCCACCAAAAACTGGGTGCGGATGGCCGCGCTCGAGGCCCCAAGGCTTTTTCTCGTGCCGATTTCGCGTGTGCGTTCGCTGACGGACACGAGCATGATGTTCATCAAGCCGATGCCTGCGCCAAACAGCGTGATGAGCCCGATGAAGACCGCGGCCAGCGTGATGCCGTCTGTGGCTTCCAGCAAGGTGTCCACGAGTTGGTTGCTTTGCCGCACCCTGAACGAGTTGGGTTCGCCCGGCGCGTCCCCGCGCACCACCCGCATGAGGCCGGTGGCCACGTCCACGGCTGCGGGCATGTCCTCGGCCTTCTCCACGGTGCAGGTGAGGTTGTAACTCCGCCCTTCGTCCGAGTATTGGCGACGCACACAAGGGATGGGCATCAGGATTTGGTTGTCTTGGGACATGCCAAACGACGTCCCCCGAGCCTCCAACACCCCAATGACGTTGTAGCGTTGTGCGCCGACCAACACGTGTTGGCCCACAGGGTCTTCCCACGCTTCGAAGAGCCGGGACACGATGGACTGGCCGACCATGACCACCGAGGCGCCCGTGGTGATTTCGTGGTCTGTGAAGTTTCGGCCCTTCGCGACGCCCAAGCCGCTGACGCCCAAGTACAGGTCGTCCACGCCTTGGACGCTCACATTGGGGTCGGTGCGTTCGCTGCCTCGGGTGACGGTGGCCATGCCGGTGCCGTAGACCGAAGTGGCGACTTCAAATGACCCGCTGGCCTCTTCCTTGAATTGCACGGCCTCCCTGAAGTCGATGGGGCTGCTGGGCAAAACGCGTTTACCGCCAAACATGCCGCCACTGCGCATCTGGTCGATGGAAAAACTCTGGGTTCCCAGCGCGGAAAATTCTTGACGCACGTTCGCCTTGAGCGACTCTGTGGCGGTGACCATGGCGATGAGGGCCATGATGCCTATGCCAATGATGCCCACCGTCAAGGAGGTGCGCAGCACTTGCCCCCGGATGGAGCGCAACGCCACGTGGACCATGTCCCGCCACAACGTCGAATTCGAAGCCATCGCGGTCAAGTTACTTCACGAAGGAAGCCCTGGCAGGTCAGTACGACAACAGGTGGCCAGGTCCAGCGCTCATCTTCTTCAGAGGTGGCGCAAACTTGGTCAGCGTGATGCCGTCCACAGCCGATTCGTATTCCTCCATGGTCGGCGTCCGGCCCAGGATGGCCGAGAGGACCACCACAGGCGTGGAGGCCAAGAGGGACTCGCCCTTCTTGCGCTCGGAGTCTTTCACCACACGGCCTTGGAACAAACGCGTGGAGGTCGCCAAGACGGTGTCGCCCTTGGCGGCTTTCTCCTGGTTGCCCATGCAGAGGTTGCAGCCGGGGCGTTCCAAGTACATCATGTTGTCGTACTCGGTGCGCGCCGAGGTTTTGGGGGCGTCGTCGTCGAATTCGAATCCGGAGTACTTCTGAAGCACGTCCCAATCGCCTTCTTCTTTCAACTCGTCGATGATGTTGTAGGTCGGAGCCGTCACCACGAGGGGAGCCTTGAAGGTCACGTCGCCTTGCTGCTTTTCGAGGTTCTTCAGCATGTGCGCGACGATTTTCAAATCGCCCTTGTGCACCATGCAGGAGCCCACAAACCCGAGGTCGACTTCCTTTTCGCCCCCGTAGAACGAGAGCGGGCGGATGGTGTCGTGGGTGTAGCGCTTGGAGACGTCTTCGTTGTGGACGTCGGGGTCCGCAATCATGGGCTGGCTGATGATGTCCAAGTCCACCTCAAATTCCGCGTAATACTTCGCGTTGTCGTCGGGCATGAGGGGCGGCTTTTGGCCAGAACGGATTTCCTCGATGCGCTTGTTGGCGCGGTCGATCAGACCCTGAAGGACTCGAGGCTCGTTGTCCATGCCCTTGTCGATCATGATTTGGATGCGGCCTTTTGCAATCTCCAACGACTCAATCAGCGTCTCGGGCTCGGAAATGCAGATGGACGCCTTGGCCTTCATTTCTGCGGTCCAGTCTGTAAAGGTGAAGGCCTGGTCTGACGGCAAGGTGCCGATGTGGACCTCGATGACGCGGCCTTGGAACACGTTCTCGCCACCAAAGTGCTGGAGCATTTGGGCTTGGGTGGCGTGCACAACGTCGCGGAAGTCCATGTGGTCCTTCATCTCGCCTTTGAACGTCACCTTGACCGATTCGGGAATCGGCATCGACGCCTCGCCGGTGGCCAACGCCAACGCCACCGTGCCGGAGTCTGCGCCAAACGCCACGCCCTTGGACATGCGCGTGTGCGAGTCGCCGCCGATGATGATGGCCCAGTCGTCCACCGTCAAGTCGTTCAAGACCTTGTGAATGACGTCGGTCATGGCGTGGTACTCTCCCTTGGGGTCGCGGCCGGTGATGAGCCCGAAGTCGTTCATGAAACGCATCAGCCGCGGGATGTTCTCCTGGGCCTTCAAATCCCAAACCGACGCTGTGTGGCAACCGGATTGGTAAGCTCCGTCCACGATGGGGGAAATGGTCGTGGCGGCCATCATTTCCAACTCCTGGGAAGTCATCAACCCTGTGGTGTCCTGGGAACCGACAATGTTGACTTCAGCCCGCACGTACGAGCCGGCGTGGAGCGGCTGGCCAGAAGTGCCCACCGCGTTCTTGTTGAAGATCTTCTCCACGGCGGTGAACCCTTGGCCCTCGTGGCTGATTTCCTTGGACGTGGCGAACACCGGCGGCACGTCGATGCCGAGGACTTTCGCGGCGAAGGTTTGGAGCTTCTTGCCAAACACAATCGCGTACGACCCTCCTGCACGCATGAATTCCATTTTCTGCGGCGTGAGCGAGGACGAAATGTCGATCAGCTCTTCGCCGTCCTTGTAGAGCTTTTTGGTCTTGGTGTTGATGGTCAACACCGTGCCGGTCTCCACAGAGTAGGCCTGCTCCAAGACGGGTTCCCCCTCGGCGTCCATGACGACGTTTCCGTCGGCGTCGGTCTTTTTAATCCAGTTCTTCAAGTCCACCCCAATGCCGCCGGTCACGCCCACAGTGGTCAAGAAAATGGGGGAGATGCCGTTGGTGCCGGCCACCACAGGGGCAATGTTGATGAAGGGCACGTACGGGCTGGCCTGCTTGCCGATCCAGAGGGCGACGTTGTTCACCCCAGACATCCGAGACGATCCCACACCCATGGTGCCTTTCTCAGCCACAAGCATGACGCGCTTCCCTGGGTGTTGTTTTTGGAGTTCCAGCAATTCTTGCTGACGCTCGCTGTCGTGCTCGAACATCGACTTGCCGTGCAATTCGCGGTCGGAGCGAGAGTGCGCGTCGGACCCCGGAGACAACAAGTCGGTGGAGATGTCGCCGACCCCGGCGATGTAGGTGACCACGTCGATCGTTTCCTCCAGGTCGGGCAGCTTGGTGAAGAACTCCGCCTGGGCGTAGCTCTTAATGATGCTCGTGGCCACGGCGTTGCCCGCCTTGTGCGCCGCTTCGAGCCGCTCCGTGTCCGCTTCGTAGAGGAACACCTGCGTTTTTAGGACGTCGCCAGCTTCAGCCGCGATGTCGGCATCTTCTCCCAAGGCCAAATCCAACAGCACCTCCACGGAAGGTCCCCCCTTCATGTGCGAGAGCTGCTCGAACGCTGCGGTGCGGGTGATTTCCGCCACCTCCACATCCCCGAGCACGATGGACTTCAGGAATTGGGCCTTGACGCCTGCGGCACTGGTGGTGCCGGGCAGAACGTTGTACACGAAGAATTGAAGCGACGCCTCCCGGTCCGGGTGGTTGGGGTCCTTGATTTGGTCAATGACCTCGGACAACAACGCCGCGTCGTCGATGGGTTTGGCATGGAGGCCTTCGCCCTTTCGGTCTTCAATCTCTTGGAGATATGCTGAATACAAGCTCATCGTAAAGTCGGTTTTCGGAGAGCGAAAGTACGAAAAGCCAAACACACCTCGAGGGACCCCAAGCGCCGCCCAGGCCTCAGATTTCGCGACCTTTGCAAGGTGAAAATCCCTGGGGTGATTCGATGGGACGTGCCCGGCGTCGAGATGTGGTTGCTGCCAGCCAAAGCGGTGTGGTGGCCTGCCGAGTCCATGCTTGTGGTCAGCGACCTGCACTTGGCCAAGGCGGAGCACTTTCGTTCCCAGGGACTTGCGGTGCCTCCGACCGTCGATTTCCAAACGCTGTCCGTGTTGACTTCGGCCTTGAAAGCGTGCCGACCCAAGACGTTGGTGCTGCTGGGGGATTTGTTTCACTCGTCGCCCAACCGAGCGTGGGAAGACTTTGAGGCATGGCTCCAAGACGAGAAGGCCGCTGGTCTGGAAACAGGCATCTTGGTTCGTGGCAACCACGACCGGGCCCACGACGTCGTTTACGAGGCGATGGGGTTGGAGGTGGTGGACATGTGGGAAAAGCAGGGCGTGGTGCTCACGCACGAGCCCGACGACGACATCCCCAAGGGCACCCGGATTCACCTGTGCGGCCACGTCCATCCCGCCGCCGTGATGCGCGGTGTCGGACGGCAGTCCGAGCGGGTGCCGTGTTATGCCCAGTCGTCGACGGGGTGTGAAGCTGGATACAGGTTGACGCTGCCGGCGTTTGGCGCCTTCACCGGCATGCACGCCGTGGAGCCCAAGCGCGGGGAAGAGGTGTACTTGGTCACCGAACGCGAGGTCATCGGCCCTGTGAGGTCGATGCCTTCACGAAAAGGCTTCAGTCGACTAGGTCGAAGGTGAGGGTGCCCGTGACAGGCAGGACGGTGTTGCCCTGACGCGCACTCAACTCGTTGATGGTCATGGTGTGCATGTCGGCACCGACCATCACGTTCACGCTCGCCCCATCCATGGTCCACGGGGTCGTGGAATTCGGGGAGTTGACCTGTTGAATCGTGAAATCCCCGTCGTTGGCGAGGAAGGACAGGAATGCGCTGGTGCCGCCCAATTCGGTGGTCAGCGTCAGCACGACATCCCTGGGCTCCTCACGGGCCACGATGGCCTCTTCTTGGCGGAGGTCCGCCACGATGTGGTAGCGGAATTGGACCGAGTCCAAGGCCTCCACTTCCGCCATACGAAGGTTCAACTCACGTCCGCCCCAGTTGAGGTTTCCGCATTCGCAATCGAACGTCTCCCCCTCGTAGGGGTCGTAACGCGTGCAGCCCAGCGCAAGCACAGACATGGTGGCTGCCAAGAAAGACATGTGGGTGAAGGACAAACGCATGTGCAAGTATACCATCAAATCCCGCTCAATGCCCAGGTTTCGGTGCAGTCCAAGGGTAGAGCAGGTGGGGTTCTGCCCGCTTGAAGAACGCCGCATGGTCCACGGCCCACGCCTCGGTCAGGGGGTCCAAAGGGCGCTGGTTTTCCAGGGCCAACCTCACTTCGTCCGTGCCCGCCAACTTGTCGAAGAACGAGGGCGACACGATGAATCCGTCCAGCGACCGTTGGTGCATGGTGCGCCACATGTCGGCCCACGTCCACAGGGGCGCAAGCGTGAACCCAGGCAAACCTTCCTCAGACCGGGATCGCCACGACTGGGACATTCCGGTCAACCGTTGTCCCGAGCAGGGAGTGTTCTCGTGTTTCGGGTGGGGGGCGGCGCCTGGGGTCGGGACCGGCGTGAACCGGTACGAGCCCCATGGACAATTGGGGTGTCCAAGCAATTCGAAGGGCGTCGACGTGCCCCGTCCCACGCTGACGTCGGTGGGTTCAAACAGGCACAAGCTGGGATAGAGGTCGATGGACGCCGCCGTGGGCAGGTTGGGGCTGGGCGGAATCGGGAGTGTGTAGCCCGTGCCGTGCTCCCACCCTTGACACGTCACCACCGTCGGCTTCCAGTCGGCCGGTGCCGGGAACCAAGATTCCGCCACCGCCATGTTGGCCAGTTCCCCCACAGTCAATCCGTGGACCATGGGCGTGGGGATCCAGCCCACAAACGACTGGAAGTCGGGGTCCAGCATGGGTCCAGCCATGTGGTGGCCGTGCGGGTTGGGGCGGTCCAACACCAGCACGTCGACCTTGGCTTCTGCGCAGGCTTCCATGACGAGCATGAGTGTGCTGACGTACGTGTAGAACCGAGCCCCCACGTCTTGGATGTCGAAGACGACCACGTCGATGCCTTTCAGCTGAGACGGTTGCGGCTTGCGGTTGGACCCGTGGAGGCTGAAAATGTCGAGGCCTGTGGCGGCGTCGGTCCCGTCTTCGATGTGTGCGCCGTTGGCCGCGTCGCCCCTGAACCCATGCTCAGGCGCAAAGACGTGTTTCACCTCGACCCCGAGCGACAGCAAGGTGTCGACCAGGTGGGTGCCGTCAGGCCCGCCGACCATGCTCGTGTGGTTGGCCACCACAGCGACAGCGCGGTCCTCCAGCAGGGGGATGTAGTCGGCGGTCCGGGCGTGGCCCAAGGTTTGGGCTTGGGCAGAGAGGCACCAACCCAAAAGCGCCCACACCAACCCCAATTCTTGCATGAGTTTGAGGATGCGCTTGGCGACGGTGGCGTCGGTCTTGGCGCTGGCGATGTGGTGAATCATTCCGCGTCGTTTTCCTGGAAGCATGGCGTCAAATCGTTTCAAAAATTCAGGGTCGTCGTCAAGCATGTCCTGCAAATCTTCTGGAATCGGCATGCCGTATTTGCTCTTGTCCACGGCCAAATCCACGTGCACCCAGCCGCCGAATGTGGTCTGGGCGGCCTTGATCTTGGCCTTGGACACCGCCACGAACCACCGGCCATCGCCCGTCGGCAACAGGCCGCAATGCCAGGTCACGGCGTCGTTCACGGTGATGACGTAGCGTCCGTCGCCGGCCTCGCGCACTGCGTCCACGTGCTCGGCAGGGATGGCGAGGAAATGCCACGCAGCGTCGACGTCAAAGCGTTCAATTTGGGCGGAGAAACTCCAAGTGGGGGGCTGGCTCATGACATGCGCAAAGTTCGTGAGGGACGGATGCGTGCGCTCCAGAGCGCGGGCAGGAGCATGGCCACGACGCACAGTCCAAAGGCCACCAATTCCATGCCCACAATGCGTGGTGCATCGAGCAAGACGGGGACGGCGTCCACGTAATAGGCTTCTGGGTCGAGGGGCACGCATTGCCATGTCGATTGGATGGCCACGAGGGTCAGGGCGAGAACGTTGCCCACCGCAAAACCCTGCCCGAGGATGCGTGTGGCGTGCCACATGAACGTCCTGACCACGGCTTGGTCTGTCATGCCCAGCGCTTTCCAAACACCCACTTGCGATCGTCGCTCCAGCATGATGATGATCAAGGCGCTGGTCATGTTGACGATGGAAATGAGGACCATGAGGCCCACGATGACCTCCACGTTGAGGTCCAGCATGCGCAGCCAGCTGAACATCTCAGGGTGCTGCTGATCCACGCGGGTGGCCGACCAGTCGTAGGGGATGGTCCGAAACAAGGACTCCTGCACTTCAGGAACGTCTGCAAGCGAGGTCGTCCACACGTCGTACCCGTCGGCCACCTTCCTGTGGGACCCAGAGGACACGGACGTTTGCCATTGGCCCTCGGCCCACCAAAGCCGAGCCGTGTCGGCCAGCGTTCCTGTTCCGGCAATCCAAAGTTGGGTGTCCTGCCGATCCAGGTCCTGAAGCGGCAAGGATCGACGTCCATGCCCGGATTCGGCCCAACGGCCTCGCCATCCCAACCCCCGCGGGTCCCGGCCAAAGACTTGCCCAACGGCACGGATCGGCTGTCCCGCGTCGTTGTCGGACAGCACGATTTGGGCTTCGGCCCCGCGCCCCGCGGCGTCCTGCATTTGGGCGGCGGGAATCCACACCTGCCGCTGGTCGAATTCTTGAAGGCCCGTTTGGTACACGCCAGCCACCGTCATGGGGCGGGGGCGAATGTCCTCCCTCCCCAGGACCAAGTACAACGTGACCTTGTCGCCTGTGTCCACGTCGAAAGCGCGTGCCAAAGGCTCCCCAATCAACACGTCCCGAGGACCTTGGGCGGTCGCCTTGGGCATGCGGCCTCGAAGCAATCCACCTTCGATGCGGTCAAGCACCGAGGTGCTGTCGACCCCTCGGACGACCACGCCTTGCAAGGCGTGTGGAGATTCCAGGATGCCCGCACGCTCGTGGCGCAAGGCGACTTGGGCCACCCCAGGAAGTTGGCGAAGGCTGTCGAGCATGCCAGGGGACCACACCAAGCCATCGGCCGAAGGGTCGCTCGGCGCCACTTGGATGTGGCTGTCGAACCCCACCACCAGTTGCTTGACCTCATGCTGGAAGCCTTGCACAATGGCCGAGGCCAAAATCATGAGCGCCACCCCCAACGCGACCCCGGCTGTGGCAATGCGGACCACCGGCCTGGCGCCCAGGTGGCGGTTGCTTCGGGCCATGCGTTTGGCCAAGATTCTTTCCACGCTCACAACCTGAAAGGTAAGGGCCTGGAGGGGCGGTCTGCATGGGGGTGCACGCTACTTTTGGACGCATGAACGTGCATGACAACATCCTGGGCACCATTGGCAACACGCCGATGATTCGGCTGAACAAGGTGACGGCGGATTTTCCCTGCCCCGTTTGGGCCAAGGTGGAGTACTTCAACCCCGGACACAGCGTCAAAGACCGGATGGCGCTGTCCATGATTGAGGCGGCAGAGGAGAGCGGCAAATTGAAGCCTGGGGGCACCATCATCGAGTGCACGTCAGGCAACACCGGCATGGGGTTGGCCTTGGCTTGCATCGTCAAAGGGTACAAGCTGATTTGCACCACCAACGACAAGCAGAGCAAGGAAAAAGTTGATGTGTTGAGGGCGATGGGGGCAGAGGTGCACGTGTGTCCCACGGCGGTGGCGCCTGACCACCCGGACAGCTACTACAGCGTGGCGGAGCGTCTGCACGCGGAAATCCCCAACAGCGTGTGGTGCAACCAATACGACAACTTGGCAAACCGTGCGGCCCATTACCGCACCACAGGGCCGGAGATTTGGAAGCAGACCGACGGCAAAGTGACCCACTTCATCGTCGGTGTGGGGACGGGCGGCACCATCAGCGGCACCGCCAAGTACCTCAAAGAGCAAAACCCGGACATCCAGATTTGGGGCATTGACTCGTACGGATCCGTGTTTAAGAAATACCACGAAACGGGCGAGTTCGACGAGGCTGAAATCTACCCGTACATCACCGAGGGCATTGGGGAAGACATCTTGCCCAAAAACGTGGACTTCTCCTTGATCGACCACTTCGAAAAAGTCACCGACGAGGACGGCGCCCACGCCGCCCGAGAATTGGCCAAGCAGGAAGGCCTCTTGCTCGGGTACAGCTGCGGCAGCGCGTTCCAAGGGCTGCGCCAGTTGAAAGACCGCCTGAAGCCCACGGATGTGCCGGTGGTGTTGTTCCACGACCACGGCTCACGTTACACCGGCAAGGTGTACAACGACGATTGGATGCGCGCCCAGGGCTGGCTCAAATGAGCCCCGCCGCTTTCGTCATTCCGCTGTGGTCCTGAAATCCAAGTTGTGCCGGACGCCGACCAGCAAGGTGCGGTTGCGCTCCGCACGGCCGTCTCCTTTCCAGAGCGCTTGTTGCAGGTAGCCCAATTGCAGGGCGGTGCCGTTCGCGAGTTTGTGGTTTAACGCCACAGACAGGCGGTTTTGCTGGAGCAGGTTCTGCACAGGGCTGGTCAACGCACGAAGCCCCACAAACGCCTCTTCGTAGGCAGAGAGCGACCACGCGGGGTGGTTGGGCACGGGCCAGGTGATTTGCACGAAGTACCGGGCCCGATGTTGCCACGACACCCCTGAAGGGCGGTCCATGTAGCGCTGTTCCAGCCGGTAACGGTGCATCCATTTGAAGGAACCGGTGACCGACTTGGTGATGAGCTGTTGCCAAATGCGGTGCTCGTCGAAGGCTTCGCCAATGGGTTGCTCTCCGTACGGGTAGCTCCGAATCCAACCGTACCCGGCGGTGGCGGTGTGCTGGTCGTCACGGATCCAGTCGAGGCCCACCCGCAAGAGGGACTGTTGCCAATCTTGGCCCAGACCGGTGCGGCGGAATTGATACTCGGTGTGGAGCGCGAGCGATTCGTTCAACCTGTGGTTCCCGAAGGCCATGTACCACGTGTGTTGGTGGTCGGCCACCTCGCGGCTGGTGGAGTCTTGCTGGCCCAGTGCGGACAAGGCGAGGAGGGGCGTCAGTGCGGCACAGAGGAGGTGTTTCACAGAGAACATCATGCTTTCTTGAACGTGCGAACGGTGTTGGCGATGATGTCGATGCAGGCCTCGAGTTGGTCTGCGGTCATGACCAGGGGAGGGGCAAATCGGATGATGTTCCCATGGGTGGGTTTGGCCAACAACCCGTTGTCCTTCAACGCCACGCACAAGTCCCAGGCGGTGCTGCTTTCTGGGGTGTCGTTGATCAACACGGCGTTCAGCAATCCGCGTCCGCGAACCCCCTTGAGCAAGGGGCTCTCGTCCACCAAGTCTTGCATGGCCGCGCGGAAGCGGGCCCCCAAGGTCCGGGCGTTCTGGGCGAGGCGTTCGTCTGCCACCACGGCGAGGGCTTCGGTGGCCACCACGCCAGCCACAGGGTTGCCGCCGAAGGTGGAGCCGTGCTGGCCGGGGTGGATCACCCCCATCACGTCGTCGTCCGCGAGCACTGCCGAGACAGGGTAGGCGCCTCCGCTGATGGCCTTGCCCAGGATCAAGAGGTCCGCCTTGACGTACGTGTCTTGGCGTTCGCACTTGGCCTCGCAAGTGCAGTTGCCGCAGGTTGCGAGCAGCGCGCCGGTGCGGGCGATGCCGGTTTGGACTTCGTCGGCCATGAACAACACGTTGGCCGCTTTGCACAAGGCATGGGCGCGACGCATGTAATCGTCGGCAGGGACGTTCACCCCGGCTTCCCCCTGGATGGGCTCCACCAGGAATCCAGCCACGTTGGGGTCTTGGAGGGCGGCTTCGAGGGCGTCCACGTCGTTGTAAGGAATCACCTCAAATCCGGGGGTGTAGGGGCCGAAGCCGCCCGTGCTGTCCGGGTCGGTCGAGAACGAGACGATGGTCGTGGTTCTGCCGTGGAAGTTTTCTGAACACGTGACAATCTTGGCGGCACCGGAGGGCACGCCTTTGACGTCGTAGGCCCACTTCCGAGCAATCTTGATGGCCGTTTCCACCGCCTCCGCGCCGGTGTTCATCGGGAGGACTTTGTTGTAGCCGAAGTACTCAGTGACGTACTTCTCGTAAGGACCGAGAATGCTGTTGTAGAAGGCGCGCGAGGTCAAGGTCAACTTGGCGGTTTGGTCTTGCATTGCCTTGACGATGCGCGGATGGCAATGCCCTTGATTCACCGCGCTGTACGCGCTCAGGAAATCGAAGTACTGCTTGCCTTCCACGTCCCACACATGCACGCCTTCCCCACGGTCCAGCACCACGGGAAGTGGGTGGTAGTTGTGCGCGCCGTGCGCGTCTTCCAGGGCCATCAAATCGGTGGAGCTGAGCGGGGTGTTCGTGTTCATGCCACGAAAATAGGGTGCGCTTTGGGCTCGATGCATTGCGGGAGGAGACGGACACCGTACTTTTGCACCCCAAAAGCAAGACAACCAATCTTTTTACCCATGGCGACCAACCGCACATTCACCATGATCAAGCCCGACGCCACAGGCGCAGGCAACACCGGCAAAATCATCGACCGCATCATTGAGGCCGGCTTCACCATCAAAGCGATGAAGTGGACCCAACTCAGCATGGACGACGCTGCTGCCTTCTACGCCGTTCACAAGGAGCGTCCTTTCTTCGGTGAATTGACCGAGTACATGACGTCCGGTCCCATCGTGGCCGCCATCCTTGAAAAGGACAACGCCGTGGCCGACTTCCGCACCTTGATCGGGGCCACCAACCCAGCTGAAGCTGCCCCAGGCACCATCCGTGCCGACTTCGCACAGAGCATTGCAGCCAACGCGGTGCACGGTTCTGACAGCGACGAAAACGCCGCCATTGAAGGCGCGTTCTACTTCAGCGAGCGCGAGCTTGCTTGAGCAAAATTCAAGTCAAACTTGACACGAAAAAAAGCGGCCCACTGGTCGCTTTTTTTGTGCCCTTGCCAAGAGCGGAGTGCGTGCACTCAGTCGAAGAAAGTGTCGGCGAAGTTGAGCAAGTAGAGCTCCGATTCCGCACGGGTCAGCGCGGTGTACAACCAGCGCAACCACTCCAAGTCGACGCGCTCCTCGGTCATGTAGCCTTGGTCGACGACCACGGCTTGCCATTGCCCGCCCTGGCTTTTGTGGCAGGTCAGGGCGTAGGCAAATTTCACCTGCAGCGCTTGGTAGCAAGGGTCGGAGTTGGTGGCTTCATGGATTTTGGCCTTGCTGCCCAAATGGCTGTGGTCGGCCGCCACCGCGTCGTACAAGGCTCTGCGCTCGGCACGACCTTGGCTCGCCTGGTCGGATGTCAGCACGCTCAAGTTGATGTGGACTGAAAAAGCCGGGTATTCTGGTTGGTCGGCCAGCCGAACTTCCGCCTCCACAAACGGCGTGTCGTGGCGTTCAAAGCGTTTTTGGATGCGGTCGACAATCAAGGTGTCGCCGTTGGCGATGAGGTTGGTGGGAAGCTCTTCATGGTCCGCAAGCCAGTGGTAGTTGTTGGCCACCACCATGAGCCGGTCGCCGGCGTTGAGGCCGTCTTCTTGCCAAAGCACCCTCGCCCGAATGTGTTGGTTGAATTGAACCGCCCGCTTGTTGGACCGGGTGATCACCACGATGTTGTCCTCCCCGTGCTGGGCGTGCAGGTCGACAAGCAGCTCTTCCAAATCTTGGCCGCCCACACGCTGCAGTCCTGTGCCAAGCTCGAAGTGAGGCAGGGGCGCTGGCCCCTTGGGTTCCGCCATGCCCATGAGCATGCGGAGGTCGTGGGCGTTGCTGAGGATGGCGCTGTCGAGTTCTTGGCGGACGACGTCTTCCAAGGTGACCTCAGCCAGCGTGAGCCCAAAGTCCACCTTCAACGCATCTCCCTGCAAGGCAGGACTCAGCGAAGCCCCCACGGGAGGCAGCTGGGCGTCGTCCCCGATCAACATCAATCTGCAGCCCTGGCCAGAGTACACAAACTCCACGAGGTCGTCGAGCAGGCTCCGGTATTGAAAGCCGCCGGCCGGGAGCCCCGACGATTCCCCGATCATGGACGCTTCGTCCACCACAAAGAGGGTGTCCGTTCGCTTGTTGGTCATCAGCCCGTAGCCCGTGCCGCCGTCTGGCGTGCGCGTGGGACGGTAGATGTGCCGGTGAATGGTCGACGCGGGTTGGCCGGCATGTTTGGCCAAGACCTTGGCGGCCCGCCCCGTGGGGGCCAGGAGCACGCAACGTTGACGCACCTCCCGCAACGTGCGGACCACGGCGCCCACCGAGGTGGTCTTTCCGGTGCCTGCGTAGCCTCGCAAGATGAGGGCGCACCGGGGTTTTTCTGACACGATGAACCGCGACCACACAAAGGCAAACCGCGCTTGAGATGCCGTGGGTTCGAACGGCATTTGGCCCAGCAAGCGGGCCTCCAATTCAGAGGCTCTTCTGGAGTCCAAGGGGCGTGTCGAATCGTGGGGCATGGCTCGGCAGACGAAGGTAGGTGTGGAAGGGTTGCAGGGTGCGTTGCGTGTTGTAGTTTTGGCGACGCCAACCGCGATTCGCCTTAATTGGAACACATGGACAAGTTCTTCAACGAAATCAACAAGTACGTCATCAGCATCCTCTTGTTCCTGGGAGGGTTTGGATTCCTCGCCAAGTACCTGAGTGGAGATGAATTGGAGAGCCAACCCACGGCCATGTTGCTGGCCTCGTTGGCCATGATTTTGGTCGGGGTGTTGGCGATGCCGGTGGTGCTCGAGCGTTTGAACCAAACCATGTACCGCGTCCTGCTTTTGGTGGCTGGATTGTCCGCCGTGGGGTTGGCCTACTCGGTGTTCTACTCGGTGGACGAGGAGATCAGTTTCCAAGCCACGAAGAAGCGTGTGAACGCGACGACCATTCAGCGTCTGAAGGACATCCGGGCCGCGCAAGAGTCTCACCTCTCGGTCTACGGAACGTTCGCAGAAACCTTCGACAGCCTCATCCAATTTGTCCAAGAGCCTGTGGTTCCCGTGGAGTTCAACATGGGGTCGTTCCACGACACCTTGCCCGAGGCCAAAAGCCGCGAGGAAGGGTACGTGTTGACCCGCGACCAAATTGCCGAAGTGGCGGAAGGTGAAGGACTCACCGAGCAAGGCTTGCTCGACCTCATCATGGAGGACGCCAGCCCTTACAAAGTCCGGGACACCCTGTTCACCTCCTTCTACGCGGAGAACTTCGCGCCTGAGGTGCGGAAGGCCCAACGTTTGGCCCAGGTGAGCCTTGATTCGTTGCCGTTCAACCCCTACACGGGCGAGCGCTTTGTGATGAAGACCGGCGCGGTGGAGGTTGGTCGTGTGTGGCAGCCCACCATCTTGGTCCAGGACCCCACACCCTTTGGCCGGGACAGGGTCAAAAAAGACACCCTGCGGTTCGGGTCGCTTTCAGAAGCGCACCGGGACGGCAACTGGCGCAACTGATCCGCGGATGGGGAAGTTGGCTTTGCTTTGGGACGGCGCGTGGCTCAGATGGGCTTTGCCTCACGAGTCCCAGGCGAGGCAGCGAGAAATTTCGCGTGCGGACATGGTGCCCGAGGTGCTGACCGCCCTGCGCAACCAGGTGGGGTCTGGCAGCGAGGTGGTGTGCGCCGAGTGGGGCGCTTCCACGACACTGGTTCCCGCTGAATTGAACGACGGTCAGGACCGAGATGTGCTGGTCGGTGCACATGCCAGGCAGCATGGCCCCACGTCCCAAGAGGGCGTCAGGGTGGAGGCGTTCAACCGGGGAGGCACCCGGTGCCACATGGTGACGTCCGGCGACCCCATGTGGTCCAACCACGTTTCGAAGGTGTTTCCGCAAGCCCAAATCACGTCCATGGCCTCGGTCATGGCCCGCGAGGCCATCCGCCTTGCCCAGGCTCAGCCGGAGCATGCATGGGTGTTTCGGGTTCACATTGGCGACCAAGGGATGCACGCGGCGGCCGCGGCCGGTCAGGTGTTGCAATGGGAGCAACATGTGCAGGCCGGATGCACGTCAGAAGATGCGTTGTACGCGATGGTGAATGCCTGCCACCGGAGCGGTGCCGAGGTGAAGGACGCCTTGGTGGTTTGGTCTGGCGACGCCCAACGGACCCAAGGGTGGAGCCGGTTTTTGACGTTGAACGAAGCCCAACCTCAGGCCGCCGATGGTGGATGGGGGGGGGTGCTGAACTTGATGCGCGGATGAGGATCACCGGAGGCGCATGGCGCGGACGGCGCGTCCCTGAATTGAAAGGGTTCAAGGGACGGCCCACGACCGACTTTGGCCGTGAAGGGCTGTTCAACTTGATGTCGTCACGGGTCGATTTTGACGGGGCCCACGTCCTGGATTTGTTCGCGGGGACCGGCATGGTGTCTTTGGAATTCCTGAGCCGTGGCGCAGCCTCCGTGACCGCGGTGGAACAAACACCCAAGGGGTGCCGTTTCGCCACCACCCAAGCTTCGAAGTTGGGCAGCGACGACTTGCACGCGGTGTGTGCGGACGTGTGGGGGTTCTTGTCCAAGCCGTTGACCCAGTTCGATTTCGTGTTCGCGGACCCGCCCTACGACTTGCCCAAGTTGACGGAGCTGCCTTCTGCAGTGCGGTCGGCAGGCATCCTGGCTTCGGGCGGGTGGTTTGTCCTGGAGCACGGCGAGCGCGTGGACCTGTCCCAAGAGGAAGGGTACGTTCTGACGAGGAAGTATGGCCACGTCCATTTCAGTTTGTTTACCTTCGATTGAATGCGACGCGCAGTATTTCCTGGATCCTTTGACCCCGTCACACGGGGTCATGAAAACGTGGTGCTCCGCGGGCTCAACTTGTTCGACGAGGTGATCGTGGCGGTGGGCCAGCACAGCACCAAAAAAGGCGCCTTTCCCGTGGAAGAACGGTTGGCGATGTTGCGTGAAACGTTTGCGGACCAGCCCCGGATCAAGGTCATGTCCTACACAGGGTTGACCTCCGAATTTTGCCACAAGGTGGGGGCCACCGCCCAACTGCGTGGGGTCCGAAACAGCACCGACTTCGATTACGAGAAGACCATCGCACAGATGACCCGTCAAATGCACCCCGATTTGGACACCGTGGTGCTCCTGACCGACCCTGCCTTCACGGCCATCCACTCCACCGTGGTCAGGGAAGTGTTGAGCCACGGCGGCGACATTCGGCCATTTGTGCCTGAAGCTTTGGCAGCACGTTTCCCATGGAGCTCGGCCGGTTGATGCGTCGTTTCTTGGGGGTTGCATGGTTGCTCTTTCAAGCACCCGGCATAGGGGCGTGGGGCCAAACCGACGTGGTCATCCGTTGGGTGAACGAGGCTGGCGAGCCGGCGTGCCAACTGGACGATGCAGGACACACCCTTCACATCAGCACTTGGATGGACGGCGTGGCCCAACATGCGGTCCAGGGGGCCGATTTGGTGGTCGATGAATCTGGCCTCAGTGCCTGGGACGGGGCAGACCGTGGGGTCTACACGTTGGAGGCGTTGCCCTGGGCCTGGACCCTCGTTGTGGACGACGCGGAACCAAGAAGAGGGGACACGTTGACCCTGATTTGGCCCTCCAGAAGGCCCTTGAAGTTGCGGGGCAATCCCGCTCCAGTCGTGTATCCGGAAGCGCACCCTGGCGCCAGGTTGGCGGCCTTCTCCCGCGAATTGGAAGCGGCCCAAGACTCCTTGGACCTGGACCAACTTGTGGGGTTGGGGCTGGTCGGTGGAGGGGTGGAGCGTGCCCAATCGGCGTTGCGCAGCGCGTTGGACAGCGCCACCTCTTGGCAGGTTGATCGACTCGGTTCTTTCGCTCCACAATCATTGTGGGGCGACCTCGCGCGCGCTCAGGTCCTGGAGTGGCGCATGGGGCTTGGGGCCTCGGCGTCAGACACCGCGTTTTCGGCAGGACATGCGACTCCCGACCCCAGGTCCTGGGGCCAAAAATTGGCTTCCCCGGGCTGGTGTTCAGCGTGGGAGTTGGAGCACGAGGCGTGGTGGACACCGTTGGAGGAACGGAGGGCACCATGGCGCAGTTGGGCGGCCACAGGCCAGGTGGACAGCCTCTGTCAGGCCCTGTCTTGGTCCTTGGATGAGGTGCACTTGGCGATGTGGTTGGGGCAATCTCAACCGTGGTCCCGTTGGGCCGAGGCGTGGTGGGACATCAGGTGGCGCGACCAATGTGAGGTCGCGGACATTCGGCGGTTGTCGGACCAAACCCAATCCCATCTGACGTCAGCCCAATCGTGGGGAGACATGAGGTGGATGTTGCCCAACGGTGATTTGGAGCCTGCGTGGGCCGGAGACGGCAGTTGGAGTGTGTGGCTCGTCACCCGTGACGGTTCCAGTGCTGGAGACCGGGAGCTCGTCTTGCTTCGAAACTGGGCGATGAATGAGGCAGGGCCCGACGTCGCATGGGGGGTCTTGTCTGTGGACGGCGATGAAGAAGGGTTGTACGCCACGTTGAAGAAGCGCGCCAACGTGCGTGAACAAGTGCGATGGGTGGGCCGAGACCCCGGATGGTGGGACCGCTTGGACATCCTGGGTGTGCCCCAAGTGGTGGTTGTGCGCCCGGACGGTCAAATTCAAACCCACCAGGCTCCCCTTCCTTCTGAGGGCCTTTTCACGGCGATGCGCCGCTGGCAAAAGCTGTCTGGGTCGCGCCGCCCGTGAGCTTCCTCAAAGCAACGAGTCCAGCACCTGTTGGATGCTCGAAAACGTGTTGTCCAGGGTGCTCATGGGGAACGGAGGCTTCAACCACGTCACGTCGGTGATGCCTTCGATGGCTTGGGGTTCACCCGGGGTGGCGTCGCCGTTGTGGGTCATGGGGTACCAGAAGGTGGTTTTCAAGTGCACCACACCACCAGCCTCGTACGTGTGGAACGTGCAGAACGCCTCACCCACAATGGTGAGGTCGGTGATCCCCGTTTCCTCTTCCACTTCGCGCACTGCGGCTTCTTCCAAACGTTCTCCCGGTTCCAGTTTTCCTTTGGGCAAATCCCATTTTCCGTTCCGCTGAATCCACAGCACGCGGCCTCCTTGGTCTTTCACCACGCCGCCGGCCGCAGCCAATTCCGTGTACCCCGCGCAGAACGTCATCCAGGTGGATTCCACGTTGCTGCAAAACAAGGCAATGTCCTCCAATTCGGGGCCTTGCTTCAAGAGGGTGGGGAGGTCGCGGAGCATCTTCGCTGTGGGGTCCACCAGGTGCAGTCCAGGGTTGGACTCAGACGGCGGCTTGGCCGTCTCTTGGGCTGACATCGGGCGAAATTTCACCCTCCTGTTCAGCATGAATACATCGTAGATTTGTCCCATGGATACTGCGTCCGACCAACGCCGAAAGGTAGCGGAATTCCTCCTCCGCATCAAAGCGATTCAGCTGCGACCCAACGACCCCTTCACGTGGGCGAGCGGTCGTCTTTCTCCGATTTACTGCGACAACCGCAAAATCTTGTCCCACCCGCCCGTGCGTACGTTCGTGCGACAGCTTGCGAGCGAGTTGATCGAGGACCGCTACGGCAAGCCAGATGGCATCGCAGGGGTGGCCACCGGAGGCATCGCCCTTGGCGCGCTGGTGGCCCAAGAAATGGGGCTTCCTTTCTGCTACGTCCGAAGCTCGGCCAAGGCCCACGGCACCGGTCAACAGGTGGAAGGCGACTTGGGCGTGATGCGGAATGTGGTGGTCATAGAAGATTTGATTTCCACGGGAAAGAGCAGCCTCAACGCGGTCCAAGCCTTGCGTGAAGTGGACCTGGAGGTGAAGGGCCTGGTGGCCATTTTCTCCTACGGTTTCGCCGACGCCGTGGCGCGGTTTGAAGACGCCAAGTGTCCCTTTGAGGTGCTGACGGACTACCCTACCATGTTGGCCCAGGCGCAAGCCGAGGGGTACATCACACAAGACCAAAACACGCTCCTCCAAGGGTGGTCTTCGGACCCTGTGGCTTGGAGCGACTCCAACCAACCGTCATGACCCGCATTGAATCACCTTTGGTGGCGCTGAACGCCGATTGCGCGACCGTCGCCCGCGAGATCCAACAGTGGGAAGGCTTCGGAGCCTTGCTTTCAGAAGGTCCTGTCACCGACTTCCAATGGGAGGGTGAATCCTGTTCTTTCAAAGTCACCGGCGGTGTGGGCATCCACTTGGAGCGCACCTCGGACGGCTCCGCCACAGAAGGAACCGTCTTGACGTTGGCGACCAAGGCGCCCACGCCTGTGAAGTTCACGTTGGACGTGGTGTTGACCCCGCACGGAGACGGGTGCACGTTCAAAGTCGGCTGCGACGCTGAGCTCAACCCCTTCACCAAAATGATGGTGGAGCCAGCCTTGAACGGCTTGTTTGGCAAAATGGCCGAGGCGCTTCAGTCTCGGTTCTGACCGGCGTCCTCGAAGCGCCACCTCACGTCCCCGGATTGAAGCCACTCGTCCTGGCCAAGTTCGGCCCAGGTGAATTTCGCGCGCCCCTGCTCGTCCACGTCGGACAGCACACCTTTTCTCGTCTGGTCTCCCACGGCGAAGAGACGCTCTGCATCCAGCCCAAACAGGTGTCCTTTGAACCCGCGCAACACGGAGGCGGGATGCATGGGATGGGCCAGTTGTGCCATGAGGTCTCGGGTCAAGCGTTGGCCCACATCTGCCGGCCGCAGGGTGATGCCCCATGCGTCGCGCAAGCTCGTGGCATGAAACTGGGCCGCCAACCGCTCGGAGTTGACGTTCACCCCGACGCCCACCACGGTGGCGGACCACGAGGCGCCGCGCCAGACGTTCTCGACCAACATGCCTGCGCATTTGCGGCTTGATCCTTCTTGCGTGATCAGGATGTCGTTGGGCCACTTGATCTGCACCTTGGCCTCGGCGGCATGAGGCGGGCGCAAGCGCTCCAACGACGCTCTGAAAGACAGGGCCACGGCCATGTTGAAGATGGGGGGCGTCCAGCCGGATTGCACAGGCAAGGCGAGGCTCATGCTGAGGTCTTTCCCGTGGTGGGTGCTCCACGTTTTGTGGCGTTGTCCTTGACCGGCGGTTTGGCCGTCTGCGGTGAACAGCATGGGGCTGCTCAATCCGTGTTCTTTCAACCAAGACAAGGCCCACACGTTGGTGCTGGGCACAGAGGCTTGGTGAAGGTGGGTGAAGGTCACGGCAGGTCTGGGCTTTTGGCTTTCGTTGGCCAAGGGAAGCTCCTCAAAAGTAGTACCTTTGACAGGCTTGTTTGCGCATGAAATCAACTGCACCTCCTCCCACTGAAGCCTTGACCCAATGTGTGGTTCAAGGCCTCGACTCGCTCAAGGCCCAAGACATTGTTTCCTTGGATTTGCGTCCCCTGACCCACGCCATTGCCTCCGCGTTTGTGGTGGCTTCGGCCACAAGCAGAACGCAGGTTGAGGCGCTGGCCAGGGAGGTGGAGCGCACAACAAGTGAGGTGTTGAATGAACGTCCTTGGGGGGTTCATGGTTTGAGAGGGGGAGAGTGGGTGATTTTGGACTACAGCGACGTGGTCGTTCACATCTTCCACAGCGAAGCCCGGTCGCACTATGCGCTGGAGGAACTGTGGGGCGATGCGCCTGCCGAGCACCACAACACAACGGATTGACAATGGACAACAAGAACACAACCCCTTCTGGCAAGGGAAAGAAGCAAGGCAACAAGCCTGGCCGCCAGACGAATTTCTACTGGGTGTATGCCATTGTTGCCATGTTCTTGCTCACGATGGTGATGGTGGGGGATTCCTCCACCCAGCGCCAGGTTCAATGGCCCGACTTCAAGGAAATGGCGGAGAAAGGCCAAATCACACGGGTCAGCCACGACGGCGCACGCGCCAACCTCTACTTCACCGACGCGGTCCGAGACAGCCTGAACGGGGGCAAGTCCGACCCTCAGCTCCTCCAAGCCCTGTACGCTGGCGCGGATGCGAGCATGAACATTCCGAAAGGGGAGGCGTACCAAACCGAATTGAAGGAGCTGCAGGAAAGCCAAGGCTTCGACCTGCGCTACGAGCCCCCCAACGAATGGGGCGGCCAAATCCTCTCCTGGGTCATTTTCCTCGGTTTGATGGTCGTGGTGTGGATGTTCCTGATGCGGAGGCTGGGCGGCGGGCCTGCGGGCGGAGGACAAATCTTCAACATCGGCAAGTCCAAGGCCCAGGTCTTTGAAAACGGCGAGGGCACCAACGTGACGTTCAAGGACGTGGCGGGTGTGGACGGCGCCAAGGAGGAATTGCACGAAATCGTGGACTTCTTGAAAAAGCCCGGCAAATACACTGAACTCGGGGCCAAGATTCCCAAAGGCGCTTTGCTCGTGGGCCCTCCGGGCACGGGCAAGACGTTGCTGGCGAAGGCCGTGGCGGGTGAGGCCCAAGTGCCTTTCTTCAGCCTGAGCGGCTCCGACTTCGTGGAGATGTTCGTCGGGGTGGGGGCGTCCCGTGTCCGCGACTTGTTCAAGCAAGCTAAGGAGAAGTCCCCGGCCATCATCTTCATCGACGAGATTGACGCCATTGGACGGGCCCGCGGAAAGAACGCAAGCTTCGGGTCCAACGACGAGCGCGAAAACACCCTGAATCAGCTCTTGACGGAGATGGACGGGTTTGGCACCAACAGTGGGGTCATCATTCTTGCGGCGACCAACCGCGCGGACATCCTGGACAGCGCGTTGATGCGTGCCGGGCGTTTCGACCGCCAGATCTACGTCGACATGCCCGACGTGGTGGAGCGCAAATCCATCTTCGAGGTGCACCTGCGCCCAATCAAGACGGACACGTCGGTGGACATCGAGTTCTTGTCCAAACAAACGCCTGGCTTCAGCGGCGCGGACATCGCCAACGTCTGCAACGAGGCGGCCCTGTTCGCGGCACGCAAAGACCGGAAGTTGGTGACCCACCAAGATTTCTTGGATGCGGTGGACCGCATTGTGGGAGGTTTGGAGAAGAAGTCCAAGATCATCAGCGAAGACGAGAAGAACACGATCGCCTTCCACGAGGCTGGGCACGCCGTGGTCAGCTGGTTGGTCGAATTTGCCTCGCCGCTGGTGAAGGTGAGCATCGTGCCACGTGGCCAAAGCCTGGGTGCCGCATGGTACCTCCCCGAGGAGCGCGCCATCACCACCACCGAGCAAATGCTCGACGAGATGTGCGCCACCTTGGGCGGACGTGCCGCCGAGGAGATCATGTTTGGCAAAATCTCCACAGGGGCGCTCAGCGACCTGGAGAAGGTGACGAAGCAGGCGTACGCCATGGTGAGCGTCTATGGCTTGAACGAGCGTGTGGGCAACCGCAGCTACTACGACAGCCGCGGCGAGAACAGCTTCACCAAGCCGTACAGCGAGGAGACCGCCCGCATCATCGACGAAGAAGTGAGTGCCTTGATTGAACGGGCTTACGACCGGGCCAAAGAAATCTTGTCAAGCCACCGCGACAAGTTGGAGGCGCTCGCGGATTCTTTGCTCCAAAACGAAGTCATCTTCCGAGAAGACGTGGAGCGCATCTTGGGTGCGCGGCCATTCGGAACAGACAAGCAGCTCGCGGCCCCCGTCGCGGAGGCTGCCGGGGAGGCTGCCCCTGACGTTGCGCCAGAGGCCGACGCCCCGGAAGAGGGGCCTGCGGAAGACCCTGCTGCATGAAGGGATGGGTGCTTGCCATGCACTGCCACGACGCCAACATGGCGCCGGTGATTCAAGGCGGTCTTGAAGCGGAAGGCATCCCGGCCGTGTTGATGAACAAGCAAGACTCCAGCTACGTCGGCATGTGCTTCGCCACACGCCCCGTGGAAATTTGGGTGCCTGAATCCCACAGCGAGCAGGCCAAGGTTTGGCTTCAAAACCTCCAATCGTGAGTGGCAAGTCGTCCAACGAATGGGTCACCCGTGGGTTGACTGGCGTGGTGTTCGTGGCCGTGGTGATGGGGGCTGTATCCTGGTCGCCTTGGACCAACGCGGGACTTTGGGTGTTGGTCGCGGCCTTGGTGTGGGCGGAATGGGCCAAGGCCCCTGCATGCGCGGAGGCCAAATTCCCCAAAGCGCTGTCCATCCTCTTTCCTGTGCCGGCGTTGGCTGCTTTGGTGTGGCTGGGCGAAGCGGAGCCCTACGACCCGTGGCCGGTGTTGTCCTTCCTGTGGATGATTTGGGCCAACGACACGGGCGCGTTCGTGGTGGGCAAGCCCTTCGGCAAGCACAAGCTGGCGCCCACGGTGTCTCCCGGCAAATCTTGGGAAGGCACCTTGGGGGGCGTGTTGGCCTCTGCAGGCGTGGCTTGGGCAGCTTTGGGACTGGAGTGGATGTGGCTCGGCGCGCTCATGGGGGCGTTGTCCACGACGGGCGATTTGATTCAAAGCGCGTGGAAACGCCGGCGAGGCTTGAAAGACTCGGGCAACCTGTTGCCAGGCCATGGAGGCGTGATGGACCGTTTCGACGGATTTTTGATCGCGGCGCCGACCTATGTGCTTCTTTGGTGCATTTTCGCACCTGAAATTTGAGCGCATGACATTTCACCGAGAAGGATTTGGAATCATGGCCCTCGTGGCGGCCGTGGGAGGAGGGGCTGTGGCCCTGGCGTGGCAGTTGAACGCGGCGACGTGGGTGGTCCAGTTTGTCGCCGTGTTGGCCTTGATCGATTTCACTTTGGTGGCCCAATTTTTCCGGGTTCCCAAGCGCACGCCTGTAGCAGCTGAAGGCCAAATCCTGTGCCCTTCCGACGGCAAGGTGGTGGTCATTGAGGAAGTGGACGAGCCCGAGGTGTTTGGGGACAAGCGCATTCAGGTGAGCATTTTCATGAGCCCGCTGAACGTGCACGTCCAGTGGGCCCCCATGGCGGGCAAAGTGACCCACGCCATCTACCACGCTGGGAAATACCTCGTGGCATGGCACCCCAAGAGCAGCACGGAAAACGAGCGCACCACGTTGGTCATCGAAGGCGAGCGTGGCCCGGTGCTGTTCCGTCAGATTGCCGGGGCTGTGGCGCGGCGCATCAAGCACTACATCAAGCCCGGCCAAGAAGTGACCCTGGGCGAAGAGGTGGGCTTCATCAAGTTTGGGTCTCGGATTGACGTGTTCCTGCCAGTGGGGACAGACATCCATGTGGGTTTGGACCAAAAAGTGAAAGGACGCGAAACCGTCCTGGCCACGTTGCCCAAAATCTGAAGGGACCGGTGGTTTGGTTCTCCCAAGTGCGGGAGGTATTTTGGCGACAAATCACCTGATTCATGAAACAATTTGCCTTTCTCGCGCTCGGCCTGTTGGCCGCGGCGCCCGCGCTCGCCCAGAAGCATGACCTGGGTCAAGCCCCTCAACTCCCCGCCCACGCGCGGGTGAAAGCACCCATGCCGACGCATGCCGTGCTCGACATTGACCACCGTCCAGAGACGCCCGTTTCTTCGGAGCACACCCCATCTGCCGACCACGTGCAAGTGCGTGAATTGGTGGTGGAACGTCAGGTCATCGGGATCACCCAATACGACTTGCAATCGAACGCCGCCATCGACGACCGCATGGCCGGCAATGGAGACGCCGTCAGCGCAGCTTGGACCATGTCTTTGGACGTGACGCCGTTCGAAGACCGCGGCACGGGCTACAATTTTTACGACGGTGAGGTGTGGGGCGAGCAGCCGTACGAGCGCATTGAAAACGTGCGCATCGGTTGGCCTTCCATCAACCACCTTGGAGACGGCCGTGAGGTGGTCATCAGCCACGCTGGCATCGACACGCCCCTTCACATGGTACGCCGCGACGCAGGCACAGGCACGTGGGAGGACTCCGACTTGCCCAACTACGCCGTGCTCGACGACGGAGTGACCACGGTTGGAAACCTCTGGCCCCGCGCTGCGGTGGGTGGATTGAACGACGAAATCCTCCACGTCATTTGCATCTCCACGCCCATCGCCAACGGCGGTGCGGAGTACCAAGGCCAAGACGGGGCGTTGTTGTACTACCGGTCCATGGATTCCGGAGACACTTGGGAAATGCAAACCTTCCCCGAGTTGGACTCGTCCAACTTCGTCAACATCAGTGCGGACGCGTACAGCATCCATGCTGAAGGCGGCGTGGTGGCGTTTGCGGTGTTCAACGACTTGAGCGACAGCTTCGTCATGATCTCGGACGACGCGGGAGACAACTGGGAGTACCACATTTTGGCGGACTTCCCTGTGGACTTGTACGAAGTGGACGCGGGCTTGCCTGACTCCCTTGGATACGATTTTGACGCCGACGGCATTGCCCAGGAGTACTTCAACTCTGACGGCGCAGGGGACGTGCACGTGGATGTGGAAGGCACCGTGCACTGCGTGTACGGCGGCATGTACTACGCCGACGCTGACACCATTGACGGCAACTTCAGCTACTTCCCAGGCACCAATGGCTTGCAGTACTGGAGGGAGGACTTTGGTCCCGACAGCAGCGTGACCATCGCCTACGCGTACGACATCGACGAGAGCGGAGGGTTGGACTTGGAGGACGACATCGCCGCTTACTTTGTGAACTTGGCGGGCATCCCCAGCATGTCGTCGGACGAGGACGCCAACCTCTATGTGAGCTACAGCGCCATCATGGAGAACTACTCTTCAGGCCTGCAGAACTTCCGCCACGTGTACGTCGTGAACTCGGAGGACAACGGAGACTCGTGGAACACCGAGGAGGCGTGCGACTTGACCCCGGACGTCGACTTTGATGGGTACGAGGCCATTTTCGCGTCGATGCCTCCGCGTGTGGACGAGCACATCGAACTGATTTACCAGCGCGACTTTGAGCCAGGCTTGCACATTCGCGGCGACGAGGACCCCATGGATGTGAACGACATCGTGCACCTTCGCGTGCCGATCGCCGACTTGGGCGAGTGCGCGGACATTGACTTTGAAGATTGGGTGGGCGTGGAAGAAGCCTTCCAAGCAGGCCAAGTGCAGTTGTTCCCCAACCCCGCCAACACCGTGGTGGAGCTTGTGATTGACCGTCCTGGAGCGCACGAGGTGCGTGTGTTGGACGTCGAAGGCCGTGAGCACATGGCTTGGACCACCACAGGTTTGGTGGAGAAGGTGGACGTACGAACCTTGCCTGCGGGCTTCTACTTCGTGGAGCTCAGCCAAGGCACCGCCCGCACAGTTGTGCGCCTTGCGGTGCAATGATGCATGCTTGATTTGAGGGACGTTGTCCCGACCTTTGAAAGCGGCGCCTTCGGGTGCCGCTTTTTATTTCAAGCCCATGCGCATTCATTTGATTTCCATCGGAGACGAGTTGTTGATCGGCCAAACCGTCAACACCAACGCGGCTTGGATGGGACAGGAGCTCACCATGGAGGGGTGGGTGGTGTCTGGAACGGAGGTCATCGCCGACAAGCCCAAGGACATTGTCGCCGCGCTCGACAGAGGCTTGGCCTCGGCGGAGGCCGTGCTGATCACCGGCGGGTTGGGACCGACCAAGGACGACGTCACAAAACATGTGTTGGCGTCCTACTTCGGCACCCCGTTGGTCATGCATGAACCGATCGCCGAAGCCATCGAGGCGTGGTTCAATTCGCGGAAAGTGCCTTTTTTGGAGGTGAACCGGCTTCAGGCCATGATGCCGGAGGCGTGCACGGTGTTGCCGAACCCCCTCGGCACGGCGTCAGGGATGTGGTTTGAACGCGACGGCAAGGTGGTCGTGAGCATGCCAGGCGTGCCTTACGAGATGGAAGGGCTGATGACCCAAGAAGTGTTGCCGCGATTGAGGGCGCACTTTGAGCTGCCCACGACCTTGTACGAAACGGTGGTCACGGCAGGGATTGGAGAAAGCTCGCTCGCAGCACTGGTGGCGTCGTGGGAAGATGGCTTGCCGGCCAAAGGGGTGTCCTTGGCGTATTTGCCGTCTCCAGGCCAAGTGAAAATGCGGCTGGGCGTCCACGGTCCGGCGGCCGATCGGGCGAAGTTGGAAGCCTTGATCGCAGCGGAAACAGCCACGTTGTTGGAGCTCATCGAGCCCCATGTGGTTGGACGAGGCAACATCGACATTGCCGGTGCGGTGCTGCAGCTGCTCGAGGCGCAGGGGCAATCCGTGTCCACGGCGGAGTCGTGCACCGGAGGGAATGTCGCCCAAATGCTCACGGCGGTGCCAGGGGCCAGTGCTTCCTATTTGGGTTCCGTGGTGGCCTACGACAACCGGGTGAAGCAAGAGGTTTTGGGTGTGCCTGCGTCGGCACTCGAGACGCATGGCGCGGTGAGCGAAGCGGTGGTGCTGGCCATGGCAGAAGGGGTGAGGCAACGGCTTGGGACGACCTGGGGTGTGGCGACCTCCGGGGTGGCTGGGCCCAGCGGCGGGACGGAAGACAAGCCCGTGGGCATGGTTTGGATGGCTGTGGCCGGGCCGAACGGCTCCAGGGCTTGGGTGCACCGCTTTGGGTCCCAGCGCGCCCGCATCGTCCAACGTGCCTCTCGTCGGATTTTGACCCACTTGCATCAAGAAGTCAAGAATCAGGGCGCTTCGACGTTGGAGGAATGACCAAAAAGTTGTTTCTTTGCAGTCCTAAATTTTAGAGCCATGAGCCGCGTCTGTCAAATTACCGGGAAGAAAGTGATGGTTGGAAACAACGTCTCGCACTCACAGCGCAAGACGAAGCGTCGTTTCTACCCCAACCTCCAGCGCAAGCGCTTCTACATTCCAGAGGAAGACCGTTGGGTGACGTTGCGCGTCTCGGCCAAGGCCATCCGCACCATCAGCAAGATCGGTGTGCTCGCTGCCATGAAGCGCGGCGAGGAGCTCGGCGTTCTTGAGGCCAAGTAAGCCCAACGCCAGGAAGCACAACTTCCATCAACAAAAAGACCCGCCATTTGGCGGGTCTTTTTGTGTTCATTGGTTTCGGGTTTGGACGCTCAGTCGTTGCCGAGGATGATGGGCAGTCCGCCCTCGCCACCTCCCACGATGACCACTTTGGAGTTGTTGCTCTTGGCGATCTCTTTGGTGGCCTCGATGCCTTTCCACTTCAAGAGTTTGTCGCTGAGGCCCTTCGAGATGATTTCCTCGAAGTCCCGAATGCCCGCGGCTTCGATGCGAAGGCGGTCGGCTTCTTTTTGGGCTTTCTCCAAGCGGAATTCGTACTCCAGCGATTCCTGCTCTTGCTGCAGCTTGCGCTCGATGGCCTTTTCCAAGGTCACAGGCAGTTGGATGTTGCGAATCAGCACGTCGTTCAGTTGGATGTAGTTCTCGGCGAGTTTGCTGGCCAGCTGTTCCTTGATCTCCAGCTGGATTTGCTCACGCTTTGTGGTGTTGAATTCTTCAGGCAGGTACTTTGCAATCACCTCGCGGGCGACCGAGCGCATGGCAGGTCGGATGACCTTCTCTTCGTAGTTGCGGCCTCGCTCAATTTCCAAGTAGCCCAACTTGGCGTATTGGGGTTGGGTGAAGACCGTCATGTCCATGTTGATCTTGAGCAAGTTGGAGCTCAGGACTTCCAACGCTTCCATTTGCTCGGTTTGACGGATTTCGTACTCGTAAACCTTGTTCCACGGGGCTTTGAAGTGGAAGCCGCTCTTGAGTGGAGCTTCCTCGGGGTCGACACCTTCTCTAAACGTGTGGAAGGTCAAACCGGCATAACCCGAGGGCACTGTCACGGTCAAGGATCCCCACAGGATGAAGACGGGGAGGAAGACGACCAAGGCGAGGAGGATGCCGCGAAGCTTGCGGCGGTCCTCCGGGGAGGCAGACATGTTGTTCATGGGCTGAATTTAATCATCGTCCGCCAGCTGAGCGCCGGATGGCCCATTCGGTCGTCAACAACGCGAGCAAGAAAACCAGGAGCCAGACCTCGGCATGCAAGGGTTGCCGCTCGCTGCTCATGTGCACCACGTCTTGGGCGGCCAGTTGGGCCGAGAAGGCGTCCCATGCGCGCTGGAGTGCAGGGGCGTCTTCTGGGGCATTCAATGTGCCCAAAAAGGTCCCCGACGTCGCTGTGGCCATCCTCCGAAGCATGCGGTGGTTGGCAGGGGAGAGGCTCGCTTCAGCTTGAACCTCCTGAACCACGAGGGTGCCGGTTTCTTTCAAGGACTCTCCGCCTTGCGTGCACCTTGCCTCCCAGTTGTACACGCCGGGGAGGAGGTTGCCGAGGTCTGCGGTCAAGTCGGTGCCGCGTGCATTCGCCGCGAAGTTGTGCTCGGTGGCCAGGCCGCCCCGTTGGGTCAAGGACAGGAGAACGTCGACGTCTTTGGTTGGGGTGAGCGAGGCGTCGTAGACCTCGGCCACGAAGGTGCAACGCACGTCTTCGTCCAGCCGCTCTGGGGCCTGTATGCGCAAGCGGTTCACGTCCGTTCTGCTGCTCAGGTATTGCAAGGTGCCGTTGACCAGCGCGTCGAAGGCCGCGCTTTCTCCGTTGTGCTGGGCGACGTCTTGGATCCGCCACCGCCACAACCCTTCACCCAACGTCACCGCGGTGCGGGCGTTGTCTTCCTTTCTGACAGCCCAAAGGGGCCAGTCGGTGGTGACAGGACCCACTTGTTGGGTCAACGCGGCATTCAGCGTGGGCGAGACCGTGTACGTTCCTGTGGGGCAAGCCAACGGCGGCCACATGTCCGTCATGCTGGTCAGCGCCTCGGGCAAGGGGAAGGCGTCGAACGGCCGGGTCACCTGCCCCTGGGCCTCGGTGATGAGGTCCTGGGCGTCAAGCGAGAATCCAAGCCGTCCCATCCTCCAGTCTCGCCAGGTGCTGTTGGCGTGCCCGAGCACCCAAAGGGCTGGGCTGCGTTGCACGTCGTCGGCCCAATTCCTGGGCCATTCCAGCGGGTTGATGTGATGGAGCACCAGCACGTCATGTTCGGGCAGTGCGGCAGGCAGGTCGTCCGACAGCCACATCACGTCGGTTTCTTGGTGCTGGTTCGTTTCAGCGGCTGCGCGGAGGGCCGCCAAATCGGGGTGGGGTGCCTGCGCCACGAACAAGACTTTCCGGCGGCTCTCCAAGACTTCAATGGACGCGCTCCTTGAATTGTTGGCGGAGGTGGCTTCTGCAATGGATGCGCCTCCTTGCACCCGGATGCGCGCGGTCACGGTGCGCAAGCCCGCCTTGTCCGCGTCAAGTTGGGTGGTCCATGTGGTGCTTGCCAAGTCTTGGCCGGGGGTCCAGGGTTTGGAGTCCAGGATTTGGCCTCCTGAAGTCAGCTGAACCAGAAGGGGAACATCTTGAAACCCTCGGGACCGCACCGTCACTTCGACGGGGAAGGCGTTGCCCAAGTAGGCCACTTCGTTCATCCGCAGGTCTGTCAGGTCCAGGTCCTTCACGACGGCGGTGTCTCCTGTGCCGACAAAGACGTGCGGCACTTCGAGTCTGCGGGCGCTGTACTCCGGGTCGGGGCCACGGTTCACCCGGCCGTCTGTCACCACGACCACGGCCGGGACATTGCGGTGGACGAATCGGCTGCGCACGGTTTCAAGCGCGCCGCCGAGGTCGGTGCGTTTGCCGTCGGCCTGCCAGGCGGCTGGCGACAACTCGACCACATCTCGGTCGAAGCCCAGCAAGGCCATGTCCCACCCTTCGGTCTCCGTCCATCTCGGCAACGCGTTGACCAACGTCGCCAAAGCTTCACGGCGCGTCAGGCTGTCGGCGCCGGTCCATTGGGAGGACGATTGGTCCACCAAGACGGGCAGCAACGGGCGTTCCACCGATTCGGTGTTGCGTCGCACCATGGGCTCGAGGAGCAACAGGGCGAGCATGCCCAGCGAGGCCAAGCGCAACAGCGCCAGCAGCCAGGTGGGTTTGGGGCGGTCGGTGCCCCAGCCGTACAGAAGTGCAGTCAAGATCAAACACCCTGCGCCAAGCACCGCCCCTTGCCAGGGTTCGGCGTGCACGATGAGGTCTGACCAGTTCATGAAGGCGGTTCGTGCAGCCTTACGCGGTGATCATGCCGCCATCCACGTTGAGTGTTTGGCCGGTGATGTACGAGCTCATGTCGCTCGCCAGGAAGACGCACAAGTTGGCCACGTCCTCGGGCGTGCCGCCTCGCTTCAATGGAATGGCGTCGCGCCACCCTTGGACGGTGTCCTCGTCGAGTTTGGCGGTCATTTCGGTTTCAATGAACCCAGGGGCAATGGCGTTGCAACGGATGTTGCGGCTGCCCAGCTCCAGGGCCACGGACTTCGTGAAGCCGAGGATGCCGGCTTTGGAGGCGGCGTAATTCGCTTGGCCGGCGTTGCCTTGGATGCCGACGACAGAGGAGATGTTCACGATGGATCCGGCGCGTGCCTTGAGCATGGTGCGCATCACGGCCTTGGTCAAGTTGAAGCAGCTCTTCAGGTTGACGCTGATCACGCGGTCCCACTGCTCTTCGGTCATGCGCATGAGCAGGGTGTCGTCGGTGATGCC